>JBDRRP010000015.1:0-113520 GCA_043825735.1 Pseudomonadota bacterium | reverse complement strand
GTTTTTATAAATGGATAGAGTCTGCTTGCCCAGCACCTCCTTTTTCGAATAACCGAAAAGATCTAATAAAGCTGGATTGCAGTCGATGATCGTTCTGTTGGTATCGGCCACCAATATGGCATCTCGGATGCTATTGAAAAGGGTTCGGTAGCGTGCTTCGCTCCTATTAATGTTTTGCTGTGCAAATTTTGTTTGATTTATAGTCCAAAAGGCCACCAAGAGCGATATGAGGATAGCAATTATCAAAAAAGAGATAGTAGTCACATTCAACCTTGAATGTACTTTTTCGGATTCGAACGTAAATTCTGATGCCTTATTTCTCGCGTAGTTCGTCAGACCAAGCATTCTCTCTTCTAACCGGGCAACATGATCGGCGCCTTTACCAATCGTTATGTCGGCTGCATTTTCTCTTTGGTTATTGTGGACCAACTCGATAACTTCATTTCTAATCAACCGCCACTTGTCGAATAGATTCCTGGCCGAGTTTTCAAGGGATTTGCCTTCTTCACCCAAAATATTATTTTTTATAATATTGAGATTCCGGTACACTTGTTTCTCTTCCTCATTAACTGCTTCAATGGAATGCTCAATTCTTGATGAAGAATGAAAAAGAACCACATCCTTCATACTGCGATGCATTTTAGCGATGGATACATTCGCTTGAAGAGCTGCGTTTGATACTACCAGTGGGTGATTATAGATCGTAAGGCTCAGGCGGGAAACTTTTTGGATATCGTAGATAGTGAACACGCCAAAAAGAAGAAATAATAAAATCAAGGCAGCAAAACTCAAAATCAACCCTCGTAAGGTGTTTTCATATTTTGGCTTACTCATCCCGAGTCCTCTTTGCGGGTAGTTTGGTGTCAGATATAGGATGAAATAGTCATGGTGTTGAGAAGGCCGGTTAAAATCTAAATATGTAGATGTGAGCCGATAACAGGGAGGCTGCTATCTGCCTTGGAGTTACTTGCCAATAATACAAACCAGTCAAAATTGCATGTATGTTAAGGATATCTGAACCGAGGACTTTCGCCAATAAGCTGCTGTTCAAGGAGCGCCGGGCCTGGACCGCTGAATATTGGCCACCGAAGTTAATTTTCCGGAATCACATACAAACTGCTGGAATGAGCTAGATATTCTTTAGTCTGCCAGAGCCAGCGACCAAAATCAAGATATGGTCGCTCGGTTAATCGACGATGTCCGGACTCGGATCGGCTTGTAAAAAGAGTGATGCCCGTACCCGGAACGCCATTGACTATAAAGCGGCATCGAAGCCGAGTGGGAAGACCATGTGTTAGATAAAATGACAAATACGTAATATGTAAAACATTACAATACAAAATTGTTTGGTAAATTTTGCCGAAGTAGTTTTACTTTTTTGCATTATGCCCGCTGTTGACCACCGCCATAAAGATTTTCCATCAACAATTCAATGAATTAACTCCCCTGCCCCTCCGGCAATGGTTCGTGTGGCATGCTTAATGCTCATCTCGGCATTACACCAGGCTGATGGCCAGGGCCGATAACAGCCGCTGGTGCATCGACACCATCCAACTGAAAACCGAGAAAGGAACCAACATGAACGTGCGTCGAATTGTCCTCAGGAGTCTACTCGTTCCGCTGGCCTGCTGCCTGTTGTACGGAAATGCGGCGGCAAAGGAAACCATCAAAGTCGGAGTGCTTCATTCACTGTCGGGAACCATGGCGATCAGCGAAACAACGCTCAAGGATACCATGCTGATGCTGATCGATGAGCAGAATAAAAAAGGCGGGCTCTTGGGTAAGAAACTCGAGGCGGTGGTGGTCGATCCGGCTTCCAACTGGCCATTGTTTGCTGAAAAAGCCCGGGAATTGATCCAAAAGCAGAAAGTGGCGGCGGTGTTTGGATGCTGGACGTCTGTTTCACGGAAATCGGTTCTGCCTGTCTTCGAAGAGCTGAACAACCTGCTTTTTTACCCGGTTCAGTATGAAGGCGAAGAGTCGTCAAAAAATGTCTTTTACACCGGTGCCGCCCCGAACCAGCAGGCCATTCCCGCCGTGGATTATCTCATGAACACCGTGGGCGTCAAACGATGGGTTCTGGCCGGCACCGACTATGTCTATCCGCGGACCACCAACAAGATTCTTGAAGCATACCTCAAGTCCAAGGGCGTCGCCGATAAAGACATCATGATCAATTATACCCCCTTTGGGCATTCGGATTGGCAGTCCATTGTTTCTGATATCAAGAAATTCGGCACAGCCGGCAAGAAGACGGCTGTTGTGTCCACCATTAACGGAGATGCCAATGTCCCGTTCTATAAAGAGCTTGGCAATCAGGGCGTGACGGCCGAATCGATACCCGTGGTCGCCTTTTCCGTCGGAGAAGAAGAACTCTCAGGGATCGACACCAAACCCCTGGTCGGTCACCTGGCGGCGTGGAACTATTTCATGAGTGTGGATACCGAGACCAACGATGCGTTCATCGAAGCCTGGCACAAGTTTATCAAAAACGAAAAGCGGGTGACCAATGACCCCATGGAAGCGCACTATATCGGCTTCAACATGTGGGTCAAAGCCGTAGAGAAGGCGGGCACGACCGATCCGACCGCTGTCCAGGAGGCGATCATCGGCATCGCGGTGCCGAATCTCTCCGGCGGCTATTCCGCGATGATGCCCAATCACCATATTACCAAACCGGTGCTCATCGGCGAAATTCAGGATGACGGTCAGTTCCAGACCGTCTGGCAGACCAAGGGGCTTGTGGTCGGAGACGCCTGGTCCGATTACCTTGAAGGCTCAAAGGATCTCATTGCCGACTGGCGCGCGCCGTTGTCGTGTGGGAACTTTAACGTCAAAACCGGGAAATGCTCCGGCAAGTAATTAAACCCGCCGGCAACCGGGCGATACCGGCCGGTTGCCGGATCCATTCCCTCGCTGGATCGAAAGATATAAAGGCATCCATGTTTCTACTGACCGCTTTGCTGAATAGAACTGCGCTCGTTCCATTGGTCATGGTTGCACTATTGGCGTGCGCCCCATGTGCGCGATGTCTTGCCGCTACGGGGGAAGAAACCGCTTTTAATGAGGGTATCGCCTTATTGATGGAAGAAAGTTTTTCACAAACGGCAGCAGGGATCGAACGATTGGCCGGTAGCGGCGACGCGCGCGCCGAGTCGATTTTGGAAGCGTTGCTGTCGGGTGATCTTCTATTGAGCAAGCAGCATCAAACACTTGTCTATGCCCGGCCGGAAAATGATGCCTTCGCCATTCGATCCGCGCTGACGGGTGAAGATCTGGGTGTCGTGGGAAAACGCAAGCTTAAGAAAATCGCCATCAACAATAGCATGCGGGCAGCGCTCAAGAGCGCCCTTGACCGGATGCGCCTCACCCATCCGGACCCTAAAGTCCGGGTGGCGGCGATCAACAAAATGCTCAGCACCATTACGCTGGAATCGAAGGCGGCGTGGGCTGGACTGCTCGCTGCTGAAACCGATCCGGAAGTCAAAGAAGCCTTAACCACAGCGGTCGCCGTGGCCGTTCTGCGCGGGGGGCAGGCACTGCCCAAGGCGACGCGGCTTGACGCCATAAAACAGATGTCCGGCAACCTCAATCCAGCCGTTCGCAATGAGTTGATCCCCTTGGCGGGTAAAGAACCGGATGCCGATGTCCGCGCGGCAGCCAAAACCGTGTTGGATGGGATTGAAACCCGCATTGCCGTTCTCGGTTTTTTCGAGACTTTCTTTTTCGGTCTGAGCCTGGGTTCGGTTCTGGTGCTTGCGGCCATCGGACTATCCATTACGTTTGGCGTGATCGGCGTGATCAACATGGCCCACGGTGAGTTGATCATGCTCGGTGCCTATACGACGTATGTGCTTCAGCAGTTGATGCCGAATGCCATCGGTTCAGCGCTTTTCCTGTCGATCCCGTTGGCCTTTGTGGTATCCGGGCTGGCCGGTATCATCATCGAGCGGACGATTATCCGCTTCCTTTACGGCCGTCCTTTGGAGACCCTGCTGGCCACCTTCGGTATCAGCCTGATTTTGCAGCAGGCCGTACGTTCCGTCTTCTCGCCGTTGAACCGAAGCGTCGCCACGCCGGCATGGATGAGCGGGTCCATTCATCTCAATGCGGTGCTGTCGCTGACCACAAACAGGGTGGTGATTCTTGTCTTCTCGTTGATCGTTTTTGCCGGTCTCACGCTGCTGCTGAAAAAAAGTGCCATCGGGTTGCAGGTCAGGGCCGTATCGCAAAATCGTCCCATGGCGCGCGCCATGGGCGTGAGAGCTGCCCGCGTGGATGCATTGACATTCGGTCTGGGCTCCGGCATCGCCGGTATCGCCGGGGTGGCCCTGTCCCAATTGACCAATGTGGGCCCCAATCTCGGGCAGGCATATATCGTCGATGCCTTCATGGTGGTTGTCTTCGGCGGTGTCGGAAATCTCTGGGGCACACTGCTCGGCGGCCTGACGCTGGGGGTGACCAACAAATTCCTAGAGCCGTGGACCGGCGCGGTGATGGCAAAAATACTGATCCTCGTTTTCATCATTATATTTATTCAAAAGCGGCCTCAGGGACTATTCCCCCAAAAAGGCCGGGCTGCAACGGGGGGATGATCCATGATGCGCTTTCCAAAGATGTTCCACGAAGATCGGGCCGGATCATTTCTGCTGGGCAGCCTGGCGATCGCCGCCGTATTGGTTCCGCTCCTCAACTTGGCGCTCGGCGATGGGAACCCCCTGCATGTCTCCACCTATACCATGACCCTGGTGGGCAAATATCTCTGCTACGCACTGCTGGCCATGGCGGTGGACATGGCCTGGGGGTACCTGGGCATCCTGAGTCTCGGGCACGGTGCATTTTTTGCCTTGGGCGGATATGCCATGGGTATGTATCTGATGCGCCAGATCGGGTCCCGAGGGGTCTACGGGAATCCGCTGCTGCCCGATTTCATGGTGTTTCTCAACTGGCCGGCACTGCCGTGGTTCTGGCACGGCTTCAACTGGTTCTGGTTTGCCATGCTCATGGTGGTCGCGGTGCCGGGCGTGCTTGCCGTCGTATTCGGATGGTTCGCGTTTCGCTCCAGGGTCACCGGCGTTTACCTCTCGATTATGACGCAGGCATTGACCTACGCACTGATGCTCTCCTTTTTCCGTAACGACATGGGATTTGGCGGCAACAACGGTCTAACCGATTTCAAAGATATCCTGGGATTCAATCTGCAGTCGGATGCCACCCGCGCAGCGCTCTTCGTGGCCTCGGCCATCGCCCTGTCGCTCGGCTATCTGAGCTGCCGCTTCATCACGCATTCCCGGCTCGGGAAGCTGTGTACCGCCATCCGGGATCAGGAGGACCGGGCGCGCTTTATCGGATACCGCGTGGAAGACGCCAAACTTTGGGTCTTCACGTTTTCAGCCATTCTTTCCGGTATCGCCGGGGCGCTTTACGTGCCGCAGGTGGGCATCATCAATCCGTCTGAATTTTCCCCGCTGGCTTCCATAGAGATCGTGATCTGGGTGGCGGTGGGCGGCAGGGGCACTTTGTACGGCGCGGTGCTCGGTGCTGTGATCATCAATTATGCCAAGAGCTATCTTACCGCGGCATTCCCCGATGCCTGGTTGTTTGGACTGGGGGCGATGTTTATTCTGGTAACGGTCTTTCTGCCCCACGGCGTTGCCGGCGTGTTTCATAAACGGGTTATCAAAAGGATTCATACCGAGCCATGACGTCAGTTGGAAAAAAACCTGCCTTCTGGGCCAGGGACCGGGTGTTTGATTTTCTAGTCCCTGATATGCCGCCCGATCTTGATCTGACCCATGGCGTGATTCTCTACCTCGAAGGGATCACGGTCAGCTTTGGTGGATTCAAAGCCGTCAATGATCTGAATCTGTACATCGGAGACGGCGAACTGCGCTGCATCATCGGTCCCAACGGGGCCGGCAAAACCACCATTATGGACATCATCACCGGTAAGACCCGGCCGGACAGCGGATCGGCCTGGTTCGGGCAGCAGATCAACCTGCTCAACATGAGTGAACCTGAAATCGCCAGGGCCGGCATCGGGCGAAAATTCCAGAAGCCCACCGTATTTGAAAATCACAGTGTTCATGACAACCTGGAGCTTGCCATGGCCGGCGGCAAAAAGGTCTGGTCCACCCTGGCCGCAACGCTCAGTTCGGCCCAGCAGGACAACATCGAGGCGGTCTCAAAAACGATCGGATTGAAGGACAAGATCTCGGCGCGGGCCGGATCCCTGTCCCACGGGCAGAAGCAGTGGCTGGAAATCGGCATGCTGCTCATGCAAAACCCCAGGCTGCTGCTCGTAGACGAACCGGTGGCCGGCATGACCCAGCAGGAGGCCGAGCGCACCGCCGAGCTGCTCACTTCGCTGGCCGGCACGCGGAGCGTGGTGGTCGTTGAGCACGATATGGATTTTGTGCGATCCATCGCCAGGAAGGTGACCGTATTGCATCAGGGCAGCGTTCTGGCGGAAGGTAACATGGACGAGGTGCAAAACAACCAGGACGTCGTCGAGGTCTATCTCGGAGAAGAAAAATGCTCTGCCTTGAGAAACTGAACCAGCATTATGGTGAGAGCCATACCTTATGGGATATCGACCTGGAAATACCCAAAGGCCGATGCACCTGTTTGATGGGCCGAAACGGTGTCGGCAAGACGACCCTGCTGGGCTGCATCATGGGGCTGCTGGCGGTAAGCTCCGGCCGCATCCTTTTTGACAGCCGCGATATTACAACTGTGTCCGCAGATTTCCGGGCGAAAATGGGTGTCGGTTATGTGCCCCAGGGCAGGCAGATATTCCCTCTGCTCACCGTTGAGGAGAACTTGAGCATCGGATTGACGACCGGCAGGCAGAAATTGAAGAAGATACCCGATCTTGTGTTCGATCTGTTCCCGGTCCTCAAAGAAATGCTCGGCCGGCTCGGGGGCGATCTTTCCGGTGGCCAGCAGCAGCAACTGGCCATTGGTCGGGCGCTGGTGTTGCAGCCGAGTTTTCTGATTCTCGACGAGCCGACCGAAGGCATTCAGCCCAACATCGTCAAGGAAATCGGCGCGATCATTCATCGATTGTGTACGCAGTTGGAGATGACGGTGCTTCTGGTGGAGCAGAAGCTGAATTTTACCAAATCCGTGGCGGATCGATTCGTCATCCTGGACCGGGGGCGGGTAATGATCAGCGAGCGCATCGAAAAGCTCGACGACCACCTGATACAGCAATACCTGACGGTGTGACAATGGCAGAGGCGCTGCTGCAAGCGGATCATCATCCGGGCTGGGTTGCCCGGCTGGAGCTGGAATTTGCGATGGGCCGGGATGTGACCGTGCTTCGCAACAATCGTCACAGCGGTCCCTTGCGCGTGCAGCGGCCGTTGTATCCTGAACCCGCGGTCTGCCATGCCTGCATCCTGCATCCGCCCGGCGGCGTAGTGGGTGGCGACCTGCTGGAGATCCATGCCGATGTGAGACCGGGGGCCGCCGCCCTGATCACGACACCCGGCGCCACCAAGTTCTACCGCAGCGGCGGCGCAACCGCCATTCAGGAAAACCGGTTTGCCGTTGACGCAAACGGCGGCCTCGAATGGTTTCCCCAGGAAAACATTGTCTTCCCGGGTGCAAAAGTAAACAGCACTACGCGGGTGAGTCTTGACAGCGGCGCCGCTTTTATCGGTTGGGAGTTGTTTTGCATCGGGCTGCCGGCGTGCAAAGCGCCTTTCTCCTCCGGCCTTCTGGAGACATCCTTTGAAATCTGCCGGGATGGCCGCCCCCTGTTTAAGGATCGCCTCATGATCCGGGGGGAAGCGGACCTTCACCGTCCCGCCGGTATGCGCGGCGCATCGGTGAGCGCCACCTTTGCCGCCACCGGTTGCAGCGCGGACATGCTGGCACCCTTGCGGCAGATTCTGGACGCCGAACCGGCAATGCTTGCCGGCGTCACGCTGATGGACGACCTGCTGGTGGCACGATACCTCGGCGATGCATCGTCAGAAGCAAAGACCCTGTTTCAGGCCTTTTGGACCTGTATCCGGCCGTCTGTGACCGGCAGAAAGGCGTGTGCGCCGAGGATATGGGCAACATAGAACATCATGGTAAACAACTTTCACGCTGAAATCTGAAAGACCCCAATGGAGGTTCACTCATGGAACTGACTCCCAGAGAAAAAGATAAACTGCTGCTGTTCACTGCCGCGCTCGTCGCTGAGCGGCGCAAGCGCCGCGGTCTTAAGCTGAACTACCCGGAAGCGGTCGCCCTCATCAGCGCCGAAATCATGGAGGGCGCCCGCGACGGCAAATCAGTGGCCGAACTGATGGCCACCGGATGCACCGTATTGAGCCGCGATGACGTCATGGACGGCGTTGCCGAGATGATCGATGAGGTTCAGGTGGAAGCCACTTTTCCGGATGGCACCAAGCTGGTCACGGTGCACACCCCGATCATTTAAGGAGAATGCGACATGATTCCTGGAGAAGTCATTCCCCTGGATGGGGAAATTACCATCAACGCCGGGCGTCCGACCATCCAGATGACCGTCGTCAATACCGGTGATCGCCCCATACAGGTCGGCTCCCATTACCACTTTTACGAAACCAATGCGGCGCTGTCCTTCGATCGCCGGCAGACCATCGGGTTTCGTCTGGATATCCCGGCCGGGACCGCGGTTCGATTTGAACCTGGGCAACGCCGGGAAGTGACCCTGGTGGCATATGCCGGCCGGCGGCGGGTATTCGGTTTTAATGGACAGATTATGGGCGATCTGGAGGCGGGCGCATGAAGACGATCAGCCGAAGGGCATATGCCGAGATGTTCGGCCCCACAGTCGGGGACCGCGTTCGGTTGGCGGACACCGATCTGTGGATACAGGTGGAGCAAGACCGCACCCACTATGGTGAAGAGGTCACGTTTGGCGGCGGCAAGGTGATCCGCGACGGCATGGGGCAGAGCCAGCACGGGTGCGCGGAAGCGGCGGATGTGGTGATCACCAACGCCTTGATTCTTGACCACTGGGGGATCATCAAGGCGGACATCGGCATCAAGGACGGTCGCATCAGCGGTATCGGCAAGGCCGGCAATCCGGATGTGCAGCCGGGCGTCGATATCATCATCGGCCCCGGCACGGAGGCCATTGCCGGTGAAAAAACCATTGTCACGGCCGGCGGCATCGATGCCCACATCCATTTTATCTGCCCTCAGCAGATCCAAGAGGCGCTGGCCAGCGGCATTACCACCATGCTCGGCGGCGGCACCGGACCCGCCACCGGAACCAATGCCACCACCTGCACGCCCGGCATCTGGAATCTGCACCGCATGCTCCAGGCTGCCGACGCCTTTCCCATGAACCTCGGATTTCTCGGCAAAGGCAACGCCAGCCGGCCGGCAGCCTTGGAAGAGCAGGTTCGTGCCGGTGCCATGGGGCTCAAACTGCATGAAGACTGGGGCACCACCCCGGCGGCCATCGACACCTGTCTGACGGTGGCCGATGCCATGGATGTCCAGGTGGCCATCCATACCGACACACTGAATGAATCCGGGTTCGTAGAGCACACCCTGGCCGCTTTTAAAGCGCGCACCATTCATACCTACCATACCGAAGGGGCCGGGGGCGGGCATGCGCCGGATATCATCCGCGCCTGCGGATTGCCCAATGTGCTGCCCTCGTCCACCAATCCCACCCGTCCCTATACGGTCAACACCGTGGACGAACACCTGGACATGCTCATGGTCTGCCACCATCTGGATCCGCGCATCGCCGAGGATGTGGCCTTCGCCGAGTCCCGTATCCGCCGGGAGACCATTGCCGCCGAAGACATTTTGCACGATCTGGGCGCGTTCTCCATGATCGCTTCCGATTCCCAGGCCATGGGGCGGGTCGGCGAGGTCATCATCCGCACCTGGCAGACCGCTCATAAAATGAAAGTGCAGCGCGGCGCGCTGCCCGAAGACACGGCCGCCAGCGACAACCGGCGTGCCCGGCGCTATGTGGCCAAATATACCATCAACCCGGCCATCGCCCACGGCATCAGCCACGAGGTGGGCTCGGTGGCCGTGGGCAAGATGGCGGATCTGGTGCTCTGGAAGCCGGCCCTGTTCGGCGTCAAACCCAGTCTGGTGATCAAGGGCGGCATGATTGCCGCAGCGCCCATGGGCGATCCCAACGCCTCCATCCCCTCGCCGCAGCCCGTGCACTATCGCCCCATGTTCGGTGCCTTCGGCGGTGCCGTGCCGGCGACCACGCTGTCATTTTTGTCCCAGGCCGCCATAGACGCCGGCATCCCTGAGCAGCTTGGATTGCGCTCGATAATCGGCGTTGCCAAAAACTGCCGGCGGATCGGCAAAAAGGACATGATCCTGAACGACTATATGCCCACGATCGATGTGGACCCGCAGACCTATGAAGTCAGAGCGGACGGGCAGTTGCTGACCTGCGCGCCGGCGAAAATCCTGCCCATGGCCCAACGCTATTTTCTATTTTGATCACCATCCACGGAATGAATGGACGAATTGCCCCATGATCCGATTGACCCGCACACAGAACGCACCGCAGGCGCCTGCGACCACGCTGACCTTGCCCTGGGAACAACGGACCCGGAGCCGGCTTCGGGTCGTTCTCGATAATGGCAAGGAGGCCGGAATTTTTCTGGAACGGGGCACCATTATGCGTTCACAGGACCTGCTGACCACGGAGGATGGCTATGTGGTCCAGGTACTTGCTGCCCGCGAACCGCTGTCCACCATTGCCAGCGACGACGCTCTGCTGATGGCCCGCGCGTGCTATCATCTGGGAAACCGGCATACGTCCCTGGAGATCTCACCCGGCAGGATACGCTATCTTGAGGACCCGATCTTCGATGAAATGATCCGGGGGATGGGCCTTGAGATCCACCACGATCTGGCGCCGTTTGAACCTGAGGTCGGCGCCTACGCCGGCAATGGGCATCATCATGGGTGAACGCCGTGGACCGTTGCTGCGGCTGCTGCACCTGGTCAGCCCGTCATTGCCCACCGGAGCGTTCGCCTATTCCCAGGGGCTTGAATGGGCCATCGCCAAAGGATGGGTTCAAGACGCTCCCAGCCTTCAGGCGTGGCTGGCCGATCTGATCCATCATGGCCTGGCGCGTGTGGATATCCCCATTTTGCGCCGCATGTATACGGCCTGCCTGGCGCAGGAGGAAAGCGCGTTTGCCCGCTGGTGCGATCTGCTGATGGCCATGAGGGAATCGAGCGAACTGCGGTTGGAAGAGCAAAATCGCGGCCGGGCCATGGCCACACTGCTGGAAGGCCTGCAGATATCCTTTTCAATGACCGAAAAAGGCATTATCGAACGCTCGCAACTGGCCGGGTTTGCCATGGCGGCGGCTCGCTGGAATATTCCACTATCCGAGGCGGCGCCGGGATACGCTTGGTCGTGGCTGGAAAACCAGGTGCTCACCGGCATCAAGACAATCCCCTTGGGGCAGACCCAGGGGCATCAAATCCTTATGGCGCTGGATCCCGCAGTGATGACGGCCGTGGGGCAGGGCCTGCGGCTGGCGGACAATGACATCGGTTCCTCAAGCCCCGCCCTGGCGGTGGCCTGCAGCCGCCATGAATCGCAGTATACGAGACTTTACAGGTCGTAAGAGAGGACCACATCATGGCCACAATACAGTCCCCCCTCAGAGTCGGCATCGGCGGTCCGGTCGGTTCAGGCAAGACCGCGCTTTTGGCGCATCTTTGCCACAGGATGCGCGACGGGTTCAATATCGCAGTGGTAACCAACGACATTTATACGCGGGAAGATGCCGAGTTTCTGATCCGTCACCAGGCGCTGGCGTCGGAGCGGATCATGGGGGTGGAGACCGGGGGGTGCCCCCATACGGCCATCCGCGAGGATGCCTCCATGAACCTGGCCGCCGTTGCCGATCTGATCCACCGGTTTCCGGGTCTGGCGTGCATATTTGTCGAAAGCGGCGGCGATAATTTAAGCGCCACCTTCAGCCCGGAGCTCGCGGATCTTTTCATCTATGTGATCGATGTGGCTGCCGGCGACAAGATCCCGCGTAAAGGCGGACCCGGCATAACCCGATCCGATCTGTTGGTGATCAACAAGATCGATCTCGCCCCGATGGTGGGCGCGTCGCTTCCCGTGATGGCAGCGGACACAAAGAGGATGCGGGGCGACAAACCGTTTTTCTTCACCAACATGAAGACAGGGGACGGCATCGATGAGGTCATCGCCTTTATCATAAAAGAGGGCATGCTGGAGTGAAGCGTTACTCGCTCCCTGGGCCAAATGGGCCAGGCGGTACCGGCCATCCGCTGCCGTCAGGTACGCCGTCACCTGAATTCGGGGCGGGCCCTGAACTGTTGCTTGCGTTGACCGTAGCAAAAGAAAACCCCATGATCGCCATCACTAAGAGTACGATTGCCCACTTTTTCATTTTGTGACCTCCTTAGTAAAGATTGGCGCCGGCATTTTAACTGCTCTCCATTATGGACCACGTATGTTTAGAACCCATACGGCCCATTGATAGTCAATATATTTGCAGGTGGATCAAACGAGGCTGTTCTTTCTTGAAGATGTTATAGTCCTTGTCAGAATAATGTTCCGATTCATCCCCAAGATCGAATCGGGGTCGGGATCGATATCGGGATCGAAAGCGATGTTTTCCAGGGTCGATACCGATACCGATAGCGATTCCGATGCCCGCCAGGAGGTGTTGAGCAAACGGAACGCATTTATGACAATGGCTAAAGTCCGGGATCTCAGGAATCCAAAAATTTCTTCTTAGTAGCCCGGATAGATGTGCAGATTATGCTGTGCTCTTATAACGAACACGTCTCAGAATGTCAATCCGCGCAATTTTTAACCTGTTCTCGCGCAAAGACGCTAGGGCGCAAAGGACTGCCAATACCCCTTTCTCGTATTTTTTCTTGACGGTGGATGAATGTCGGTATAGTTGTTGGCATATGCTCATAACATCAGAGGGCTATCAGTTTGTGTCCATCCAGAAATGGTAGATTTTGGTTTCTGGCAAGGCTCGAATAACAGGGGAGGATGCCGTGGAAAAAGTGTTGATCGTGGGATGTAAGCGGGTCATGGATGATGTCTGTATCGGCTGCTCGCGGTGCCTGGTGGCCTTCAATCGGCGGGAGGGCGAATTCGCCCGCTACAAGGATCAGGAGGCGGAGGTGATGGGCCTGCTCAGCTGCGGCGACTGCCCGGGTGCCGGAATCGTCCCCCGTCTGGCCCAGGTGAAGCTGTGGAACATGCCGCTCGGTGAAAAACCCACCAAGGTTCATGTCGCCGCCTGCCTGGCGGATCATTGCCCCCACAAGGACACCATCATCGGCAAGATCAAGGCCAAGGCGGGCATCGAGGTGATCGTGGGGACCCATCCCTACATGCCGGAAAACATTTATGCCTGACCACTTTGATGCCTTCATTGACAACCTGCAGGAACAGATATTCGACGAAACCCGGAAAGCCTTCGGTGAGGCCGGATTTCAGCGCTGGCGCAACCCGCGTTACCGTGGGCCGATGGCCGATCCGGATTCGCACGCACGGGTGACTGGAAAATGCGGCGATACCATGGAGATTTTTCTGAAATTCGAAAATGGCCGGGTGAAGCATGCCGCCTATCTTACCGATGGTTGCGGATCGAGCACGGTATGCGGCTCCTTTGCGGCGGAAATGGCGATCGGCAGGAACCCCGATGAGCTGACCGCCATCACCGGCGAGGCCATCCTCGGAAAGATCGGCACGTTTCCCGAAGAAGACCGGCACTGTGCATTTCTTGCCGCCGAGACCCTTCACGAAGCCCTGAACCGGTATATGATCGCCCGGTAGAAGCAGGTCGCGAACGTCCGCCGCATGCTTTCAGGCGGTCGGTCAGGGTGCGGTTTCGTTGTAAATGTGCACATCGCGCTGGGGGAATGGGATGCTGACGCCTTCGGCGTCGAAGGTCATTTTTACCTTTTCGGTCAGATCCCAGTAGACTTTCCAGTAGTCGCCCGTTTTCACCCAGGGTCGCACCACGAAGTTGACGCTGCTGTCGGCCAGCTCCGAGACGGCGATGACCGGCGCGGGGTCTTTGAGCACCCGTTCGTCGGCGGCGACGATGTCGGTGAGGATTTTCTTGGCCTTGGGGATGTCGTCGCCGTAGCCGATCCCGAAGACCAGGTCCACCCGCCGGGTGTCGTTGGCCGTCACGTTGGTGATGACCCCGCCGGTGATGCTGCCGTTGGGGACGATGACCCGCTGGTTGTCGGGGGTGTTCAGGACGGTGTTGAAAATGGTGACCCTTTCAACCGTACCGGAGACTCCGCCGGCATTGACGAAATGGCCCACCCGGAATGGCTTGAAGAGCACGAGCATCACCCCCGAGGCAAAATTGGAGAGCGAATCCTTGAGGGCCAGACCGACCGCCAGACCGGCGGCGCCCAGCACGGTGAGCAGCGATGTCGTATTGATGCCGAGCTGCTCGGCGGCGGCGATGAGCACCACGATCAGCAGCGTGTAATAGGCGATGCTGTCGAAAAACCCGATGAGGGTGTCGTCCACCTTGTTTTTCCGCATCAGCGCCCCGAGCAGCAGCGTCAGCTTTTTGGCCAGCCAGCGACCGATGACAAAGATGAGTACGGCAGCCACCAGCTTCAAGGAATAGGTGCTGAGCCACGGAACGATGTTGTCCATGTATTGATTGATGTTCATGCGGATCTCCTTTTTACAGCGTTAATTAGAACCTATCTCAAAAAAGTCTTTTTGCCCCATATCGGCGTTGAAGCCGCTCATCAAGCCTCGGGGGTTCGTCTGGAACTCGGTGCGAAGCACCGGGTTTCCAAGACAAATACACCAGTATTCCTGCGGGTTGATGCTTGGCTTCGCCTTGATCTGAACCAAAAATCTTTTTTTTGAGATAGGTTCTAGTGTCCATCCGAAAACGCCGCTTTCTCGTCGGATGTTGCCTTGTCTTGCCTGCGCTCATGACGTTTTTCAACCGCCTGCTCGGTTCGGCCGTCGCCGCTTCAGGTGCTGTTTTGAGGTGCAATCTAATGCTGCCGGCCATCGTTGGCAACGTGAGCGTTTTTTATTTTAGCACAACGGCCTCAGCGTGCCGCCGGCAGGTTCATCGATTGATCGACCATGATCAGTGCCGTGGTATCGAACCCGAACGCGCGCGCTTGCGCAACAAGCTGCGCCACGAGCGTCCGATCCATTTCAGGAGATCGGGAGAGCACCCACAGGTAGTCGCTCCGGTTGGTCGTGACCAGGGCCCACTGGTAATCCGCATCCAGGGCGATCACCCGGTAGTCGGCATAAAAAGGTCCGAAAAAGGAGACTTCCAGTCTGCCCACCTTCGGACCTTCCGGCAGCCGGGCTCTTCCGATCGCCTCGGACCATTTCTGCGCTGCGGGCAGGTACCCGCGGTTGATCACTGCAATCGTGCCATCGGTGTTACGGTGGTAATCTGCCGTAACGGCGATCAGGTCCTTTTCGAAGCTGTGGGGCAGGCGGGCGATTTCGTACCACCGGCCGAGGTAGCGCTGGGCGTCAAACCCGGTTATGGCCGCGATGTCGTGCCGCGGTCCGAGGCACGACGACGCAAGGCACGCAAGGACAAGTGTCAAAGGCTTCAAAAGCGCGATGAATGAGTTTTTCATGACCAGATCCTTTATCCTTCCGGTGAACGGAAAGGGGCACTGAACGACCCGCCTGCGCCAGCCCGCAGCGACGCGTTACATCCAGGCCCAGCCCACCAGCACCGCCAGCGAGAACACGGTGACCGGCACCCCTACGGCAGCGTGCCGGGCGAATCCGATGCGGATTCCAAGGCGGGCGGCCTGTTCGATGACAATGAGGTTGGCGATGCTGCCGATGATGAACAGGTTTCCGGCGAATGTGCTCGACACTGACAGCACATACCATTGCAACGGCTCCGCCGGGTCAAGAAATCGAATCAGCAGCATGGCGGCCGGCACGTTGCTGAAGATGTTGCTGAGCAGGGCCGATACCGCGGTCAGCCATGCCGGATGGCTCAGTTCGATTCCCAGGCGGTTTATGACCGACACGGCGGTTGCCGGATACGAGCCCTGTGAAATGGCGTGTGTGACCACGAAAAGGGCTCCAAACAGTGTGATGAGGTGCCAGTCCACCAGGCCCAGCATGTCTCGGGTTTTCATGCGACGGCTGCACAATAGTACCCCGGCTACCCCGAGGGCAGAGACTTCACGGGGAATGGGCGTGAGAAACAGCGCCACCAGAGCGGCTACGGCGGCGAGGCCCTTGCCGGTCTGCCATGGGTCGAACGGTGGCAGTGCGGTCTCCGGCGCTCGGGAGACTGACGGTGTTTGGACCATGGCGCGCCGGCATCCCCATAGGATCAGCAGGTAACTGCCCACCAGGGCGATCACCGCCGGCGGTAGGCACCACCGTGTGAACGCCAGGAAATCAAGCCGGCCCACCTGGCCGATGAGCATGTTCTGCGGATTGCCGATGAGGGTGGCTGCCGATCCGATATTGCTGGAGACGGCCAGCCCGATGAGAAACGGCACCGGGTCCAACCCGGCGGCGAGAAGCCCCAGGGTCAGCACCGGGGTAAAGGCGAAGCAGACGATGTCGTTGGCCAGCAGGGCCGAGAGCAGCGCGCTGGAGACCATCAGGGCCAGGAGGAACAGCCGGGGGCGGCGGAGCAGGCGCGTCACGGCGGTTGCCGTCCGGGTATAAAACCCGCCCAGGCGCAGTTGGGCGGAGACGATCATCAGCGCATACAGGAGCAGCACGGTCGGCAGATCGATGGACGACAGGGCCTGGGCCGGAGTGAGGACCCCGCCGACGACCATGGCGATGGCTCCCAGAACGGCGATACCGACCCGGTCCAGGGCCAGGCCGGGTATGCGCCCGGCCGCAACGCCGGCATAGGTCAGAAGGAAAATGATTGCTGCAGTCAAAGGCCGCTGGTTTCATCCTGTGGGTGAGCGGACGGCATTCCGGCTTGATCAATGGATCACCCGTCATCCGGCCTATACCATGGCGGCATTTTTGTGAACAGCGAAGAAACAGCCTTTGACTCAAAACACGTTCACACGCGGTGCTGCGGCTAAAGTCAACTTGAGAATTGACATGTCACCGGTCCGGTTCCAACGATTTCAGGTAGGCCCGCACACGGCCAAAGGCGGTGGCGAACATTTTGGATCCGGTCATGGTCGTGAAGATGTCTTCTACATTGCCGCAGGCATAGGCGAAGGTGGGACCTATGACGGCGGCCGGTTCGGGGGCCTCCGGGTTTTGGTTCAGTGCCGTCACATACATATCAAGACGCTCGCGAAGGGTCTTGAAATAGTCGATGTCCTGACCGATCATCAGCTCCGTTGTCTGGCTCAGGCCTTGTGAGAATTCCCGGATCCCCGCCCAGAAAATTTCCGACAGCGGGGTTTTATGGGGGCTGTCTGCCAGGCAGTAGGCGATGCTCCAGCCGACGGTGATGATTTTCAGAATCTGAAGTTCGTGCTCCACGGTGGGGCGCTTTACCGCGGCGGCCTCGGGCAGTCGGTCCATCAGCCATTTGACGTCCCCGCGGTCGATGGCGAAGTCAAACAGCTCCGATCCTGCCTGGTGGACGGGATCCGGTTGGCCCTGTTGATCCGTCATATTGCCTTCCTGTTTTGTCATGTGTGGGGCCGTTATCAGAGGGACAGGCTGTGTCCGCTTTAAGTTCGGATGTCTTACCGGAGCCTCCTGAAAAAGGCAATACGGTTGTCCACGACCCTGAAGTTGATGTTAACCGCACCATCGATATGGAAAGCACGAAGAACACGAAGCGCACGAAGAATACTTTCACACGCTTATGCAGAAAGCACCATCGGGCAGGTTTTGCCGTTGGTTTTCGACGGTCCATCTGATATCCAGTCTCGATTGAATGACAAATCACACCGAACCCTGGAGACTGCCAATCATGGTGCATCGCCCCTCATGCTATGAAAGCGGATCCCCCATTGCGGGACACTGGATTGCATGCCGCCCGTTCCGGCATCGCTTGCGATGCCTTGTCGCATGGGCAGTGCTGGCCATGCTCCTGATGGTCGGTTGTCAGCCGTCGCCACCATCCACAGCCTCGGCGCCGGCTGTCGTTATCGGTGCCATTTATCCCTTCAGCGGGCCCAGTGCCGATTCCGGAAAAGAGATCCGCGATGCCGTGGAAATGGCCGTGGAAATGGTCAACACCGCGCGTGATCTGCCGCTGCCCATGGCTGAATTTGCAGGGTTGCACCGGCACGGCGGTGCTCCCATTCGAGTGGTCTTTGCCGATTCAGAGGGCGATGAAGCCATTGCCGGCCGACGTGTGGTGGAACTGGTAAACAAGCATCACGTGGTGGCGCTGATGGGGTGCTACAACAGCACGGTGACTGCAGCAGCCAGTGAGCAGGCAGAGGTGCTGAGGATCCCCTTTCTCAATGCCACATCAACGTCGCCGGTGCTGACGCAGCGGGGACTCTTGTGGTTCTTTCGAACGACTCCCGATGACGCGGCCTTTGCCGAAAACTTTTTTGATTTCTTCGAGGCCTTGACAGGGCAGGGTGTTTCGCCGGTGCCCCATCGGCTGGCACTCGTCTACGAAAACCGGCTGTGGGGCACCAGTGTCGCCATGGCCGAACGGAAGCTGGCGGCGCGCTTCGGATACCAGGTCACGGCCGATGTGCCCTACGACGCCAAAACCCAGGACGTTTCCAGGGAACTTGCCCAGATCGCCGGCGGGATGCCCGGCATCATCCTCCAGGCCTCCTACGCCGACGATGCCATCCGGTTCATGACGGGCTATCGCGCATTGAATATTCAGCCTACGGCCATTGTCGCCATGAATGCCGGCTTTACCAGCCCTCACTTTCTTGCCACACTCGGGCAGGGGGGTGAGTACGTGTTCAGCCGTGAGGTGTGGGCGCTTGATCTTGCCGATAAAAAACCCCTGGTAGGGCGGATCAACGATTTATTCCGGCAGCGGACCGGCCGCAACATGTCCGGCACCAGCGCTCGTGCATTTACGGGCCTCATCGTTCTGGCCGATGCCATCAACCGCGCCGAGACGCTATCGGCGGATGCGATCCGAGGGGCACTGCGTCAGACGCACTTTGGCGCCCATCAGGTCGTCATGCCGTGGGGCGGCGTGTCCTTCGACCCGGAGACAGGGCAAAACACCTTAGGAAACGGCATTATTGTCCAGGTCCAGGAGGGCATGTATCATACTGTCTGGCCGAAGGAACTGGCAAATCGGAGCGCTGTCTGGCCCATGCCGGCGTGGCCGGCGGGAGGCGATGGTGGGGCCAATGAATGAACCGCACCCAGCCAAACGCCTGCGCAGCCTTGCCCGCCCCGTCATTTCGATGCTCATGGGGTTCGGGATCATCCCGCTGGGCCTTCTGGCCCTGGTGTCTCTGACAACGTTTTTCGAGTTTCAGCGGCAGGCGATCCTCAATACCGAACAGGAAATCAGCCTGCGGGTGGCCAGCAACATCAGCGCCTATCTTGAAAAGACCACCGGGCAGATTCAGGTGCTGGCCAAGGCGGCCGGCGTTCTCCGGCCAGACGACAGCGCCCTGAAGGATCTCATCTACGGCACGCTGGACCGGGTGGCAGCCTTCGACGGCATCACCGTGGCCGACCTTAACGGTAACGAGCTTCTGAAAATCTCCCGTCACTACTCATTCCGCCCCTTCGAGTTGGGCTCTATTGCAGCGGATCCGTTGTTTATCGAAGCCAAAGACGGCCGACCCCGGATCGGTAATGTGGCCATGTCGCGGTTTTCCAGGTTTCCGCTGGTGCCGATCGCCGTGGCCATCAGCGACATTGGTGATCGGGTGACCGGCCTCATCATGGTGAACATCAATATCTCAACCATGTGGCGGTTTATTGCCCGCTCCAGCATCGGCGGGAAAAGAGACGCCTATGTGGTGGACGCCCAGGGCATTCTCATTGCCTTCAGGGAGGCCGCCTCTGTCTTGAAAAAGCGTGATCTCAGCAGTGTCGATACCGTGACCCAGGCGCGTCACGGCAAGCCCGCGGCAGCCATTTACCGGGGCATCGACGACAAATGGGTCATCGGGGCGTCGGCCCCCGTGCCCCTGACTCGGTGGGCGGTTGTGGTGGAAACACCGGTTGTCACTGCGTTTTATCACCTTTACCTGCTTACGGGCCTGTTCATCGGGCTCTTTCTGGCCACGATGGCCATGGCGACGTGGCTGGGGTGGCGATTCAGCAACAGCAAAATCATCCGCCCGATCCGGCTGCTGCAGACCGAGGCCGGGGCCATCGCTCGCGGAGAGTTTGATACCGCCGTCGCACCACAATGGCCCGGGGAACTGGGGCAGCTTGCCGACAGTCTGCGAAACATGGCACTGAATCTGAAGAAGACCACGGTGAGTCGCGACTTGTTGTCCCGGGAAGTGGAAGACCGCAAAAGGGCCGAGCAGGCCCTGCGGCAGAGCGAGAACACCCTGAAGAGTATATTTCGCGTTGCGCCAATCGGTATCGGCCTGGTGGTGCGACGGCATTTTCTCTGGGTGAACACCGAGCTGTGCCGCATGACCGGCTATTGCGAGGACGAACTGGCGGGCCGCAAAGCCGACATGCTTTACCCTGATGACGCCGAATTCGAGCGGGTGGGGCGGGAAAAATACGACCAGATTGCCCTGCAGGGAACCGGCAGTGTCGAGACCTTTTGGCGCCGAAAGGACGGCGTTGTCATCGACGTGCTGTTGAACTCGACCCCGCTGCTGGGAGATGACCTGGATACCGGGGTGACCTTTACCGCCCTTGATATCACCGCGCGCAAACGGTTCGAAGAGGCGCTCAGCGTTTCGTCGGAAATTGTGCGATCCATCCCCGCGGGGCTGTTCATTTACAGTTATGAAGCGCCCGAGCGCCTGATACTCCAGGAGGCCAATCCTGCCGCCGAGCGGCTCACCGGCATTCAGATCGATGCCTGGCGTGATCGCGAGTTCAACGATATCTGGCCCAATGCGCGTGACAGCGGTCTTACCCAAGCGCTGTTGTCCGTAATGCGCACCGGAAAGGTCTATGAGACCGATTCATTTTCGTATGCCGACGATCGTCTCTCGGGCGCTTACCATATTCGGGCCTTTCCCGTGGCCGGTGGCCGCCTGGGCGTGGCCTTCGAGGACATCTCCGAAGCCAAGAAAGCACAGGTTGAAAGGGAGCGACTGGAGGCCGAACTGCGGCAGTCTCATAAGATGGAGGCCATCGGTACGCTGGCCGGCGGGATCGCCCATGACTTCAACAACATTTTAAGTATCATCCTCGGCAATACGGAACTGGCCATGGAAGATGTGCCAGCGGCGAGCCCCGCGCGTGGTAGTATGGATGAGATTTACAGTGCCTGCATTCGCGCCAAGGACATCGTACGGCAACTGCTCAGTTTCAGCCGCAAGAGCGAGGAGCCGCGCCGTGCCGTGCACTTGATCCCCATCGCGGCGGAGGCCCTTCGGTTGATGCGTGCCTCCCTGCCGACCAGTATCGCTATCGAACAGATCGTGGCACCCGACCTGGACGATGTGGTGCTGGCCGATCCCGTGCAGATCCATCAGATCATCTTCAACCTGAGCACCAATGCGGCGCATGCCATGGCTGAGCACGGCGGCGTACTCAAGATCGGGCTGGACGCTGTGCGTCCCGCGGATCTGCCCGATTCGAAAGCCTCCGAACTTACTGCCGAGCGGTATCTTCGATTGGCGGTTTCCGATACGGGAACCGGTATACCCGCCGATTACATCGAGCGTGTTTTTGATCCCTATTTCACCACCAAAGAGGTGGGCAAGGGAACGGGCATGGGACTTGCCGTCGTGCTGGGGATCGCGCGCCGTCACGGCGGTGCTGTCTGGGTGGACAGCGTCGATGGCCGTGGCAGCACATTCGAGGTGCTGCTGCCCCTGGTGGGCATGGATGCGGTGGATGCCGTTCCAGCGGCACCCATACTCCCGCGGGGGGCCGAGACCATTCTTTTGGTGGATGATGAAAAATCTCTGGCCCTGATACTCCAGCGCATGCTCGAACGGCTGGGATACACCGTCATCGCGGTCACCCGCTCCGACGAAGCGCTGGCCTTGTTTGCCGATGCGCCCCACCGTTTTGATCTGCTCATCACTGACATGACCATGCCCGAGATGTGCGGTGATCTGCTGGCCGCCCGGATTCTTGATATCCGCCCGGATACGGCCATGATTCTGTGTACCGGTTTTAGTGAAGGCGTGGATATGGATCAGGCCCGGCGATTCGGTTTCCGTGGGTTTTTGCAAAAGCCCATCGAGAAGGCGAAACTGGCGATGGCGGTGCGCGAAGCCCTGGATGGCCCTCACGGCTGCGATGCCTGAGGCATTCCGCGCCAACCTTGCCCGAGGCGGCAGCGGCGCGATATCACTATTTCACTCACATTGCCAAGGAGGGGTTACATGGTAAAGAAAGCAGAAAAGAACAAGAAGGAAATCGTCATCGGCGTGTTGAACAGTGCCCGGGCCATGGAGTTACAGGCGATTCACCAATACATGAACCAGCACTACCGGCTCGACGACATGGACTACGGCGAGCTGGCCGCTCAGGTAAAACTCATTGCCATCGACGAGATGCGCCATGCCGAAGCGTTCGCCGAGCGGATCAAGGAACTGGGCGGCGAGCCCACCGTGGACAAGGCAGAGCCCGTGGAGAAGGGGCAAGACGTGGACGTCATTTTCTCCTTTGACGCCGGCGAAGAGGACAAGGCCATCATCGCTTACAACGGTTTTCTGAATATCTGCCGGGACAGCGGCGACAGCGTGACGGCTAAGCTTTTTGAAATGGTCATCGACGAGGAGCAGGCCCACTACAATTACTTCGACGCCGTGGCCGGCCACATTTCGCGACTGGGGGCGGTCTATCTGGCAAAGATCGCCGGGACCTCATCGGCGACCGGCCTCAACACCCAGGGATTCGTGGCGCGCCAGGGCGGGGGCGGGGCGTGATTGTTGCTGCAAATGAATGTGAACCACAAAGAACGCGAAGTGCACGAAGAACCCCCAAAAATAATACGATGGTATGAAATCTTCGTGGCCTAAGTGTACTTCGTGGTAATCAGCGCTGTGTTATCGGGCCATGACGCTAATTCCAGGCCAGCGCCGCGCGGATGCGCCAGTACTCGGGGGCGGTTTCAGACAGACCGGCCAAAGCGGTGTCAGTCCGGGCAGTCCATCGGACATCCAGGGCCTTGAGATTGGCCAGCAAGTGGTCGGTGCGGGCGGCCCCGCTCAAGACCACATCTGTCCAGGGTTGAGCCAGCACCGCGGCCAGGGAAAGGGCATCGACGGTCGTTTCCAGGCGCCGGGCTTCCTGCGCCAGGCGCCGGCTGCGTTCGGTGAAGGCGGGATCGGCGTTGCGGGAGGTCAGGCGGCCGTTGGCGAGGCCCTCCTTGACGATGATCCCCATCCCGGCAGCGTGGGCATCGGCCAAGGCCGGGCCGGCGGAGCGCTCTATCAGGTTCCATGTTGCCTGGATCGTGTCGAATAGAAGCCGCCCGTCAATCCGGCACGCGCAGGCCCTTCGAATCACCTCGGCCTGCCGGGGGCCGCTTACAGACAGCCCCACACCAACGCCTTTGGCTTTGAGCCCGGCCAGGGCGTTCAAGACCGCGGTATTATCCAGAACGCCGCTTTCCAGCGTCGCTGAATGGATCTGGTAGAGCTTCAGGTGATCGCCCAGGAGCTCCCGGCTTTCGCGCCACTGCTGGTTGAGGCGGGAGAGGGAATGCTCCTTGATTTCGTGGTGTGCGGCCTTCACCTGCCAGTCGGCCGTATAGACGTACCCCCATTTGGACCCCACCGTCACCAAACCCGGATCCAGGTGGCGCGCTCGAATCCAATCGCTCAGAAATGCTTCTGCCCGGCCGTAGGAGCGGGCGGCGTCAAAGTAACGGACACCGGCCGCCCACGCGGCATCCAGCACCGCGTGGGCGCGGGCTGCCATGGCGGAGACCTCGGTGTCGCCGGCCAGATCTTCGGCGTGGCCCAGGTTGATGTAACCGGGGCGGCCGAGGGCGGCCAGCCCGAGCCCCATGGGGGTTACGGGCAAGGCGGTGCGTCCGAGTGATATCGTTTTCATAAACGGCTCCATCAATCTTGCCAGTCCCGTAAGAAGTTGGGATCTCACGCAACGGCGCAACGATCGCAAAGCTAAAACACTGATATTAATTATTTTTCTCTTGACGGTCTTGGCGCTTTTGCAAGAAAAATACCTTCGCGTTGGACGTTCGATGTTCGCTTTTCTCAGCGCCCCCGGCACCGTTGCGCTTTTTTATGCCGGGCTTTTTTTGGTGTCAAGACGCCTGAGCCGGCGGGGCGCGGCGGCCTGGCCTTGACCCCGGCGCGGAACCGGTGCACACTCGCACCATTTGCCAAAAGATGGAGGGCGTTGACGTGAATCTGATAATACTTGTTGCCGCCGCTGTATTGCTGGCGGGCCTTCTGACCGCCGAGAAGAAAAAGAGTCTGAAGGGAAAACTGCTGACCAAGCCGCTGGCTTCATTGCTGTTTATCCTTGCGGCCGCCGTGCAGCAGCACCCCTTGCCCGCGTATTACACTTGGGTGCTGGCCGGGTTGGTCTTCTGTCTGGGCGGGGACGTCTGTCTCGCGCTGCCTCAGCGGCCGGCGTTTCTGGTGGGGCTGGTGTCTTTTCTCATAGGGCATGTCATGTATGTGGTGGCGTTTGCCCAGATCAGCCCGCTGCGCCTGTGGGCGTCGGCAGGCACGGCCTGCGTCGTGGGGGTGAGTGCCGGGGTCTACCTGTGGCTCCGGCCGCACCTGGGCAAGATGGCGGGGCCGGTGATCGCCTATGTGCTGATCATCTCACTGATGCTCATTGGTGCCGTGGGCGTCTTCAGGGCTGGTGGGCTACGGCCGCAGGGGCAGTGGATGATCCTGATCGGGGCATTCTTGTTCTACGTTTCGGACCTCTTTGTGGCCCGGCAGCGGTTCGTCACAGAGGCGTTTTTGAACCGGGCGGTGGGCCTTCCGCTTTACTACTCGGGGCAGTTTCTACTGGCCTTTTCCGTGGGCGCCATTTTTTAAAAGTCGCCTCAAAAATGAGAACCGTTTTCATAGCGGGTCCATTTCGATGTCATTTCAGACGGATCGCTACCGCGTTGGCATGGGCGCCGAGGCCCTCCACACCTGCCAGCGCCATGACGTCTTTGGCTTCTTCGCAAAAGCGCGCCCGGTTGTAGTAGATAAGGCTGGTTTTTTTAACGAAGGTCTCCACCGACAGGGCTGACGAGAACCGGGCCGTACCGGCCGTTGGCAGCACATGGTTGGGGCCGGCGATATAGTCGCCGATGGGCTCCGGGGTGTGCTCGCCCATAAAGACCGCCCCGGCGTTTCTGATGCGTCCCACCCAGTCCAGCGGCGCGGCCACTTGAAGCTCCAGGTGCTCGGGGGCGATGCGGTTTGCCAGATCCACGGCCGTATTCAGATCGGGGACGACCAGGATGGCCGCAAAATTCTTTATTGACGCCGCTGCAATTTCCCGACGGCCGAGCGCTTCCAGCTGCGCGGTCAGCGCCCGCCGGGTGTTTTCTGCCACCGATGCCGATGTGGTGAGCAGCACCGCCGAGGCCAGCTTGTCGTGTTCGGCCTGGGAGAGCATGTCGGCGGCAAGAAATTCTGGGTTGGCGGCATTGTCTGCGATGATCAGGATCTCGCTGGGACCGGCGATCATGTCGATACCCACGGTGCCGGCGACGAGTTTTTTCGCCAGCGTCACGTAGAGATTACCGGGGCCAACGATGACATCCACCCGGGGCAGTGTTTCGGTCCCGTAGGCCAGTCCGGCCACGGCCCAGGCACTGCCGACTTTGTACACCGCATCGACACCGGTTTTTTCGGCCGCGACCAGCAGGTACGGGTTAAGACGGCCATTGGCCATGGGCGGAGAGGCCATGACCACCCGGGGTACTCCGGCGATGCGTGCCGGGATGACGCCCATCAGCACCGACGAGACCAGGGGGGTCGTTCCCCCCTGACCGCCGGGAACGTACACGCCGGCGGCGTCCACCGGATGGATCATCTGGCCCAGCATGGACCCGTCGCGGGCGGTATCCACCCATGAGTTGGGCAGCTGTCGCCGGTGAAAGGCGGTGATCTGCCGGATGGCTCGGCTCAGGGCGTTCATGACTCGGCGGTCTACCTGTTTTCTGGCTTCGGCGAACTCTTCTGACGTCACGGCCAGATCGGCCGTCGTCATCTCGGGGCAGTCGAACCGCCGGGCGTACGTCAGCAGGGCCGCGTCGCCGTTTTTGCGCACATCGGCCACGATGCGGGCCACGGCGTCGGTATCTTTTTTCCGGAAACCGATATCCCGATGGATGATTTTCTGCAGTCGCTTGTCTGCCGCCGCTGACGGATAGGAGAGAATGTTCATCCGAATTTAATCCTCTGCTCAGAAATGATTAGAAAAATTGCGGTAAATGGAAACCGCCGTCACTGGCTAACTATTGTATCGTCGCCGGCATTGTCAACGCCGGGTATTGTCAGACAGGTAACCACAGGAGATTGCCGTTGACAAGGCGATTTGTTTCTGGAAATGTAGCAACTTCCAAAATACTGGAAGCCCTTACCATTATTGATGATTTATACACGGCGGCTTGAATCTTTGCGGGCAGAGAGTCCTGAACCCAAAGGCGACTGATTATCCATGATGCACTACCGCTTTCCGCCGTGTATTTGTTGGCAAGGATTTATGCCGTTATGAATAACAGCGTGTGCAACCAACTGATGCCCATCCACAAATGGAGAACAATGCATGAGCAACCATCGGGTTTTCAACTTTAACGCAGGGCCGGCCGCACTGCCGCTGCCGGTATTGGAAGAAATTCAGGCCGATTTTCTCGATTTCAGCGGCACCGGCATGTCCATCCTTGAGGTGAGCCACCGCTCTGCCCCGTTTGATGCGGTGATCAATGACGCCGTGGCCCGCACCAGGCGTCTTTTGAATCTGGACGCGCGCTACGAGGTGCTCTTTATCCAGGGTGGGGCCAGCATGCAGTTTTGCATGATCCCCATGAACTTTCTGGGCGAGGGCGATACGGCCGATTACGTCAATACCGGCACTTGGGCCACAAAGGCGTTCAAGGAAGCAAAAATCCAGAAAAAGACCGTCAGCGAAGTCGCCTCATCGGCGGACCGGGATTTTTGCTACATCCCCAAAAACGTGACCTTCACCCCCGGCGCGGTTTATGCCCACATCACCTCCAACAATACCATCAAGGGTACCCAGTGGCAGCGCTTCCCCGATACCGCCGGCGTGCCCATTGTCTGCGACATGTCCTCGGATATCATGAGTCGGCCGCTGGACACGGAGCGCTTTGGCATGATCTACGCCGGTGCCCAGAAGAATATCGGGCCGGCCGGGGTGTGCATGGTGATTGTCCGCAAGGATTTCCTGGAGCGGGTCCCCGCGGCGATTCCCAGCATGCTCAAGTACACCACGTACTCGGAGAAGAACTCCATGTACAACACGCCGCCGTGCTTTGCCATCTACACGGTCCAATTGGTGCTCAAGTGGCTCGAGGAGACGGTGGGCGGGCTTGCCAAGATGGAAGCCCTGAACGTGGCCAAGGCCGGCAATCTCTATGACTTCATCGACAAGAGCGGTTTTTACCGGGGCACCGCCGACGCCGACAGCCGCAGCCTCATGAATGTCACCTTCCGGCTGCCGTCCGAGGAGTTGGAAAAGCGATTCGTGGCCGAGGCCGCCAAAAGCGATCTGGGCGGCCTCAAGGGCCACCGCTCGGTGGGCGGTTGCCGCGCCTCCATCTACAACGCCACCACCATGGACGGCATCGACGCCCTGGTCGGGTTCATGGACGCGTTTGAAAAGAAAAACGGATAGGCCTTTCCGACCGACCCGGCGATTCAAGTGCGATGGCATCCTGATAGCGAAAGCCCCTCCCTTGCGGGAGGGGCTTTTTTGTATTCCGCCGATAGTTTTTTACATCCCTGACCGGGGCGTGGTTTAAGTCAGATGCTCAAATATCTTGAACATGGCCAATCATCTATGCCATGCTGAATGCCGGGATCCAGCCCAAAGACACCGCGACGTACCCGGGGATCAGCAATGGTGTCTCCGTATTAAGCCCAATACCGAATCTTGCGTCGACGACCGGATGGCATCGCCAACGGTCTGAATATCGGCACGGATCGGATCCGCAACATCTTCGCAGAATGGAGGCTATCGATGAAAAGATGGATTACCGTATTCGTTGTTGGGTGTGCGGTTTTTCTCAGTGGCCAGGCCCATGCCCTCATCGATATCGCACCGTTTCTTCAGGAACTCAGCACCTGTAAGGACCCGTCCCGCCTCAGGGTGTTGAAATGGAAGATGGAACTGATTGCCGATGAGTTCCCATTTTCCGAGCAGCAAGCGCGTGATCAGCTGATGGCGGCTTACCCCGAGGCCTCCGTCGACCAGATGACGGTGTGGTTGACCAATCCCCATACGCCGAGCGTGGAGATTGACGGACGGAGACTGTTTTTTTCAGGCGTCGTCAAGAACATCGGGTTTCGTCATGTGGCGCTGCTTCGCCGCGTCCTTCAGCAGAAAGGCGCCGGCAGCC
This sequence comes from Pseudomonadota bacterium, assembly GCA_043825735.1. Lineage (GTDB taxonomy): Bacteria > Desulfobacterota > Desulfobacteria > Desulfobacterales > JBDRRP01 > JBDRRP01. The sequence goes on along the minus strand of JBDRRP010000015.1, from coordinate 84,904 downwards.
CCTTTTTCGACCAGTTGCGGGACATCGTTTTCGCACCCGAAACCACCACCTATCCGCCCCGTACCTGGCAGCCTTACACCAACCCGGTCACTTTCGTCGGAGAGGTGTCGGTGCGCATTCCCCGGTCAGCACTGCCGGAAAGCGGCACGATCAAGCTCTGGGTCCCGCTGCCGGTGCAGACGGGCAGCCAGGTGAACCCAAGGTTGATCACCGCTCAACCGGCCGAATTTGTGAAGACCGCAGCCCGCTCGGTGAAGAAGGCAATCCCTACCTCATGGCAAAAAAGCTCTACGAGCATATTCTAGCGCATTACCCCTACAGTCTGACGCCCCATGTCACCCTGCAGGTCCTGGGCGTGCAAGAGGCGCAATACGTCCAGGAATACCGACATGGCGATTGCGGTGCGCAGAGCATGCTTTTTTCGGCCATGTGCCGGTCACTGGGCATCCCGGCCCGCAGCACCGGCGGCTACCAGATGATCATGGGACATGCGGGAACCCACTTCTGGGCCGAGTTCTACCTAGAGGGCTATGGCTGGATTCCGGTCGATGTTACCGTGGCCGAGGCCGGTGACTGGACCGGGACGATCAGTGAAGACGAACGCCGCCGGTTCAAGGCGTTTTTCTTCGCCAATCTGGACCCCTACCGCTACGTGATTCAAAAGGACGTGGATCTGCCGCTGAGCCCCGCACCTGAAGAGACCGTGCTGACCGACAGCGTCCCGCCCATCGTCATGCAGGCGCCGTTTATCGAGTGCCCGTCGTGCACCGCCAATCCGTTTATCATCTTGGACTCATATACCCGGACGACCATCACCCCCGTCTACCGGTAACCCAGTGCCGGGTGAAAGGGGGGCTTTTGTGCGGGCGAAATAACGCCGCGCCGCATCCGGAAAGATGCGCGTGCCACCGCAGCCTGCCCCCCCCCCCCCCCCGCGCGACGGACGCGTTCGGGTGCCGATCGGCGTATTCGCGCGAAGCGACCCAATTGTTGCATCTCAGTCAACTGGTCTTATCCTTTTTCAACGCCGGCCGCGAGGTAATCTGGCGGCCGGACGGATGGAAAGCACGCTGGTTCCCAAGGAACCATTGCCTAAGGAGGCACTCATGGGCGAAATTGTTCACCGATCGGAAATCACCATTACAAGAGAAAAAGGCCCCACCCGCAAGGCGCTGATCAAGGGGTTCGACAGCCCGGTCTATTACGGGGTTCACGGGGGTATCAAAGGCTTTTACAAGATCGATCCGGAAGAGGAGCACGCCGCCACGCTGGACCACATGGTGGGCGCGGTTGGCGGCTGAATGATGGGCACCTTCGCCGCGATGCTGGCGAAAAGCAAGATTCCCACCCCACAAGACCGGTTCCGCGCGGATGTCGCCGGAGAGATCGAGGCGGTGGGCGGTGTGCTCAAGATTACCCGTATCATCGTAGGCTACACGCTTCACCTGACCGCGGACAAGCGCGCCGACGCCGAGGCGGCTTTCGGCGTCTATCTGCCGCACTGCCCGGCGGCTCAGAGCGTTGTGGGGTGCATCCAGATTGACCACCATCTGGAAATGGTTGACCTGCAGGGGAGTTGATCTGGAAGCTTCGGGTCAAGGGACAAAAAGGACCTAAAGCGTAACGAAATATTTTAGGTCCCTTAGGTCTTTTGAGTCCCTTTATCCCGATCCTGCGCGTCGATGACATACAGGCTCACCTCACGGGCGCCCATGCGGGTGTAGCCGAACTGGGATTCGAGGTTGCCGATGAGGTAGGTGACCGCCTGCCGGGTTTTCTCGTCGTAGGTCTTGAAATCCTCGCTGTCGAGATCCTTGATGGCCCGCCGGAAGTTCTCGTTTTCGATCATCGGGTCGAGCACTTTTTCTTTCAGCCGGTAGACGTAGCGGTCATGAAGCGTCTCGTAGAGCTGGGTTTCGGTGATCGCCAGCCCCTCCACCATCATTTCCTGTGTCAGCGTCTGGGTGGTGTAGGTTTTCTGCGTGTCTTGGCGAAACTTGAGCTGATCGCCTTTGCCGGCGTCGGGCGGGAGAAGCTTGCCCTCGATGCCGCTTAAAAACTCCTCGCTGACCGTGAGACTGTCGCCGGTATACTTGCACGTTGTCGTCAGGCCCATATCGAAATTGACTGCAAAAAGGTAGTTCTGGATGTCTCTGGAGATTTTTTCCCGATTGTAATAGTAGAGGCACTCCTTCACTTCCTGGAGCACCGTGTAGTCGTACATCCTGAGAAGCGAGTCGAGGAGCCCATCGGGGATGAAATCGTCACCGCCCTTTCGTTTCTTTGAAAAGAACTTGCAGAGCTCGGCCATGGTGATCAGCCGGTCTTCACGGGCGTAGGTGAGGTAAAAATCGTTGAAGATGCGGATACTGTCTCTTCCCGAATAACCCTGCCATCCTTCGTTTTCCGATTCGCCGATGATGCGCTTTCGCCGCTTGTAGGTGAGGTTTTTTCTGTCCTCCTCTGAGAGCCATGGCGGGATGTGGCCGGTATAGATTTCCATCTTCAGCAGCTGCAGGTTATCATCGCAGTACTGATGGTATTTGGCCGGGAGCGGGATCCATTCCAGCATGGCTTCTGAGCGCAGATTCAATCTTGAGCTAAGCACGACCCGCGCGAAATTGTGGAGCACCCTCGGGAGAAAGTTGTCATCGATGTGGCGGCCGAAGATGTTTCGGTATATTTCCACTTCTGTCTTGATGTCTAGAATGTAAGGGATCTTGATGTATTCGATGCGATCGGAAAAGGACTGCATGTCCTTGATGTTTTCACGGTCTTCCGGGTTCATCAGGCCAAAGAGCAGCGAGTTGACGTTTTCCTCGATGTCTTCCACCTTGTGCACCCCTTCGCTGACGATGTTGTGAAGCTCCAGCATCCGCTCGGTATTGTGATTCTTGATGTCCATGAGGGCATAGATGCCGTTGTTGGTCTTGGCATAGCGTGAGTAGATGTAGTTGACCTGATTGCTGTCACGGAAGGTGTTGCTGATGCGCCGCTGGAGCATCTCGTTGGTCAAGACGCTCTGGCGCATCGGGCGGTCGCCGGGGTTGAACACGCTGATACCCTCTCCCAGGCGGCGGTTGAACAGATAGGCGCGCACGGTGACCATGTCGAACACCCGCCGGGCGCTGCCGAGCTTTTCCACCAGCGCCTGGTAGAGGGACGTGCAGATCGTGCAGGGAGACTGTTTAAAGACCCACTCGTACTCTTTTTCGGTGAACAGCTTCCACTTGAACTCGTCGTTTTCCAGGAGTTCATCCAGAAAGGACCGGCGCAGGTCCTTGGGGATGATGAGCAGTGGATGATCATGGCTGGGGCAGGGCACGTCGATGTGCTGGGTCGACATTTTCAAAGGCGTTTTTTCTCTGATGGCCTCCAGGTGCGTCTTGTCCATTTCCTCCTGCATTTCAAAGAGTTTTTCAAAGACGTTCAGCGTGGAGACTTCGCCGGGAGAGCCCATGAGGTCGCGGTCCAGGTGCCAGACGATTTCAAAGCGCCGCCCCTCCTCGGTATTGGCATAGATCTCGAATTTCTGGAGGAGATTATTGAGAAAGGTGCTCTTTCCGCTGCCGTGAGGGCCTTCGAAGATGTAGATCTTGTTTTGCTGGGAGCCGCGCCGCATGGACTCCACGTGGTTGATGAGCCGGTTGGCAAAGAGGCGGTCTGCAAAGAACGGCCGGTCCGCGCCGTTTACGAAAAGGCTGTTGCAGTCATAGCAGACGTAGTTGATCGATTCAGGATCATCGGGGTATTCGTCTTCCCCCTCACCCACGTGGGCGCGCACCATGTCGTGAAACGTCTGAAAAATATTCCGGATGACTCGTGCCGGCTGCTGGGTGAGCGCGTCAAGGAACGCTTCGAAGGGGATCAGTGCGCGACCCTCTTGTGCGGTCATTTCGTTGCCGAGGTTGTCGAGTGATTGGCGTATCCGTTCCATGGCAGCCCCCGTTTACAGTGGTTTTCGGCTCAGTTTCCGGTCTTTCATCGTGTACACCACGCGTTGCCATGTCACATCCGCCGACTGGGTCTCGGCCCGGGCCGGACCGGAGCGGCCGGCGATAAAGACGGACTGCTCAGACGTTTTAGATGCCACCACTTCACTGGTCTCCAGATGCACCGGTGCTCCCCACAGGTAGGCGATGCCCAGAAGGGTGCCGCCGATGAAATCTTGCACCAGGGGTTTTCCCTCGAAGGCATGATTGAGGTAGAGTGCGCCGTCGTTCATTTTGTCGGCGTCAATGGCCAGGTGCGGCGGATGGTAGAGCGAGCCCGCCACCATCGCCCGATAGGCCTCGGCGGACCGGCTCTTGACATAATACTGCCACACCATCCGCTGGGGGTCCATCCGCTTGCCTGCCACGAAAAGGCGATGTCGGTCGACGAAGTCCTGGTCGATGAAGTCGCTCACAAAGCGGCCGTCGGCATAGTGCTCCCGGATGTGGAAGATAAAGTCCCGTCCCCCGGCGGCGCCGGTGTCGAAGTCTTTGCGGGCCCGCGCATCGCGAAGCCCCTGGTAGTCGAGGCTGCGGCGGCCCTTGTCGGCCATCTCCTCCAGATAGTAAAAAAGACGCATCCCCAGCGCGTAGGGATTCAGTCCCACCCGGGGCATGGATGTCACCCAGGCGTTGACCCGGGCAAAATCGGCCTCGTGCCCCTGGATCCGGTCGTCTTTCAGGAAAAGGGTTTCGTGCCAGTAGCTGGCCCATCCCTCGTTCATGATCTTGGTGCGGATCTGGGGCTGAAAGACCAGGGAGGTGGCGCGGATCACCTCGACCACCGGCTTCATCCAGCGGTTGTCCTCACGGTTGATGAATGTCGAATTGGCCAGAACGAACTGGAACACGTCCAGATGGGTCCGACGGTCGGCCTCCCGGAATTTTTCCAGAAGGGCGTCAAATTCGGGGTGGCGCAACAATACGTCCGCAAAAAACGCCTGTTCCCCCAGATCGCCGTGGTCGGTCTGGCAGCTGTTATAGCGCTCGATTTCTTTGATGTAATCGGCGATGCTGACCTTTTTCTCCTCCTGGAGAAACACATCGAAATAGTAATTGAGACGATCTGAGCCGTTGAGGCTGCCGTAGGCGTCGCCGTGGTAAAGCTCCTGGTGATAGCCCACGAGGTTGTCCATGCTGCGGGCGAACTCGATGACATAGTCGACCCAGCGCCCCTTCTTGGAACGGAGTCTGGCGATGAGGCGTTTGTCCGAGAGGGCCTGCCCGGTGAAATCGATGTCCCAGGTATGACGGAAGAACTGATTGTTCTGGAAAAAATCGATGTGTGCGAGCACGTGATAAAAGATCATCACGTTAAGCCAGTCCGGATTGTTGTCATTGTAAAAGGAGATGGCCGGCCGTGTGTTGATGACCGTCTCGTAGGGATTGCTCGGATAGAGTTCGTATTTGCCCTTTTCCTTGAGCACCTCCACATCGTGTACCCAGTAGTCGTAGAGGGTGGGGATCATCATTTTGGGGGAGAGCTCCAGCAGATCCCGGTTGGTGACGATGTATTCGAGGGTTTCGTCTTCGAAACGCAGTCCCGCCTCCCGGGCGCGCTCCTTGCATCCTTCCATGATACTTTTGGTGTGCTGGTCGATCAGTTGCATGGCGCCTCCCGGCCCGCAGGCCCGGCCTAATGTTCGGCGAACAGTCCGGCCGCGGTCTATTCGGAGATGAGGTTGCGGATGCTTTTGATAATCTTGGACTCGTCGGCTTCGGTGTCCAGGATTTCCAGACGGATCTCTTTCGGGTTCGTTGTGAGAAGATTCGATTTATTCAGATACCGCTCCACTTCGGTATTGTTTCGCGAGTCGCTGGCACGCTGGGCGATGGTCACGCCGATGCGGCTGGCATAACCCACCGCGGTTCGGATCTCAGGGATGGTCTCACTGCCGTCGGTGTCCCAGTCATCGCCGTCGGTGCCGTGAAAAATGTAGATGTTGTAGTCCTTGGCCAGATTCTCCGTCTCCACGATATGGTTGACCAGCCGAAACGCCGATGCGACTTTGGTGCCCCCGGCCACCTTCGAGTTGTAGTAGGTGTAAAAATTCGGCACCTCCTTGGCCTCGGTATCGTGGAGGATGAACCGGGTCTCTACCTGGCGCTCGTACTGGTAAAGGAGCCAGCTATAGATGAGCACATGCTGGGAGACGACCATTTCGGTCGGTTTGCCGGTCATGGACCCCGAGTAGTCTCGGAGAAAAAACACCATCGCCTGGGATTCGTAGTCCATCTCACGGCTGAGTACGCGGTAGATCTTGTCCGACGGGCTGATGAGAAAACCGGTCGGGTCGATGCGGCCCACATCCGGCACCCGGCCCAGTGCGATATTGGTTTCAAGGATTTGGCGCAGCGTGGCTTTTTTGTCGAGTACCTGGCCGAAGCCGCGGTTGCGATCGGTGAGATCGTAGGTGTAGCGGGTGAGGGAGCGCTTTTTCCCCTTTTCCTTGAGGTTGGGCAGCTCGAACTGCTCGGTGAGGATTTTTCCCAGATCGTAAGCGCTCGATTCCATTTCGTGTGATTCCTCACCCCCTTCACCGGATCCGGCCCCGCTCGCCTGTTCCTGGCGGACCGGCTGCTCACCGATGACTTCGCCTTCTTCGCCGTCACCCGCGCCGCCGGCGCTTTCCTCCTGGTTGGGGGTGAGGGTGGGGTCGTGGATGAGTTTTTCCTCCACCGTGGTGGGGACCACGACCACTTTATCCTTGCCGCTGCGGCCCGGTTTGATCATGCGCCCCACGCGGATCTTGCGTGGGAATCCGTCTTCTTCGCGGATCTTGTCGCGCTCGAGCAGCTCGTCGATGCTCTTGATGCGCGCGGTGGTGCTTCCCTGCAGGGACCCTGCGGCCTGTAGAACGAACAGGTCGTGCCAGTGGTAGATCGCGCGGATCGGATTCACACGCAGCGCGGGGTCGATGAGTGCGTCGTCGCTGCCGCCGTCGATGCCATGGCTGTCGCTCATGGCGAGTTCCTCTCGCATCGCGGCATTCAGGGAGGCACTGCCGTTAATGGCGTCGTCTACTGGAGATTTCGTTTTCTTATTATTCGGCATCGGTCGTTTCCTCATATCGCCTGGGAGAGGATTTTTCTCGTCTGCCAAGTCGCCTGGAGAGTGACGCCTGTTGGGAAAAGACAGCCCAGGCTATCCCTCGTCCTCCTGGGTGCAGAAGTACTCAATGGTCTTCTGGGCGCAGGTGGTGCAATAGCCCAGCTTACCCAGCATGGTGTCGATCATCCTATCGTAGAGTTTCTGGTTTTCCTCGTTGGTCCGGTTGGCCAGGGCGCCGATGAGGCTGCCCGCGCCGGCGATGTCGCTTTTGAGGCGCACATCGGTGATGGCCTTCACCAGCTCGAGGTTGTCCATGAAGTCGTAGTCGGGTGACACCGAGAGCTTCTGACCGTAGATCTTTCTGATGGACGTGCGAAAGCTCTCCCGCTGCTCGGCGGTTTTAAGGCCCAGCCGGTCTTCCACGGAGTTGACGAAGCGCTCGTCGATTTTAACCGCTCTGAGCTCTCCGGACTGGGGGTCCTTGTATTTCCACATTTTGTCGGGGCCGAGGTTCTCAGCGTCGATGCCGATGATCATGTTGACGTAGTTCATGACGTCTTTGCGGATGGCCAGGGGCTCGTCCATATAGGCGTTGAACATCTCGGTCATGATGCGCTCGCGGTACAGCCCTTTGGCCGTTTTCAGATCTTCCAGGTACTTGGCGCGGTCATTGGCTTCAGGAACGTAATCCAGAACGGCGCGCTCCAGGGCGGCGAAGATGTCGTAGGCGAACATGCAGCGGCCCTCATTGGTCCCCGAGCTTTCCAGCAGGAGTTGGACAGAGCGTCCCAGATTTCGCTGGCCGAGTCCCTTCTGGCCGAAACGTTTGGTGATGTCCGGCTCCTGGTTCAGCCCGTCGATGACTTCGGCCAGTGCCTTGATGCTCTTTTCACCGGCGACTTCGCCGGCGGCGAGTTTCATGGTTTCTACCGGCGTGAGCTTTTCGCTCCGAGGCAGGCGCGTCAGTACCACGGCCACGGATGCGGCGTAGTTGAGATTGGGGTCCTGGTGGAGGATTTCGTGGCTGTCCAGGGTCGTTTTGCTGCCGGTGCCCACGGCATAGCGAGTGAGCTCGCTCTGGAGCTTATAATTGGCGTTGTGGCTCACGTAGCAGATGCGGCACCGGTCGACGATGGGCGCCTCTTCTTTTTCCGACAAAAACCGGTTGAATTCAGAATTGTTGCTGGTGGCTACGATGAGCGTGTCGATGGGCCAGCGGTAGCCGTCGATTTCGATGGTGCGGTTCTGGATCACACCCAGGTAGACCTGGACCAGGTCTTTCTTGTTTTTATAGATCTCGTCGCTGAAATGGATGCCGCCGCCGGCAACGCGGGCCAGGGCGCCTCGGCGCAGATCGAAGCGGTAGGGGTTGTTGGTGTCGGTGATGTAGAGCAGTCGCTGAATGGATTCCTCTCCCAGCAGATCCACGGCCGAGGAAGTGATCTTGTCCTTGGCGGGGTACTTCCCGGTGACCGTGCCCAGACTTTCGGTGAGGGGGACCGGGACGATATCGATGTACGCGAGGGCTTCCTTGACGTCACCGCCCACGTGGTTGCGGATGTCGCCTAAAATGTAGCCGCTGCAGGCACCCAGGGGCCGGTAGTTTTTATACAGGTTTTCAATTTCGGCATCCGTGAAGCCGAATGAGCTGGCGAGAAAGGCCTGGTTTTCCGCCTCGGTTTCGTAAAGGTTCATGGCCAGGATCATGGGGTCTTCATAGGTCTGCGATTCGATGCGCTGAATCCGGCCGTAGTGCCCCAGGCTGTCCAAGTTGTTGAAACGGAACGTGAATTTCCGGTTTCCCGGAAGGGCGAGAAAGTCCCGGTATTTGGCGCACAGGTAGTCCACAAAATAGGTTTTTCCGTTGCCGGGTTCCCCCACCAGGACAAAGGCCATTTCTTTGGAACTGCCCCCCTCGGCGGCGTCCTTTACGTAGGACACAAAGCTGTTGAGCTCGTCGTACATGCCGATGATGTGTTTGGCCCCGGTGCGGAAAACCTGAAAATCGTAGGTGGTCTTGCCGTTGACGACCACCTTTTCGACCTGCCCCCCCAGAATCATTCGGGTTACCCCTTCAAAGGCGTTTTCGAACCGTCTTTCGCCTTTTTTGACCGCTTTCACGTGCTGGTATAGTGCGCTGTCAGGTTTTCTGGCCATGGTGACCCCCTTTTTTTTACTTTCGGGTTGGCAGTTCCTTTTTTATTTCGGCCGCTGGTGGCGTTCTCACCCGTGGGGCGGAAAATCACCCACGCAACTGACTCCTCAAGCGGTGAACCGGTTTGTGACGAATAACAGTGCAGAAAATGTGCCACTTATCGGAAGTATTATAACTGACCAGAAATACGTATAAATCTTAAAGCCAGTGGCAGCGGTGAGGCGTGATCAAACGAAGTGCAGTGTCAAGGAAGCGTGATATTGGTCAGTAGTGGTTACAATTTATAGCCGAATGGGCACGGGTCAAGCAAGGGGCAGGCGCTACCGGTCGAAAAGTCCCACAGATGCCCGCCGGCTCTGGGCTTCCTGCGCGTTCGCCGGCAAGTGGTATTTTGGGTTTTTCTTGACATGACCATAGACTACACATAATAACAGCGGTGAATCCACAATTTTTCTTATATCCCCGCAGTTCATCTGCCGGCCGCAACGGCCCGCCAGATCGCTTTTGTAAACTCGAAGGGCGTTTCATCAAACAAGGAGGGGGACATCATGGACAAAATCTTACGCATCAATATGGGGGCCAGTGGTGGACCGCAGTTTTCAGTGGAACCGCTGGGGGCCTACGCCGGGCTCGGCGGACGCGCGATGACCAGCACCGTTGTCAACACCGAAGTGCCGGCGTTGTGTCACCCGCTGGGCGCCGATAACAAGCTCGTCATCGCACCGGGAATGCTCAGCGGTTCGGCAGCCGCCATATCCGGGAGACTCTCCATCGGTTGTAAGAGTCCGCTCACCGGCGGCATCAAGGAAGCCAATGCGGGCGGGCAGGCGGCGCAGGTGATGGGGCGGCTGGGTTATGCGGCCATCATCCTGGAGGGAAAACCGGCCGACGATGCATTTTACAAAGTGGTCGTCACCAAAGACGGCGTCAAGATCAGCGCTGCCGACGAATTCAAAATGCTCGGCAACTACGACACCGTGGACAAGATCAAGGCCGATTTCGGTGAAAAAGTCAGCTGCATCTCCATCGGTCAGGCCGGGGAAATGAAACTGTCGGCAGCCTCCATCGCCATTACGGATATGGAGCAGCGCCCGACCCGGCATGCCGGTCGCGGCGGTGTGGGTGCGGTCATGGGAGCCAAGGGTGTGAAGGTCATCGTCCTTGACGACGACGGCTGCAAGATGCGCGCCCCGGCGGATCCCGAGGCGTTCAAGGCAGCCAACAAAATTTTTGTGGACGGACTGCGCAAGCACCCGGTCTGCGGAGAAGGACTGCCCGCCTTTGGCACCAACGTGTTGACCAATGTACTCAACGAAGCCGGCGCCTATCCCACCAACAATTTTTCTTCAGGACGGTTTGCCGGTCACGACAAGATCAGCGGTGAAACTCAGGCCGAGGTGGAAAACACCCGCGGCGGCGAGGGGTCAGCCACTCACGGATGCCATCGCGGATGCGTGATCCGCTGCTCCGGAACCTATTACGACAAAAACGGCAAGTATCTCACCAAGCAACCTGAGTACGAAACCGTGTGGGCCCATGGCGGCAACTGCGGTATCGACGATCTGGATGCCATCGCGCACATCGACCGTCTGGATGACGATTACGGCCTGGATACCATCGAGATGGGCGCCACCGTCGGAGTGGCCATGGAGGCAGGTCTGGCCAAGTTCGGCGATGCCGAGGCGGCCATCAATCTGGTCAAGGAAGTGGGCAAGGGCTCCCCGCTGGGGCGCATTCTCGGCAGCGGCGCAGCGGTGACCGGTCAGGTTTTTGGTGTCGAGCGTGTGCCGGTGGTAAAACGCCAGGCCATGCCGGCCTACGATCCCCGGGGGGTTCAGGGAATTGCGGTGACCTATGCCACCAGCCCCATGGGCGCCGACCATACCGCCGGGTATGCCGTGGCTCAGAACATTCTCGGCGTCGGCGGCAGTGTCGACCCACTCAAGGCGGAAGGCCAGGTGGATCTTTCCCGGGCGCTTCAGATCGCTACGGCAGCCATCGATTCCACCGGTTTTTGCCTGTTCATCGCCTTTGCCATCCTGGACCAGCCGGAGACCTTCCAGGCCATGGTGGACATGATCGCGGCCTTTACCGGCCAGCCCTGCACGGCCGATCTGGTGACCCAGTTGGGGCAATCGGTGCTGACCCATGAGCGCGATTTCAATGCCCGCGCGGGATTCACAAATAAAGACGACCGGCTGCCGGAGTATTTCAAAAATGAGCCGCTGCCGCCGCACAATGTGACCTTCAAGGTGACCGACGAGGACTTGGACCGGGTGTTCAACTGGTAATGCATCGCTGACGCGCTGCATACAATAAACATGGGAGCCCTGCGGGCTCCCATGTTTATTAGTGGAGACGGCCATGACGGAAGCAAACAACCATTCAGCCAGTACTGACAGCCCCTGCGCCCGAGAAGGCGAATTCATCATTGTCGAGCTGACCGGCCGCGAAGCGCTGCTCCGGCAATTGCGGCTGCTGTTCTCCGGCGGGGTTGGCATCGAGGTGGTGGCAGGTTGCACGGTGCGTGAGATGCTTTGCGGGCAGCTCGGTATCGCCCCCGATTATGTGGAAGGGCGTCTTCAAACGGTATTTTTAAACGGCAAGCCCGTCGATGACATCGACGCCGCCCGTGCGGGCGCCGGGGATATGCTGGCGCTTTCGGCGGCAATGCCCGGTCTTGTCGGCGCCACCATGCGACGCGGGGGGCGTTATGCCGTATTTCGGCAGGGGATCACCTATACCGGCGAGGCCGATTGCCCGCTTGACCCTGAGCCCATCTGTTTGACCCTGAAGCTGTTCAACCTGATCGCGGCGGAACTGGCCCCGGTGCTGCTGAAGCGCGGCGTGTGGATTGACGGGGATCGACTGGCCGATCATATGGCTCTGATGGGAAGCGCCGTGTGGGATGCTATGGCCGGCGCCCGTATCGACGGCACACCGGCCGGGCAGCAAACACTGGCCTTGGCATTGCGGGCAAGGCGGGTGCATCTTCGGGTCGAATCATCGTGACAGAAGCTCAGCCTCCGAGGGCCTCGATCTCGCGGGTGACTTTTTGATACAGTTCCATGAGCGAATACCCGTTTCGAACCACGTATCGGGTCGTAAAAAGCTCGTTCCAGACCCTCAGCCGCTCTTTTTTAGCACTAGATGCGTCCGCCCCGCTTGCTTCCGCGACCACGACCGTGCGTTCCAGATCCTGGAGCTTGCGGCGCAGGGGGTTCGCCTGATCCCGAAAATTCAACCGATCCGAGAGCAGGGCTTTCGCCAGTGCCGCCTGCTTGGTTTCAAGCGCAGCGAGTTGCTCCGCCATGGCGCTTTTGCTGGCTGCCGCTTCTTTTGCCGCCATCTCCGCCGCGACCGCATCTTGGGCGTTCCCCGCCTTGATGACGCGTTCGTTTTCGGCGGCCAGAGCCGTGTCGGCCGTCTCGTTGTATTGGACCTCCGCCCAACTGTTTTCCGCTTTGACGCCGGTCGGCGGTGGTGTGTTGGCGAAGTGCTTCACGCCGCTGTCATCCACCCATTGATACATTTCGGCCGAGGCCGGGCCGGCCAGCAGGATGAGTATCGCCGCGGCATATAGACACGGGCGTATTGTCATAAGCCCCCCCCCTTTTTGTGTTTACAGTTAGTACCGGTTAAGGCGTGCGCGTTCTTGGCACGGCAACTGTATCATTGCGGATGGGGGGGGCGGCAAGACTTTTTTTAAGGGATGCTAAGGCAGGCCATGCAAATCGGGGCGGGCGTATCGCCCGCCCCGATGGGCACAGAGAACAAATAAATATAAAAACGCAGGCCGGCCTCACAGGGGCGGCCTGCGCTGTTTTATTCGCAGAGCTCGAACAGCGCTGCAGCGCCCATGCCGCCACCGATACACATGGACTCGACGCCGTATTTGGCTCCCTTGCGCTGCATGTTGGCCAGCAGCGTGGCGCACAGCTTCGCGCCGGTGCAGCCCAGGGGGTGGCCCAGGGCAATGGCGCCGCCGTTCATGTTGATATCGTCCATCCGATCTTCGATGCCGATGGTGCGGATGCTGTAGAGCGCCTGAGAGGCAAAGGCCTCGTTGATCTCCCATGCGCCGATGTCTTTGGGCTTCAGACCGGCCATTGCCAACAGCTTGGGAATGGCCACTGCCGGGCCGACGCCCATCTCATCGGGAGCGCATCCCACCGTGGTGTAGCATTTGAGCTTGGCGATAGGTTTGACGCCGAGTTTTTTAACCATCGCTTCGCTCATGATGATGGTGGCCGCGGCGCCGTCGGTGGTCTGGGAGGAGTTGCCGGCGGTGACCGACCCGTTTACAGCAAAGACCGGTCGCAGTTTTGCGAGGCCTTCGATGGTGGTGGTGGCGCGTACGCCGTCGTCGAAATCCTGCAAGAAGGATTCACGCTTGTAGGTGCCATCGGCCTGCAGAACGTATTTGGCGGCCGGTGTGGGGACGATTTCGGTGAAGAGGCCTTCCTTCTGTGCCTTGGCCGCCTTCATGTGGGATTCGTAGGCGAACGCATCCTGGTCTTCCCGGTTCACCTTGTAGCGATTGGCCACGTTTTCGGCGGTGATGCCCATCGAGGCATACAGGTCCGCACCGTGCTTGGCATGCTCAGGGTGAGGGCGGGGCAGGTTGCCGCCCATGGGTACGAAGGTCATGGACTCCACACCGCCGCCGATGGTGATGTCCGACCAGCCGGCCATGACCCGCAGAGAGGCCAGAGAGATGGCCTCCAGGCCGGAAGAGCAAAACCGGTTGACGGTGGCGCCGGAGACGGTGATGGGGAAACCGGCAATCTGGTTGGCCAGGCGACCGATGTTCAGCCCCTGTTCGGCTTCTGGAAACGAGCAGCCGATCATAACGTCGTCAATGGCTTTGGTCTCGAGGTTGGGGGTTTTCTCCACGGCCACGCTCAGGATGTGGGCCAGCAGATCTTCCGGGCGGGTATCTTTGAACGCCCCTTTGCCTCTGCGGCAACCGGGGGTTCTAACCGATGTGACGATATATGCATCTCTCATGATGGGTATCCTCCTATAGACAGCGTTTGAATGGTGGCATCCGTTAGTGCCCATCCATAAACGGCATCTTTTGGCCCAGAGCCGCGTTTTCGCACTTTTCGAAATCCTCGAAATAGCAGGCTATTCCTCCGGTTTCGAAAATGCTCAAGCCTTGCTCTGAACCAAAATCTACCATTTCTGGACGGGTACCCATTAGTTTCTCAGGGGTTTGCCGGTGGTGAGCATGTGCGTCACCCGGGCCACCGTTTTTTCCTGTTTCCAGAAATCGATAAATGCTTCTCTTTCCAGATTGAGGATGACCTCTTCGGCCACCATGCTGTTGGTGCGGACGTCACCGCCACTGATCACATAGGCGATCCGTTTGGCCAGAAATGCGTCGTATTCACTCACGTATCCGGCGGCCTGCATATTGAAAAGTTCAGCACCGATCATTCCCTGAGCGGCGGTACCGAATACCTTGATGGGCCGCTTGACCGGCGGTGCGTACCCTTCGTCGACCATTTTAAGGACTTCTTTTTTAGCTTCGCCGATGAGGTAATCCCGGTTGAAGACAATCCGATCGTTGGGCCCCAGGAAGCCGTTGGCACGGGCCTCGGCCGCCGACATCGAGACCTTTGCCATCGCAATGGCCATGAAGGTCGGGATGAAGAACTTAGCCAGATCCGCGTCGGTCACCGGCTCGGGAATCGTGCTGGTCATCTTTCGCCACAGGTTGAGGCAGCCGCCGCCGCCAGGCAGCAGCCCGACACCGATTTCCACCAGCCCCATGTAAAGCTCGGTATGGGCGACAATCTTGTCGGCCGTGCCAAGACAGACTTCGCAGCCGCCGCCCAGGGTCATGCCGTAGGGGGCTGCAACCACGGGGAAATTAGCGTATCGGGTGCGCTGCATCCCGTCCTGGGCTTTTTTGAGGAATGCATCGATCTCGGCATATTTGCCTTCCTTGGCAAGCGCTGCCATGAAGGCCAGATCACCGCCGGCGGAAAACGCTCCCGGCATGCCACCGGCTTGGTTGCCGATGACAAGGCCCACACCGTTGGCGTCCACAAAGTCGATGCCCTCGGCCATAAAATCAACGATCTCGCCGTTGAGCGCATTCATCTTGGTGTGAAATTCCAGGCAGAAGACGTTGTCGCCCAGATCGACGAGGGATGCGCTTTTGCAGGATTTGACCACTTTGCCCGCCGCCTTGCGGTTGGCCAGGGAAACGATATTGGCGCTGACGGACAAGGCCTTGTACGACTCGGTTGCAAAATCATAATAAAGCACTTTGCCGTCTTCGGTTTTGTAAAAAGAGGTGTTGCCTGCGGACAGCATCTTTTTGACTTTTACCGGGACACTGAACCCGTCGGCGGTCATCTTCTCCACCGCTTCGGCCACGCCGATGGCATCCCAGGTCTCAAAGGGACCCATTTCGAAATTGTAGCCCCACTTCATGGCATTGTCGATTTCGACGATGTTGTCGGAGATCTCGGGGATACGGTTTGCCGAGTAGATCAGGTTGCTGGCAATGGCCTTCCAGGCGTATTTGGCGCCTTTGTCTTCGCCGTAGACCACGGCCTTCATCTTTTCGGGCAGTGATTTAGCGGCCTTGGCGGCGGCCAGGCAGGCAAAATCCGGCTTGCCGTACTCGGCGTATTCGAGTGTGGCCGGGTCGATGACCTTGCGCACCTTCTTCCACTCCGGGGTCAGATCGGTCTTGTAGAAGCCGGCCTTTGATTTTTTGCCCAGCAGACCCTTTTCGATCATGGTGCCGACAAATTCGGGCATGACGAAATCGCCCCGGGCCTCGTCTTCGGTCACCAGATCGTAAGTGTTTTTGGCCACATGACCCATGGTGTCCAGGCCGACAAGGTCGGCGGTCTTGAACATGGCGGTCTTTGGCCGGCCCATGACAGGCCCGAACAGGGCGTCGACTTCGGCGATGCTCATGCCGTCTTCGACCATGAGCTGCATGGCCTTGACCATGCCGTGGACACCGATGCGGTTGCCGACGAAATTGGGCGTGTCCTTGGCCCAGACGATCCCTTTGCCCAGGATGCGCTCACCATAATCGGCCATGAAGGAAAGAACATTCTCCAGGGTGTCTTCACCCGGGATGATCTCAAGCAGTTTCATGTACCGGACCGGGTTGAAGAAGTGGGTGCCCAGAAAATGCTTGCGAAAGTCATCGCTAAGCCCTTCGCTCATGGACTTGAGCGGGATACCCGAGGTGTTGGAGGAAACGATGGTGCCTGGCTTGCGCACGCCGTCGATCCGTTTGAAGAGCTGTTGTTTGATCTTCAGGTTTTCCACCACCACTTCGACGATCCAGTCGCAATCGGCGATCTTCTCGAAATCGTCTTCCAGGTTGCCGATGCTGATCAACTCGGCATCCTTTTGCTGCATGAGCAGCGCCGGCCGCGACATGATGACGGTGTCCAGGCCGGTTTTGGCCATGCGGTTTCGGTTGGCCGGATCCTTTTTTTCCTCTTCTTTTAGATTGAACGGCACGATGTCCAGCAGCAGCGTCTTGACTCCGGCACTGGCCAGCAGTGCGGCGATGCCTCCACCCATGACACCGGAGCCGATGACGGCTGCCTTTCTGATTTTTCTGACCATGGTTGTATTCCCCCTTTGGTGTAAATGGAACATGAATGAACGCTCATTCATTTATCAACGACCGGGTTCGTCTGTCAAGAGAAAACAAGTTTGCTATAAAAATACGGATCGTATTTAAAGGCGCCATTGATCATCAGCCTTCAGGCAATGGCGTTTTTCCGACAAACATTAGAACTTGTCTCAAAAAAAGGGTTTTTGGTTCAGATCAAGGCGACGGCAAGCATCAACCCTCAGGAATACTGGTGTATTTTGAGGACTTGATGCGCGGCTTCAACGCCGATATGGGCCAAAAAGACTTTTTTGAGATAGGTTCTATCATTGTCCTATCCGTTGACCAAGCTCCGAGCAATTGGGAGGCGAGTACCCGGTGATGTCGATAACCCGATTCGGTGGGTCCGATATTCTCAATATCTACTGATTTTTGGTTGTGAATGCCAATTCATTTTTGAAGGCAGCCGAAAACCGCATCGATCAATTTAGTGATGACCCATGCCGAGGCATCCGTCACGCTGATCACAATGAGTTGACCCGTCGGGCTGGCATTGGTAATGATCGTATGCCGTCAGGGCGCAACACCATTATACTTCCGGTATGGTGTCCACCGCCGCAAAGGCGGGCTCATGCAGGGGCAGCAGGACGTCGGCCATATCCCGCACGTGCAACATGATGTCATAGGCGGCATATGGCGCAACCGGGGTGCCCGGCGGGATGACTTCCATTTCCATGGCCCTGATTTCCCGGGGCGGGTGGAAATTTTCGTTGATGACGCAAAATCCCGTGATGGCGGCGGTTCCAGCAACGGTCTCAACGAGGACGGTCAGGCCGCCGTCGGTGTGCACCGGCGTATGGACCACCCGGATGCCGGGCACGATATCGGCATCTCCGGTAAGCACTCTGAGCTGGCCGTTTTCCTCAACATCTTCGATGTAGTCCTCGAGATATCTGAAATCCAGCGGATGGGGCTTGTGAATGTGATCAAGCTCCTTTTGATGGACGTAAATGGCGGCGTTGACGCATTTGTAGTCGTTTTCGCAGTGGTCGTTATGCAGGTGGGTGTGAATGACGATGCCGATGTCGCCCGGCGAAAGTCCCCACCGGGCAAGCCCCTCTTCAAATGTGTAGATCTTCCCTCCAATGGCCGATTCCCGATCGGCGGAGCGAATGGGGCTCATTTCGCCGGTATCCACTAAAATGGGGGTCTCACCGCCTTCCAGATACCAACTGTATATGGGGATGGTAAAGGGCTTGCCGTAGTCATGCTGGTAGGTCATCATCCCTTTGTCAAATACCTTGGTTCCCATGACGATGGGATGGATCCGAAATGTGCTCATCAATTATCTCCTTGGTGTCACTCGGTACTGCGGGCAGATTTATGGACCTGCTACCATATTGCGGCAGTGCGACTAGGCCTAACGGCAAACCATCCAAATCGAAATCGGGATCGCTATCGAAATCGAAACGCTATTGGGCCGGGACAAGAAACGGTCGATGGCCTGAAAGTTGATATCGATTCCGATCCCGATAGCGATTTCGAATATCGCGCCTGAAGGCATCGAGCCTCTTTTTAGATCCCATGAAACACCACGGCTGGCGCTGCTGTCAAGGAGGGACTCAGAATGGAAAACACCAAATTTGTTTGTAATTTGGTGCTTGAAGTATGGGATTTATTTAAAATGATGATGAGGACGGCCGCCGGCACAAACGCTTGATTTGTAGGGGGACCTATGATTGGGTGGCGCCGGCAATGGATAAAGGAGAATGCGCATGGCGATGGAAAACGATATTGTTCTGATCTATTTCGAGGATGCCCCGCTCGTGTTTGCCCGGATCGAAGAAATTCTGCCCGATCACAAGCCCGACTGGTATCATGTCAAATTGCTCATGCTGCAACTGCCAGTCCAGACCGTGACCTGGATTTTGAGAGATGCTTACATCAACGGGGACCCGTTCACCATGGACGGCAAAAAGATGCGGCTTGAGAAAGTGGCGGCCCCCGGTCATCCGGCGACCAAGGGCAATGACGACGGAGACACCACTGCCGCGCCCGGCGTGCAGCCCCCATCCAAGGTGATCTCTTTTACCGATCTGAAAAAAAAACGGTAGGGTGCAGTCAGATCGACATGATGGACAAGACCCCGCCGCAGATCGTACTGTCCGCTTCACGTCGAAGCGATATCCCGGCATTTTACATGCCCTGGTTTATGGACGGCATTCATCGGGGCGCCTTTTCTGTCAAAAATCCGTATACATCACGATGCTTCACGATACCGGCCGATACCGCCAGTGTGCACAGTATCGTATTCTGGTCCAAGAACTACGGTCCGTTTCTGGCGGCTGATTACGCGCGCCAGCTCATGGACCAGGGGTATCATCTGTTTTTCAATTTCACTGTCAATACGCCCGATGCACTGCTGGAGCCCGGCGTCCCTTCCCTGGCTGCGCGATTGTCACAGATGGCCGACATCGCGCGACGGGTCACACCGGCAGCCCTTCAGTGGCGCTTTGATCCTATTGTCTATTACCGGCGCACCGACGGAAAAATCGTTAACAATATCGGTGCGTTTGAAGAGATCGCGGATGTGGCGGCGGCCTGCGGCGTAACCCGTTGCATCACCAGTTTCATGGATCATTACCCCAAAACCCGGCGTCGGTGGCACGGGCACCCGGGCTCCGCTTTTGTGGATCCGCCCCTTGCGGAGAAGATCGCGGTCCTCCGGTGGATGACCGGCCTTCTCACCGTGCGCGGTATGGCCCTTTACGCCTGCTGTGAAAGCGGCCTGCTTACCGATCTGCCAAAAGACATCCCCATCGCCCCGGCGTCCTGCATCCCGTCGGATCTATTGATGGGCATCTACGGTGGCTGCTTGTCGCTGGCCAGGGACCGGGGGCAGCGACGGGCGGCCGGGTGCGGATGCCGGGTGGCACGGGATATCGGCAGCTAC
Source organism: Pseudomonadota bacterium (assembly GCA_043825735.1). Taxonomy (GTDB): domain Bacteria; phylum Desulfobacterota; class Desulfobacteria; order Desulfobacterales; family JBDRRP01; genus JBDRRP01. The sequence continues at coordinate 65,152 of JBDRRP010000015.1, read as the reverse complement.
ACCGATCATCCCTGTTTTCACAACTGCCGTTTTTGCTATGCCAATCCGGCAGAAGCACCAAAGGAGTAACGGAATTAATGGTCATCGGGCCTCATTCAGTGTCTCCGCCGCTGGTTTTTGCGCCATTGGCCGGTATTACCAATCTGCCGCTGCGACTGTTGGCAAAAGAGGCCGGCTGCGGCCTCGTGTGTTCCGAAATGGTCAGCGCCAACGGGCTTGTGCACCGCAGCGCTAAAACCCTGGAGATGCTTGCCAGCGATCCGGCCGAGCGGCCGCTGTCCATTCAGATCTTCGGTGCACGCCCGGACATCATGGCCGAGGCGGCAGTCATGGTCGCCGCTGCCGGCGCTGATATCCTTGATATCAATTTCGGGTGTGCCGTGCGAAAAGTCGTCAAAACCGGCTCCGGTGTCGCGTTGATGCGTACGCCCGATCTGGCCCGCGATATCCTTGAGCGCGTGCGCCGGGCTATCGACATTCCCCTTACCATCAAGATTCGTTCCGGCTGGGATGCCTCGGGCGATCAGGCTGTGGCTATTGCCCGCATGGCCCAGGATTGCGGCGTTGATGCCGTTGCCGTGCATCCACGCACCGCGGGCCAGGGGTTCGGTGGCCGGGCGGACTGGTCATTGATCCGGCGCATCAAAGCGCAACTGGACATTCCTGTCATCGGCAATGGGGATGTGGTGAGTCCTGAGGACGCTCTGGATATGATCAGTGAAACCGGGTGCGATGCCGTTATGATCGGCCGGGCGGCTATCGGAAACCCATGGATTTTCAGTCATATCGTCGATACGCTGGCAGGCCGTTCGTGGACGCCGCCCACCCTGGATATGCGCCGGCAAGCCATGGAACGGTTCCTGCGCGACACCGTGGCGCTGCTGGGTGAGGCGCGGACCTGCCGCATCATGCGCAGCCGGCTTTCCTGGTTTGTGAAAGGGCTCGACGGTGGCAGTCGATTCAGGGCCTCGGTCACCGGAGTGGCCACACTGACCGAGGCGTTTGGGCTGATTGCTGAATTTTTCGATGCGGCCGAAAACCCGAGATAAGGCGATTCCGGTTATCCGGTAAAGCACCAAATCCAAATCGCAAATTACAAGCACCAAATTCAAAACGAAAACCTTTAACTCAGCTTAAGGTTTGGCATTTGCGTGTTGTTTTGGTGTTTGGAGCTTATTTTCCGGCAGGTATCACCGCAAGCGCCGCACAGAGTCCCCCAGCGCCACCATCGATCCGCTCAGGATGCGGGCAAAGGCCCGGTCCGGTTCCACTGAGACCACCTCGATGGCGGCCCTTTGCAGACCCGGCACAAAATAGGGTTGCCCCATGTTGCCATCCAGAAGGGTGCCGCTGCCATAGATGTGAAGTTTCATGCCGGTGGTAAGCCCGGCGGCGGATCCGGGCACAAGGGTCACCCTGTCCTTGTCCACGGCCGTGACGAAGCCGATCCATGGCTGTTTGTTCAGTGCCTGGCACGCCCGCTGGGCCGATTCCTTTGCCAGTTCGTCGAGAAGCTTGTCCACTTCGGTGAGATCACTGCTTTGCCCCATGGTCATGGCATCGTATTCAAGACCGTCGATCTTGAGCTCCTCGGTCAGGGAAACATCCACGGTCTTGGCGCCGGTTTCCACATCGTAGACACTGGTATCAACCTGGACGTTCAAATAATAGTTGTTGCTGGTGAACCACCAGATGCCCCAGGAGCGCTCTTCTGTGGCCACGTCAGCGATCCGGCCGGTGATCATGGCCGCAATCCCTGAAGCCCGTGCGGCTTCCGAAAAACCGATACTGTCTCCAGCGCGCAGGAAGCCGGCCAGACGCGCCATCAGCGCTGCGGCCTTTGGATCATCGGAGGTAATCAGTTTCAGTTTCTTGCAGTCATTTCTGAGGATGGTGACGATTTTCTGGTGAAACGCCTGCAGATTCATACCGCCGACGCGCTGAGTGGCATTTTCATAAGGGAAGAACAGCGCTGTGTTGGTCAGTTTGCCGCGATCAAAGTCGGGCAGCGTTGCTTTGATGACCTGCCTGTTGGCCCGCTTGTCGGAAAACATGCCGCAACCTGTGGTGAGCACCGCCATTGTTACGATGATCACCCCAAGATACAAGGGTGTCATTATCCAAGGATGAAACAGCGAGCGCACACGGTTCGTCATTGAACGTCCTCATTCGAAGTGAATCGGGACACGACACAAACTTTGAGACGCTCCGTTCATAGAGAATTATACCCGCGATGTCAAATACGTCACCCCTCGGGATGATCGCACCGTGCGGGCGCGGCAATGAAGGATTGACAGGTGCCAAAAATACTGTTAACGATCCAATTTTGTTAGAAAAATCATTTAACCTGCGGAGACTGGCCAATGAAGTCGGTTGATGAGCAAATCCTCCGGACAGCCAAAGAAATCGTGGTCAAGTTCATAGAAACCGGGCGGGTATCGCCAACTGGATTTGCCGATACCTTTGAATCCGTCTATCGCACTGTCCACGATACCGTGACGGGTGGGTCTACCAGCGAGGTGCCCCCCCCCGCGGAAGACAACGGGTGATCGGTTCGCGGCGGCCGGCCGGTGTCCTCACAATGATGCCCTGTCGGGGGTGCGGCCGGAACCTGCAGCCATCAGAGGCTCCGGCAAGACACCGGCCCTCATCACTTGTGTGTTGTTTCTTGACACCCTCCGGCCAACAATTTATTCTGGCCATTAGTCCGATAGCGCACTCTGAGAGGTCGGGCGCTCCGGTGGGCGTGAGGGGGGGGCGGTTCGCGGGACAATCCTGTTGACGCCGGTGGTCGATTTTTCGATCCATCGGCTGTCGACGGAAAAATACGGGTCATTGATATCGAATCCAACCATTCTGGAGGGCGAACATGAAAAGCAGGGCGATTTTTCGAGTCTTAATGGGCTTTATGCTGGTTGTGATGGTGTCGGCGTGCGCCGAAGGGCAAAAGCAGTTCGACGTCGGCATGCAACTCAGCACTGCCGGCAAATACAAGGATGCCATTACCTATCTGGAGCAGGCTCTGGCCAAAGAACCGGGCAATAAAAAATACCAGGACGCCCTGGATAATGCGAAAAAACAACTGGTGACCCAGTATTTGGCAGATGCGGATCAAGCCCTCGGTCCTAAGGACCAGATCACAATGACCCATATCAACAAAGCCAAGGCCAAGTTGAACATGGCCAGCGAGGTCAACCCCGCAGACCCGGATGTGCAGCAGTTCTCCAGCAAGCTCGCAACCACGGAAAAGAACCTCGTTTCCGATGTGAAGTTTCTCTATGACGCCACCGTCAAACTCGTCCAGGAAAAGGCCTGGGTCAAAGCCTATTTTGCACTCCAGCAGATTCAAGCCAAGTTTCCCAATTACGAGGACAGCTTCAAGCTGATGAACCAGGTGGTCACCGAAGGTTCCCAGGTATATTACGAGGCGGCCCAGGGCTACTTTGAAAAGGACGACTTTGCGCCGGCCATCGAAGAGCTCCGGAAAGCGCTGGCCATAAAGGCCGATCACCTCGACGCCAGAAAGATGCTGGCAACGGCAGAAGAGCGCAACAATAAAGATTACTTTGTCAAGCGGGCCAGCAAGTCGGTCATGGAAAAGAAGTGGGACGACGCGGTAGGCTACTATGAGCGGGCCCTGACCTATGACCCTAGTGACAAAAAGCTCCAGGAACTTATCGTACAGGTCAATCTGCGCGCCGGACAGTTTTACATCCAGAACTCCCGGCAGCAGATGGACACCGGGTGGCTGCTAAAGGCGTTCGACACCTACCACCTGGCACTTAAGTATGCGGGCAGCCCCGATGACCATCAAATCTCCAGCCTGAGGCAGGATCTAACAGCCCGCGCGGCCTTTCTAGCGAACCGTTTCCAGGAGCAGGAACGTTTTGGGGCGGCATGGTTCTGGTTTCAGAAGATTCGGGCCATCAGCCCTTCATTTCCTGACATTTTCTATCTCACCCAGGCCATGGAGGACCGCATCAAGGAGCGGGTCAGAAAGTCGATCGCCGTTTTTGACTTCAACAGCCCCTCCGACAGCGTCGATGCCGGAATCATCGTGGCCAACAACCTGATCACCTACCTGTTCAAGAACGCCAGCGGCGATATCAAGATTCTGGAGCGTGAGAATCTCAAATCGATTCTTGAAGAAATGAAACTGGGACAGATCGGCGTGGTTTCCTCCAATTCCGCCAAGGAAATGGGCCGTGTCTATGGCATCGATGTGGCCATCATGGGCAGCGTGCTGCTGTTCAAAGTGGACAGCTCCTCTGCCAAGGGGACCAAGACGGTACGCTATCAGACCGGCACCAAGATCGAGGACAATATCGAGTACCTCAACTGGCTGGCCAAAAACCCGAAGCCCTCGGATGAGCAGATCGCCGCGGCGCCGCAGGCAAAAATCACCGTGCCGGTGTTGACGGAAAAGGACTATCAGGTCGAGCAGCACAAGAAGATCGGCTTTATCCAGCTCTCGTTCCGGATCGTCGATGTAACCACCGGGGAAAACATTCAGGTCAAGACCGTCGAGCGCAAGGAAGTCGTAGAAGATGATTCCAGCGCTGGTCTGGCCGAGGCGGGCGTCAAGTTCGACCCCCTGGAGATCCCGACAAACACGGAACTGCTCCAGAAACTCACCGATGAAGTGGTCGCCGAACTTGGCCTCGAGGCCCTGCGGCCCCTGCAGAATCTTGAGCAGAATTATTTCCGGGAGGGTGATAAATTCCTTCGCCGGCGTGACAACCTCAACGCTGCCGAGCAGTTCGTCAATACGCTGTTCAACGAACAGCTCAAGCGCATCCAGGGCTCTCCGTTGTCCACCAAGGCGATGGAAAACCTGAATGAGATCTTTATGCAATACCAGGTCTCTCTCGAGGGGTAACGTCGATGAAGCAGGGTATTGGCTGCACGAAAGTGATGATGGCGGCGGTGGTGATCGCCGCCATCACCGCCACCACGGCGTTTGCTAAAGAAAATGCACTGGCCATATTCAATCTGCGCCCCACCAACATGGATGCCATGGCCTACAGCGGGGATATCCTGTTTTCGGTGATATCGGCCCTGGAAAAGGATAAGCGGCTCGAGCTCATGCCCCGCCGCAAGATGGAAGAGATCCTGTTTCAGGAAGGGCTCGTTCAAAGCGATATCCCCGAACAGGTCATCCATGCGGGCAAGGCGCTTGCCATTCAATACATCCTCTATGGTCAGGTGACCAAAACCGGACCGGTCATTAAGGCCGATCTTCACCTGATGGATATCCGTCAGCAGAAAATCGCCCGCTCCTGGGCGGAATCTTTTTCCGGCAGGGAAGCCATCGCGGCCCGTATGGGTGGTTTCGCCAGTGAACTGGCCAGCGCCGTCGGGGGGGGCGCCGCGGTCTCGCAGGTGAGTGTTGCCGAGGCGGCCGGGCCGATGGCGGGGATCAGCCTTACCGCCGTCAAGGCCAGGAGCGAGGGCAACCAGATTATTGTCGCCTGGAGCCATGACGACAATCTGACACCCAGCGGGTTTCACGTCTATCGCTCCAGCAGCCCACAGGGCCCGTACCAGTTTCTCGGAGGGACCACGGACCTGCGCTTTGTTGACGAAAACGTTCGCAAGGGAATGACCTATTACTATCAGGTCGGAATTCTGGAAGACGCCGGTGGTGAGCGCAAGAGCGAGATAACCGCCAAGATCGCCTTTACCGGTGAGCGCATGCCGCATCCGCCCCTGATCATGTCCTCCAGCGGCCACGTCCGGCGGGCGAGTATCCAACTGGTCCCCTCATTATTGAACGATCAGGAAGGATTTACCATTACCGGGTACAAGGTCTACCGGCGCAGTGACGGAGATACGGACTGGCAGGTGGCCGTGACGGTGGATATCAAGCGGCAGAGCCAGAGCGAATTGTCCATGACGGTGGAAGATGCCGGTCCACTGGCCGACGGCCGCGTATACCAATTTGCCGTCAGCAGCGTCGAGAAGAAAGGGCAGGAAAGTGATCTCTCTGACGCGGTTGCCATCACCGTGCTGGCCAAACCGGTCCTTGAACTCGAAAAGGACGGCCTGCTGCGACAGATTCAGATCCGGTGGCAGCCAGTGGAAAAAGTGTCCGGCTACCATATCTACCGCAGCCTTGACGGACTGTCCTGGGAGCGCATCACCTCCAATAACGGTCAGGACAAGGCGCGTCACACGGATAAGAACGGATTGGAAGACGGCAGGGACTATCGGTATCAGGTGACCGCTTTTGACGACAAAGGCGAGTCGTCACCGTCCAACGTCATTCTTGCAAGGACCAAGGATCTTCCCCAACCGCCGGCAGGGGTTGCCGGTAAAAGCGGGATGGTAAAGAGCGTAGCATTGTCCTGGCAGCCCATCGCCGATCCCGACGTCGGTGGATACAACATTTACCGTGGCACCCAACCGCAGCGTCTCGAGCGGATCGACACGGTGCGTGGCAACACCAAATCGACCTATATGGACAAAGGCAGCGGGTTTAAGAGTCTCGCCGACGGCACCGACTACTACTATTCAGTGGAAAGCTACAACCAGTACAAGGCCTTGGGCGGTATCTCGCCGCCGATTCTGGCCACCACCAAACCCCGGCCCCTGGCCGTAGCGGGGTTGTCTGCTAATGCAGCGGCTACCGAGATCGTGGTCTCGTGGCAGCCCAACCCTGAGAAGGATATCGCCGCGTACGTTGTCTACCGCAGCAAAGACCAGGGATCCTGGTCGAAGTATTCGACAATCCCGGGCGATCAGACCCGGATGGCGGATGCGGATTTAAAGCCCGAGACGCAATATCGCTACCGCGTTGTGGCGGTCGATGCTGACGGCCTCGAGAGCGACCCTTCCGATAGTGGCAGCGTCGCCAGCCCCTTGGTAGTGCCTGTCAAATCATAACGCTCCCTGTCTATTTGCGGCTTTATCAAGCCTACGCGGCAATGAAAAGGACAACTGCATTTTTTAACCATGGAGCACACGAAACACACGAAAAAACAATCCGGTTATACACAATACCCAAGTAAGATTGCTGCCGTTTCTATGAAGCGTCGCCGCAGCCCAAAGTGAGCGCGCCTTGCCTGCAGCTGCCGCAACAGAGCAACATATTAAAACTAAAGAATAAAAACCACGAGATCAATTGTTTTATTTTCGTGTATTTCGTGTGTTTCGTGGTTCCACAAGTCATCCTTGAGGCATTGTATTTTCGGTGTGAATGCACAGGAGGCATCCGCCGGCAAGGGCGATGTCCGCGGCGGTTCCGGCAAATCGGTTGCTGACACCGCGGGTCTGCCAGGGGTATAAAACGTCGTCTTTCAGCGGCCACACCACGCCTGTGGCGTTGACCCCCAGGGCCGGCGCCCCCACCGGGATCAAAGACAAGGTATCGCCACGCCGCCCCTTGAGGCGGATCCGATCGCCGGCGCGCAGCAGACGGATATGCTGGCGGCCGTCGGTGATGATCGTGGTGGTGTTTTTCAGGCAGGGTGCCATCAGCAGAAACATGTTGGCGGCTGTCATGTCCCAGCGCCCGCCCATGGCGCAGTAGATGGCAATTCGCTCGGCACCCCGGGACACGGCTTCGGTAATGGCAAGTTCGAGATCACTGCTGTCCTTGTCTGCCGGGTGCGTAATAAACGGAACTCGGGCAGCCTCGAATGCTTGCCGCGCCGCATCGGTGATGGAATCCAGATCCCCGACGATCAGGGTCGGGGTCACCCCGATGTGCCAGCAGGCGTCGGCGCCGCCGTCTGCGGCAATGATCATGTCCACAGTGGACAGATTTGCTAAAATGCCGGGGAGCCCGTCATCACTGCCGTTGGCGACAATTGCGGCGGTTTTGCCTTCAGTCATGGCGCGGTTTTCCCTTCTCGGCCTCAGGGCGGCGCGTGGCCCATTCGGTGATATATTTTTTCACCGTTCGGCGATCCAGCAATGTGCGGCGAGCCACTTCCTCGTAGGTCCCGTGGCGCTGATAGAGCAGATAGCAGTACCCGGAAAGCAGCTGCCGGCCGTCCAGCAGCCCGCCCGAGAGTCCTGCGCTTAAGACGTCACCCAGATCCGCATCGCCCTGTCCTCTGTCACCGCCGTAGTCCCGTTTTAGCAATACCCTCCGGACACACTGCTCGAGTTCTCTCACATTGCCCTGCCAAGGGTACTGGGCGCCCAGGTGCTGGTCGATGACATCGCGAACCATGGCCACCAACTCGGGATAAGGCTTTCCCACCATGCGTTCAACAGTGTGCGTGAGCAAATCTTCCAGTTCGGCGGGATTTTCGGCCAGTCTCTGTCTTAGCGGCGGAACGGTGATAATGTCGGAAGTCAATCGGTAATAGAAGTCGTCCCGGAATATGCGTTTTTCACGGATGTCCTTCAGGGTGCGGTTGGTGGCGGCGATGACCCGCCCTTGAAAGCGGCCATGTTCGTGGCTGCCCACCGGTGAGAAGGTGCGTTCCTGAAGGACTTCCAGCAGTTTGATCTGGATGGGCTCAGGGACTTCTCCAATTTCATCCAGCAGGATGGCGCCATAGGGGCTGCAGCGGGCGAATGCGCCCCGGTGATCCTTGACCGCGCCCGTGAAAGCGCCCTTTTTGTGGCCGAAAAGCTCTGATTCAATCAGTGTTTCCGGAAACTGTGACAGGTTCAGTGATACGAAGGAACGGGTGAAGCTTTCGACAAAGGTCTGGGTGCGGGGTTCGAACGGAATGAATCCGGAGCGGCCGATGGCCAGGGCCGCGGTCCCCTTTCCGGTGCCGGTTTCGCCCAGGATCAGGGTGGAAAAATCCTCCATCCGGTTCCAGAGGTATCGGTCATAGAAATCGAGGTTGTGAGTGAAAATATTCTGCCACAGGCTGCGACGCAGCCGTTTCATGGCCGTGCTGTTGCCGATGAGGCTGCGGAAGATGAAGAAAAAAGCCCGCCTGAGCTGGTAGCTGAGAGCAAAATAACGGGGAATGTCCGCTTCGAGGAACCCCCGTCGCTGCAGCAGAGAAAAGGCTTCCCCGGCAAAAGAAACCGTGATGGGGGTGTCGCCGGCAGCCATCTGCTCAAGGATGATTTGATCGAACCGCTTGCGGAAGGTGTAAAAAAACTCAAACAGAAAGGCGGCCTTCACCAAGCTGCGGTCGCTTTCGACATAGTGGTGAAGGGCCCCCCGGCGGTCGGCTTCGAGCCCTTTAATCCGGCGTCCCACTTCGTAGACCGTCTTTTCAATGCGCTCCGAGCGTGACGCGTCCGGAAAAAGGCCGGCTATTTTCAAATCAAGTGCCACCCGTTCGCTACCGAAAGGGTTGGCGATGCCGGCATTGTATACCATTGCGAAAAAATCCCGCTCTTCAGTGGTCAACCGTTTGAGCCCGTTCATGGGAAAACCGTCCTTTTCCGTTCGGAATGCATAACATGTATATCATTCCGGCAGATATTGATCATGGCCGGCGTCACGCCCCGTCATACCACAGCACTGCCGGGCAGGACAATCACTGCCGGCCGGAAGGGCCATGCCGGCGGAAGGCTTCGATGGTGCCTGCCGCAGAGATGTGCTATAAAAATAGCTCCGGCGGCGCCATGGCTCGACCGGCGGTTATTTCGATAAAGGACTGTTCCAGCTGACGCCGTCGGCGTTGGATCTGTGCTGCCAGGTTGGCGTATTCGCGGGCTGTGGCGGGGATACGGGAAAGCGCGGCCCGCTGCACTGGGCAGGTGTACCACGCGCAGATCCATGGCCGCTGCGGACGGGGCAGGCGACAGCCCGCAGGTCCCAGGTACCGGCAGCGGTCGCCGTAGTCGATGATGGGCTGCCCCGGTGGCGTGGGCATGCCGCCAAAATGGATCATCAACAGGTCTGTAAAGTCGTACCATGGGGCCGCTGCAGCGCAGCAAGGGGCCGGACAGAAACGGCAACTGGACAGGGCCAGTTCCGCGGCAAGGTCGTGGAACGCCCGGATGGCGACGCCCGTGGCCGTGGCACTGTGAGACACCGGCCGCAGGCGGTCCTCCTGGCGACATTTCACAAAGGCAAGGGCCTTGTGGGCGGCCGACCACTGCCCGGCGCTGGCCCAAGGAATACCGAGCGATGCCGGGTCCGGCAAGCCGACGGATGGGGGAGCGGATCGTGTCACGGTGCGGGGTACGGCAATGGATGGTGTCCTCCAGCGATGCGCCATGGGGCGTATTGCCCGGTATGGTGGCAAAGTCGCCGCCTTGCGAGCCCCCGGGCGGCGGGTCGCTGCCGATGCCCAGGCAATCGCCCGCGTTGGACGATGAGGACCCGCGAAGCATCCTGTGCCGCCAGTGCCGTGAGAACATCACTGCCCTGCCGTACCGGATTTCCGTTCAGGGGGCCCACCGGCACACTTTTGCCAATCCCATGGGGGCGGTCTTCGAGATTGACTGCTTCAGTCAAGTGCGCGCCATTGTCTATGTGGGGCAGGAAACCGATGAGTTCACGTGGTTTAAAGGCTTCAGATGGCGTATCGCCGTGTGTGGCCGCTGTCAGGTCCATTTGGGCTGGCGGTTTACCTCCGCGGGTGCTGCCGATTTTCATGCATTGATTGTCGACAGGCTGCTGTTTCCGGATCAAGACAAATAGCTCCGCTATTCCTGCGGTTTCGAAAATGCTCAAGCCTTGCTCTGAACCAGAATCTACCATTTCTGGGCGGACACTATCTTGTGCCCTGATATCACCCCCGATAAGGGGCGCGAAAATCAATGGTTACGCTCCGGGAAAGGCTTCATCAACGGTTGTCAAAGACGTAGCCCACGCCACGGATGCTTTTGAAAAATTCCGGATTTTTTGGATCGTTTTCAAAGTATTTTCTAAACCGCACGATGAAGTTGTCCACCGTTCGGGTGGTCATCCCGCCGGTGTACCCCCAGCCGATTTCCAGTATCTTGCTTCTGCGCAGTGGTTTCCCCCGATGACGGACAAAGAGTTTCAGCAGTTTGAGTTCCTGCTCGGTGAGCTGAACGCTGCCGGTCTGGCACTGGGCCATGCCGGTTTGCATGTCGATCCGGTTTTCACCAAAGGTTAGCTGGTCCGGGATATCCGGCAGTTCGGCGATACCGGATGGGGGCATCTGCTTTTCCCAATAGGCGCGCTTGAGCAACCTTTCAACCCGCAGCATGAATTCTTCCAGATTGAAAGGCTTGGACAGATAGTCGTCCACGCCGTAGCTGAGCCCTTTGACCTTGTCGTCTACAGTGGCTCTGGCCGAAAGAATCAGGATGGGCAGCCGCTCGTCTTCAAGACGAATGCTCTGAAGGACGGAAAGACCGTCGATGCCCGGCAGCATGATGTCGAGAACGATCAGATGCGGCTGCCAGTGTTTCCATGATGCGAGACCGCTGACACCGTCTCCGGAAATGATGACTGTATATCCCTGCATCTCCAGGTTCAATTTCAGCCCCTCGGCGATATGCGGATCGTCCTCTATGATGAGGACCCTTTGCCTATCGTTTGCTTTCATGATTTTACCCTCCGATGCGCGGCCGCTGTCCGTAGGGCAGCATAAGTCTGAAGACGGCGCCCAGGTCAGGTCCGTCGCTGATGGCCGTGATCCGGCCCCGGTGCAGGCGGGCGATGCTTTGCGCCAGATGCAGCCCCAGTCCACTGCCGCGTGTCAGCACTTTGCCCGTCGTACTTCGAGCCTGGTAAAACTTTCTAAATATTTTTTTGATTTCCTTGGCGCTCAATCCGATCCCGTTGTCTTTGAAATCAACATGGACCTGGCGCCCCTGAATGTAAACCCCGATCTCTACGGAGGGGGTTTCTGAGGCGTTGTGCTTTATGGCGTTGGTGACCAGGTTGATCACCAGCATCTCCATCAGGGTGCGGTCGATGGCGATGATCAGGGGCTCTGGCGGGCGCTGGCAGATTTTGACGCTGCATCCGACGAGGATGATGGCGTTGTCTGCGATGACCTTTTCGATCACAGCCATCAAGTCGTGGTCTTCGAAACTGGCCTGGTAACTTTTGCTTTCCAGGTGGGCCAGATTGAGGATGCAGTTGATGGTGGCTGTCAGCCGGGCAATGTCGGCCAACATATAGTGGATGTATTTTTCCTGGTCCTTGCGGCTCAGGTCGTGTTTTAAAAAGGTTTGCAGAAACAGCCGCAGAGAGGTGACCGGCGTTTTCAGCTCATGGGTGAAATTGTTGATAAAGGTATGTTGCAGGGTGAAAAGCTGGAGGGTCTTCTGCTGGTAGACAAAGATGGTGAAAATGCCCATCAGAATGATTCCCACCAGGACCGAGAGCACAACGATGACTACCCAGGTCTGCGGTGCTAAAAGCTGGTTCGGATTAAGATTGAACCGCTGCGCCAGAGACCGCAGGTTGGCGCTGGCGGCCATGTACCAGTGGATGTACAGAAAAAGAGATAGCCCCAGGGCCAGGGTGGAAAAGACAAACATGCTGATGGGGTGCATAAACCACGGGGCGCGTTTCATAGCATTCCAGTTACCTTATCCCGGGAGAACAAGTCAACGGTGCAGCGCTGTGGGCTGGTTTGTAAAAATTCTGTAAAACCCTGCAGGCTGATGCCTCCGCCCTGTTCCTTGTCATCGGTTTTCGGTATCTTACCAAAATCGCTCGGGAAGACAGTTTCCCCGGTACCCGGTCACAGCCGGTGGCGACTATACGTACGGAGGATTCTTTCGGCATGAAGTCAGATATTGCTAAAGCATCGGTTGGGGCAATGCCGGAAACGGTGCCTGCCGCTGAATCATTGTCCACGCTAGGGGTCGGTCCCCTGAGGTGGCTGGCGGTTCGAATTATTGGCGCGGCGGTTTTTATCGGGATGGCGGTGAACACCGCCGCGTGCGTTACGCTCATGGCATTGATTGCGCCGATTAAGCTCCTCTCCGGATGGGGGCGGCTTCGCAACGGTTGCGACCGTTTCCTCAACCGTATCGCCGAAACCTGGATTGCTATCAACAACTGGATCCTTGACCGATTGACGCCTACTTGCTGGGAGATCACCGGTCGTGAGGGGCTATCCCATGGGAACTGGTATATGCTGGTGGCCAACCATCAATCCTGGGTGGACATCCTCGTATTGCAAAAAGTGTTTAACCGCCGCGTGCCCATGCTCAAGTTTTTCATCAAGCAGGAACTGCTGTGGATGCCGCTGCTGGGATTCGCCTGGTGGATACTGGATTTTCCTTTCATGAAACGCTCGGCCCGCGGAAAGCGGCGGAATGCCACCGGCGATCTGGACGTCGCCATGAAGGCCTGCGAGAAATTCAAACGGCTGCCGGTCACCGTGATGAATTTTGTGGAGGGAACGCGCTGCACGCCCGAAAAGCAGCACCGCCAGAAATCACCATACCGGTATTTGTTGCGACCCAAGTGCGGGGGGGCTGCCATCGTCTTCAATGCGATGCACACACATCTGAGCGCCATACTGGATGTAACCATCGTTTATCCTCAGGGGCCGCCCACGTACTGGGATCTTGTCTGTGGCCGTGTCGCCATGGTCCGGGTCGATATCGAAATGCTGCCGGTTGCCGATGGACTGGTGGGCGATTATGTGGCGGACCAGGATTTTCGTAAGCGGATTCAGTCCCACTTCAATACGTTGTGGGAGAAAAAGGACCAGCGCATCGCCAGGATGACGGCCGAGCCGCGGCGCTCCGACGCGCCGGCCTGATCCGGCCCACGCGATGGATACCGCTCTTTCGAGGGCGACTGCTGCGCGCTCCTGAACAGCGTCGCCGTCACGGCCCCGCTGAGGTCGGTATTGCCTCGAACCGACCTTTTTCGACATTTTTTCTGACCTGCCCGGCGGTAAAAATACACCCGTTCATGGCGATATACGCACCCGGGGGAAGCAGCTGAACGGCAGCCACCGCACAACCGATATTGAACGCGGCATCGCTGGTCTTAAACCGCGCCGGTTGCATGGCGCCGGTCAGCACCATGGTCTTGCCGGCAATGGTAGAAATTTTTTCCGCCGTTTCAGCCATACTGTCGGTGCCATGCGTCAAAACGATGTGTTTGACGCTGTCGGCCGCCACCCGGTCGAATATCAACTGACGGTCTTCATCGGTCATATCGAGACTGTCTTTGTAAAGTACGGCGTCCAGCTCGAAGTCGAAGACAACGCCGGCTTCCTCGAGGATCTCCCCGATTTTGGGTTCGCCGATCTCGAAGGTGCCCTTTCTATCAAAGTAGACTTTATCGATGGTACCGCCGACGGTGTAGATTTTTATTTTCATCGCAGTGTCCTCCATGCAGTGACTATAAAATTCCTTTGCGGGCGTGATCAAGGAAGATTTAAGACTATTTTGCGCGAGCGTATCCGCTGCGATTTCCATGTCCTCTAATCTTCCGGCCCTAATTGACGCGGGCGTTCACAGGGGTTATATACGAAATTGCGATTGCGCTGAATGATCGTTTATCGGAACGGTTGCCAGAATCAGACGGGGTGATCATGTCCGGCGTCGACAAACAGATCAACAAGTTTTTTACCGAGTTGGTATCTACCCTCGTATCGGTCATCGAGCAAAAAGACCCTTACATGCGGGGGCATGCCGAACGGGTTGCAGGGACCTGTGCGGCCTTCTCGAGAACACTGAAGCTCTCCCAACAGGCTGAAACAGATAAAATCTATTTCGCCGGGCTCCTTTACGATGTCGGTATGGTGTACATCCCAAAGGAGATCACCCAGTCCCCGGGTTCCCTGACTGAAGATGAAATGGCCATCGTCCGCCAGCATCCGGTCATCGCCGAAAACATCCTTGCCAACCTGACGATCTTGCGGGGCATCCTCCCGATGATCCGCCACCACCATGAAGCATTCGATGGCAGCGGATATCCGGATGGGATAAAGGGACACGCCATTCCACTGGGCGCCCGTATTATCGGGATTGTCGACAGCTTTGACGCAATGACCTCCGATCGTCCGCATCGAAAGGCCCTCAGCTCAGAGGAGGCCATTGCCGCCCTCAACGATCAAGCGGGGAAGCAATACGATCGGATGCTGCTCAACCAGTTCGTCAGGTTCCTTCAACTGGAGGAGAGCAGCGAGCGCAGTCGGCCCGCTGAAGGAGACGACACCCTGGCGGTGCGGGAGATCTTAGAGGGGGTGGTTGAGAAGATGAAATCCGGCAAAATCGATTTGCCGGTGCTTCCGCGTATCGTTCAAGATGTCGAAGAAGTTTTGAAAAATCCGCATTCCACCGGTGAAGACCTGGCGAAAGTCATCGAGTGCGATGCCGTCATATCGATCCGTTTGATCTCCGTTGCCAATTCTCCATACTACCGCGGATTGGAGCAAATCACTAGCGTCCGGACGGCCATTTCCCGGTTGGGGCACAGTGAGACCCAGAATCTGGTGGCCGCCATCGCCAATAAAAGCCTTTTCGAGACCAATCACGTGCGGTTCAAGCAACTGATGGAAAATCTCTGGCTCCATTCTCTGGCCTGTGGTTACGCCGCTGCGGGCATTGCCAAAAGACTGGAACTGAAGGATGTGGAAACGTTTTTTTTCGTGGGTCTTTCCCATGACATCGGCAAGGTGGTGCTGTTGAAATCACTTTCCGATGAGATGCCGAAGCGGCCTTCGGTGAAAACAGATGAAATCCAGGGAGACATCGATATCTACCATACCAGTGTTTCGCGGCTCATGTTGAGACGATGGAACTATCCACCCGAGATCCTGCGGGCAGTGACGAAGCAGGAGCAAATCGACATGCCCGAGGATGCCGACCAGATGCTGTTGGTGCTACGGCTGGCCAACCGAATAGTGGAGGCCGCCGGGTTTACCATTTTCGGAAATGAACACATCGAAGATATTGCAGACAATGATGCACTCGTGCGTTTGGCCATTACCGGCGAAGACGCCGCGGCCATTGGCGAGGAAGTCAAAGTGGTCATGACCGGCGCCTCCAAGCACTTTTAATCTGCCTTTGTGTTTTAGCAATGAAGCCCCTTTCATGGGCAACCTAAAGCCTGGCCCTCAGGGTCAGGAATGTTTACCCTGCGGCGGTCTTCCCCGGCGCATTGCGACAGGACATGCTCAACCATGTGCGGACGGTTTTCGCAGTTCAGCGATATCGAAACGCTTGCCGGTCGGTTTCACGCCGTTGCAGAAATTCTGGCAAGACCGCCGGTGTATAATTTGGCGCCCGGAATGAACGCCGGGGTGGTTGTCGAATCTGGCGGGAAACGTCGAATTGCCGAGATGCGCTGGGGGTTGGTGCCGTCGTGGGCGACGGATCCCCGCATTGGCGCCCGTATGATCAACGCACGGATCGAAACGGTGGCTGAAAAAACCAGTTTCCGGCGGGCCCTGCAGCAGCGACGATGCCTCATCCCCGCTGACGGGTTTTTTGAGTGGAGCGGCGAAAAGGGTCACCGGCAGCCATGGTTCGTGCATGGCCGCTCCTGGCAGCTACTGTCCTTTGCCGGACTTTGGGAGCGCTGGCAGCCGGCCGATGGCGGGCCGGAGTGGCGAACCTTCACGATATTGACCACTGCTGCCACCGGATGCATCGCGGAAATTCACGACCGCATGCCGATTATCCTCGGTCAGGGGGGGCATGATCAGTGGTTGGGGGACGTTGCCATGTCGCCGCATTTACTGGCCGATCTCATAAGCCACCACGCCGAGGCAGCCCTGACCCGATACCGCGTTTCAACGGTGATCAACACGGTCCGCAACAATACGATCGCCTGTATTGCACCGCAGTCGGACACTATTTAGTCGGCAACGGCGACACGGTTGAAAGGCGGCGGGATGCATGTGCTGTTCTGGTTTTGCGATGAGTTCCACACCCTGCCCGATGCGCCGACGCCACTGCCCAGCACCCACGCCGTCATTGACGCTTGCCCCGGCAAGCGCGCCGGGGCAAGGCCAATGGCGAAAGGAACCTGGAGGTTCCTGGAGAAAAGCAGACGTTTGTCGGTATGAGCAACCGGTGTGCCATTATGAGCATGGTCAACGGCAGGAAATATAACTATAAGATTATTATAACTAAAACTGCCGGAAATAGTCCCCTGCTGTCGGTCTCCGACCTCTGGCGGCGTTTCCTTTGTGCAATGACAATTGCGGTTTCCTGTGCTTCATTGCAAGGTTTTTTCGCACTTGCAGACAATCGTCAGGCGGTGCCTTAATAACTCGGGCCGGTAAAGGATCAAGTGATCTCAGTGAATCCTGTCGATTGGCTGAATATGATTCAATCGCGTGTATTGACATTTCTTATCTGTTGATTAAAATACACGACGGTACCCGGCATCCATATATAGGCGCCCTTCCAAACCCAGCCTGCGATTCCAGTGATTCCCACTGAACATTTCGCTTGACCAAATTCGTTCCATTAATTATATTGTAAAAATAATTTAGAGCCCCATTTTTCAAATAAATAATATTCAGGACGCAACTCAAATGGGTATACAGGAACGAAAGGAGCGGGAAAAGGAGCGACGGCGGCAACAGATTATCGTGGCGGCCAAGCGCGTTTTCTCCGAGAAGGGCTTCAACAAGGCCACCATGGAGGACATCGCCCATGAGGCAGAGCTGAGTCCTGGTACGCTTTATCTGTATTTCAAGAACAAAGAAGAACTTTACGCCTCCCTGTCATTGAGAATTCTCCAATATCTCCACATCCGCGTTGAGCACGTCAACAAAGAATACCTGAATCCGGAGCAGAAGTTGGACGCCCTCATCGAAGCCATGTACGATGTATATGCCTTTGACCCGTTGATCCTCATCAACATGTTTCACCTTCAGTCCAGCGAGACCCTGAAAAACCTTTCTGAAAAACTCATGGGTGAAATCGAAGAACTGTCGCGAAAATCCATCGGGGCGATTGCCAATATTTTCGAAGCCGGTATCCGGGAAGGTGTCTTCATCGATCGGCACCCGGTGGCCCTTGCTGATATTTTCTGGGCCCTGTTTTCGGGGGTTATCCTCTGGACGACCAGCAAAAAAATCATCAATGAAGAAAAAGACTACCTGAAGGAAACCCTCAAGATTGCCTTCGAGATGTTTGCCCGGGGCTTGAAAGTCAGTTAAACAGGCGGGTGATTTCATCTACTGGAAACTCCGGCCATTCAGAGCCGTCGCGCGTTGAAACCGTTCTTCCTGCCATACCTACCGCGCCGATATCGGTGGCCTGAATGCCTGCCTGGGTCAATAGGGCGATCAACGCCTCGGCCGTTTCAGGTCGACAGCAGATCAGAAGGCTTCCCGAACCGATGAGCCCCAGAGGGGCGATTCCCATGGCATCGGCAATTCGTCGGGTTTCCGGAAAAACGGGGACTTGATCCGCAGCGATGGTCAGGTGGTGCCCACCGGCGATGCCCAGTTCCCGCACAGCCGTGGCAAGCCCTCCTTCAGTGACATCGTGCATGGCCGACACTCCGAGGTGGGCTGCGGCGATGGCGGCTTCAGGTAAAATGCTGATCTGCTGCAAAAAGCCGCGGCATCGGCTGACCTCTTCCCGGGACAGGCCTTTTTGAATCAGCGCGTCGTGAAATTCTCTGGCAATGATGGCCGTGCCTTCAACCGCTACGGCTTTGGTCATGAGAATTTTGTCGCCTTCCCGCATCCGCTTTTTGTCGATGAGGCGCGAGCGTCCCACTGTGCCGGCCATCATTCCGATGACCACCGGGCGGCTTACTGCATCGGTAATCTCCGTATGTCCGCCGCACAGAGTGATGTCCCATTGAGCGCAGGCAGATTGAAGGTCGGCCATCACCTGACCGATGTCGGCGCCGGTCACCCCCGGAGGAAACAGCAGTGTCGACAGCATCCAGCGGGGTTTGGCTCCTGATGTGGCGATGTCGTTGGCGTTGACGACAACGGCGTAGCGGCCGATGGCGTCGGTCGCGAATGTGATGGGATCCGACTTGAGGATCAGGGTGTCGTTGCCGGCGATATCGACCGCAGCGGTGTCTTCGCCGATACCCGAAGCGAGAATCACCGACGGATCGGTGATGGCAAAATCGGCGAGCAGTGTTTCCAGCAAAGGGTTCGGTAGTTTTCCGGTTTCCAGCGGCCGGCCCATTTCGACGATGGCGATAAGCTGGGTCAAGTTTGTAATGTGAAAATCTGCCGCAATGCCTCTCACCCCGGCAGCAATCGTACCGTCGATCAGGGCGGTGAGGGCTCCGGCAGCCTTGCCCGCGTCCACGTCGAAGTGAAAATCACCCACCACGAGAAGATTGGCCGGGAGTACGCCGAGTTGCCGGGCGGCCAATAGAACGCCTTCCGGTGAAGGTTTAGGCGCAACCTCGTTATCCCTGGAAATGATGAGATCAAAATGATCGGCATCGAGTATCGGGAAATTTTCCAATGCGCAGTGGACAGCCCGGGCGCTATTTCGGGTGATGATACCCACCTTCAGAGCGCGCTTTCGCAGACAGTCGATAAGCGCTTCGGCGCCCTGCCGCGGCGTCGAGCGCCGGGCCCCGTCGGTTTCAAAATCGTCGAGGGCTCTCATGGCCGCGGTGCGGTCACCGGTATCCGCAATGGCACTGATGAATTCGAGCACCGGCATGTGCGGTGGGCAGCCCACTCGGGATTTTATGACCGAGAAGTCAAGGCTTCCCGGCTGAGTCAGCGTGCCGTCGAAGTCGAAAAGAACGGCGTCTATTCGATAGGATACACGCATGGTACAAAAGCTCCGAAAATTTGGGGTCATCCAATGGCCTGCCGGTTCACTTGCGCAGATTCAAAATAGCACTCCGTAAGATCTCTTATGAAACTTCGAAGTCCCTTGATTTGTTCAAATCGGCCTCGGTCGGCGGCGACGCTGGATTGTCTTGGAAACCCAAAAAACAAATTGCCGAACTTCCAACATCGAACGTTGAACGCTGAACATCGAATATAAAACAAATCGACTGCCACCGACTTAGCGCTTCGCAGTTCGTTTTTTCATTCATCATTCGACGTTGGATGTTCGATGTTCGACGTTCGCTTTTCTTTGCGTCTCCTTGTCGGGCGTCCATCGATTTGTATATTCGGGGATGAATTGACTCGCTCAGGACTCAGGTTTAGGGCGCCATGTATCCGGTTCAAATGAGAGGGTGGCGAAATAGTCCTCCGGCGTCTCCGCCCGGCGAATCAACTCAACCGAACCGTCGTTGCCGAGCAGCAGCTCCTTTGGGCGCAGTTTGCCGTTGTAGTTGAAGCCCATGGACTGCCCGTGGGCGCCGGTGTCATGAATCAGAAGAAGATCACCGGTGATAATTTCCGGCAGGTCACGCTGAATGGCGAACTTATCGTTGTTTTCGCACAGCGCACCCACCACGTCCACCACCTGACGCGGTGATCGTCCGTCTTTGCCGATCACCGTTATGTGATGGTAGGCACCGTACATGCCCGGCCGCATCAGAGACGACATGCAGGCATCCACGCCCACGTAATGCCGGTAAGTGTCTTTGCGGTTGATGGCCGTCACCGCAAGCACGCCGTGGGGTCCCGTCATGAATCGACCGCTTTCCATGAACAGGGCCGGCATATATCCGTTTTTACACTCAAAATTCCGCCACAGCCCCGTGATCTCCGAGGCCATGGCCTCCAAGTCCAGGGGCGCAGCATCGGGTGTGTACGGAATCCCCAGTCCGCCGCCGATATTCAGAAAGGCGACCTGGATGTCAAGTTCGGCATTCAGCCATTCGGCGATTTCCAGAAGCATTTTGGCCGTCGCCACCATGTACGAGTGGTCGCGTTCGTTTGAGGCCAGCATGGTGTGAACCCCAAAGCGTTTGGCGCCCATCTCGCGAGCACGCCGGTATGCGTCGATGACCTGATCGTGGCTGATGCCGTATTTGGCTTCCACGGGGTTGCCGATGATGCTGTTGCCGGTTCGCCGCGGTCCGGGGTTGTAGCGAAAGCAGATGAGCTCCGGCATGGCCGGGAGCTTATCCAGCAGGCTGATATCGTCCAAGTTGATGATGCTGCCGCCCTCGGCCATTGCCAGTTCAAACTCCGCAGGGCTGGTATTGTTGGACGTGAACATGATGCGCTGGCCGGCAATACCGGAGCGGCGGCTCAGCATCAATTCGGTCAGCGAACTGCAGTCGCTGCCGAAACCTTCATCGCGCATGATCTCCATAATCGCCGGGTTGGGCAGCGCCTTGACGGCGAAGAACTCCTGAAAGCCCGGCAATCCGGAGAAGGCCTTCTTCAACCGGTCAGCGGTTTCCCGTATTCCGGTTTCGTCGTAGATATGAAATGGCGTGCCGTAGTGCGCGGCAATGCCCGGCAGCACAGGGGTTAGGCGCTTGGCGAACGCGTCAGACATGGGCATGGGGTCGATCTCCTCTTAAAGTCGCGAAACAATATCCATTGGCCAAAAATGTGCGTCTGTCATAATCAATAAGGCATCTTCAAGACAAGAGAAAAGGGCTCGAAGATTCGGCGGCTCAAGGGCCCCAGTGTTTGAAAACCCATAACCTTGGGCCTCGAATGCTATGAAACAGTTCTGATCTCACGGGGCATCCACCGGAATGCGCCAGGTCTCTTTCATGGTTGCCATGGAGATACTGGTGCGCGTGCCCCGCACTCCCGGGATGCCGGCGATCTGGCGGCGCACCAGTTCTCCCAGGGCGAGATGATCGGCGATCCGCAGCTTGACCAGATATCCGTCTTCTCCGGAAATGAAATGCACTTCCTGGGCCTCGGCCAGTTCGGTCAAGGCCTTGCCCACCGTCCCGCTGCAATCCTGGGCCTCCACTGCCACATGGACGAAGGCCACCAAGGGCCGACCGAACCGGTCCGGGTTCAATCGGACCTCGTAGCCGTCGATGTATCCCTGTTGCTCCAGTTTGCGGATACGTTCCAGGACAGCGGAGGGCGCCATGCCGACCTGGCGGGCCACTTCCACATTGGGAATGCGTGCTTTTTCCTGAAGGATTTTCAGAATGCTCAGACTGATTTCGTCAATCATGCGTAAATTCTCCAATAATTAAGACAAATATTCATAACTATTGCCTGTGTCAAGAATATAATACGCAAATTGGCCCGGATTCTTGATGCTATGTCGGTTCCGCTCAGAGCTTGAGGTGCCGGCCGCTTATAGTGCTTTTCAGAAAAGGGTTACGTTTCATCCACAAAGACCGCTCGGGGTCGGGATCGAAATCGGGATCCAAATGGATGTCTTCCGCGGTCGATACCGATAGCGATACCGGTATCGATTTCGATGGCCAACAGGAAGCGTTGCGTAAATGGAACATTTTTATGACAATGGCTCTGTGCTACATTGCCCGGACATCACATTCCGGCGCCGCGCCGGCAGGAGACTGCGTTATGAACGTACTGTTGATCTATCCCTATTGCCTGGAGGCACGCATCCACCAGGAAGACGTCCATGTCCCGCCCATCGGGCTCTATTTCATTGGCGCTGTCCTCAAGGAGAACGGCATCGATGCCACGGTGCTCAACTGGGGAAACATGAAAGACCAACAGACGGCCGTTCGGCAGACCCTCGCGCAGGCCAAGCCGGACGTCATCGGTTTCAGTGTGCTCCAGGCCAACAGATGGGGCGCCATAGACATCGCCCGGATGGCCAAGACCCTGAACCCGGATGTCAAGGTGGTGTTTGGCGGCATTGGCGCCACCACGTTGTGGAAGCACTTTTTACGGCATTTTCCGGAAGTGGACGCCGTTGTGCTGGGCGAGGGTGAACATGCATTTCTCAAACTGGTGCAGTTCTATGAGCGCGCCGAAACCGATACACCGCCGGCGGGTATCCCGGCCGTGGCCTTTCGCCAGGACGGCATCGCGGTGCAACCGCCCCCCGCGGCGCAGATAGCGGACCTGGACGCACTTGCGGACCCGTCACGGTATTTCACCTACAACCACGTCTTGCTGGGGCGCGGCTGCCCAGGCAACTGTTCGTTCTGCGGATCGCCGGATTTCTGGGGGCGGCGGGTGCGCTTTCATTCCGCCCGCTGGTTTGTGGACCAACTCGAGCGCCTGGTCGGCCGGGGGCAGCGATTTTTTTATTTCTCGGATGACACTTTCACCCTTCAGCGACGACGCGTCATGGACGTCTGCCGGGAGATCCGCAGCCGAAAACTCGATATCCAGTGGGCGGCCATTTCGAGGGTGGACCGTGTCGACGAAGAACTGCTTCGGGCCATGCGGCTGGCCGGTTGCACACAGATCAGCTTTGGCGTGGAAAGTGGCAGCCCGCAGATTCGTCGGCTTCTGGGTAAGCCCGTCACGGATGCGCAGATCCAGGATGCCTTCGAGATGACCGCGCGAACGGGGATTCTTACGCGTGCCTATTTCATCTACGGCTGCCCCGGCGAAAATGACGACACCATCGCTCAGACCCTGGTGCTCATGGATCGCATCAAGCCGCTGAGCACCATTTTTTACATCCTGTCACTGTTTCCCGGCACCCGGCTGTACCGCGACTATGTCGACCGCAGCGGCCTCGACGAGGACGCGCTCTGGCTGGAGCCCGTGGAGGACATCCTGTATTTCCAGACCGATCCGGAGATTTCCCAGCAGCAGGTGCTCTCTTTCGGTAAAACGCTTCGGAACCATTTCTACCGCCAACTACCGGAGTACATCGCAGCACTGTCGCTCACCGATGATCCGGAGCTTTATGCCTGCCACGCCGACTTTTGCTCGAGACTGGCCATGACGCTTGATCATGGCGACTATGCCGCCATCGATGCCATCTCCGGCAAGCGGGAACTGGCAGAAAAACTCTATCGTCGGTCCCTGGACTATCACCCCAACCCCCGGGCCTATCTGGGGCTGGGTATTCACCACCAGAAAAACGGCCGGCACAACGACACGGTCCGTCTATTGGGAGACGCAGTGGAACGGTTCCCGAAGCACGAGCCGCTGCACTTGTGCCTGGCCATCAGCCACATGAACACCGGGCGGTTTTCACGGGCGATGCGCTATCTGGAAAAATTTCCCGGCTCGTCCCAGGCCTTGGGCTACATGGCCGAATGCCACCGGCAATTGGGCAACAGCGTCGCCGCGGCGGAAATTGAAAACAGGCTGAAGGTGTAAGGCTGTCGGCAGAGCATTACACGGGCAACACCAAATATCTCACGCAAAGACGCCAAGATCGCCAAGAAAACCAGATAAAAATTTAACAACCGAAACGACGGCGGAATCTGATGATAAATCAGGACGTTGAAATTTGGGGTTGTAAACTAAACGCAGTTCTTTGCGCTCTTGGCGTCTTGGCGCGAGAATTGGTGTTTGGTGTTGCAAACAAAGTGCAGTTCTTTGCGTGCCGGGCACGGGGGCCTGCCGCTACTCAGACGACGGCACGAATCCGTGACGCAGGGCGAGTTTTTCGAACATGGTGGCCAAGCCTGCGCCGAGACTGAAAATGGCACCGTTGTCCAGGTTTTTATCGGCCGTGCGATCGAAGAAGATGTTCAGATCGGAGGCCAGACCGTCATCCGGTCGCCAGTAGCAGACCATGATAGGAACACGGGGCAGGGGGTGCAGCACCACTGATATATCCGAGGCGAACTGCTCGGCCACCTGGCGGCCGTTGAACAGATGCACCATGTCGTCGAAAAGGTCGGTGTAGACGTCGGCCACCCGCTTCAGGGGTTCTTCGCAGCGCTTCTGGAACAACGGATAGCGTTCTTTTCCTTCCTTGAGTTCCCTGAAGGCGACCCAGTCTCCGGTGGGTTCAAGGCCTTTTCCGTAAAGCACATAATGCAAAAAGGGGATCGCCACCCATGGGTTGATGTGAATGTCGGCGTAGAGTTTGCCGGCGCTGTCCACACTGAAATCCTTGCCCAGAACCTTGAGGGTCAGGCGGCCGCCGGCGTATCGGCCGCCGACCCGGCGGGCCGCTTCGGCCAGATCCACGGCGGCGATCTCCGCCTTCAGGCCGGCCAGAAAGTCGTCGCGATTTGCTTCTATGGTGGCGGTTGAAGCGCCATCATCTGAAAACCGCCGCACGGTGTCGGCATCCAGCCGGGGGCATTCGCCGATGCTGCGCTGGCCTTTGAACACGGCGCCGGCAAAGGCCAGGCACGTCTGTTCACCGCAATCGCGGCAGTTGGATTTGTCGAGAACCTGGAAAATCTCCATGGCGTTTTTGGGTGCTGGCACGTCACTTCTCCGATGATGGGTTCGGCGGCGCTGCGCGCAACATAGCGCAGGCTCCCCGGAGGGTCAATCGAGATCCACCGGCGCGTGGCACCCATTGCAGCGCCTGGCGCCGCGAAAGACCGTGTGGGCGCAGCCGGGGCACTGGTAGCGGGCCGTTTCCGCAGCTATCCACGCGTCGGTGCCGTGGGCCTTTCGGAAGGGGACGGCCCGCAGGATCACTTTTTTTCCCACCGGAACGGGAAACGCGTCGATATGGCGGCAGGGGAAATCCTCGCAGTGGTGGCAGCCGGTGATATCCTTTCCGCGGCAGCACTCCTTGATGGCGCAGACCCGACAGAAAAAAGACACCCGCTCGGAGCCGCACCCGTCGCATTTGAGATCTTCGATGGTGAGTTGGTCGAGATCTGGGACGGCCCCCTGGTAGAAGGCCAGCAACTTTTCCAGAAACCGGTGGTTATCGTCCCGTGTGGCATAAAGGACGCCGCACACGCCGCAATACAGGCCACAGGGGGCGGACAGGGATTTGTCGGCAGTCATCAAGGGGCCTCCGTTTCGTCACGGGTAAGGGTTCGGGGGCAGAGCGCCCCACTCCGGTTAGGGGCGGTTCGACAACGGGACGCCGCTACCGTGTTTTCGGCACGCCCCAAAACTTCATCACGCGCAGAAGCGTCAGGCAAACGGCGGCGATTCCAGCAAAGACCAGAACGGTAAACCCGACGCTCCAGTTCCACCACAGCGGGCCGTTCACCAGCACGGTGCCGCCGCCCACGATGGGCAGTACGAGGACATTCATGATCGCAATTTCAAAGGCCACGGGGGACTTGAAGTCCGGATCTACGATTCTGAGCAGGAGCAGGCCGCAGGAGACCGTGCCGGTAACCGTGCCGTAAATGGCGGCTGTGCGCTCCAGGTTGTAACCGTCGAGCCGCCGGCCGAACCAGACGACCAGGGCGGTGGTGGCAATGCCGTTGACGAGCGACATGACGCTGATGGGCACGATGTAGTCCCACACCACCTGCATCTGGATGGCCGCCACGGTGGCGATGATCAGATAGTCCACGGACCAGCCGGTGATCCGGCGCTGGATACCCGGATCGGCCAGGTGGACGACGCCCGTGATCTGCATGATTTTTTTCACGGCGAGGGCGACGGAAAGACCGAAGAAAAAGAAGAAACCCCACAGGATAGTGGCCACATCGGCCGGAAGCACGCGCCCCAGTCCGTAGACAATGAGATAGGTGACGCCGTAGACGATTCCCACCAGGGCGCTCTGGAAGGCGAGGGTTTCGGCGTTTCCCGTGTGCAAGGTCAGCCGGCCGGCGGATTCCGTCTGCCCATTGGCGGGCATCAGGCCGGTGATAAAGTCCCTGGGAAGCGTGCGCGGGCCGAAGGTGGCTTCTCCCCGCCGGATGCCACGGTTTACCAGCGGAACCCCGACAAAGAAGGCGAAAAAGTATCCCACGGCGGCAAAGGTGAGGCCGATGGTGGCTGCATTGGCGAACCCCACGCCCTCCCAGGCCTTGCCGATCGATAGCGCCTGCCCCGGTCCCTCGTTGAAGCCCAGCGGCACCAGAAAACCGAAGGTGGGAAATAGCTTCATGCCGAGAAACCCGAAAAGGATCACCAGGGCGCCGCCCAGCATTGCCTGCATGGGGAAGGTGAGCCCCTGCATGAGGGCCATCCATGCCGGCCCTCGCAGCAGTTTGCGCCGTGCCGTTTCGCCGGTATTGTCGTCTCGGGTGAGGCCGACGGAGATGAACGAGATGTTGAAAAAGTGGTAGGCAAACGCCTCGATGCTGCTGATGTCGAAACCGAAAATCCCCGTATGAATGGCGACGAGGCCCAGCACGCCGCCCACCAGACAGCTGGGAAAGAGGTACTTTTGCAGCAGCGGCACTTTTGCCCGGAGTGCCACCCCGGCCAGCAGCAGGGCCGAGAAGAAGGCAAAGATCAACATGGCGTCGAAGGGGAACGGGGTGGACATGGTGAGGTCCTTTTGATGTCGAGTGATAGAGACCGATGACCAATGCCTCTGGAACCGGTTTATGCACTTGAGGCAAAGGGTTGCGCCTATACGGCTTAACAGCGACAAGGGTTCGAGGGGCCAAGGTGCCAAGTGAAACAACACCGCGAAATATTCCTTGCAGTCGGTCCAGCTATTCGAAGCCATCGCCCTTTTTACCACTTAACGACAGAAGGCTGTCCCACTGCAAGGGTTTTTAGCCGTTGCGGTTTTTACCCTCGACCCCTCGACCCCTTGGACCCTTGAACCCTTGCTCCGATGGGACACAATCATTCCATAAACAAAATCCATCCATTACGGACGAATCGCTACGTAAAAAGATCATTCACATACGCCGTCAACAGCATTTCGCGCACATTCGGTGGCAGCATGTCCAGAACGCCGTTGATGTCGGCGGTGCGCGCGGGCAGACCGTCGCCGCCGAGGCCGGCAAGGGCCAGCACGCCGGAGACGTCTTGCGGGCTCATGTTAGCAAAATCGATGCCGGCCGCCCCCTCACGCACCAGTTTTACCAGGTCTCCGTCAGGAAGCGTTCTGGCGATGACCACACATTCGGCCAGATCCGCCAGCAATGCATCTTCTTTTCCCACGTTTGAGGCGCTGATGGACAGGTGGATATGCGCCGGCGAGTTGTCAAAGGAAAGTGCCGGCTGGATGTACCACCCGCGGGCGTTCATCTCGTCGATGATGTGAAAAATGTTGGCGTCGTCGGCGGTGAAGGAGACTAGGCACATGTCCGGTTTGGCCAAAGACCGCAGCCCCGGAATATTTTTGATGCCGGCAATGATTTTTTTCGTGGCAGCCAGTTTTTTCCGGGCGATTTCCATAAAGCCGTCATCGCCGACAGTGTTGAGCACGGCCCAGGCCGCCGCCATGGGGCCGCCCGACTTGCTGCTCTGGATCGCGTT
Source organism: Pseudomonadota bacterium (assembly GCA_043825735.1). Classification (GTDB taxonomy): domain Bacteria; phylum Desulfobacterota; class Desulfobacteria; order Desulfobacterales; family JBDRRP01; genus JBDRRP01. Next base: position 37,190 of record JBDRRP010000015.1, on the reverse strand, counting down.
GTTGATCATGGTGTAGCCGACCCAGCTCGAGCAGGCAAAGAGCTGGTGCTGCCGCAGCTGTTTATTGCGGTAGAGTACAATGGATGCGCCCTTGGGGCAGTAGGCGTACTTGTGCAGGTCCACCGACATGGATGAGACACCGGGCAGCGAAAAGTCGAAGTCCGGCACCGGCTCACCCAGGCGCTTGAAATAGGGCAAAAGAAACCCGCCCATGCAGGCGTCGGTGTGCAGCCAGATGCCGTGTTCAACCGCGATATCGCTTAACGCCGCTATGGGGTCCACGACGCCGTGGGCATAGGACGGCGCCGATCCCACCATCATGATCGTGTTGGGGGTAATGGCGCGGCGCATGGCCTCCGGGTCGGCGGTGAAGGTGTCCGGGGCAACCGATACCGGCACCACGTGCACGTCCAGATAGTGGGCGGCCTTGTGGAATGCCGAGTGGCCGGTGGTGGGCAGAATCATCTCCGGGGCGGTGATCTCCGGGCGTGTGGCGCGGGCGTAGTCCCTTGCGGTTTTCACCGCCAGAATGATGCTTTCGGTGCCGCCGGAGGAGAAATTGCCCACCACATCGGCGTCGCCGCCCAGGTGGCTGGCGGCAAACCGGGCCAATTGCTTTTCGAAGATCTGGAGGCTTTTGAATACGGTAAAGTCGAGGCCGTTTTCGGATAAAAACATCATGTAGGCTTTTTTTCCAATGTCCATGATTTCTTCGCCGGGGTCGAACACGTAGCCGAAAGCGCGCCCCTCCTGCCATTTCAGGTCGCCTTTTCGGATGTCGGCCAGGGCGGCGAAGACCTCATCTTTGGATTTTCCGGTTTTGGGTAATTGCATGGTTCACTCCAATAGTTGTGATTTGGTGAAAAAGGAAACAGTACGAGTGAAGCGAGATCCAGGATCCAGAGACTTCAAGCATCGATTCGAATGCTGCGCGACTTTTAATGAGCGGTGACTGTCGCTTTGATAACCGCCACTGCCGAAAGCACAATCAGCACCGACAGGACGCGCCGGCGGAAGTTTTGCTCCGAAGCGTTTTGAAACATTCTTGCGCCGCAAAGGACTCCGGCGGTTGTGGGAATCAGCATTACGGCGGCAAGCCGCAGCGCCTCCCGGGTCATAACGCCCATCCCGGTCAAGACCCCGGCGGCAATGAGATCGGTGCCGAGAAAATAAGCGATGAGCGAGGCCCTGGAGATGGCGGCGCCGGCCGGTGACGAGAAGAAAAACAGCACCACCGGCGGCCCGCCGATGGCCCCGCCGCCGTTGAGCAGACCGCTGAGCATGCCGACGCCAACCGTGGCGGCCGCCCCCGGCCGGCGCTTGAGAGCGAATCCCATGCGCATCATCGCGGCCAGTGCCATGACGGCCACGGCGATGGCGATGGTCATGGGCGCTGCCGGGACCGTTGCCAGAAGGAAGGCCCCGGCCGGCGTAGTCACTATCATGCCGGCCGACAACCGGCCCAGCGCCTTCCAGTCCACCTGGCGCCACACCCTTACGATGAGCAGGCCGCTGGCCGCGATTTCCAGCAGAATCACAGCCGGAACCAACGCGACCGGTTCGAGTACCAGGGACATGCCGGTCACTGCGGTCATTGAATAGCCGAAGCCGCCGTAGCCCCTGACGAGTCCTGCCACAAATGCGAGCAGGACGCAGGCGGCCAGAATGGGGGAGGACGGTATCGGCATGGGCGCGCTTGACTCCTTGTAGCAAAGTGGCGTAGATTTCAGCCAGGTGTTATGAATTGCACCATGGTGTAATAAAGTGCATCGCAGTGTTCTGTCAACGGGAAAATAGCGGCATGCCGGTGTGTCGCAGCCAGCTGAAACCGATGAGGAATGGGCAATGGGTGGAGAAGACCGCAAGGCGTGGGCGCGGGAACAGCGTCAGACTCGGATCGTCGACATTGCCGAGGCCGAGTTTTTCAAAAACGGCTTCGATGCCACGACCATGGATCGGATTGCCGTGGCGGCTGGCTATACCAAACGCACCCTGTACATCTATTTCAAGGACAAGGAAGCGCTGTTTCTTTCCGTTGCCGCCAGAGGCCTGTCGCGGCTCAACGACATGCTGACCGTCGCCGTCGCCGGAGCTTGCGGCAGCGATGCGCGCCTTGAAGCGCTCGGCCGAGCCTTTTTCCGGTTTTCTCTGGATTACCCCAACGACGCTGACATGGTCATGCGTTATGAAGGGCGCTACGCGGTGTACGGCGCGGCGCAGGATAGCGCCGTGGACCTGCTGCCCGATGCGCTGCGGGCCGGCTGTCAGCGGCTGACAGATGCCAATGCCGAAGTGGTCCTTTCGGTGATCACCGAGGGCATGGCCGCGGGCACCATCGTGTCGCCACTGGTCCCACGGCAGTTGATGCTGGTGCTCTGGGGGCAGATCTATGGGGTCATGCACATCCTGCGCATGCGCCAGGTCGGGTTCGATGCCGCTTTCGGCATTTCCCAGGAAACGCTCTTTGTTCACTTTCTGGATATGATGCGGGCCGCCCTGAGGGGAGCTAACTAGTGTTCATCCAGAAATGGATGGACACTAACTAATGCTTGCCGCCGACAACGACGGGCGCCGGGGCGTGCCACTGGGACCGGATGGCCATGGGCAAACGGCCGTCGATGACCGCCAGCCCGCTTAATATCAGCGCCATCCCCGCAAGGGTATTCCAGCCCGGGGTTTCTCCCAGAATAAACACGCCGAGGATCAACGCACTGACGGGTATGAGAAAAGTCACCAGAGCACCGAGAGAATGCCGATCAATGCCCATTCCACCGCTCCCATCGATCGAGCTGCGCTTTTGGTCCCCGCTGTATTCATTTTCTGCCTCGGTTTTCTTATGACCATAACTACCCGGTGATGTGAAGACGCAATATGCTCATGTGTACCCGGGCGGCAACCCGATTCTTGCTGCCTTTGACCAGAACGGTTGCAGGTCATCAATGAATTTATTGCTGGTTGAAGGCGCAGTCGGGTGCGATATGGTGGGGGTTGGTTGTTTCGGGATCGAAATCGATATCGAAATCGATTTCTACAGTCCGGCCGCTGGCCGTTTCGTGAGGCAATTTTAGGGTGCCTGACGAGACTCGGAAAGTGTTAACTTGGCCTTTTTCCGTCCAATGGCGTTTCGATTTCGATAGCGATCCCGATTTCGATGGTTGGTCCAGAAAAGTATTGATCAGCTTACCAGGCAGTGCTGATCCATCTGAAACGCCTGCATCATAATGGCATGGTCAATCATGCTGACGCCCTGGGCCAGCGCGTCCACCATATCCTTTTCTTCCCACCCAAGCGCCTTGAGCCTGTCAATATCATCTTGAGTCACTGATCCAGGCACCTTGACGGCATTGATCACAAAAGCGAGCATTGCGCTCTCCTTCTCCTCCAAAAGCGATTTTGAGGGATCTGCCGCCATGGTCTGAATATCTTCTTCAGTAAGGCCCTGTTTTTTCAACACGCTCTTGTTAAAGTCCATACAGAACCCATAGCTCAGGTTATGGGCCACAAGATAACGGATGTGGGCAAGCAGGGAAAAGCTCAGGTTGGGATGGGTTGAAAAATAACCAATCCGTTTTAACTGGAGTTCAAAAAGTGCCGGGCTTGCGCTCATCATCTCCATTGGCTTGGGGATGATCCCAATATTCTTCATAAACAGGTCATACCCTTGTTTGATGACTCCGTTTGCATTTTCAGGTTTTACAGTTTGAATCAGCGCCATCGATCTCTCCTTTATGTAGAAAGTTGAAAAAGTATTTGGAAAATACAATTATCTAATTTATAAATAAAATTAAAAGAAATAATGATTTCTATTAGAGAGGCTAATTCTTTAGGCATGAACCATCTTGAAATAAAACATTTGCGGATGATCCGTTCCATCGCCGATACCGGGAACATGACACGGGCGGCCCAGAAACTGTTCATTACCCAGTCCGCCTTGAGTCAGCAGCTTAAAGACATCGAGAACAAGCTGAATGCAAGTCTCTTTTTCAGAACTCACAAAAAAATGATCCTGACATCAACCGGGAAAAAAGTGCTGAAAACCGCCGAGCGTGTCATTGACGCTCTTGAGGATACCGAGCTTGAGATTGCCAGGATGGTTAAAGGCGCAAGAGGTTCGCTTAAGGTGGGGACCCAGTGTATCTTCTGCTATAAATGGCTACCGAAAGTGATGGGCATGTTTCAGGAAAAATTTCCCAATGTAGAGGTCGAAATCGGAAATTCCATGCATCTTCAGGAGGACCTGGAATCAAAAAAATATGACCTCATCATAACAGGCGCTCCTGACAATGATGATAATTTTACATATCTGCCGCTGTTTGAAGACCATCTGGTCTGCATCCTGCCCATTGACCATCCGTTAAAAGCCAGGCCCCATGTCCAGCTGGAAGATTTCAAAAGTGTGAATTTAATTTCTCATTCGGAAAAGGCCAGGAACAAATTTTACCTGGCCGCATTGAAGCCTCTGGATATAGAGCCTGTAAAATATATGACAGTGGGGCATCCCCAGGCGATTATTGAAATGGTGGCTGCAGGGTTTGGCGTCAGTATTTTTCCCAATTGGGCGATCCGTTCATCGCTTGAAAACGGGAGTATCACGGCCCGTCCCATTACTCCCAGGGGATTGCCGGTGACATGGCATGCGGCCCTGTTTGCTGACAGCAATCCCCCCGGATTTCAAAAAGAATTTATCAACATCGTCAGTAAAATGAACCTGGTGAATTGACCCTTCTGACCGGCCCTGCCACTGCTTTTTCCGGTCAATGATCTGGAATAGCTATCCGTGTTAACCTGCTAAAATCGTGAGATATTCATCGCGCGCAAGCCACAGCTCCTCCATCCGGTACATATGCCAGTGATCGTGCATGAGAATGTGCCGTGCCAAAATGTAAAGGGTGTATTGCGTGTATTCCGGATGCCGACCGCCCTTTTTCCAATCCGACGGTGTGGCGGTGTTTAGCAACGCGACCTGCGCTTCACGCCCAGCAGCGAAGGCTGCCGTGGCTGCCGGCATGTTCAACACAGGTGGTGCCGCTTCGGCTTCATTATCCGCCGGAATGAAAGGCACGAATTCCGGGGCGTCTTCATCCAGAAAGCGCTGGATGCGATCGGCCAGCATTGGCTGGACAGCGGCCAGGTGATTGGCGTGCTCGGCGATGGTCCAAAAACCCTCGCCGCGACGGCGGGTGAGGGCGTTTTCCGGGATGGAGACCACGAAAGCCTCGAGAATGGGGGCAGAACACTCCAAGGCGCCGATGATGTGAGCAAGATCGTTCATGTTGATTTCCTTTCTGATGGTGCTCAATGATGAATGTACATGTTGGCAAAGGCCGCATCCACCGCGGCGGTCTCCAGCGGCAGCGCCTGAGCCTCCCCCTGGCGACAGTCCACGCCGGGAAACCGATGCGCCAGCTCGATCGCCATTTTGTTCGAACGGTCCACGGCCACCACTGAAAATCCGCCACTCGCCAGGGCTTCAGTGACAAATCCGGATCCGGCGCCGATGTCGGCAACTGTTGCCGGTGACGTGAGACCTGCGGTGGCAATGGCCTTTTCTCGGACAGCCGGGGCGAAAAACGCTTTTCGCATGTCATCCCATGCCGGGGCCACCGTGTCGAAATACAATTTTGCATCCATTTCTGCGCTCCTTTCGGCAAGAACGGGTTCAAGTTGCCGAAGGATAATTCGAATGGGTCCGGCAATCCAATAACAATCACTGATTGGTGGCTTCAGCAATCATGATGGGACCGCCCCCGGTAAGGCTGGCGTGAAACACCCCTTTTCATGATCCATCAGGAACTGTTAAGATACAATTCGAGCCTGTTTGAGATGGGTTGCCAAAGGACTTGACCATGAAAACATCACGATACCTCAAGATGACACTGATCCTGATTGCCTTCGTCCTGAGTGCCCATCCATTGCCCGCCATTGGCAGTGGCCCCGGAGAAGAGATCGCGCATCTTCTGGCATACCTGAAGGATTCCGGCTGTTCCTTTTATAGAAATGGATCCTGGCACAGTGCCGGTGAGGCGGTAGCGCACCTCAATACCAAGTATGGGTACCTGGAGAAAAGAGGCTTGGCGGATACCGCCGAAAAATTCATCGACAGAGCGGCCACCAAAAGCAGTATATCAGGCGACCCATACATGGTAAAATGCGCGAATGCGGCGCCAGTTCCCAGTGCAGCGTGGTTTGATGCCGAATTGAAACGATACCGTGAAAGTCGCTGACATTCGGACAATCTTGCCCTTCGTTTACAGATTCATGCTGGTAACCCTTTTTCCGTAGGAGGCACCATGGCACTGAATAAAGATGAATTTTTGGAACAGATGAAGAAAAAGCTCGATGAGTTGAACTACCGGTGGAACATCGAGCGCAACAAGTTCGAGGCCAGGATCCAGCACGAAAGTGCCGGCGCAAAAAAGAAACTTGAAGCCGACAGGGACGATTTGCTCAAGTTCCGAAAGGAGATGAAGGAGAAGATCATCGATCTGGAAGTGGCCAGCGAAAACGCCTGGGACGATGTCAAGGTCGGCGTGGAAAACGCATGGAAGGCCCTGAGCAAGTCCTTCGATAAGGCGAGTTCGCATTTCAAAAAATAATGCGGCTATCTGACAAGCTGAATCCGGCGCTGCCCGCACCTGTGATCCGTTGGATTTCCACGCGGTTTTTAGCCACTGCAGTTTTGCTGATGGCCATCAACGCGTGTGCGGTTGTCCCGCCTTCGGAACTGGTGCGCGGTCGCTTTCATCCGGCAGGGGAGACCGCATCCGGAGCCGACCCGCATTTCAGCGGCCCGCTCACGGTGCTCACCCTGAACGTCGCCCACGGCCGGGGCACCGCTTTCAGCCAGGTGTTCCAGCGGGGGACGACCACCCGTGACAATCTGATGAATATTGCGGCGTTTTTGAAAAAAAAAGACGTCGACATCGTGGCGCTGCAGGAAGCCGACGGACCGTCTCTTTGGAGCGGCAGTATCGACCACGTGGCACTGATGGCCGACAACGCCGGATTTTCCTGGCATGCCCGTGCGGCGCATGTTTCCGGATGGATGGCCACCTACGGGACCGCCCTGTTATCGCGCCGACCGTTTGTGCAAGCCGCCGGCCACACTTTTCAGCCGTCGCCGCCAACCTTGAACAAGGGGTTTTTGCTGGGATGCTTCGACTGGCAGCCGGATCCGGAAGCGGGCGGCGTCATCAAAATCGATGTGATTTCCGTTCACCTGGATTTCTCGCGTACATCGGTCAGGGCCGAGCAGATTGCGGAAATGGCACAATACCTCGCCGGACGGGACAATCCGACGATCATTCTCGGGGACTTCAACAGTGACTGGCTTGCCGGTGATTCAGTGGTCAAAGCGCTCTCCAATCAAGCCGGGTTGGAAGTCTACCGGCCCGCGGCCGCCGACCTTGGCACTTACGGCGACGGCCGTCACCGGCTTGACTGGATTCTGATCTCCAGCGAGCTCACGTTTATTCGGTATGCGGTGATGCCGGAGCGTCTGTCGGATCATCTTGCCGTGGTGGCCACCATCGGCATGAGAAAAGCCGGCGTGCGATAGGGCACGGACTGACAATAATTGCCGCAACTGGTATAACGCTGTCGATGGTGCTCGTGCCGCGCGATGGCATCAGGGCGCTTCGGGTGGGAGACACCGCGGTACCGATTGAATAGAACCCATCTGGCCAGAAACCAAAATCAAACCGTTTGTTGATGGATATTGCCGATGCCGGATCCGACAATCAGCACGCAGCGCCCGGATGACGCCACTCTAAGGATCGTGCTGGGTGGACAGTGGCAGATCGGCCGCGCCGTGCCTTCACGGACCCAGGCGGCGGCGCTGCTGGCCGATCCGGGCGTCGGGCGTTTAGAATTTGACAGCCGCCAGGTGGCCGGTTGGGACAGCGCTCTGGCGGTCTTCGTTTCCCAGGTGGCCGCCGGTTGCGCGGCCAGAGGGATTGTCGTGGATACGGCAGGACTCCCCGACGGGGTGAGTGTGCTATTGTCTTTGGCCAGTGCCGTTCCAGGCAAGAAGAATACCGCCGCCGATTCAACCCGTGCGTCGGTGCTGGCCCGCGTGGGTGGCGCCGGAATTGTCGCCGCTGTCACGGTCAAAGACACCCTGGATTTCATCGGTGAACTGGCGCTGTCTCTTTTGAGGTTGATGACAGGCCGGGCGCGGTTTAGGGCCTCGGATGTGCTGGCGGTGATCCAGGAGTGTGGATGGCAGGCGCTGCCCATCGTATCGCTCATCAGCCTGCTGGTGGGGCTGATTCTGGCCTTTATGGGGGCCGTGCAACTCAAGATGTTCGGCGCCCAGATCTACATCGCCGATTTGGTGGGTATCGGCATGGCCCGGGAGATGGGTGTCGTGATGGCCGGCGTCATTATGGCCGGGCGCACCGGCGCGGCGTTTGCCGCCAACATCGGCACGATGCAGGTCAGCGAAGAAGTCGATGCCTTGAAGACCCTGGGGGTGTCGCCGATGGACTACCTGGTGCTTCCCCGCGTTGTGGCCCTGGTGCTGATGATGCCGCTGCTAACCGTCTACGCCGATTTTATGGGGCTCCTGGGCGGTATGGTGGTGGGTGTGGGGGCCTTTGACATTTCGATCGTGCAATACCTCAATCAGACCCGCGGGGCGTTGACGATGGCCCATTTCAATGTGGGGCTGGTCAAAAGCGTTTTCTTCGGGCTCATCGTGGCCGTCTGCGGCTGCATGCAGGGGATGCGCTGCGGGCGCAGCGCGGCCGATGTCGGCAAGGCCACCACATCGGCTGTGGTGATCGCCATCGTCTACATCGTGGTGGCCGATGGGATTTTTGCCGTATTGACGAATATTTTGGGAATATGACCCAAAAAAGGATTCGAGGATTGCGCCTATACGGCTTAACAGCGACAAGGATTCGAGGATTCAAGGGGAAGGGCAAAAGATAAAAGCGATAAGGTATAAGGAATCTGGGGAGATACGGAAATGCTTAAGAATTACAAAGAACTCAAAGTCTGGCAGAAATCCTATGACTTTTGTGTGTCCGTGTACAAAGTAACTGCGACTTTTCCTAAGGAAGAACAATACGGTTTGACCTCGCAGATCAGGAGATCTGCCGTGTCAATTCCTTCCAACATTGCTGAAGGCTATGGGCGACGGACAACAGCCGATTACGTCCGATCTCTTTACATTGCCTATGGATCTCTGTGTGAGCTGGAAACCCAGCTAATGTTATCCGGCGATCTGGGCTTTATCGATGAAAACAGTTCGACCGGCAGCAAAGATGCGTTAGCGGAGGTCGAAAGGATGCTCAAAGCATTAATCCAATCTCTTGAAAACAAGAGGTAAGTCAATTCTGACCGGTACCCGCGAAAGCTGGAGTTGCTCTTAGGTGTTCACTTGAACCCTTGACCCCTCGAATCCTTGAATCCTTTTGCACTTGTATCATCACAGGCTTTAAACATGACCCAGGCAGACCTTAAGCCCCCCCATATAACAGTTACCAACCTCACCATGGGTTACGGCGATAATATCCTCATGCGCGATCTCGATTTCACCGTGCAGCGGGGAGACGTTTTTGCCATCATGGGCGGCAGCGGGTGTGGGAAAAGCACCCTGATGCGGATTCTGGTGGGCCTGAAGGCGCCCATGGCCGGTAGCGTTCATTACGGCGACACCGATTTCTGGGCGCTGGGAGGCACTGGGCGCGAGCGCATGATGCAGCGTTTCGGGGTGTTGTACCAGAGCGGCGCCCTGTGGAGTTCACTGACCCTGGCGGAAAACATCGGCCTTCCGCTGGCGCTGCACACCGATCTCGGAAAAAGCGAGATCCGCGAAATGGTGCGCTTCAAACTGTCGCTGGTGGGACTGGGCGGCTTTGAGAGCTACTACCCGTCCGAGATCTCCGGGGGTATGAGAAAACGCGCAGGTCTGGCCCGGGCCATCGCCCTGGATCCCGAAGTGCTTTTTTTCGACGAACCGTCGGCCGGGCTGGACCCGGTGAGCGCCCGGAATCTGGACGATCTGATCATCGAGATCAACCGGAGCCTGGGGGCGACCGTGATGATCGTCACCCACGAGCTCCCCAGCATTTTCGCCGTTGCCAACAATGCCGTTTTTCTGGACAACACCACCCGCACGGCGGCGGCCATCGGAGATCCGAAAGTGATGCTGGCCACCTCGGACAATGACAATGTGATTCGATTTCTGACCCGTGGTGAGCATACTGCCAAACCACGTGCCGAAAATGTGAGCTTATGAAAAAAGAGACTAACAAAACCTTGATCGGCGCCTTCATCGTCGGCGCCATTGCACTGGTGGTCATCGGTATTCTGGCCTTCGGGGGCGCCGGTCTGTTTCAAGCGTCGAATCGTTATGTCATGTATTTTACCGGTTCGGTGAAAGGTCTGAGTGTGGGGGCTCCGGTTCAGGTCAAAGGGGTGCCGGTGGGCAAGGTCACCCAGATCAACCTGGTTTATAGTGAAAAAGACAAATCGTTTTTCACGCAGGTGATGATCGACGTGCCGGAGGGCTCGCTGAAAATCAGCGGGCATACCGGCGCCCGCAAAAAAGAGCTCTCAACAGATGACGCCGTCGACGGCATGATCGCCAAAGGCCTTCGCGCCAAACTTGAACTGCAGAGTTTTGTCACCGGGCAACTGCTGGTTGCATTTGACTTCTACCCGGATACACCGGTCAAGCTGATGGCCCTTGAAGACGATATCGAGGAAGTGCCGACGCTGCCGTCGGACATGGACGCGCTGGCCAAGACCCTTGACGGGATCGATTTCCAGAGCATCATCGATTCCATTAAAAATGCCGCCAACGGCATCGACAAACTGGCCAATGACCCCGGTCTGCACGCGGCGGTGGCCACCGTCAACGACACCCTGAAAGACTACCGGAAACTGGCCGTCAACCTGGACCAGCATGTGGCGCGCTTGTCGGGCGAGCTCGAGGCGGCACTGGCCGATGTCCGGCACCTGGTAAAGACAACAGACGGACAGATTCCCCCGATGGCAGCCGGAATCAATGATACGGCCGCTGAGATCAGGAAAACCGTCGCCAGCCTGGACAGCCGACTGACGCCGGTGCTGGCGAACATCGGAGAGACTGCGGCGGCTGCGCGCAGCGCCATCCAGCAGGCGGAATCGATGCTGACCAACTTGTCCTACCTTTCGGACGAGGATTCGGCCCTTGTCTACCAAATCGACGAGACGCTTGCAGAGGTAAAAAAGGCCGCCGGCGCGATGGCCGTGCTGACCGATTATCTGGGGCGCCACCCCGAAGCATTACTGAAAGGAAAAGGGGACGCACCTGAAAGGAAGGGAAACCAATGAGCCGTTTGATACAGCGCTGCGTCATTGCCGTACTGGTCACGGTCACCGCCGCCGGATGCATGAATCTGGGGCCGACGGCTTCACAGGATACCCGCTATTACCTGCTTGAGCCTGTGTCCGCGACGGATGGACCCCAAACGCCGCCGGCGCTTTCCGCCGATACGGTGATCGGTCTCGGACCCGTGACCTTAGCCTCCTACCTGGACAGGCCTCAAATCGTCACCCGGATGCGTGACAACATGATCCGGGTCGATGAGTTCAATCGCTGGGGCGAGCCCCTGGGGGATGCCGTGACGCGGGCGCTCGTGGACAACATGTCGCTGATGGCCGGCGATGGGCGCGTGCTCGCGTTTCCCTGGAAACGATCGCAGCAGGTGACTGTCCGGGTGGCCGTGGCCGTGTCGGGTTTTGAAGCCGATGACACCGGCGCCGTCACGCTCCGCGCGCGCTGGCAGCTTCTGGATGGCGACGGCGGGCGCCTTGTTGAGCGGCGAACCGAAATTACCCGGGCCTCCGGGAGCGACTACGGGCAGGTGGCCGCAGCCATGAGCGGCCTGATCTCGGATCTGGCCGGGGAAATTTACCAGGCGATTGCCGATCTGCCGCAGCCTTGAAGTAGATATTAGAGCGTTTGTCAGATTTAAAAATGGGGGAGAAACCGCCCATTATTTTATCCGTGATTCAGGAATATTACCGATAGTGGCAAACTATACGCTGTCCAGCCAAGCATTCTCTCCAACCGCAGAATATTGGCCCTAATCTGAGCGATTCTTAACAAAAAAAAGTCCCACACCTGCAGGTAACGTGTTATAATGCTTGCTAAATTCCGCCAAGAAGCTAACAAGCAACACGGCACCCAAAAGGTGGAGGACTTTATGAAGGTTCATAACAAAGATAGCCGTAAAAGGGAACTGAAAATCCAGCGCATCGAAGTGACAGCCGACCGATTGACCGGACGCGCGGGGTTGTCGTTGTTTGTGGCCTACCTGCACCAGATCGAACTCTTTGGCTGGCTCGACCGGTGGTTCGGCACGATTCGCAAAAGCCGAAAGGGATTGGACATCACGGAACTGTTCAAGCAGATGCTGTGCTTTATGCTCGACGGCAGTAGTCGCCATCTGACCTATTTTGATCAGCTTCGCCACGATGAGGGTTATGCCGGCAGCATTGAGAGCGCGCCCGAGCATATGGCCTCTTCCCATCAGATGAAGCGGTTTTTCAAATCCTTTTCGTGGGCGCGTTGTTTTTTGTTTCGACGCCTGTTGCAGCGACTGTTCATCTGGCGCCTTCAGGTCACCCGGCCCGAGATTATCGAGTTGGGCATAGATACGATGGTTTTGGATAATGACGATGCCCACTGTCGTGAAGGGGTTCGGCCAACCTACAAAAAGAAGAAAGGCTTCCAGCCCTTGCAGATGAACTGGAACCGCATGATTGTCGATGCGGTCTTTCGTAGCGGGCACAAGCATTCCAACCACGGTGACACGGTGCTCAATATGATCCGGCATATGATCGTAAAAATCCGGAAGAACTACCGATGGGATGTTCCCATCGTCATCCGTATGGACAGCGGATTTTTCGATCAGAAAATTTTCAGGCTCTGCGAGACACTGCAAATCGGATTTATCTGCGGTGGCAAAATTTACAAAGACACCAAGCAGATAGCCGATCACTATGATCAGGCCGCCTGGAGGCGTTTTGAGTCCGGCAAAAAAGACGTATGGCAGTATATAGAATTTGGATGCCGCCGTGGTAGCTGGAACCGGTTCAGGCGAGCGATTTATTGCCGTTTGGTTCATGATGGCGATCAATATTTGCTTCCCGGCTTTCGCCCCGATACGGTTATCATTACCAATATCGGCCAAGGTCAGACGATCGATTGGATGCTTGAAAAGGCCGGCGCTGGCCATTATCTGACGGCCAATGGGCTTGTGGCCTGCTACCATGAACGCGGCAGTGACGAGTTGGCCAACCGGGCGTTAAAAGATTTTGGCCATGAGCAGCTGCCATTTAAGCAGTTTGAGGCCAATGCTGCCTGGTACTATACGATGCTGCTGGGTCACTTTCTTTTAGAGGCCTTCAAGCAAGATGTCAGTGCGCCGGTACTTGCGCTCGGTGCCTACGCGAACACTGTTCGCCGGCGATTGATCGACATAGCCGGTAAAATTGTCTGCCATAGTGGCCAGATCGTCTTGAAAGTCACCCAGGTCTGTTTTGACAGCCTGCGGCTGCCGGAGCTGTTTGCTCGATGTCAATCAGCGCCACAGATTTTATAACTGGTCTGCTCAAAATCAAAGTACGATCCTGAAATCACCGGCGAGGTGCGTCCAAATCACAAGAATCCAGGAACAACCGGCACTCGAAATTACTGTTTGCCCATAATTTTCTGGGGAATTTGCGAAACTGGCCAGCAAATTTCTATTGCAAGGCTTCGTTTGCCGGGCATAGCTCTGTTAAAAACCAGAATCGATCAATTTAGGTTGGCAATAGTGCTTGGGCCAGATATCATAAACATACATGCAATTTGGGTAAAGTTGCGATATTGGCAAGAAATCGCAATTCTATTGATCGCTGGGAGACGGCTACATTTTGTGGTTTAATCGGTTTCTGATATGATGAAAGCCTTCAGTCGGAAATAGACAGTAAATTCTTAGCAGCCCTGATTCATTAATACCCTAACTATCTTTGTTTTAGGGTGTGTTAACCATAATGCAAGAATTTTTGAGCGGGAGAAACCCTTGAGAAATCCACCATTCATTTAAGTTAGGTTGTAATGTAAGAAATCCAGAGAGAAAGATGTGAAGATTTGTGATTGTCTAAGAGCGCTAACCTTTAATTTAGTGCAACAGTCAAGAATGGCAGGGTAAATAAGCTGGGTTTCAAATATGAAAAAAATCGCTTCGTCTAAGACAAGAAAAAAAAGATTCAATATCAAATCGATCGTACTTTTTGGGATGGTTGCCATTATACTGTTACACCTCCTTGCATCCCTACCTGGATTGTATCGTTCCTATGAAAGCTTCCAACAAGCTAACCACATCTTTTTTCTTAACGATATTAGCGATGATTTGTTTACTGCGGTGGGTAATTATGGCTTTGAAAGAGGCCGGGTAAATGTTGTTTTGAATGATGCCGGACCAGTAGAAAAGATGGAATCTAATCGTAGGTTTATTCTCGACCGTCGAAATGAAGGCGATCTGGCACTATCTAACGTGTTGACAAAGTTGAATAAATCGCAATCTGAGGTTATCCGGGAAAAGGTGGCTGGATTGATTGTGATACAAAAAGCGATTGCCGAACTTCGTAACCGAACAGCTAAAAATCTTGTCGTCCCGAAGAACGCGAGAGAGGTCGGCCTTGCAGAGAGATGGTTCACGGCCATGACTGACTACATTGAAAGTATTGAATCGCTGTTGGTTACCATTTCTATGGAGATCAGCGACGCCGATGGCGTTATCAGTCGCTACTCTTCACTGAAACACGAAACATTGGCTTTGCGCAACACAGCAGGCCCTGAAATGTCGATCCTTTCTGCAACGATACTGTCCAGAGAGCCGATCAAGCCCAATTTGTCTGATAAGATTGAATCGCTGCGCGTGATCTCAAAGCACCACTTTCAAAAGATTTCATATTTATGCCAGGGGTTTTCATCTAAAACCATTCCTGAGGCATTGGAAAAGCTAAAACAAGTATATTTTACCGAGTACATTCCCTATAGAGAAAAGATATTTCCGTTAGCACAAACTGGCGGACCTTACCCGGTTTCTCAAGTGGAGTTTCTTAATCATGGTGTAAAGGCGCTGAAGGAAATTGCAAATTTTATGCGGGTCGTTGTTTCGGAAACAAAAGGATATGCAACCCAAAGATACCATCAGAGCAGGAAACAAATCATTTTACACACACTTGCCAGCGTGGGCTCCCTGGTCGCCGTCATTCTTATCATTTTCTACCTCAATTTTAAGGTCATCAGACCGATCCGACGGCTAACCGAATCAGTCGATAGCCTTGCAAGAGAAGAATTGAAAACCGAAGTGCCGTTTCTATTGTCACAGAATGAAATTGGAGACATGGCAAGGGCACTGAATATCTTTAAAAGGAACGTGCTAAAAAGGAGGAAGGCTGAATCGGAAAAAGAAAAGCTGATTGCGGAACTGGAAAAGGCGCTGTCGAATGTGAAACAGCTTTCTGGATTGCTCCCCATATGTGCCCATTGTAAAAAAATACGCGATGATCAAGGGTATTGGAACCAGCTTGAATCTTACATTGGTGATCATTCCGAAGCGGAATTTAGCCATAGTATTTGCCAGGAGTGTGCGAGAAAGTTATACCCGGATTTGGATATATACGAATAAAGTTATTTATGATCCACCAAATATCTGGAAAACGAGAATTTTGTAATATCTTAAAGATATCTTATTGCGAGTACTAAGACCATCATTCCTTCGGTCGAGTTGTCTAAAATCTCGCACCAATAAACCACCCTATAGCGCCTATCATTGGCCGGTGTTCGCGGTGGCACTTTCACTATGGAATATCTGATTCATTCCGGTAGTGACTGATTTTATGGCCGCGCAGTTACCCGCCGAGACGGCCTGTCAAAGGAAATTACACGGCGGTTGCCGAACTGCCGCACCGCTGAAATAGTCAGTCGGCCGGCTGGTCTGCGGCATCGGTACCCGGAAAGAGGTTAGGGCTGTTTTGGAGTTAATTCCAAAATAGGCTTGACCGTTTTGGAGTTAAGGGTCGGGGGGATTTCCGGTGTGCCGCCAAACACAGACAATACCGACCGGCATCAGCGCGCCAGGAAATCCCCCAAAATCCCCCTTTTCCAAAGGGGGACTTTTTCTTGTGCCACGGTGCACCAAAGGCGCACGCGCCACGGCGGCAATCGGAACGATATTCTGACAAATGCACTAAGCCACGGTGCGCGCATCCAGCCCCAGCGCTTTTCTTTTGTCCTCGATGGTCCGGCGCAGTAAGACGGCCGCCTTTTCCGGGTCGGGTTCCACGGCGAACGTGGCGCCCACCACATCCTTGAGGCCCGATGTGAGCAGACCGACCACGTTCATGCTGCCGGTGATGGGCGGCATGGGGCCCAGATGGGTGGTGACGCCCGAGGCCACGAAATAGGTGGCGATGGTCACCGCCTTTTCCGAATACCACTCCGGCGCCGAACCGGCCACGGGAAGATCGCTGATATCCACGCCCAGGGCGTCGGCCAGAGCGGACACCAGCACCAGGATGCGCACATTGTCCACGCAGCTTCCCATGTGCAGCACCGGGGGGATGCCCAGGGCATTGCAGATCTCCTTCAACCCCGGACCGGCCATGTCGGCGGCCGAGGGTACCTTGAAACCGGCCTTGGCATTGGCGATGGCCACGCAGCCGGTATCCACCACCAGGATGTCGTTTTCGATGAGCCGCCGGGTGAGCGTCACATGTCCGTAGTCGTGCTTGATTTTGGGGTTGTTGCATCCCACAATGCCCACTGCGCCGCGGATTTTGCCGGCCTTGATGGCATCGATGAGGGGCGCCGGCGTGCCGCCCAAAGCACCCACGATGGTTTCCACCGAGAAGCCGCCGACAGCCTCCTGGGGCGCTACCGGTATCATTACCTTGCCCCGGTTCACAAAGTTCTCGACCGCCGCGCGGACCACCGCCACGCCCTTTTTCTCTGCATTGTGCGGGTGGAATTCCTGGTGCTCCATGCCGGGGAACCGGGCCTTGTCACTGGTGCTGATCAGGCGGGTGTGGTAGCTGCCGGCCACTTTTCCCAGCGACGGCATGATGCACTGGTAGTCCACGATCATCATGTCTACGGCGCCGGTGGAGAGAATCAGCTCGGTCATGAGATGGTTGCCCGCCATGGCGATGCCGCGGCGCATGAGCAGCTCGTTGCCCGTACAGCAGACACCCACCAGGTTGATGCCGGCCGCGCCTTTGGTTTTGGCCAGTTCCAGCAATTCCGGCGACATGCAGGCCTGGGAAACCATATCAGAGACCACCGGGTTGTGGCCGTGAACCACGATGTTCACCTGGTCTTCCTTTAAAACGCCCGAATTGACCATGGTCGGGCGCGGCGTGGGAACGCCGAAGAGGATGTCAGAGACTTCGGTGGCGATCATGGAGCCGCCCCAGCCGTCGGAGAGGGCGTTTCGCATGCCTTGCAGCAGCAGGGTCTGCCAGTTGTTGTCCACGCCCATGTGGGTGCGGTGCATCATTTCCGAGGTTTCGCGGTCGATGCCCCGCGGGGTGAGGTTGAACTTCTCCCACACCGCGCGACGCTTCTTGGGGGCGCGGGCCACCATTTTTATAGTTTTTTGGCGCATGCCGTAGTCTTCCATCATGGCCTGGGCCAGTTCGCCGGCGATGGCCAGCGCCGGTTTGTCCGCAATGGCCACGCCGTATTCCTCGGCGAGGCGCTTGAGTTTGGCCTCGTCGCGGATCTTGTAACCGATGGCACTGCCGTCGGCCACACCGGCCAGCACTTCCACCAGGTCACGGCCGTGGTCGGAGTGCGAGGCGGCGCCGGCGGCGATCATCCGGCACAGATTGCGGGCGACGATGATGTCGGCATCGGCGCCGCAGACGCCGGTCTGGGGGCCCTCGCCGAAGGGATCGACGCGGCAGGGCCCCATGATGCAGATGCGGCACGAAAGCCCCATGTCGCAGAATCCGCACTGGGGCTGCTGCGCCTCGTGGCGCTCCCACACGGTTTCGACCCCGTCCTGGCGGGCCTTCGCGTAGAGTCGGTCTCCATCCTGGGTGACCGAATGGCTTTCTTTGGGATCAAACATGGCGTCCTCCTTGATGGCGCTTCAGCGGCCGCTGAGCTGCAGTTCGGATTGTTTGATGGATTTCAGCAGGGCCACGCCGGCGGGGACGGTCGGCTGGTCGGCGCCTGTTGACATGCTTCGGGCCACGTCCCGGGTCTTGCGCCGCATGGCGTCGTCCATTTCCTCGTAGGTGAGGGCACCGGCCTTGCAGATCTCCACACAGGCGGGGATCTGGCCATTGGCTGTCCGGGCGCTGCAATTGTCGCATTTGACGGCGATGGCGTGACCGGTCGGTCCCAGGGGATCCTCATGAAAGCGGATCACCCCGTAAGGGCAGGCCATGGCGCAGGAGGCGCAGTTAATGCACCGATCCGGGTTGATCATCACGGTGGCCGTACTGTCGCGCCGGTAGATGGCGCCGGCCAGACACGCCATTTGGCAGGGCGCCGGGTCGCAGTGACGACACCGGTTGGGAAAGCCTTCATTGAATCGGCCCGCGCCAACGTGGATACGCGGCTTGGGCAGCGGGGTTTCCAGCGTGGCGGCAAACAGCGTCAGGCTGCGGGAGTGGGCGGTTGCACACGCCAGCATGCACTGCATGCAACCCACGCAGCGTTCGGGGTGAACTACGACGTGTTTCATGGCGCCTCCTTTTCACTTGATGAAGCGGTAAAAAGGCTCGATCTCTCGCAAAGCCGCAAAGGTCGCAAAGATAAAGAAAGGGTATTAAATAATTTTTTCTTGGCGTACTTGGCGTCTTTGCGAGAAAAATGCCTTTTTACGGGTTTGTTGCCCTTGGGTTGCTGAATCAAAGAGCACCTACGATCGGGCATCGTTGTCAACCGGGCAGCATCCGGCCGAAATTGAAGCCGTTCTGCACGAGCGCCTGTGGCGGGAGACGGATGGGTATCCGGTTTTCGATGAGGGCTCTCAGCACGCCGCCCTGTTCGATGCCATTGATCATCACCGCACCCACCAGCAGATCATCCTTGAATACCATGCGGCGGTAGCGGCCGCTGTCGGTGGTATCCAGGATTCGGCATCCCGAATCCGGTGCGGGATTGGCATTGCCCACGGTGAGGACATCCAGGCCGAAGACGCGCATGACATTGCGGCTGAGGCTGCCGGGAAAGGCCACCGAGCGACCGGCCATATTGAGACCGGCCACCCGCCCCTGATTGGCTGCTTCGGGCCACAGCGCGTTCACCCAGCGGCAGCCCCTGGCGATGTCCACCGACTCGGCCACATCCCCGGCGGCATAGATGCCGGGGGCACTCGTCTGAAGGCGCTCGTCCACCACGATGCCCAAATCGACCTCGATCCTGTCCCGGGGGATGAAGTCCCGGACCGGCAGCACCCCTTTGCCGATGATGACAAGATCGCAGGGTATCCGGTTGCCGGTGTCGGTGACAGCGGCCTGGACCCTGCCGTTGCCCTCGAAGGCGCTGACACTGGCCCCCACTTCCACGGTGAGTCCGTGCCTAACCAGCTCGTCCAGAATCATTTTTCCGGCCGTCGGATCCACCTGCATGGAGAGGGGATAGCCCGAGGTTATCAGCATGGTGACCGACAGGCCGCGTTTGAGAAGGCCGTAGGCGGCTTTGAAGCCCACCAGTCCGCCGCCAAGCACCACGGCCCGGCGGGCGCCGTCCAAAGCCGCCACCTGCTGCTTCACGTGATCCTGGGTGCGCATGTAGAAAATGTGCTTCAGATCCAGCCCCTCCGCGGCCACTGGCCGTGGATCGGCGCCGGCGGCGATGAGCAGGCGGTCGAAATCGACGCGGCGGCCGTCGGCAAAAAACACCTGTCGGTTGTCTACATCGATGCCGGTAGCCCTCTGGCCGAGCAGCGGCGTGATCTCAAGGTCCTCGTAGAAACGCTCAGACCGTACGGGGAGTTTGCCGTGGGGTTGGGAGCCGTCCAGCACATGGCTGATCATGGGGCGGCTGTATGGGGGAAACGTTTCGTCACCGATGATGGTGATGTCGCCTTTCGCGTCCTCGGACCGGATCGCTTCGGCGGCGCACACCCCGGCGATGCCGTTGCCGATAATCACGAATTTCATGATCGTCCTCCCGGTTGAAGCCCCCAAGGGTCGGGGCCGGAAAGCGGTTACCGCATCATGATTCAGCAGGAGATGGAATATCTTAGCGTCGTGGGAGCAGGACAGGCGCGAGAGCGGGAAAAACATTAACGATTTGGGGGGCGAAGGTCAAGGGAGAAATGGCCTCCGTTTTCGTACGATGCTGCAACGGCATGCAACGCAGGTCAACTGCAACTCCAAAAACCGGTTCTCTCGCCAAGACGCCAAGCACGCAAAGAATTGCGATGGTATTTAAAAGATGAACTTCCAACATCGAACGTTGAACGCTTGCGAGAGGATCTGCCTGTTTGCAGCGCGCCGTCCTCAGCGCTGTGGCAGTTCAATGCCCGCCGCCCGATTCTGCTTTTCCCAGTACCGGCGATAGATCCGGCCGGGAGGGTGCTGCAGCGGTGTGGATGCTGCCCGCTCCCGCCAGCGCTCAGTCAACGTACCCGCGCGCTGGAAAGCATCCGTGGTGAGCTCGTTAAACGATCCTGAGGCAGCAGCGGCGGCCCGCGTCATCAGCTCTTTTTCCAATGTGGCGCGTTCTGCGGCGATACCTTCTGTTCGTGTCTGCCAATCCTTGAGGAGGGTGCGGTGACAGCTTTCGTGGCGCCACCAGAGGGTTTCGGAATCGTAGTGTGCGCCGGGCGCCGGACCGATATCGGGCAGCACCGCGCCTTCGAAGCGGATGGGCTTGAACACGCTGGTGCACGGGGCCGCGGTGCCGGTGGCCCAGACAGTGAGCGCTCCGCCTTTCATGTGGACCACCAAAGAGCCCGTGGTCTGGGTGGCGTTTCGGGCGATGGGGTTGGCGGCGTGGGCGCAGATGGAGCTGCCCAAAAACCCCTGATCCGGGCGCGCTGAATTTGTGCCGTGATCACGCAGCGTGGCAAATGCCGTCGGCAGGGAGAATGCCGCTTCGGCGCCGATGACGGCGGCGGATCGTGCCTGGCGGGTCCGGCTGGCCGAAAATGTGGTGAAGAACCAGTCGCTGAATGCATTGGCAAAGTGAAAGGCGCCGCTGCGCTTTCGCCACCATTTGGATGAAGCGTAGGCGCTGGCATCCGGATGAATCCGATCGTAGTCTTCGCCGATGCTCAGAGCGTTGCTGATGCTGCAGTGCCCGGTGATCCGGCGCGCGGCCCAGTAGGGGCCTGCGGTTTCAAACAGCCAGGCATCCGCGGGATCGGCCACAAGAAAACTGTTGTGGTAGGTCATGCGCTTGTCCTGATAGCCGCAGATCCCCCCCTGTCCGTAGTCGGCCAGGAGCCCCACCATGCATTCCACAGCCGCTTCAGCCGAAGCGGACCGCTCAAGCGCAAGCCGAAGGATATCCATGCCGGTGAGATGCTCCGTGCCCCGCGAAACGGGCATGCGGGTGAACACCGCTTCGTTGCCGATGACCACGCCTTTTTCGTTGACCCCCATTTCTGCGCCCCACATCCAGAAGGGGCGGCTGATGAGCACGGCCAGGGTTTCCTTGACCTGGGGCACGCTGCGGTAGGTGCACTGCAGCGTATCGCCACCGGGACGGGCCGCGGGGTGGTATTCCAGGCTCTGGGCCTCGTTGGGTTCCCGGTCGCTGTTTTTCCCGAAAATGAGGCTGCCGTCGGCGGTGCTCGAAGGAAGAACGACGAAGGTGTCACACATGGCTGATAACCTCTGGAAGGGGTTGCGGGGGTCTGAGGGTGGCGCGAAAAACCGAAGTGCCGCACGTATAGAGATAACACCCCCTCGCGTTCCTGTCATGCACAAATATGAGGCGATACCGAGCGTGGCAAGTCGGATTTTCATCGCCGGAGAGAGAAGATATCGCCGCCACTACGATCCAGACGGCGGTGGCAGAGACTCCAGCAGCGGTTCGGCGATGCCGCCGCGCTTAAGGTTTTCGAGATAGCACCGGAAACAATCCTGGCACTGATCGATCAGGGCTTCGAGGTAGCGGATATTGCCATCGATGGCTTCCGTGTAGCCGTCCACCGGACTGTCGAACCAGCCTTTGAAATGAGAGCGCATGTGGGCGTGAACGGATTCGAGATCTTCGTCGAAACGCTTTCTGGCGACGATTTCATAAAAATCCTTGGTCTTCTGAAGAAGCTGGAGTTCGGAGTCGAATCCTGGTAGCCGGGCCTCTTCGAATTCCTTGTATAGCAGCAGTAGCTTTTCCAGGTAGAGCCGGTCGGCCATTTGTGCCATGAGATCGGCGGCGCCAACGATGAAGCCCAGCCGTTTTGTCGAATCGGAGGTGAAAGTCAGTTCGCGTGGTCGATAGCTGAGAATGGTGCAGCGGATGAAATTGGCGCACGTTTCGATTTCTTCATCTGAAAATACCCCGCGGGCGAAATATTCACGCAAAAACACGATGCTTCTTTCTTCGTGACCAACGGTGTACTTGGCTCCTGATCCCTGCGTATCTTCGGATTTCTGAATCAGTCCCACATCATGAAACAGTGCGGCGGTCAGTGTCAGCAGCACTTCCCTGCCCGAGAATCGAAACCCGTCCACCATGCAGCCGTGGATCAGACGGACCGTAGCCAGCACGACGGAGATGGTGTGTGAAAAATCGTGATACATGGTGTTGGATGCACGATACCCCGGGTAGTCACCGGCAAACAGGGCTTTCGCATCTTGAAGGAAAAGGCCGAATGTCTGGGCATCGAAATCGCTTGCCACTGACAACGCGATGTCATCGATCGCTCCTGTCGCAGCAGTGATATCGGTCAGGAAAAAATCGTTTTGAGCTGGTGCTGTCGATTGGGTCATAGCTGTTCTCCGGATGCGCTGAGAGACGGCGGCTTCTGAATAGATGCCCGACTTCACGGCATATAGGTTTAATATGTATACATTGCCGACTCCCAGCGCAAGGGATGGCGCAACGACGGCGCCCGGGCCGGACACGATGTGAGCCCTGGGCGGGCACTGTCCGTGGTGGGACGATCAGGAGAGGTCGATGTCAGGGTAAAGCCTTTTTGCGCAGTCGGGGCAGATGCTGTGGGTCACGGTGGCTTCGGAGTGCTCACGGATGTATTCGTCGATCTGGTTCCAGTAGCCCGTGTCGTCTCGAACCTTCTTGCAGGAGGCACATACCGGAAGGAGGCCTTTCAAGATCTTGACATCCAGCATTGCCTTCTCGAGCTTGTTTTTGGCCGCATTGAGCTGCGCGTAGTTTTCTTCCGCACGCGTGAGCTGCTGGGTATAGCTGTTGTGGATGAACAGCACGAACAAAGAGGTGACCAGTGCGGCAATAAACGCGGTGATCGCGCTGTCGGTGAACCATTGCAGACGGGTTGAATATCCGATGATAATTTCCGGGGCGGCGTATTCTATGGTCATGAGGGCACACACGTTGAAAAAGAACATCAGTGTACCTAAAAGGCGCTGCAGACCTTTTCCGATGATCACGGCAAAACCGATAACGATCGGAGCCCAAATCGGTGCCGGTCCCTGTAGACCGGCATTGTAGACCCAAAGGAATGTCAGCATGAGACTGCCGGCTCCAATCATCGGCCAGAAGAGCGGGTCGAAAATTTTTTTAAATCGTGTGAGATAATAAAAAACGACAAAAAGGAGCCCGAGAAGGAATGTGCCGGCCACTACAAAGAAGGGCATTTCCAGCGCGGCGTTGAATATGCTCCCGATGATCAGCGCCAACGCGGCAAATATGGATACGCCGACAAGGCAATTTTGTTCCATACGCAGTGCGTTGGTATCCCCAAGCACCATCATTTTCATTGTTGAGAACATATTTCACATCCTATTGAGGAAGAAATACGTGAAATCCGCATCAAGGGTTAACCGGCGCTGTCGGTGACCTCATCTTTTCCTTTCAATCCGGGAAGCTGCGAAAAGGAACTGTAATTGCAATTAGGATGCTTTTGCGTAATCGGCGTTTTCAGGTCCGGATGTTTTATTCAGATGACGCAAATCGATTTAAGATACGGGCCGAGGCGGATTCCAGATTGACCCAGGCATTTCGGAGGCCGACACGGGCCAGCGCAAGACGGCCCTGGGCCTGAGTGAGATCGCGTTGGGCTTCGTTCAATCGCACCAAAGACCCCTGTCCGGCGTTGTACTCTTTTTCAACGAGATCTCTGTTCTGTTGCACCAGGGCGGCGTTAGTGACCTGGAGCTCGAGCTGGCGCTGGGCCGCCGTCAGACTGGCCAGTGCCTGGCGGATGTCATTGGCAACGGTGATGGCGACGGCATCACTGTTCTTTTGGGCTTCGGCCACTACGCGCTGGGCTTCGCGGATCCGGGCGGCGTCCGCGCCGCCGGAGAAGAGATTGTAATTGAGATAGACGCCGATGGTGTTGCCGAAGTCGTCGCTTTTAAGACCGGCATCGCCCGCCCGTTTTCCGTCAACGCTGCCCGAGAGGGCGATAGACGGGTAGTAGCGCGCGCGCGCGCGTTCGACCGTGGCCTCTGCCTGCTTGATGACGTAATCGATCTGCTGAACGTCCGGCCGGTGGTCCATGGCGTAGGACAGTTCGGTTTCGGCCGCCGGCAGGGTCATGTACTCGGGCGTTTCCTCCTGCAGCCGGGTCAGTTCCATCCCATCGGGAAGGGCGGCGGTGGGCAGTCCCATGATGGCTGCCAGCCCGGTGATGGCCAGGGCATAGGATCGCTCGGAAGTGATCCGGTCGGCGCGGGCCGAGTTGGCCTGGATTTCAAAATTGAGTGTATCGCTGAGCGCGCCGGTGCCTACCCGGTAGCGGGCCTTGGCGTTGTCGAGCTGCTGGAGGTTGAAGGCTTCCGCCGCTTCGGAGATCGCGATGCCTTCGCGGGCCAGCTGGGCCTGGTGAAAGCTGGCTGCCACGGATGAAAGGAGCAGGCGCCGTGCTTCCATGAGCGATGCCTGGCTCTGAGCTTCGCCGTAACGGGCGCCGGCGATCGAAAATTTGCGGTTGAACCCGTCAAACAGAACCCAGGTGGCCGACAGACCGGCAGTGTAATAGTTCTCCGGATCATTGAGGGTGGCCGCCGGGTTGCCGGCAAGGGCGCGGGTCAGGGCCAGGTTGGTGGCGAAATCGGTGTTGGATTGGTCCACCCGGCTGGCCGATGCCGTGGCGTCCAGCGTGGGCCACCAGGCAGCGGCGGCCTGCTTAACCCGTTCGGTGGCTTGCTGCACCCGCTCGGCTGCGGCGGCCAGGGTGGGGCTGCCGCCAATGGCGACCGCCATCGCCGTTTTGAGATCGAGAACGCTCATGGCACTGATATCTGGGGTGACGGCGCCTTTTTGTCCAATGGTTTCAGAGGCGCCGGCGCCGCGGGGTACTGCGAGCAGGGCGGCCGCTGCAACGGTGAGGGTCCATTTGCCGATGACGCGCAGTGTCTGTGTTGCCATAGTTCCTCTTTCAACGGATTCATCAATAGTTGAACTGGTGACTGGATATCGGGGGCGCGGCGATGTCCCGGAAGCCTCCAAAAATTTTTCTCGGCGTGCTGACGCCGGGTCAGCGATGCTGCGGCAAGTTCGCTGCTTCATGGGCCGTTCCATGGGTTAGCTCATGCCATGATGGGGGGGAGGCGCATCTGACAGTACCGTACGAACTTTTTCAAGCACCGCACACCACTGCGCGGCGGCTTCAGGCCCGATTCGCGCCACCAGGTCCACGAAAGATTGAAACACGACGTCCTCGATGGTCATGATTTCCTTGAGGGCCGCCGGGGATATTCCGATGACCACTCGGCGCCGGTCTTCCGGACTCTGTTCGCGGGATACCAGCGCCTTTTCCACGAGCCGCTCAACCATTGCCGATGCCGACGGGGGGGACACTCCCAGCTGGCCGGCCAACTGCGTCAGCGACAATGGCCCGCGGGTACGGATGATCATCAGCGCATTGACCTGGGCCATGGACAGGTCGCCGAAGCGCTCCTTTTTTTTCATCCCGGCGAGCTGGCGGACCTGGATCTGGAACACCCGGTCATGGATCATTTTGCCGGTGGTGAACACGAACCGTGCCTGGTCAATTGTGATGCTGTCGGTCATGTGGCCTCCGTCATGCGGGCCGGTTAAATGCTTAGTCTATCGAAATAGTAGTGGCGCTAAATATATGAAACACTAATTTTCTGTCAATATTTTTTTGTGAATTTTTCAAAAGAGATGTGGACACGAAAGTCGGGCCGGAATCACCCATGCGCGTTGTATTTTACCGGACGTATGGTTCACGCCCGGAGCGCGCTCAGCGCGGTCCGCATACCGAGAGGGCCTTCACCAGGCTGCGCATATGGGCCTTTTCCGCCTGTGCAATGGTGAGGAACGCTTCCTTGGCTTCCGCGTTGGCAGCGCGCTCTGCCGTGTTGCGGTAGAGATCGTAGGCGCTTTGTTCGATGTGCATCGCCCATTCCAGGAGCCCCATGCAGGGGGGATCGTCCAGCGTTTCGATCTTGGCGATGGCCGCCGAGACATCGATACCCCCTTCGAGCACGTCGCCGGTAAGTCCGTCGTAGAGGGCCTCAAAGGATGGGGCATCTGGCACCGAATGCTTCCAGAATCGATACACGACCCGGGCGTGGCCGATCTCCGCAAAGGAAAGGTCTTTGAACACCGGCGTGAATGGGGCGTTTGGGTGCTTGCTGACGACTTCGGAATAAAACCGCCAGGCACCCTTTTCGAGATCAATGGCTGCCTTAAGCAGGTCGGGCAGAGCGGCGGCAGGATCGAAAATTTGAATCCGGGGGTAGCCGGTCAGGGTGTGCCCGTCCCAACCAAGCATGCCGCCTTCCAGATGAGCCACTGACTTTTCTGTGACCTCTGCATCCACAGCCAGGGTGGCCGCGGCGGCGCTGCGGCCTCCGCTGCGGCAGTAAAACACGAGATCACGGTCCGATGGCAGTTCGAAAAGGCGCCGCTCCATCTCTCCCAGGGGAATGAGTAGGGCGCCGGGAATGTGCCCGTCCTGGTATTCAGCGGGTTGGCGAACATCGATCAGGACATAATCCTTTTCCTTTTCCTGCGACATGTATGTCCGAAGATCATCCGGTAAAAATCGTTTGAAGTCGTCCTGGGTCATGGGTAACTCCTTTGATCTCAGCCCGTCGCCGGTGGTTTCAGGTGATGATAGGCCGGTAATGTGGCAATCCGGCTGTCGGTTACCGGCGCGCCGATAGTGAAGTGGTACAGGCTCTGGAACCGGTTGCTCTTCAGACCGGCCAGTTCGTGGACCACGTTGTCGAAAAAACATCCGATGCCGGTACCGCGCAAGCCCTGGGCTTCGGCTTCCAGGTAGAGCACCTGCCCGATCATGCCGCATTCCCTGAACAACTGCCGGTAGGCGGCGGGATTGGCCGTCACCGGGTCCTTGAAATTCGCGAGCATCCCCAGTGAAAAGGTACTGAAGCCGGCGATGTCCTGATGGCAGGAAGCCTGGATCGCATCGGCCCGAACGTCCTCTTCTGACAGGCGGTACAGGGGGAGGCGGTCATCGGCGGGCGCCCATTGAAAACCAGCGCCCATGTCATTTTTAAGCGCAGGCAAGTCTTCGGCCCATCGGCACAGGAGAAAAAGCCCCGGGGGCAAATCCGCCACCCGATGGACAAAAACCAGCAGGTGCACATTGGGACGTCCGGCGCGGACATCAAATACCGGACTTTTGGAAACGGGCAGTGTCTTATCCAGAATATCGAGAAAACGGCGTTTTTCCAGCCGGTGGTCAGGGTTGAAGGCAGTTGCGCTTCGCCGGCGACGGATGATGGCGGCGGCCGACAGGGAAGACGGGTTGCGATGTTGCGGCCGGCCTTCCGGCAGTGGCTGGGGCATGGCGATGGCGGCTGCGGTTTCGATGCGCGCTGCCGTATCCGTAATGATCTCCCAGTTCACGTGATGCGGGCTGAGCGGTTCCGGCGTGCCTATGACCGGGGCCGCGTCCACTGCGGCAAGGAAATCCTCCGGAAGATCGTGGCGTGGCTCGTCGCTGTGCACCGGGTGGATACGGCACAGGAGATCCGGATGCTCGGATTCCCATTCTGGGAACCGCGTACGGTTCAGACCCAGGAGCCTGCAGATATCGGGTGCGGCAACACCTTCCAAGAGGCTGACGCGCCAACCCAGAAGGCCGGCCGCCACGCTGACGGCCGCTAGTGCATGGCCGGTATCGAGGTAGCAGTAGCGCAGTGCCCGCTCGCCGTATTTCCAGGATTCGCGCCAAAAAATACTGGTCAGGGACACGAAAAAACCGTTGTCGGGGAAGTGCCCTTCAAGGATTTTCCAGGCGTCGTTTCCGGGAACGATGCGGGTTTCAAGGGCATGCAGAAACGGGGCGTAATGATGCACTCCGGGCGGTAGATCGGTCGCCGGTGCGAACACGAGGTAGGCTTCGGTGGGGTGCAGATTGCCGCTGGATGGATTCATGCGTAGCGCCCACCGACTCTCGCCACTGGACTTCCAGGCCGACAACCCCATCGACAGCGCCATTAGGGTACTGACGGTTTCCAGGCAAAGCGGCCGGAGTTTCGTCTGCGAGCGGTCATAGAGCGCAAAATGGCCCCGGTCCGAATCTTTGTTCGGAAGGGGCAGGGCCGTGCGGCGGGTTCCGGAAAATAACCGGAACGGATTGGGCTGATTGGCCCAGTCCATGGTTCCCGGAGAGCGCGCATAGCGCTGCAGATGGTGCTTGGTGCGTTCATGATAGTCGAAAACTACCTGTGATGCAGGATTCGGCATGGCAAGTCCAATCGCCAATCGACAATCAACAATCCCTACACGGTCCCTTTGAGAAACGGCGATATGCCAAGATAGACACCGAATCCGATCATGAAAAGACCGCAAAGAGACAAAATACCGTAGTAGACTTGACGGTTCAGACGGCGAAGCCCGAAGTAGGCGAGTGTGGAGACGATGACGTACCAGAGCAGGTCTCCGGCTTCGTGGCCGAGGAAGAATGCCAACAGTGCCGGCCAGGTGCTGAATGAAATGCCGAATTGCACCATGAAAGCAAAGCCAATGGTGGCCCACCATACCCACCAGTAGGGGTTGGCCATTGAAATCAGTACACCGCCCAGCACGGGGTTGTCGATGACATGCTTTTCATTCCCGGCCGGCGCTGCGTCCGGGGCATCCGGTGCCATCAGGTTCACGGGGACACGACCGCGGAAGATATCCCTGATGATGGCGCCGCCGAATGCAACCAGAATGACCCCCCCCACCACACCGATTCCCCGCACTACAGTGATGTTTTGCAGGACGAAGGAAAACCCAAGGAGCAGGGCGATGATGACGGCCATTTCCAGTATGGCGTGGCCGGCGATGATCCACACGCCCATGAGATATCCGCGGCGGCGTGTCTTAGCAGACTTGATAATGGTGTAGGTGAGCAGCGGTCCCGGGGCCATGGCGCCGGTCAGGGCCACCAGAAAGCTGAACCCGAAAACTACAGCGAAACCGCCGTCGAGGGATGCCGCATCCAGATTCATCCCCCGAATACCTCACGGTGAACAAATGATTCCATAATGTTATTCTCCTTTTGCCTGCGCGGCGATTTCATCCAGTGCTGTATCGATGTCCGGATATTGAAACGAGAACCCCATTTCGTCGAGCCGCTCCGGAATGACTCTTTGACTGGAAAGCAGCGTGTCGGCAAATTCCCCGAGTATCAGGCGCATCATGGCCGCCGGGGCGGGCAGAATGGCCGGGCGATTGAGCCGGCTTCCCAGGCGCCGGGCAAAGTCGCCCTGGCGAACCGGTTCCGGCGCGCAGAAATTGAATGGGCCTTCGGCATCGGGACGGCTCAGAAGAAAGCCTATCGCGGCGATCAGGTCAGTGAGATGGATCCATGGAAACCATTGTTTCCCGGAGCCGATAGGCCCGCCCAGGCCTGAGCGGAAGGCCGGCATCATTCGCGCCATGGCCCCGCCACCGGCACTCAATACCACGCCAAAGCGCGCCAGCACAACGCGGGCGCCTTTTTGGGCCGCGCCTGTGGTCGCGGCCTCCCAGTCAACGCCCACCCGTGCGAGAAAATCGTCACCCGGGGCGGCGGATTCGGTAAGCGCCGCCTCTCCCCGGCTGCCGTAATAGCCCACCGCCGAAGTGCTCAGAAGCACCACCCCGGAGCTGTCGTCGGGCAGTGCATCTGCAATAAGGCGCGTCGTAAGGACCCGGCTGTCATATATAGCCGTTTTATACCGGCGGCTCCAGCGTTTGAAAATACCCTTTCCGGCGAGATTGACGATGACGTCGGCCTCGGCAGCCGTGGCCTGCCAATCGCCGGGAACGCTGGTGTCGGCAGGAAGGTACCTGAAACCGTCAGGGCTGATGACCTCGTGGACCGGCCGTGTGCCGACGGCGGTCACGCTGTGGCCGCCCGCCAGGAAATGGCGGCTCAGCGCTGTGCCGACATATCCACTGCCTCCGGTGATGAAGATCTGCATAGCATGCCTTCCGGCGCGGCACCTTTCTCAATGATGTGCGGCATTTACAAATGGCGCTCAGGCCATTTCTATCCGATATTGAATTTCCCCGATTCGATATAGGGTACATCTGCCACATCAATCGCGTGGACGATGGGCGCAGTGAGACGGCGTTTCATCTCCGCTACAATGGGGCGCTGCTTGTTGAGGCCCTTGGCAAATGCAATGGTCTCAGGCATCAACGCCTCAATGGGCAGCGCCTTTTTAACGATGCGGTTGGCCTCGCAGGCTTCTGCGGTGAGCCGGCAGCCCGTCAACTCCATTTCCTCCATCAACTGACGGGGGATCGCCCGGGCCAGCAGTGCGTTCATCCCCGGAAGGAAAGGGATTCCCAGATCCACTTCGGGAAAACAGAAAAACCCTCTGCCGGTTCTCATAAAACGGAAATCATAGGCGCAGCTGATGATGGCCCCGCCGGCAAAGGCATGTCCGTTGATGGCGGCGATGGTGATCAGGGGATAGGTGACCAGACGTTTGAACAGAACATTGAGTTGGTAGAAAAACGCCTTTGCCCCGTCGATGTCTTTCATCTGGATGACCGGCACCAGCCACTCCAGATCGATGCCGTTGGAGAAGATCTTCTCGTGGGCTGACGTCACCACCAGCGTTCGCGCATCGGTGTCGGCTTCGATGTCATCGAGCACTTTTGTAAAAGCAGTGAGGAAGTCGGGATTGAAACGGTTCTCGCCGTCGTTCATGGTGACAATGGCCACCGATTCATCGATCACCACATCCAGCAGTGCCATCTGATACCTCCATTGGTATAATCGTTTTAAGGAGTCCGCTGATCAATGAAACTCAAGTTTAGCGTCAAAGGCCGGTGTCTTCCGATGCGGTCTCCAAAAAAAAGGCGACCCGCGCATCAGCGGGTCGCCTTTTAAGGTATTTGATCGATCAGCAGCAGTTGCTTGACGATCCGCACCCACCACAGCTGCTGGCCTTGCCGGCACTGAAGTCAATGGCGCAATCCAGGCGGAAGCCATAGTTGACGAAATCGACTTTAATGGGAGATGCCTTTCCCAGGAGCTCGTCGTTGACAACGTAGGTAAAACCGTTCACGTCAAAGCTTTTGTCCGAATCCCGTGGCTCATCCAGAGCCATCGCCAGAGACGGGCCACCTCAGCCGCCTTCGTTCAGGAAAATGCGAATGGGCTGAACATCCTTGTCCTTGAAATAATCAGCGATCATCTTGGTCGCTGCCTCTGTGACTTCAACCATGTCAATCCTCCTTGATCGTTATCTCCGCCCGATGTTTTCGGGGGGTGCACCAGTTGCCGTTTAAAAAAGCAACCCAATCTATGGATACCGATCGTGTTTGTCAATACGCAATCGACGGGTCATCGGTACCCTGTATGGCCGGCAACCGGAAACGGGCTTTAGCCGCCGGCTACGCCAGCTCCTGCAGATGCTTTCGGTACACCTGAGCATTGGCCTCTGAAAACAGCACAAAGGTGACTTTTTCAATCGACGGATGCCCAGAAAGAAAGGCCCGGGTGGCGGCCACCGCCACTTGGCACGCCGCGACAACGGGATACCCGTAGACACCGCAACTGATGGCCGGGAAAGCGATGGTGGTCGCCCCTTTTTCGGTGGCCAGGATCAGGCTTTGGCGGTAGCACGAGGCCAGCAGTCGGGGATCCTCCGGGCGGTTGGCGAACACCGGCCCCACCGTGTGAATCACATATCGGGCGGGCAGATCGTAGCCTCCGGTGATGCGCGCTTGGCCCGTGGGGCAGCCGCCGAGGGTTTTACATTCAGCCAGCAGCCTGGGACCGGCCGCCCGGTGGATGGCACCGTCCACACCGCCTCCGCCCAGAAGACTGTTGTTGGCGGCATTGACAATCGCATCGACCGCCATCCGGGTAATGTCGCCCTGCACCACGTCCATTTTTGTCAGATCGGCAGCCGCCACGGCGATTTTCCTATATGCGCTTATTCAGATAGTATCAGTGGGTCTCTTGCCGCAGTGATGTTGAACCACGGAGTACACGGAGGGCACGGAGATTTGATATCCAAAAGCAACTGCTTTTGTTTTTCTCAGAGTTCTCAGTGTTCTCGTGGTGATATCATTTTTTCCCGATTGTAACGGCTTCCAAATGTAAATTGAGCCTCCTGTTTAGGCGTATTCTTATGATAGCGTTTTAAAAATGATGAAACCGTTAAAAGTGATTTTGAACCACAGAGACCGCAGAGGACCGCAGAGAATATAATGAATAATTAAAAGGTTATCTCTGCGCTCTCTGCGTCCTCTGTGGTGATTCCAGACTTTTTTACGCGTTTGTCAAAGATCGTACAGAGTTTCGTCTTTGAGTGGCGCCTTCCGGCGCTGGCCGGCTTTGCCCCCTTTTTTATCGCCAACTGCGAAAGGTTCTTCGCTTTCAAGGAGGTGGCCCATTTCCGCTTCGATGGCGTCGGGGTCTTCACCGCTTTCAAGGCGAGAAAGTGCCTCCTGCATGCCGGAGCCCAACTCGAGGCCGGTCATGTCGGTGAGCCGGCGCATCAGGTTGGCTGCCTGCTTGGGGTCGTTTTCATCGATTTTGTCCGCTTCGGCCGCCAGCATCGTCATGGCTTTCTCCATGCGGCTTTCATCGATGGGCAAATCGTCCATGTCGCCGGACTCGGTGGCTCTGCCGGTGATGGCAAATGCCGACATCTGACGGGACAGTTTGACTTTTCCGCATTTAGGGCAAGTGGGCACTTTTTTCGTATTGATGGATCGCGAGAAGAAGTTGAACAGGGTGTTGCAGTCCATGCAGTAGAACTCGTAGATCGGCATCGCTTAAGTGGCCCTCCTGATAAGGATTCTCGTTGTCACTGACAGGGGCAACAGGAACCTAAAAACCGGCTTTTTTCAAATTGAACATTCTCCGCTGCAAGCGGGTGCTATTCTGGCGTTGCGGATTGAAATGGTTTTGATAGGGGAATTTAAATGCTCGCGAAGGTCTTGTCAATTCTCATTGCCAGGGCCCCGCGCAGGAGCTCTGGCGCCGGGCACGAGCCGGACTTCACTTGCAGGAGATCAGGCGGAGAGACGACTGGAGGCCTTCTGAAGCGGCGTCACCTTTCCGGGAACACCGATTGACAACTGGCCGTCGATGACTGCGCCTTCATGGATCGTTACGGCCGGAGCGGTGATGTTTCCGAACACTTTGCCGGTGCCTAAAACCTCAATACGCCCCGTGGCTGTCAAGTTGCCGATGACGGTGCCGCCGACGACGGCGGTAGCGGCTGAAATGGTGGACGTCAACTGGGCGTCGCGGCCGATCGTCAACTCCCCTTTTGTAGTGATGTCACCGTTGAATCGGCTGTTGATGCACAGGTCGCCCGTGTCCGTTAGTTGGCCGGTGAACTCGGCATTGACATCCAGAAAAGAGACCTGCGGGGGGGGCTGCGGTGACGAGAAAAATCCCATGAGTGATTCACTTTCCTCCAGCACCGGGTGCGGCTGCTGAAATGGTGATAGTGATTGGCGTCCGAATGCTGCTGGTGACCAGATTGGAGGGCCGTTGCGGAGCACGTCCTTCCCCTTGGTGCCTGAAGCAAAATGACGTTGCTTTATTATGGTGATATTCGCACCGGCGTCAAGGCGATCTGATGCCGGTGGCGTCTGAGTGCCGTTTGTCGCTGGCTACACGTAACACTCTGGAATGATATGGAATTCATAACGACCTGCAACCCCTCGACTTTCAAGCAAAAATGATTGGTATTTTTATTGTGCTTTCAACAGGTTGCGCCTCAGTATGTGAGGGGGATGGCGATATCGATACATGATCGTCGATTTTCATCAAATTTTGACTCTAAACGCCGTTTTTCACTTTTGTTGACTTGCCCCAGGGGGTTTGCTATGGACGCCGTGACCGTGCGGGCAGGGGATTCGCCCCGCGAACGCCGGCTTTAAAATAATCCGCTTCTCTATGAAGCCCCAGATTAGCGTAAATGGCCGGTGGCCCCGATGACATTGGGATCACCACGGAGGCACGGAGGGCACGGAGAAAACCAAAAGAGGTTGATTTTGTTAATAAAATCTCCGTGTCCTCCGTGACTGGTTCAACTTCTCTTTGGGAAAAGACCAACTGGAGCTTTCTGAATAAGCGCACAAAATAAAAGCCAGAAAGGAAATCTCATGCAACGTACTCTGTCCATTATCAAACCCGATGGCGTCTCCCGCAAAGTGATCGGCGATGTCATCAAGCGTTTTGAAGCCAACGATCTTAAAATCGTCGCGATGAAACTCATCCACATGACGAAGGCCCAGGCCGAAGGATTTTATGCGGTTCACCGAGAGCGGCCATTTTTCGCGAGCCTCACCGATTTCATGTGCTCCGGCCCGGCCGTGGTGATGGTTCTGGAAGGCGAAAACGCCATTTCCAGATATCGTGAGATCATGGGGGCCACCAACTACAAGGACGCCGCCCCGGGAACCATTCGCGCCGATTTTGCCACCGATATCGAGAAGAACGTCGTTCATGGCTCAGATGCCCCTGAGACGGCGGCTTTCGAGATTGGCTATTTTTTCAATGCCTTTGAAATCGTCGGGTCATGACCCCGGCGATTTGCCTGGAAAACATCTCCATTGTCCTGAACCGGCCCCGATACCCTGAAAACATAGGGGCCGCGGCCAGGGCCATCTGCAATATGGGCATGAGCGACCTCGTGGTCGTCTCGCCGGAAAACTACAACCTTGAAAGGGTGCGCACACTGGCCACCCATGCCGCCCGGCCTGTCGTGGATCAAATCCGCCTTTTTACCGATCTGCGAGACGCCGTTTCCCCTTTTGGTTTCGTGGTGGGGACCACGGCACGCCAGGGCGGCCAGCGCGATTCCCTGATGACGCCGGAATCTCTGGCTGCGCGCCTGGTGCCCATCTCTCAGACAAACCGGGTGGCCATAGTGTTTGGGCCGGAAGACCGGGGACTTACCAACGAGGATCTGCGGCTTTGCCACTGCCTGCTCAACATCCCTACCGCCGATTTTTCTTCGCTCAACTTGGCTCAGGCCGTCATGGTGGTCAGTTACGCGCTGTTCACGGCAGCCCAGCGGCCGGCGAGTGATCACACGCCCCGACTGGCCGAGCGTCACGAGTTGGACGGCATGTATGACCAACTCAGAGAAGTCCTTGTTCGCATCAACTATATCAACCCGGAGAACCCCGACTACTGGATGCACAAGCTTCGGCAGTTTTTCACCCGGCTGGAGCTTCGTGCCAAGGAAGTGAGCATCATCCGAGGCATCATCCGCCAGGTGAACTGGTACGGCAAGAAACAATACGATGACGGCATCGTCGCCGGCCGATCCGGTAACGCCGGCACCGGCGAATGGGACGCTGATGAACGCAGATAAACGCTGATAGGGAGTGGCGGCCTTCGGCCGGAATGCAAAGACGAAGAAATTTTGACAGGATTTACAGGATCAACGGGATGGGGCGACTTCGTCGCAAAACTAACTGCAACAGCATAATTTGCCGCGGATTGCGCCTATAAGGCTTAAACAGCAACGCAGATGACGCGGATGCCGGGCGCAAGAGCACCAAATAACGCCTAATGCCCTCACTTGACCCCTTGACCCCTTGAACCCTCGAACCCTTTTCTTCAATTAAATGGGAGAAGACTCAAAAAAGAAAGGGATGAACCCATGCGACTGATCCGTTACGGAAATCCAGGCAAGGAGCGTCCCGGGTTGCTGGTTGGCGGCAATGTGGTGGACATCCGAAAACATTTTCCAGAGGCGCCGGATATCGGCCCGGATTTCTTTGCCGACGGGTGGGTGGCGCGAGTGGCCGCCATCAGCGATACCGGGCGTCCGTTGACCGAACGGCTAGGGCCACCGGTGGCGGCGCCTTCGAAAATCATCTGCCTGGGGAAAAACTACGCCGAACACGCCAAGGAGGGGGGCTTCGCCAACCCGGCCGCGCCGCTGATATTCTGCAAAAGCCCCAACACGGTGAGCGGGCCTTCCGACGACATCCGGTTGCCCACCAGCAGCGGCCAGGTGGACTGGGAGGTGGAGTTGGCGCTGGTGGTGGGAAGGGCGGGGCGCGCTATCCGCAAAGAAGCGGCCATGGATTTTGTCGTGGGTTATATGGTGATGAACGACGTCTCGGGCCGTGCGGCACAGTTTGCCGATTCCCAGTGGTTCCGCGGAAAGGCCTTTGACACCTTTGCCCCCATGGGACCCGTCCTGGTGACCCCCGATGAGATCACCGATCTGAGAAACCTGACGCTCACCGCCCGTGTCAATGGCGCGCTGATGCAGGATGGCAACACGCGAGACATGATCTTCGACGTTCCCACCATCATCGAAAACATCAGCGAAGACATTACCCTCATGTCCGGGGATATCATCTCCACCGGGACCCCCTCGGGGGTAGGCATCTTCCGCAATCCGCCCATCACTCTGACTGCCGGTGATGTGGTGGAGTGCTGCATTGAAGGCATCGGATGCATCAAAAACAAAGTGGTGGCGGACTGAGGCCGCCACCACTTTGTTTTTATCAGTAGTTGGCATCCGCGTAGTTGACCCATCCGCCGGCTTCCACCAGGGTGCGGTCGAAGTCGCCTATGGTAAAGGGCACCGTCAGGGTGTCGCCGTCGGCCTTG
>JBDRRP010000014.1:0-36923 GCA_043825735.1 Pseudomonadota bacterium | reverse complement strand
GAGCTGCCCGAGGGTGTTGAGATGGTGATGCCCGGGGACAACGTGGCCATTACGGCCGAGTTGATCACGCCGATTGCCATGGAAAAAGAGCTGCGCTTTGCCGTCCGCGAAGGCGGTCGTACGGTCGGCGCCGGCGTCGTCAGCGATATCGTCGAATAAAAGAAAGCAGACAGTCATGATTATGAAAACCAAAATTCGTATCCGTTTAAAGGCTTACGATCATAAGCTGCTTGACCAGTCCTCGGCCGATATCGTGGATACGGCGAATAAAACCGGCGCTAAGGTTGTCGGACCGATTCCGCTGCCAACATGCATCAATAAGTATTGTGTGCTGCGGTCGCCACACATCGATAAGAAATCTCGGGAGCAGTTCGAGATTAGAACGCACAAACGACTGTTGGATATTTTGGAGCCCACACAGCAGACCGTCGATGCCCTGATGAAGCTGGACCTCTCTCCAGGGGTGGACGTCGAGATTAAACTCTAGCGCGGGAATACGGTAGCCATGAGCAACGGAATGATTGGGAAAAAACTGGGTATGACCGGCGTGTTTTCTTCAGAAGGCCGCTACATCCCTGTGACGGTTATAGAGGTCGGTCCTTGCGTGGTCACACAGGTGAAGACACAGGATACCGATGGGTATAATGCCCTCCAGTTAGGCTTCGGCGAGAGAAAACGCTCCCGGGTCAACAAGCCGACGGCCGGGCATTTGCAAAAAAGCGGCAGTACGTCATTTGAGACGTTGCGTGAATTCAAAATCAACGACCCCGAGGCTTACGCTCCCGGCCAGACGCTCACGGTGGACATGTTCGCCGTTGGGGAGAAAGTCAATATTTCCGGGACCATGAAAGGCCGCGGATTTCAGGGTGTGGTTCGTCGCTATGGAAAGCATCGCGGCCGCAAAACGCACGGTAGTCATTCATACCGGGCCCCCGGGTCCATTGGATGCAGCGCGACGCCGTCCAGGGTCATCAAAGGGAAAAAGATGCCCGGCCAGTACGGAAATACGACAATCACCATCAAGAATCTGGTGATTGTCGATATTCGGCCGGATGAGAACCTGCTTTTGGTGAAGGGTGCCATACCGGGCGCCACATCGGGATTGGTGGCAATCCAAAGACCGAAGCACGCGATTTAACAATACTGATATCAACGATGCCCTGCGGTGGGGATTGCCGTGAATCGTTAAGCCCTGGAAGGGGCCGGTTGCGAGGGAAGCTATGGCGGTTGTAAACGTTTTAAATACAAAGGCGGAAAAGGTTTCAGAGGCGGAATTGAATGAAGCAATCTTCAATGTTCCCGTGAAGCCGAGCGTCTTGCACGAAGTTGTGACGATGCAGTTGGCCAACCGCAGAGCGGGGACAGCTGCTGTTCGGCACCGGTCTGATGTCTCTGGTAGCCGGCGCAAGCTGTTTAAACAAAAAGGGACTGGGAAGGCGCGCCGGGGTGACATTAAATCTCCGTTGCTGCGCGGCGGCGGCTCGGTGTTTGGACCCGATCCACGCTCGTATGCCTACAAGGTGCCCAAGAAAGTACGCCGGTTGGCGTTGAAAATGGCGCTCAGCGCAAAGCTTCAGTCAGAAGATTTGATGGTGCTGGATTCATTTTCGCTCGATGAGGTCAAAACGAAGGCGTTTGTGTCTGTTCTCAATACGCTCGGCGTCAACAACGTTTTGATCATTACCGACGACAGTGATTCCCAGCTGACGCTGTCTTCTCGGAATGTCCCAAAGGTGAAGGTGATGCCCACCGAAGGGTTGAACGTTTACGATATTTTGAAATTTAAAAAGCTCGTTTTGATCGAGTCTTCAATTAAGAAAATTGAAGGGAGGCTGTTGTCATGAATCCTTACCACGTCATTAAACGCCCCCTCATTACTGAAAAGACGACGATCCAGAAAGAGTCTGCCAACCAGGTGACTTTTGAGGTGGATCGTCAGGCTAATCGGATTGAAGTTCAAAAGGCGGTAGCGCAGATTTTCAACGTCGACGTCTCCCAGGTTCGCACTCAACAGGTCAAGGGCAAAGTAAAGCGGCGCGGTCGGACGATCGGGAAGCGCCGGGATTGGAAAAAGGCCATCGTCACGTTGATGCCCGGCCAGCGAATCGATTTCTTTGAGGGAGTGTAAAAAAGGGGTGAAGCATGGCTGTTAAGAAGGTAAAACCAACCTCACCAGGACGCAGGTTTCAGACATATGCGACCTTCGAGGACATCACTCGGACGACACCAGAACGTTCGCTTCTGAAACCGCTTAGTAAATCAGGTGGACGAAACGCCAACGGGCGCGTTACAGCGCGTCATCGTGGTGGCGGACACAAGCGGCACTACCGGATCATTGACTTTAAGCGGGATAAAATCGGGATCCCTGCAAAAGTGGCCACTATCGAATACGACCCGAATCGTAGCGCACGTATCGCTCTGCTCAATTATGTTGATGGCGAAAAACGATACATCCTGGCACCATTGCTTCTTCAAGTCGGCGATGTGGTGATGGCTGGCGCGGAAGCTGACATAAAGCCCGGAAATGCCCTGCCGCTGGAAAACATCCCACTCGGCACGCAGATCCACAACATTGAGCTGCGTATCGGAAAGGGCGGGCAGATCGTGCGAAGCGCCGGTACCTATGCCCAACTGATGGCAAAGGAAGCACCGTATGCACTGATCAAGCTTCCTTCCGGTGAAGTTCGCATGGTGCTGATGAAGTGTAAAGCCACCATCGGCCAGCTCAGTAACGTGGTGCATGAAAACCTTTCTTTCGGGAAGGCCGGACGTACGCGATGGACAGGACGCCGCCCCAAGGTGAGGGGCGTGGCCATGAACCCGGTCGATCACCCCATGGGTGGCGGTGAGGGACGCTCATCGGGCGGTCGGCATCCTTGTTCGCCGTGGGGTACCCCGTCAAAGGGCTACAAGACCCGTAACCGAAACAAGAGCAATCGACTGATCGTGAAAAAGCGCAATAGCAAGTAATGCTTAGGAGTCAATATGCCCAGGTCGCTTAAAAAAGGTCCCTACGTTGAACACAAACTGGTAAGCAAGGTTTCGGTCGCTCAGGCATCACGCAGCAATCGTGTGGTCAAAACGTGGTCGCGGCGTTCCACGATTTTACCTGAGATGGTCGGGGTCACCCTGGCCGTTCACAACGGGAAAAAATTCGTCCCGGTGTTTGTCACTGAGGACATGGTCGGACACAAGCTCGGGGAATTCTCTCCAACCCGAACATATTACGGCCACTCTGGAGACAAGAAATCCAAATTGAAGAAGTAAATCGGAGATGGGAATGTCTACTCAAGAAGTCAAAGCCGTCCTCAGATATGTCCGTGTTTCCCCACTGAAGGTGCGGAAAATCAGCGGCGCGATCAAGGGCAAGCCGGTACAGGCGGGATTGGATGCACTCAAATTCATGCCTCAAAAATCGGCTGCGCTACTTAGTAAGGTGATCCGATCGGCTGTCGCCAATGCGGACAACAATCACGGCATCGATGTCGATAGCCTGATGATTCAAAACATCACTGCAGACCAGGGGCCTGTGTTGAAGCGGTTCATGGCACGTGCACGCGGCCGGGGAACCAGAATTCTTAAAAGGTCATCTCACATTACCGTTACACTTCAAGAAAAAACGGTATCGTAAAGAGGGGGTACAGGTTTGGGCCAGAAAGTCAATCCGATTGGACTGCGATTAGGAATCGTCAAGACGTGGGAATCACGGTGGTATGCTGACAAGCTGTATGCCGGCTATATTCTGGAGGACCATAAGATCCGGAAATACCTGAAGAAAAAGCTTTTCCATGCCGGCATTTCCAGGATAGAAATCGAGCGCTCTTCCAAACGTGTCCGGCTCCGGATATACACCTCCCGCCCGGGGATCGTGATCGGTAAAAAAGGCTCAGAAATCGCCCTGTTAAAGAAAGAATTGGAAAAACTGGTGGCGAACGAAGTGCTTATCGACATCCAGGAAGTTCGAAAACCTGAGATTGATGCACAGCTCGTTGCCGAGAACATTGCCATGCAGGTGGAACGGCGCGTTGCCTTTCGGCGCGCCATGAAGCGCGGAATGCAGTCAGCCATGCGTTTTGGGGCTGAGGGGGTCAAGGTCATCTGTGCTGGGCGCTTGGGTGGTGCTGAGATGGCACGAACCGAACAATACCGAGAAGGTCGCGTACCCCTTCATACGCTCAGGGCTGACATCGATTACGGATTCGCCGAGGCCAAAACGACTTACGGTATCGTCGGTGTGAAGGTATTCATTTTCAAAGGCGAAATACTTGGGAAAGACCCGATTGCTACTGCAGAAGCGGCCAGATAGGCATTGATTAGGAGATAAAGGATGTTAAGTCCCAAGAAAGTCAAATTCCGAAAGCAGCAAAAAGGCAAAATGAGGGGTGTTGCGCACCGTGGCTGCAACCTCAATTTCGGAGATTACGGGCTGCAGGCCGTGGAATGCGGTACGCTCAGCTCAAAGCAGATAGAGGCGGCGCGTATCGCCATGACCCGCCACGTCAAAAGAGGCGGAAAAATGTGGATACGCATCTTTCCGGATAAACCGTTTACCAAAAAGCCAGCTGAAGTGCGCATGGGTAAAGGCAAGGGGGCCCCAGAAGGTTGGGTAGCCGTTATCAAGCCTGGCCGGATTCTTTATGAGATGGAAGGTATCCCGCGCGAGCTGGCTATGGAAGCGCTGCGACTGGCCTCGCATAAGTTGCCGGTCAAAACTCGTTTCGTGGAGAGGAGCGCGCTGTAATGAAAACAAGCGAGATTCGCGAACTCAGTGCAGAGGAGAGGGCGCGAAAAGTACAGGATCTCACTGAGGAGCTGTTTAACTTCAGATTCCAGCACGGCGCCGGGCAATTGGAAAACACGGCCCGGATAAAGCTGGTTAAACGCGACATCGCTAGGGTGAATACCGTTATCAAAGAATTCTCCCTGAAACAGTCAGCTGAAAAAGAATAATGAATGCCATGAGCGAAAGCGGAAATAAAAGACAACTGGTTGGAACGGTCGTCAGCGATAAGATGGACAAGACTGTAACCGTTCTGGTTGAGCGCTTGGTCAAGCACCGGCTCTATCACAAATATATCCGTAGAAGAGCCAAATTCTCGGCACATGACGCGCAGAATGTCTGCAAGGTGGGCGATAAGGTGGTGATTTCCGAATCTCGGCCTCTGAGCAAGACAAAAAAATGGCGTGTCGCTAAGATCGTTGAAAAAGCTGTTTGATTTATAAAAGGAAAGACCGATGATTCAGTCAGAAACACGATTGACGGTTGCAGACAACTCCGGTGCAAAGATCTTGTATTGCATTAAGGTGTTGGGCGGATCCAAGAGACGGTATGCCGGCGTTGGTGACATCATTGTCGTATCCGTCAAAGAGGCGATCCCCAATGCAAAGGTCAAGAAGGGTGATGTTCACAAGGCCGTCATCGTAAGGACAAAAAAGGAATTGAAACGTCCGGATGGATCCTACATCCGGTTCGATGACAACTCCGCAGTCCTGATTGGTGGCAACCGCGAGCCGATCGGAACCCGAATTTTCGGGCCTGTCGCAAGGGAGTTGCGAGCGAAGGGTTTCATGAAGATAATCTCGCTGGCTCCGGAAGTACTTTAGGCCAGTTGTCTTTGGAGAGACAAACCATGATACTGAACAAGATAAGACTCAAAAAGGACGATAAAGTCAAA
The DNA here is from genome assembly GCA_043825735.1 of Pseudomonadota bacterium. Lineage (GTDB taxonomy): Bacteria > Desulfobacterota > Desulfobacteria > Desulfobacterales > JBDRRP01 > JBDRRP01. The sequence goes on along the minus strand of JBDRRP010000014.1, from coordinate 31,248 downwards.
ATCGTCACTGGAAAAGACAAGGGCAAGATCGGTAAGGTGCTAAAGATCGATCGAGATCATGGCCGGGTTCTTGTTGAGAATATTAATATCATCAAAAGGCATTCAAGGCCCAGTGCACAGAACCGGCAGGGCGGAATCATTGAGAGAGAAGCATTTGTGCACATCTCAAACGTCATGTTGATGTGCAGCAAATGCATGGAGCCGGTCCGTGTCGGGGCCAAGGTTCTGGAAGATGGAAAGAAAGTCCGGGTGTGTAAGCGCTGTAATGAAATTCTTGATGCATAATTGCCTCGTTCGGGAGGTTTGGCATGCCAAGCTTAAAAGAAACATATGAAAATGAAATTGTCCCTAAGTTGGTGGAAAAATTTAAGTACACCAACATGATGCAGGTGCCCAAGCTTGATAAGGTCGTCCTGAACATCGGTATGGGAGAGGCGATTCAAAATATCAAATTGCTTGAATCTGCCGCGGAAGAATTGAAAATGATTGCCGGTCAGAAACCGGTGATCACAAAGGCACGGAAATCGATCGCCACCTTCAAACTCAGGACCGGCATGCCCATTGGGTGCATGGTCACCTTGCGGCGCGGGCGGATGTACGATTTTCTGAACAAACTGGTGAATGTCGCGCTGCCACGAGTCCGCGACTTTAAGGGGGTCACACCCCGGGGTATGGATGGCCGTGGTAACTACAGCCTCGGTGTGAAGGAACAGATCATCTTCCCTGAAATCGACTACGATAAAATCGATAAGATCAAGGGGATGAACATCTCCATTGTCACCACGGCGAAGACCGATACAGAGGGGCGCGAACTGCTGAGACTGCTCGGCATGCCGTTCCGGAATTAACCGCCGTTTGAGGGTTCAGATTCAAGGAGGTTGTTTTGGCTAAAAAATCGCTGATGGCTAAAGCGTTTAGGAAACCGAAATTCGATGTCCGCGCTTATAACAGGTGCCCGATTTGTGGAAGATCCCATGCGTTTCTCCGCAAGTTTGGCCTCTGCCGGATTTGTTTTCGTATGATGGCCTCGGAAGGCAAACTGCCCGGTGTCATCAAATCAAGTTGGTAAAGTGGCGCAGCAACTGCTGACGCAGAAGTCGACGGGCGCGGTAGCCAGCGGTGATGACCGGTTGGCCTGACCGTTTGACCCATCCCAATAGAACACGGAGAGCAACATGGCACTTACTGATCCAATTGCGGATATGTTAACGCGAATTCGGAACGCCGCCAAAGCGAAATTCAACAGCGTCGAGATACCCGGATCAAAAGTTAAAATCGAAATTGCCCGGGTACTCAAAGAGTCTGGATTTGTCAGGAATTACAAGTTTGTGGAGGATGGCAAGCAGGGGATTCTCAAATTGTACCTTAAATACGAGAATAACCAGGGCAACGTCATTCTCGGCATTGATCGTGTGAGCAAACCCAGTCGCCGTGTTTATGTCGGTGCCGATGACATCAAACCGGTTCTTAACGGTATGGGAATTGCCATTCTGTCAACTTCAGAAGGTATCATGACGGACAAGCAGGCCAGAGAAAAACACATCGGTGGCGAACTGCTCTGCAATGTTTGGTAGCAAAGGGGTAACGCATGTCACGTGTTGGTAAAAAACCGATCCAGATTCCCGCGAAGACAACGGTAGCGATCACGGATATGATGGTCACCGTGAAGGGCCCCAAGGGGACACTCAACCGGAATATTCATCCTGCCACGAAGCTTGTGATCGCAGACAATGTGATCACGGTGAAGGTGCAGGACGAAGATAAAAAGAGCCAGGCTCTTAAAGGGCTCACACGAAGCCTTGTGGCCAATATGGTTGAAGGTGTCGATAAGGGGTTTGAGCGGGTATTGGAAATCAACGGCATCGGATACCGAGCCGCCGTTGAGGGCAATTCCCTGGTATTGAACCTTGGGTTCAGCCATCCTGTTAATTTTCCACTGCCGGCTGGCATTTCAGCCATTGTTGAAAAAAACAATCAGATCAAACTTTCCGGCATCGATAAAGAACTGCTAGGACAGACGGCGGCTTCCATTAGAAAGATCCGCCCCCCTGAGCCTTACAAGGGAAAAGGGGTCAAATACGCTGAAGAGCACATTCAGCGCAAGGCAGGGAAGACGGGTACGAAGTAGCCAGATCCATAAAGAGTAGATAGCGAGCGAGGAAAAAATGGGTTCATCATATTCAAAAAGACTGGCCAGGTTAAAGCGGCAGCGGCGCATCCGGAAAACGGTTACCGGTTCGACAGATCGTCCGCGGTTAAGTGTCTTTCGAAGCGCCAGACATATTTATGCGCAGCTTATCGATGACAAAAAAGGCATTACAATAGCCTGCGCCTCGAGTGTGGAGAAATCATTCCGGGCGTTGGAAAAATTTGAAAGTAAAACCGCTCAGGCGGTCTTTATCGGCAAGCTGATCGGTGAGCGCGCAAAGGAAAAAGGCATCAATAAAGTGGTCTTCGATCGGAACGGGTTCCTCTATCATGGGCGCATCAAGGCTGTTTCCGAAGGCGCCCGCGAAGCCGGGTTGGATTTTTAGCGGGATTTATCACACGAAGGAGGCAATCCCTTGTTTAATAAAGAAGCAGGCGAATCACAGTTAATCGACAAGGTGGTCCACATTAACCGTGTCGCCAAAGTCGTAAAGGGCGGGCGCCGATTCAGCTTTAGCGCTATCGTGGTGGTCGGTGATGGCGCCGGCAACATCGGATATGGTCTTGGAAAAGCCGGTGAGGTTCCTGAGGCCATCCGCAAGGGAGTCGAAAAAGCCAAGAAGAGCATGGTTGCGGTTGCGCTTGAAAACGGGACAATCCCATATGAAATCGTTGGGAAGTTTGGTGCCGGCCGCGTTTTGTTGAAGCCGGCGGCACAGGGGACGGGACTCATTGCTGGCGGTGCGGTCCGCGCTGTGCTCGAGGCTGCGGGAGTGCAGAACATCTTGACCAAATGTATGGGATCCCACAATCCCCACAATGTTGTCAAAGCGACCATTGCCGGTCTCTCTCAACTTCAAAGCAAAGAGCGGGTAGCTGCCAGGCGCGGTAAACGGGTTCAGGATCTATAGCAGGGAATATATCAATGGCTGGAAAACTCAAAATTACGCTGGTGAAAAGTCAGATTGGCAGGCCGGAAAAGCATCGGAAGGTGCTTCGCGGCATGGGCCTCACTAAACTAAATAAGACGGTTGAACTGGAAAACTCGCCGGCTGTCAAAGGTATGATCCAGAAAGTGTCTCACCTTGTTTCGGCTGAGGAGATGGACTGATGAGACTTAACGAGTTGGCGCCGTCAGAAGGCGCCCGGAAATCAAAGAAACGGGTTGGACGAGGCCCCGGATCCGGACATGGAAAAACATCCGGACGCGGCCACAAAGGGCAAAACGCCCGTTCCGGCGGCGGTGTGCGTCCAGGTTACGAAGGCGGCCAGATGCCTATCCACCGGCGGCTGCCCAAGCGCGGGTTCACCAATATCTTCGGTAAGCAGATCATTGCGATCAATATCCGAGATCTCGAGCGGTTCGAAAGCGGTGCGGTCGTTGACGAAGCTGGACTGGTGCGTGCCGGTATCGTTAAGGGCCCTCGGGATGGGATTAAATTGTTGGGTGAGGGTGACATCAGCCATCCGCTTACGATTCGCCTCAATGCTGTCAGCAAATCCGCCAAGGAAAAGATTGAGGCTGCTGGCGGTACAATAGAGGTCATATAATTATGCTCGGTGGCGGGTTCCAGAACATTTTTAAAATTCCCGAGCTCAAGCGACGCATTATTGTGACGCTTTCGCTTTTGATTGTCTACCGGGTCGGCGTGCAGGTGCCGACACCGGGGATTGACCCGGTCGCATTGGCATCCTTTTTCGCCAAAGCGCAAGAAGGACTGCTCGGCCTCTTCAATATGTTTTCAGGTGGCGCCCTGGAGCGCCTGTCAGTATTCGCTCTCGGTATCATGCCCTACATCAGTGCATCGATCATTCTGCAGTTGCTCACAGTGACAATTCCCCACCTGGAGCGGCTGTCCAAAGAAGGCGAGGCGGGGCGGAAAAAGATTACTCAGTATACGCGTTACGGCACAGTTATCCTCAGCGTCATCCAGGGATTCGCCATCAGTGTCGGGCTCGAAAAAATGACCTCTCCTGGCGGAGCCCTCATCGTGATCGATCCCGGATGGAGTTTTCGCATCATGACGGTGTTGACGCTCACTGCCGGTACGGCGTTCATCATGTGGCTCGGCGAACAGATTACAGAACGGGGCATTGGCAACGGGATTTCCCTGATTATTTTTGCAGGTATCGTAACGGGCGCGCCATCAGCTATTGCCAATACGTTTCGGCTCCTGTCGACAGGTGAAATGCAGGTTTTTCTGATACTTATCCTGTTGGTATTCATGGTGGGCGTCATCGGCTTCATCATTTTCACTGAACAGGGGCAGCGCAGGATTCCGGTCCAGTATGCCAAGCGTGTCGTCGGACGCAAAATGTATGGTGGGCAGAGTACTCACCTGCCGTTGAAGATCAATACCTCGGGTGTTATTCCCCCGATTTTTGCATCCTCGATTATGATGTTTCCAGCAACCATCGGCGGATTTATAACGATCCCCTGGATGCAAGAGATCGTTGCCGCCCTTCGCCCGGGCAACTTCGTTTACGAAATGCTTTTTATCGTATTGATCGTGTTCTTTTGTTACTTCTATACCGCAGTGACATTCAACCCAACGGACGTTGCGGATAATATGAAGAAACAAGGGGGCTATATTCCTGGTATTCGACCCGGAAAGCGGACTGCGGAATACATCGACAAAGTGTTGACAAGGATTACGTTGGGCGGCGCTGTGTACGTTTCAGCTGTTTGTGTATTGCCGTCCATATTGATCACCAAATTCAATGTGCCGTTTTATTTCGGCGGTACGGCACTGCTCATTGTGGTTGGCGTCGCCATCGACACAATTGCGCAGATTGAATCACACATGCTCAGCCGGCATTATGAAGGATTTTTGAAAAAAAGCGGCGCCCGTGTGAGAGGGCGACGATAGTTTCACACGAGACCCGAGATTGTCGAGAATTGGACAATCCGGTGCAACCTTGTTTTCCTGGAGATGATTTATGCCCAAGGAAGAGGCAATAAAGGTCGAAGGTGTCGTGCTGGAGACCTTGCCGAACGCGATGTTTAAAGTGGAGCTTGAGAACAAGCACCAGGTTCTAGCCCATATCTCAGGAAAAATGCGGATGCATTTTATCAAGATTCTCCCCGGTGACAAAGTGACGGTGGAGCTGTCTCCATACGATTTGAGCCGAGGAAGAATCACTTATCGATCCAAGTAGTTGGATGAACCGTGCCAGAGCGCCTGGTATCGGTATCGAGGAGCGACCCAAATGAAAGTCAGGGCTTCAGTAAAGAAAATTTGTACCAAGTGCAAAATTGTCCGCAGGAAAGGCGTTCTGCGAGTGATCTGCGAAAACAAACGTCATAAACAACGACAAGGATAGAGGAGGCAGTTTTGGCCAGAATCGCAGGCGTAGACCTACCGAGAAGAAAACGGGTTGAGATCGGTCTGACCTATATTTACGGTATCGGCCGCACGACTTCCAAGAATATCCTTGATAAATTGGGAATCGATCCGAATACGAAGACCGATGATTTGTCGGAAACTGAAGTTAACGATATCCGGAAAGCCATTGACAGCTTATGCAAAGTGGAAGGCGAGCTTCGAACCCAGGTGTCGATGAACATCAAGCGCTTGATGGACCTTGGTTGCTACCGTGGGCTTAGGCACCGACGCGGCTTGCCGGTCAATGGCCAGCGGACAAAGACCAACGCGCGGACACGGAAAGGGCCGAAGCGGGCGGCAGTCAAGAAAAAGAGCAAACCCGGGAAATAATCACTACCATTCAGGGATTGTATAAATGGCAAAGAAAAAGGTCCGAACCAAGAGAAAAGAGAAAAAGAATATCTCAACTGGTGTGGTTCATATCCAGTCCACTTTCAATAATACCATCGTGACGGTGACCGATGTTACCGGGAACGTGGTATCCTGGTCGAGTTCAGGTATGCACGGGTTTAAAGGCTCCAGAAAAAGCACCCCTTTTGCGGCTCAGATGGCTGCAGAAGATGCTGCTAAAAAAGCCATTGAGCACGGCATGAAGACTGTTGAAGTATTCGTAAAGGGACCGGGTGCCGGGCGTGAGTCTGCATTGCGCGCATTGCAGGGGGCCGGCTTTACCGTTACCTCAATTAAGGACGTGACCCCGGTTCCGCATAACGGGTGCCGACCGCCTAAACGGCGCAGGGTGTAACACCATCTGCCTACCCTGAAGAAAAATTGTGACAGCGGCGGCAATTGAATTTAAGTTAACTGCCCCGCGGCAAATAAGGAGGAAATCTTGGCTCGATATACTGGATCCACTTGCCGGTTGTGCCGGCGTGAAAATATGAAGCTTTTTCTGAAGGGGGACCGGTGCTACTCAGACAAATGCGCCTTTGATCGGCGCACTTACGTCCCCGGGGAGCACGGTCAGCGCAGGGGCAGAAAGGTATCAGACTACGGTATTCAGCTCAGGGAAAAACAGAAAGTCAAGCGGATGTACGGCCTTACGGAAAAACAGTTTCGCCTGTTTTTTAAGCGAGCCGATACCCAGAAGGGGATCACGGGTACCAACTTGCTTGTATCTCTTGAGCGCAGGCTCGATAATATCGTTTACCGCCTCGGGTTCTCAAACTCTAGAAATCAAGGGCGACATTTCGTACAGCACAATCACTTTCTGGTTAATGGTAAGAAGGTCAACATCCCCTCTTATCTGGTAAAAATCGGTGACATCATCGAAGTCAGGGAAAATAGCCGTGCCATCCAGAGTTTGTCAGATTCATTGGATGCTGTTGTACGTAGAGGCGTGCCGCAATGGCTCGAGCTGGAAAAGGATGCTTTCAAAGGTAGTGTGAAAGGATATCCGATGCGAGAAGACTTGACGATGCCGATGCAGGAACAATTGATCGTAGAGCTCTACTCCAAATAGTATCTTTTCCCCGGAAAGTGATCCTGCCACTCATAGGGAGTCTACTCCCTGAATAAATTTTTTGTATTGGAGAGAGAAAATGTCCTCTGACGAACTTATGTTCATGAACTGGCGTGAAATGATTAAGCCAAATAAGATTGAGGTCGACAGCACCGATTCCTATGGCAAGTTCGTTTGTGAACCGCTCGAAAGGGGGTTTGGCATTACTATCGGCAACTCCCTCCGTCGCATTATCCTCTCCTCTCTTTACGGCGCTGCGGTGACCTCGGTCCGTATTGAGGGTGTCATGCATGAATTCACCACCGTGCCGGATGTACTCGAGGATGTTTCGGAAATTATTCTGAACTTGAAAGAAGTGCGATTCCGGGTGGACAATCCTGAGCCAAAAAATGTCAGCATCAACGTCACCGGCGAGCGCGTCGTCACCGCCGCCGACATCGTTAGCGAAGACGGTAGATGCTTGGTGTTAAACCCAAATCAGCATATCGCTACGCTGACAAACGGTACCGGCCGCTTGCGGATGGATTTGGTGGTCAAATACGGTAAAGGGTACGCGCTCTCCGAGTCGAACAAGGATGAAGAAGCACCCATTGGAACCATCCCCATCGATTCCGTATTTTCTCCCATCAAGCGTGTTGTATACGTCGTCGGAAACGCCCGTGTCGGTCAGCGTACCGATTACGACAAATTGACTCTGGAAGTGTGGACGGACGGCAGCATCAAGCCTGAAGATGCGGTTGCCTATGCCGGAAAAATAATGAAAGAGCAGATGGCGGTCTTCATTAATTTCGATGAAGAAGCCGAGCCTCGGCGGAAGTTAAACGCGATCGATAAGAACAGACCTCGGTTCAATGAGAACCTTTACCGCAGTGTTGACGAGTTGGAACTGTCTGTTCGTAGCGCCAATTGTTTGAAGAATGCAGAGATTCATAAAATTTTTCAGTTAGTATCAAAAACCGAAGCCGAGATGCTGAGAACTAAAAACTTCGGGCGCAAATCATTGAACGAGATTAAAGAAGTGTTGACAGAGATGGGCCTTCAGCTTGGCATGAAATTGGATGGCTTTGTGCCGCCGGAGGAAGAATTTGAGGAAGAGGAGTAATTAACCGATGAGACATCGCAAAGCCGGTTCAAAATTTAATCGCACCAGCAGTCACCGAGACGCCATGTTTCGTAACATGGTGACATCGCTGGTTAAGCACGATCGTATTACGACTACTGACGCAAGGGCCAAAGAGCTGCGAGGCCTCGCCGATCACCTGATCACCCTAGCCAAGCGCGGCGATCTTCATGCCCGCCGCCAGGCCATGGCAATCGTCAATGAAAAAGACGTCGTTCACAAGCTTTTCGAAACCGCCAAAGAGCGCTTCGGTGCTGTATCCGGAGGCTATACGCGCATTGTGAAAGTCGGATTCCGTCCGGGCGATGCCGCCATGATGTCGATCATTGAATTTGTCACACCAGAGGCCGCGGCCAAGACAAAACCTGTGAAGAAAAAGAAGGCCGCAAAGAAAGCCGCGCCCGAACCGCAGGCGACGGTCATCGCCAAGGAGGCACCGGTCGAGGCCGCAGAGGCCCCCGCTGCCGAAGCTCAAGTGAACGTTGAAGCGGATGCAGCCGAAGACAGTGAAGCACCCGAGCAGAAGTAACCGCTACCGAAAAGCATCGATTCAAAAAAAATGAAAAGGGCCACAATCACCGATTGTGGCCCTTTTGTATTTTGCGCTTATGCAGAAAGCGCCAGTGGGTCTTTCCCCCACAGTGATGTTGAACCACGGAGTCACGGAGGACACGGAGAGTTCATAATTAAAATCAACACTTTTTGCGTTTCTCCGTGCCCTCCGTGACTCCGTGGTGATCACAATGTTATCGGGAGCACCGGTCTTTGACGCACAACTGGAGCTTCATAGAGAAGCGGATTCTATTTTTTTCAGCCCCATTTGTTCATGCCGTGATCTTCAAAGGCGCTCATTGAGTGGTGGTGTCTGGAAATTCCCCCCCTGGGTGCCGTGGCGGCAGGGTTCGGCCGCAAATGATAATAATTTCATATTTGGCGTATTAAATGCATATTCTTGTTGCGGATGGCGGCCGGTTTTTTACGACTGACGATAACCGTCAGAAATTGTATGCAAAAAACGCCCCTAAAGCCGCAATGGCGATCAATGGCGCGGTTGATTCTACCAGAATGCGCCAAAGAAATGACATCCGCCAACGGTTGACCTAAAACAGATTGCATGCGGTATCGGTCGTAACAGAATAAAGATAGGAGGGATTGTGAAAATTCAGACGGCTCATTTTGGAGTACGCGATATTGATGAGAACACCGTGATCACTTTTATTGATGGACTTCCCGGGTTCGACAACCACGGCCGGTATGCACTATTGCCCGAGGAAAACGAAGTGCCGGTTTTTTATTTTTTACAGTCCATCGATGATCCGGATATTGCGTTTACCGTTTCTTTCGCACAGAAATTCGGAATTTCCTACGATGATACGCTTCTGTCGGCATCGGAAATGCGCGCTCTCGGTCTCGGTGAATTCTCGGAGGCGATTACCCTCTTGTTTATTTCGGAAAACCGTGATCACCCCCATCGCCGCCAGTTTGACCCCAAGTTCATCCCCCATATTACCCATCCGGTGGTCGTGAACCCCAAGACCAGAAAGGGGCTTTACAAAGAGCTGCCCGGTGTTCAGTGCAGTGCCACTGTCAGCGCCGTCTCGGAAAAAGACGGTGATCCTGAAAAGGCTCGGGAAGACTACCTGCGGTTTTTGGCGATGATGCAGGTGGGCATTAAAGCGCTTTAGCCGATAAGGGCCGATCGCCGCTGGTCTTGCGACCGCGTGAACTAGCGGCGACCCCTTTTTTATCTGAAATGAGCACCACCGGTTCCACCGCGAAAGCAAACCCGCCGACCGTTTCGAAATAGCGCCCCACACGCGCCACTCCAGAAGGCTTACCCACAACGGAAACCACCCGCCGACGGCTTCAGCCGTCAGCGGTTAATGCCGGTGGATGGACACATCCGAGCCGGTCTCTCATGTATTGACAGCGCTGGGAACGGCGCCTACTTTGACCATAATCAAAAGGGTTTTTCCGCATCATGCCAGCGAAGCGGCCGCGCTTTTTTCAGTTCTTGACTCCCGGGAGCTGGATTGCCTGGGAAGATTGCTCAAGAAACTTGGGACCGCGACTGCAATGGGAACAAATTTAACAGGATCTAAGGAGGCGTTATGAGTAATATTTTGATCATCTATGCCAGCGATTACGGGAACACCAAAAAAATGGCGGACGCTGTCATGGCTGGAGCCTCATCTGTCGACGGGGCGAAGGTCACGGTAAAAGCCGCGGAAGCGGTTACTGCCGAAGACATGCTTGCCGCTGACGCGGTGATTGCCGGTACACCGGTGCACATGGGCGCCATGGACTGGCGCATCAAGAAGTTTATCGACACGGTTTGCGGCGGGTTGTGGATGGAAAATAAGATGGTGGGGAAAGTGGCTGCCGTCTTTGCGACCGGCAGCGGTTTCGGCAATGCCGGTGGTGGCGCGGAACTGACCATGCTTTCGCTGATCAATAACTTCGTAGAGCTTGGCATGGTCTTCGTTCCCCTTCCCAAGAGCACCCCCGGTTATGCTGTGGGAGGGCTCCAATGGGGACCCTACGGCCGTTCGGCCGGCGTCAACCTTGAGCAGACCGGGGTGGCCGAAGAAAGTCTCGAAGCAGCGCAGCACCATGGCAGGCACGTTGCCAGAGTGGCTGCGGTGATCGCAAAGGAAAACCCGTTTGTGTCGTGACAACCCTGCCAGCGGTGTGGCTGATGCAGCCAATGCCGTAATATTCATCGGACGGCCGTCGGTCTCGGTACCGACGGCCTGTCAGGCGCCCGCATCAAGAGGCCACATGCCGCGTTCAATCAGCACATCACGCAGGGTTTTCAGGGCTGCGTTGGCGGCGGGCACGCCGCCGTAAACCAGGGTTTGGAAAATGGTCTCGGCAAGCTCTTCCGGGCTGCAACCCACGTTGAGTGCCGCCTGCAGGTGAAGATTGAGCTCCTCTGTTTTCCCAAGCACTGTGAGGGCCGCCACCGTTATCAACTGTCGGGTGGGGTGGGGCAGCTTTTGACGGGCATACATGCTGCCGGTGATAAACAGGGACATATCCCTTGCCAGATCCGGATCAAATGCTTTCCACAGGGTAAAGGGCGTTTCGCCCGACACGCCGTTGAAGTACAGCGCCGCTGTTTCCCGTGTGCGTTTTCTGAGTTCGTCTTCGTGCATGCCGTTTTAACCTTCCTTGTGATGAGGTTTTTTGTCCGATGAATTATATCCCAATCCGGAACCACAGCAACCAAAAACCGTTTTCGCGCAGAGGCGCAGAGACGCAGAGAAATATCAGGATGAAAACCGTTAAAATCACAGTTGCTGGCAAGAAGCGTCCGTAACCGCAGTAACCGCTGTGCGAAAAATGTTTCTTCGTGTTTCAGATTTAGTAGTTCTCAGCGTCTCTGCGTCTCCGCGCGAGTCATTTTTTTTTTAGGCAGCCTGTAAGAATTTCACTACCGACATGGTAGATTAGGGGGCCTCGTCTTGAGACGGGCCGCAGAGATACGTCATGAGGATCCGTTCAACGGTTTCGCCGATGCGCTTGATATGCTGGCGACGCGCCGTTTCACTGCGACCCGGGTATTTTCGAAAAGAGATGAGAATCCCGCTCAGCGCGGAAAACAGCGTATGCGACAGGAGTCTTGCCTCGGTGTGTCCCGGTGCTGCCGAGGTTACCGCCTGCTCCAGAAGATCCATCAGCCGGCGGGCCACAAGATCCAGCCGCTGAGAGGCTGCGGTGCTGATGTCGCCGTGAAGGGCAAACCGGGTGATCATCCGCCACTCGGCCTCGTTGTCGAAATAATAGTCCAGAAAATAGTGAATCACGTGCGGTAGTGCACGCTGCCCGCCAATGCGGATGGTTTCCGCCATCTTCAGAATACATCGCTCGGAATCCCTGGCCACAACTTCGACAAACAGCGCTTCCTGGCTGGGAAAATAGGTGTAGATGGAGGACTTTGCAATACCGGCAGTACGGGCGATTTCCGCCATGCTAACGGCGTCGTAGGTCCTGATGCCGAATAGGGTGCGTGCAGCGTCGATAATCAATCCCCGCCGAACTTCCCGTTCCTTTTCCTTCAATTGACTCAAGGTATCGTTGGTCGTCATTGGCGATGTCCCGGTGCCGGTGCGCTATGATTGACGACTATAACACAGGCCGTATTTCATGTAAAACCAATGGTTGATAAACCGACCGTCGTTCGGTATAAGAACCGGTGGACACTGTCCTGCATTGTGATTCATGATCACCTGGTGCGGCTGAATGATTCTCATCGACGAAAAGGGGAGGGGCAATGGCGGAAGGAGCACCGTGGCTGCGCTATTACGGCGATGTGCCCGCACATCTGCAGTACCCGGAAAAGACACTTTTCGAGGTCCTCAAGGAGACCGCTGAACGCTACCCGGACGCGGTGGCCTATGACTTTCTGGGAACCGCAGCCACCTACCGGCAGCTGCTGGGCGACATCGAGCGGTGCGCCGGCGCATTGTCTGCGCTCGGACTGCGGCCGGGTGATCGCATTACCATTGCCATGCCAACCAGTCCCCATAGCGTTATCGCCTTTTACGCCGCCAATCGTCTGGGGGCCGTCGCCAGCATGATTCACCCGCTGTCGACGGCATCGGAAATCGCCTTTTACCTGAATCTAAGCGACAGCCGGATGGCGCTCACTCTCGATGCGTTTTATGCAAAGTTCGCGGCCGTCAAGGACGAGAGTCCGCTGGAGAAGCTGGTGCTTTGCCGGATTCCCGATTACCTGGGGCCTGTCAAACGTCTCGGATTCTATGTGACAAAAGGGAGAAAGATTCCAGCCGTGCCGGATGACCCCATGGTATACTGGTGGAAAAACCTGATGCAGGCCCCCGGCACGCCGGCGCCGGAATCTTCCATGGGCACCCGGGATCTGGCCGTTATCATGTACAGTGGCGGCACTACGGGCAAACCCAAGGGGATCATGCTCTCCAACCGGAACTTCATCAGCGAGGGCAAGATGGTGGCCGCCTGGGGCGGGCTCACCCAGGGGGACGCCATTCTCGCCATTTTGCCTATTTTCCACGGTTTCGGTCTGGGCGTGTGTATCAATGCCGCGTTCATGGGCGGTGCCAAAAGCATCCTGGTGCCCCAGTTCACCCCCGAGTTGGTGGCACGCCTGATTCGCCGCAAGCGCCCCAACTTCATTGTGGGCGTTCCGACACTGTTTCAGGCCCTGTCGGGCAACGCCGTATTTCAGAAAGCGGCGCTCGGATGTCTGAAAGCGGCCTTTTGCGGCGCCGATACCCTGCCGCGCGCCATCAAGGAGCGCTTCGAGGCGGTGGTTCGCGAGGGCGGCGGCGATATTCAGTTGCGCGAAGGCTTCGGGCTCACCGAGGCGGTCACCGCCATTATGGCCATGCCCATGAAGGAATACCGGGAAGGCAGCATCGGCATTCCATTTCCGGACATGCTGGCCAAAATCGTTCGCATGGGCACTATCGATGAGGCCGCGGTCGGCGAGGAGGGCGAGATCTGCATCAGCGGGCCTGCCGTGATGTTGGGGTACCTGGATCAGCCGGAGGAAACGGCCGCAACGTTGAAAGCACACGCCGATGGGCGGCTCTGGCTGCACACCGGAGACATTGGCACCATGGATGCCGATGGATTTTTCTACTATAAGATGCGTCTGAAGCGAATGATAAAGTCTTCGGGAATGAACGTTTATCCCGTCCAGGTGGAAGAGCGCCTCTACACGCATCCCGAAGTGCGGGATGCCTGCGTCATCGGCGTGCCGGACGAGGTTCAGGTGGAGCGGGTGAAGGCGTTTGTCGTCTTGAAGGACCCTGCCAAGGCCGGCCCAGACATGGAACGCATCCTCATTGACTATTGTCGGGCAGACCTCATCAAGTGGAGTTGTCCGCGGGAAATCGAATTTCGCAAAACGCTTCCTCTGACCCTTGTGGGAAAGGTGGCTTATAACGTATTGGTGGAAGAAGAAATCGCGCGGCTGAAGGAAACCGGCACAGCGCCTTCCGGCGACTGAGGCGCACACCACTGCAACGGGGGGGGGGACGGCCGCTGCCGGAGCGCCCCACGAAAGGATGTTGTTATGACGGTTATCGCGCGGCTGAAGGCCATTGCGGCAGACCCTTACACCTACACCCGGTCATGGAAGGCGAAAACCGGCCGGCCGGTGATCGGGACCTTCTGCAGCTACGCCCCTGAGGAGATCATCCTTGCGGCGGGCGCATTGGGAATCCGGCTGTTCGGATCCGGCGCACCCATCGATCGGGCCGATGCCCACCTGCAGGCCTACAGCTGTTCGCTCGTTCGCAGCGCCCTGGAAGATGTCCTGAGCGGGCGGCTTGATTTCCTCGACGGCACGGTCTTTCCCCACACCTGCGATTCCATCCAGCGCCTTTCGGACATCTGGCGGCTCAACGCCGGTGTCGCCTTCCATGCCGACGTCGTACTGCCGGCCAAGCTCAACACCGACAGTTCAAGGGCGTATACGGTGGACGTGTTTCGTGCCTTTGCCGGCACGTTGGAAACGGCATTGGGTGTCCGCCTTACGGACGAGCGTCTGAGGGCTGCCATCGACACGCTCAACCAGATCCGTTCGGCGGTCCGCCGGTTGTACGCGGTGCGTCTCACCAACCCGGCGGCCCTTCCCGGCAGTGACCTGCACGCGGTGATCAAGGCGGGCATGGTGATGGCGCGCGATGCGTATTTAGAGGACCTCACAGCCCTGTTGGCGGATATCGACGCCCTGCCGCGCCCGGCTGCCGGCAAAGCCCTGGCCCCGGTCGTGCTCAGCGGCGGCGTGTGCAACCTGCCCGATCTCTACGGCGTCGTAGAAGCCGCCGGCGGCAGGGTGGTGTGGGATGATCTGTGCACCGGCGTGCGCGGTTTTGAGGGCACTATCGATTCTGAGGGCGATCTCATCGCCAATATCGCCCTGCGCTACGCCGAACGCCTGGTGTGCCCGGCAAAGCATGCCGGCAATCGCACCCGCGGCGAGGCGCTGCTTGAGTGTGTGCACGATACCGGCGCACGGGGGGTCATATTCGTGGTGCTCAAATTCTGTGATCCCCACGGGTTCGACATCCCCTACATCAAGGCGATGCTCGAGGGTGCCGGCATTCCCAGCCTCCTGCTTGAACTGGAAGAAGGGGGCGCCACCGGCGGACAACTGCGCACGCGGATCGAGGCCTTTATCGAAATGATGTGACAGGCCATAACAGTAAGGAGAGGCCAGTGAACGAACCCATAAAAGCAGTCGATACGGCGGAGAAGGATCGCCGCAAGATCAAGTGCGTCAAGAAGATGAAAGATATCATGACCACTTACTACATCGACGCCAAGACCGCCGACCAGACCGGCAAAAAGGTGGCATGGATCACCAGCGGGGGCCCGGTGGAACCGCTCATCGCCATGGATATCATCCCGGTCTATCCGGAAAACCACGGCGCCATGATCGGTGCCTCCAAAATGGGCGCTGACCTCTGCGAGAAGGCAGAAGGCATGGGCTACTCCGCCGACCTGTGCACCTACGCCCTGGCCGACATCGCCTGCGCCACGATCAACGGCGGTCCCATCGGAGGGCTGCCGAAACCCGACATGCTGGTCTGCTGTAACAACATCTGCGGCACGGTACTCAAATGGTACGAGGTCCAGGCGCGCTATTACGACGTCCCGTTGTTTATCCTTGACACCCCGGTGAGCCACACCGATTTTTCGGTCGAGGCCCGGCGGTATGTCCGACGGCAGCTTGACGAATACATCGTTTTCCTAGAGACGAACTGTGGTCGCAAATTAGACCAGGACAGGCTGCAGGAGGTGGGCCGGCTATCCATGGAAGGTCAGCGGCGCTGGCAGGCGGTGCTCGATACCACCATGAATAAACCGGCCCCCATGAGCGCGTTTGACGCATTTTTCCATCTGGCCCTGATCGTCACCTTGCGGGGGACCCAGACGGTTGTCGATTACTACACCGAGTTGCTGGAAGAGATGAACACCCGCGTGAGAGAAGGCATCAGCGCCGTGCCCGACGAACGATACCGTCTTCTCTGGGACAACTTGCCCATCTGGTACCGGACCAAGTGGCTGTCGGAAAAATTCGCCGCCCACAGCGCCTGCCTGGTGGCAGACACCTACACCTCGGCCTGGTGCGGTTCGCTCAAATACATGGACGAGAATGATTTTCTCGGCTCCATGGCCGAAGGCTACTCACGGATCTATCTGAATATCGGCACCGACCAGATGGCTGCCATGGTCCTGGAGATGATCGACAAATACGATGTCCACGGCCTGGTCATGCACTCCAATCGAAGCTGTAAACCCTATTCCCTGGGGCAGTACGACATCGCTCGCATCGTCCAGAAAAAGCGCGCGCTGCCAACGCTGATCATCGAGGCCAACATGACCGACGCCCGCAGCTTTTCCGAAAGTCAGGTGGAGACCCGCATCGATGCTTTCATGGAAATGTTGAAGGCCTGACGCCGGAGATGCAGATGGCCGCTGAATAAGAGATCACAGTTGTCTGCACTGATGAGCGGGAACATTTATTTTTCGGACAAAATCGAGGAAGGAACCAGGATGCCTGAAAGCAGATCGGTGATCAAACGATGGGTGGGCGCCGTGGCGGTGGTCTTTGTTGCCGCGGGGCTTTGTTTTTTTCCGGCGCCTACGGTGAGGGCCGCCGTCGACGCCGATGCCGCGCTCTACGAGCGCCTGTCACAGGTGGCTGCCGGAAAAGGCGATGGATCTTTTTTCGAAAAGCTAAACACCGCCGCCCGTCTGCTGGACTGGTCCCGTGCGGAGGAAAAGACGTTCTCCGGTCATCTGCGGATCATCAGGGCCGCTCCCGGCGGCGACAACTTGGATCGAGATGTGGTCTATCTGCTGCGTGCGTTGACCGGAAGCATTCACATCCTGAGTCTTCCCCAAGAGCCCGAATCCCTGGTGGCAGGGTCCGGCTCGCCGTATGCCGGGCTCGACGGGAAGTTCGAAAACAAACTGGTCTTCCATGTCAGTCTTGCCATGGAAACCATCGACGGGGTCGACTACCATTTTGCCCGTTTGATCGATCCGCCCGTTCAACCGAGCCTCGACCGGATCTTTAAATCCAGCATCATCCTCATGCTGTTCTTCGTCATGGTCGGCATGGGGCTGACGCTCACTTTCAAGGATTTTGCCCTGGTGTTCACAAAACCCCGCGGCATCATACTCGGAGAAATTCTCCAATTCGGCTTCATGCCATTTCTGGCCATGGCCATGGGGCACCTGCTCGGATTTTATCAGCAATACCCGTTCATTTTTGTCGGTATGATTCTGATCACTGCCATCCCGGGTGGCGTGACCTCCAACCTCATGACCTATTATGCCAAGGGGGATCTGGCGCTTTCCATTTCACTGACTTCTTTTTCAACGGTTCTTTCAATTGTCTTCACGCCATTGCTGCTGGCCCTGTATTGCGCCAATATGCCCGAAGTGAACATCCCCGTGAAGACCGTGGTCCAGACGATCATGGTCCTGGTCATCATTCCTTTGATCCTCGGGATGTCGGTAAGGGGCAGATGGCCCCGGTTCGCGGGCAAAGCCACCCCCATTTTTTCAGCGCTGGGGATCATCGCCCTGCTGGCGCTGATTGTCGCCGGGGTCCTGAGCAATATCCACGTGTTCAAGGATACGGCCCGCTATGGCTTCAAGTTTTACACCGCCGTCTTTGCGTTGACCTTTCTGGGGATGATGTTCGGCATTGTGTTTTCCAAAATGATCAACATCAGCAACTATCAGACGCGGGCGATTTCCCTGGAGACCGGACTGCGCAACAGCGCCCTGGCCATGACCATCGCACTGCTGATGCAAGATGCCATGGGCGACTTCTACAGTTCCATGTTCGTCACCTCGGGCCTGTTCGGACTGATCATGTACGTGGCCGGCATTATCGCCA
This sequence comes from Pseudomonadota bacterium, assembly GCA_043825735.1. Taxonomy (GTDB): domain Bacteria; phylum Desulfobacterota; class Desulfobacteria; order Desulfobacterales; family JBDRRP01; genus JBDRRP01. Next base: position 13,222 of record JBDRRP010000014.1, on the reverse strand, counting down.
TATTCTTATACAAACCGCTGCTGCCGGTTGACCGGGCGTCCGAGATGCCGGAGCCGGGATGACGGTCGGTTTGGCGTTTGACCATGAAGCTCAAAGCGACATAATGGGCGCCATTGAATAGAGAACCGGATACTGTTTTCCGCTGGTCTATGAAGCTCCAGTTTGCGTCAAAGACCGGTGTCCTCCGTGACTGGTTCAACATCGCGTTGGGGAAAGATCAACTGGCGCTTTCTGAATAAGCGTATATCAGGAAAGGGTAAAACGATTATGTTAACGGCAGGCATCGATGTGGGCTCCATCAGCGCCAAGGCGGCACTGGTGCAGGACGACCGGATTCTGGCCACCGAAGTGATTCTCACCGGCTACAACGCCAGCAGGGCCGGGGAGGCTGTTCTTGACAGCCTGCTCGCGGGCTGCGGTATCGCCAAGGCAGACATTTCCCGGATCGTGGCCACCGGCTACGGCCGCAATTCGGTGACCATCGCCGACAAGGCGGTCACCGAAATCACCTGTCATGCGGCCGGAGCGCACCTGCTTAACCCGGATGTGCGATTTGTCATCGACATCGGGGGCCAGGACAGCAAGGCCATCGCCATCGATGCCGACGGACGCGTCATCGATTTTGCCATGAACGACAAATGCGCCGCCGGCACGGGACGGTTTCTGGAAGTGATGGCCAGAGCCCTGGAGGTGGATCTCGACGACTTCGGGGACCTTTCCCTGAAAGCTGAACAGCCGGCCGTCATCAGCAGTCTGTGCACGGTTTTTGCCGAGTCGGAAGTCATTTCCCTTATCTCCCGGGGCGAGACGCGGGAGAATATCATCGCGGGCATTCACGCCTCCATCGGCGCGCGGGTGATGGCCATGGCGAACCGGGTGGGACTGCGGGAGCCGATCATGATGACCGGCGGGGTGGCGAAAAATGCCGGGGTGGTGAAGGCGCTTTCGGACAAATGCGGCCGATCCATCAGTGTTTCACCCCATGCCCAGGTCAACGGGGCCATCGGGGCCGCCCTCATCGCCGTCAACATGCGGTGATAAAAAAAACATCCGATCCGACTGATTTTTGAATGGGGTTCTACAGACTCAGGTCGATGACGTCGAAGAGCATCTCGTCAAGATCGAGGATCAGAAGGCGGCCTGCCAGGGAACTGCGTCCAAGAAGGGTTTTAATGATTTCCGCAGCTTCAATGGCGGCAACCGCTGTCACGGTGAAGGGCAGGTTGCCCGTGACGGTTTCCACGCCTTTGTCTGGTGCGTTGGCTGGATCCCCATAAATCGTTCTCAAGCCGGGGCCGCCTTTCTGAAGCAAAGAAACCTGCCCCGCGGCGCCGGCCACCGCGGCCGTCACCATGGGGATTTTAAGTGTGTGGGCCGCCTGCTCCAGTACAAACCTTGCCGGCAGGGAATCCAGGCAGTCCGCTACGGCATCCGCACCGGCAATGAGGGCGGCGGCGTTGGCCGATGTGATGAATGCCGAATGCACCGTCGTCTCGGTGCCCGGATTGACGGCGGCAATCCGTTCGGCCGCCGCACAGGCTTTGCCAGAGTCGATGGTGGCCACCGTGCAATTCAACTGCCGGTTGAGATTGCTTTCCTCGAATAGATCACCGTCGATGAGAATCAGTCGACCGATTCCTGCGCGGGCGAGGATGTCCGCCACCGTTCCGCCGAGCCCCCCAAGCCCCACGATGGCCACCGTCGATTCCAGCAGGCGCAGCTGGTCCCTGCGCGTTAAGCCGTCTCGGTTGCGACTGTATCGTTCTGGGATGATGTCATCACGGAGGGCCGCCATCTCTACTTGCCGCAGGGTTGCGCCAGCGGACCGGGCCGTTGATATCGCCGCGTCACTCGAAAGGCTACGATAGGGCAGACCGTCGGGGCGCACGGCGTCCCTGGCGCGGTCTCTGAGCAGGGCCTGCATACGATTGTCGTCTGTCATTGAGTGACCGAAGATTTTTATGGGCGCCATGGCGGCGCGAGGACATTGGCTCAACCACCGCCCACCGGTGGAAATACGCCGACACGTTCTCCCCCGTACAGCGCGGTATCGATACTTTTTTTGCGCCCGTCTATGAACACCAGTTTGACGGTGCTAAGATCGATTCCCAGGTCCGCCAATAGTCCGGCCACCGTGGTTCCTGGTGTGACGGGTACGGCTTTTCCGTCAGCAGGCAGGGGGCGCCTCAATGTGGCATAAAGTTTTAACTCAACAGTGGCGGCCATCGGTTTTCAGTCTATTGTCCTTGTGGTATGAGGGGCGGATCGTCGATTTCAGTAAATAGGGATTCGCCGTCGCGGTGTCAAGCTGCACCATTTACTGTGGAAGGAACACCCGGGACCATGACAGTCGTCTTCTCCACAATCGTTCCCATTTTTTCCGTCATTTTCTTGGGCTGGCTGGTTCACCGCAAGGGGCTCGTGCCGCCCGATTTTCTGGGACCGGCCAACCGGCTGGTCTATCATCTGGCCATCCCGGCAATGATCTTCAGCGCCATCTCAACGGCCGATTTCAGCGCGCGTTTCGATCCGCTCGTTCTCGTCGCGACACTTGCCAGCATTCTTCTGACCTTTGTACTGACATGGGTTGGCGCTTTGCGCCTGCCCCTGAGACGGTTTCAGATCGGCACGTTTGTCCAGTGCGGCTTCCACGGCAACCTGGGGTATATCGGGCTGGCGGTGGCTTATTACTACCTTGGGGAAAAGGGTTTTGCCCAGGCCGGTATCCTGGCCGGCTTCATTATGATTTTGCAGAACCTGCTGGCGGTCACGGTCCTTCAGGTTTACGCCCCGCGCCGCTCAGGCCGCGGGCTGTCGATCAAAAAGACCTTTCTGCACATCGCGATGAACCCCGTCATTCTATCCTCGCTGGCCGGCATCGGTTTTTCCGTGGCGGGGCTGACTTTGCCCGTGGTGGTCTCCCGCACGCTGGGCATCCTCAGCAGCATGGCGCTGCCGCTGGCGCTAGTGCTCATCGGCGCATCGCTCAATTTCGGGCAGCTGCGCACGGCCCTGTCCGGTGTCGCAGCGGCCTCGGTCGTCAAACTGCTCATTTTGCCCGGCATCGGGTTCGGCATCTTTCGCTACCTTGAGATGCCCCCGGCGCTCTATCTGCCGGCGTTGATTCTGCTGGCCTCTCCCACGGCGACCCTCACCTATGTCATGGCCAGAGAAATCGGCGGTGATGAAAATTTTGCCGTGGGGGCCATCTCGGTGTGCACGCTCATGTCGGCGCTGACGTTTTCCTTCTGGCTGCAGGCGGCCGGATAGATCGCTTAAGGAACATCCAACCGCACGATGTCGGCGTCATCGATGTCACGGCCGGTTTGCACCTCGATCATCTCCAGCTCCGCTGGCCCCGGGTTTTCCAGACGGTGAACCGTCCCGCTGTGGATGTAGGTGGATTCGTCTTCTTTCAGATCAACTGTCTCGCCGTTGTTGGTGACCCGGACCGTTCCCTTGACGACCACCCAATGCTCGGCGCGCTTCAAATGTTTTTGCAAAGACATGCGCATGCCGGCGTGGATGCGTACGTGGTTGACCCGGTAATGGGGTGTGTCGATGAGTCGGTCCGTCCACCCCCAGGGGCGAAAGGTTTTACGGTGAGCGCTGGTTTCAGGGCGATCGTTCTTTTTCAGGGCTTCCACCAGTGCTTTAACGTCCTGCACGCGGTCGCGCGGCGCGATCATCACCGCATCGGGAGTCTCCACCACAACGTGGTGGTTGAGGCCCACGGCGGCAATCAGCCGAGAAGTGGCGTTGAGGTAGGAGTGGCGCACATCATGGGTCAACACGTCACCGCGAGTGATGTTTTGGTCGGCATTTTTGTGTCCGATCTGCCATAAGGCTTCCCAGGAACCCACGTCATTCCAGCCTGCCGTGAATGTGATCATGGCCCCGGAGTCGGTTTTTTCCATGACGCTGTAGTCGATGGAATCCGCCGGGCAGGCGTCAAAGTCCGGAGCGGCAAGTCTGAAAAAATCGAGATCGATGCGTCCGTTAGCAAAAGCCCTCTGGCAGGCGGCCGCCATGGCCGGGGCGAATTTTTGCAATTCTTCCAGGTAGCGGTCGGCGGTGAACATGAACATGCCACTGTTCCAGCGGTATTCACCGCAAGCCACGTAGCGCCGGGCGGTATCGACGTCTGGTTTTTCAACAAATCGTCTGATGACAGCGGCTTCAGGGCCGCTTGCCCCGTCAAGATAATCGCTGATCGGGGCCCCTTTCTGGATGTAACCGTAGCCGGTTTCCGGCGCGGTGGGTGCGATACCGAAGGTAACAAGATACCGCTTGCGGGCCAACGCACCTCCGGCCAGAAGCGTCTTGCGGAACAACGGCAGGTCTCCGATGTGGTGATCCGCCGGCAGCACCAGCATCATCGGGTCCTTGAGCAGTGTTAGTGCCGTCAGAGCGGCCACGGCCGCAGCAGGTGCCGTGTTGCGACCTACGGGTTCGAGAATGATCATGGCCGCCGGCATCTCGATCTCCCGAAGCTGTTCGGCCACCATGAAACGGTGGGTTTCGTTGCAGATGACAATGGGGGGGTGGACCGACGGCAGGTCCTTGAGGCGAAGCAGTGTGTTCTGGAGCATGGTCTGGGAGTCAACGAGTCGGAGCAGCTGTTTGGGGTGCAGCGACCGCGACAGCGGCCACAATCGGGTGCCGGAGCCGCCTGCCAGAATAACCGGGACAATCATTTTTGCGCCTTTCTTGACTGAGGGAGCACAGGATGCAGCCATTTCTTTGCGCCGGGTCCGATCACACTGCAGCGGCCGGGTGCTCAGAGCGTTCATCAGGGAAAGACGAGGCCGAATAAAGGGCCTCCGCGGCACCTGTTCAATTGACCGTAAAAGACTATTTCTCTTTTAGCGGCAACCGGCACAGGGATCAACCCCATAACGCACCGCAGCGGCGCACTGCGGAGTTACCGTTTGACAGTATCCGTGTGTTTCCTTCAGAAAAAGGAAGGCGGCGTCGTGACACCCTTGCACATCACTGGACGCTACGAGAACGGCGGGTTATTGATGGAAGTGATGATCAACGGGCAGCGGGTGGGCGCCGTCACCATCCAGGCCTGAGAGCACGCTCGGTTGGATCGAATGGATTGGTCTCAGTTAAGGCGATAAGAATCCAAGCCGGTTTTTTGAGTAAGGGCGTTTGCCTGAGGGGAGTGAAACGCCCCTCAAGAGGCGCCGCCCCGGCGGATACGCCGCTGTCAGGCGGCTGGCGATCTTGTCAGCATGATGCGTTTCCGATAGACCCTCTCAAGCCCCCTGCGCGGTGTTTTCAGATATGACAAAACGTCCTGCCGGGAGACGTATCCGAAACGCAGCCCCATTTTCATCATGCGGATCTGGACAGGGGTGACGCCGTAAATCTGCCGCAGCAGCATTTCATCGGCGTGCTCATCAAAAATCAACTCGTCGAAGAGTCCTTCCTGAATCATGGCGTCCTCCTTGTCGTGGGTGAGGTCATCAACCATTCCTCCGGCCGTTAGAATGCTTTGCATGGATTTAATGCAGTATCCGGGCCATCCCTGATGCCCTGTAGCGGCCTATGGAAAGAAAATGAAACCGATGAGCGGCAAACGGTTGCATTTAACTGACTTTTTAGTTCATAATCGCGGGGAGAAAATTCCCATTTGGAGGTTGCCGCCATAGCTGCCCATAGTCGGCGCCACGGTGGCAATTTTTTGACTCCCAGCCCGCCAAATGATCCCATCTCACAGAAACGGGATGCGAAAGGAGATGTCATGGCCGTTACCCCCTACAGCGCCAAAGAGCTTTTTACCTGGTTGACTCGAAAGGATGATTTCCTGTTGCTGGATGTGCGAAACGCCGAGGATTTCGGGCGTTTCAAGGTTGAGGGCCCGTATCCCATCAATATGGCCAACGTCCCTTACATGGAATTCATCGAGCATGAGGAAGCCAGTGTGGCGCGCGTTCCCAAGGCCGCCACGCTACGGATCGTCTGCGCCAAGGAAGGCTCAGCCAAATACGTGGGAGAAATCCTTGAAAACCACGGCTATACCGACGTGGGCTACCTCATGAAGGGGATAAAGGCATGGGGAAACATGCTCGCGCCAATCCGGCTCAACGACGGAGCGGATTACGGCCTTTACCAGTTCCGCCGTCCCGGAAAGGCGTCTTGCAGCTACGGACTGGTTTTCGGCAAGGAAATGATGGTGTTCGATCCGGCCAAAAATATCGCCGAATACCAGACGTTTGCCGATGAGAAGGGATGCGCCATCATCGCCACCTTCGAGACCCACCGGCAGGCTGATTACATTTCAGGCAGCCCGGCCCTCGGCAAAGTCACCGGCGCCCAGATCGTCGCGCCGGAACCCGATTTCCAGGGCGCCAAGTTTATGTACACCCCTGCCGTGGACGGTGACATTTTCGCCTTCACCGGTGGGGGACCGACCGTGAAGGTCATGCACACCCCCGGGCACACTCCCGGTAGCACCTGCTATCTGATTGACGACCGGTTTCTGGTGTCCGGCGACACGGTGTTCATTTTTTCCATCGGACGTCCGGATCTGGGCGGCATGGCCCAAGCCTGGTCACAGATGCTTTTCAAAACCATGACCGAGATCATCCTTCCCATGGATGAGCACATCCAGATCCTTCCCGGTCATTACATGGACTGGAAAGAGGCCAATGCGAATCTGGCCTTCACAGAGACCATCGGCCGAATCCGTCAGATCAACGCCGATATTTATGGCATCACTGACGAGGACCGATTTTACAGGTTTATCGAGGCCAACATGCGAAAGCAACCCGACGAATACGCCAAGATCCGGGAAATCAATGCCGGCCTGGTGACGGTAGACGACGAGCAGCAGGACATCCTGGATCTCGGTAAAAACGAGTGCGCGGCCAGCAAAATGGCAGCGCGCTGAAAACGGAGCGGCGCCCGCCATGGCCACATCACTCAGCAAGACACTGCCCGTTGTCCGCCTGAACTATGAACCCGGAGAAACCATCGTCAAGGCCGGAGATTATGGGATATCCATCTATCAGGTCATCGAAGGGGAAGTGACGGTATTTACCGGGCCTCCCGGTGATGAGGTCAATCTGGCGACGATAGGGCCCGGAGAGGTCCTCGGGGAGATGCTTTTCATGACCGGTGATCAGGAGCCCCGGTCGGCCAGTGCCCGCGCCGTCACCCAGACCGTGCTGGACGCCTGGCATCCCTCCCGAATTCAGCAGGAGTACGACGAAATGCCCTTCGTAATCCGGCACATTGCCAACCAGACGGTGAGCCATCTCAAGCAGATGAACCGGATGCTGGCCGAGTTGGCGACCCAGAAGGACAAACCGGGGCACGGCACTGGCGCTGACACGGCCGGAACACCGGAACGGGAGTTTCGGAAAGAGGTGAGTTTAGACTGTCTCTACCGACCTTCCGATAGCCCGGAAACCGTCAAGCTCTGGGGTAAAATCAGAAATATCAGCCTTGAGGGGCTGCGGATTGAGGTGAAACAAGAAAATGCCGCTCAGCACCACCACGGCAAGGGGAGCATGTTCATCTGCAGTTTTTTCCTGCCTAAGGGCAAACGCTTCACTTTCCGGATGGCGGTGGTGAATTCGATGGTGCAGCCCGATAACCAGACACTGTCGTTCGGGAGCATTTTCATCGGTCTCTCCGATGCCCACAAGCGGGTGCTCTCGGCGATCGTCGGTTGAGCCGGCAACCAGTTCGATGACCCTGTAAAAAGTCTGAAATCACCACGGAGGACGCAGAGAGAACCCATTAACTATCAAACTTGATTGAGGAACTCTTCATGGCCCTGGATCCGCGCATTTACAGTTATGTAAAAACCGAGGAAAGTTACCCCGACAAGGGGGTGATCGTCAAAGAGGGCGCTCATGGCGATTGGATATACGTCGTCCTGGAGGGCAGGGTAAAAGTCCGTAAAAAAACGGAAAAAGGGATGTTGACCGTTGCCACCTTAAAGGAAGGGGCGGTGTTCGGTGAACTGGTGTTTCTCCAGAACAAACGCGGTCAGCGTTCGGCGTCGGTGGTGGCCGACGGGGCGGTGACCGTGGGCATCTTCGATCCCAATCAGCTGGGGTCGGAGTTGGGAAAACTCTCGCCCATGCTGAGAAAACTCCTGGCCAGCTTGGCAGACCGACTGGAAGAAGTCTCCGGGAAGCTGGTGACCAGGGCATCGCAGTGAGAAACGGCCCCGGGCGGCGCGGGCGCGATGTGACTGCGGGCTATAATCCGGTTATTATCCGCCGGCAGCGATACTGCACATCCGGACAAAGGTGGTGACATGATCAAGACGGTGCTCTTCGTTGATGACGATGCGATTCTGTGCATGAGCGTCCAGCGCTACGTGCAAAAGCATATCGGCGATTTTACTTTGATTACGGCGGGACACGGGCGCGAGGCGATGGACATCCTGGCGCGGGAGACGATCTCAATGGTGGTCACCGATCTGCAGATGCCGGAGATGGACGGGTTCGAGCTATTGGCCCGGATGTCAGGCCAGTATCCGGAGATTCCCGTGGTCATCATTACGGCTTTTAATTCAACGGACACCCGGCAAAAAGGGCTTTCTGCCGGTGCCGTCGGATATATTGAAAAACCGATCGATGTGGGAGAACTTGCCGCTCGGATCGTCGATGCCCTGGCCGATCAAAGCGAGGGCGGCGTTTATCAGGCCGTGCCGCTGGAAACCATGGCCCAGTTGATCGGCATGGAGCGAAAATCATGCGCCCTGAGGGTGACGGAAAAACGCAGCGGCGGGCGGGGCCTGCTGCTGTTCCGTGACGGACGCCTCATCGATGCCCGCCACGGTGACGCGGTGGGTGTCCCGGCGGCGGTCGATATATTTTGCTGGGATTTTGTCCAGATGGATATCGAGGAATCGCTCCCCGATACCCAAGAGCGCATCCCGGGCGGCCTGGAAGCAATCCTTGAACTGGCCGCTGCCCAGCGCCCGTGAAGATGGGGTGCTGGTGGTCGCGGATCCTGGAATGGCGGCCGCGGCCGCTGTCGGGTGCTACGCTTTGCCCCCCGCGCCCGGCAGCAGCATTCGCAAAACGTCCTCTTTGCCGATGATCCCCACCACGGCACCCTCCGCCACTACCGGTATGGTGTGAAAACCGCTGTCCACCATAAGGGCGGCGATGGTTTCAATGCCGGTATCGGGCGTCACGGTGACCGGGGCCGGGGTCATGGCGTCGGCCACGCACAGGGCGGCGATTTTTCTCACCTGTTTTTCCAGCTGCGGGCCGCTGGTCAACTGAAACACCCCGTCGAGAAAGGTAAACAGGGTCGGCACGGGCAGCTTTTTCTGCTGGGCCACCAAATCGCTCTGGCACAGGATTCCCACCAGCCCACCGGTCGCATCGACGACCGGTATCCCGTTGATTCCTTTATCCAGCAGTATCCTGGCTGCCTGGACGATTTCCATATCGGGCGTGGCGGTGATCACGTCCCTTGTCATGATGTCTTTTGCTGTGACCATGGCTTTTCCTCCTCCGTTGGCGATCCGGGCGCGTCCGCCGGAAAGGGCTGGTTCCCTTCCGGCACCTGCATAATACCATAAAACGCGATAAAACCGTAAAAAAGCAATTTTCTTGCAAAGACGCTAAGCGCGCAAAGAAAAACCGAATTTTTATTATTGTGTTGCCTTTGCGATCTTTGCGGCTTTGCGAGATATCCTGACTTTTTACGGATTCATCAAATGTAACTCTCCGGATCAATGATTTTACCGCTGGCGGCAACAGGCGCCGTTCGAAAGCATTGCCACGGCGGGCCATTCGAGGTCAAAAATCGGGCTGGTGGTCGATCCCGGCCAGGTGTGCGGTATCGCCCCAGGTCTCCAGCACCCAGCGCAGGGTGCCGTAAAAGACGCCGTGACGAAAGACGCTGATGCTGGCATTGGTGGTGACGACACTGCGCGGTCGGTCCAGGGGGATGCCGGCCACATGGCGAAAGACACTGTCGAGCACCCCGCCGTGGGCTACCAGCGCCACGGTGCGGCCCGGGTAAGCGGCACGGCAGTCTTCCAGAAAGCCGATGTTTCGCCGGTAGTGCTGCCGGAGGCTTTCTCCGCCGGGGATGACGAAGTCCGGATCGTTGGCGGCCATGTGTTTGAATAATTCCGGGTGCTGCACCTGGATTTGCGGAGCGGTGAGACCTTCCAGGACGCCGAAGCTGCGCTCGCGAAGGCGTGCGTCCACGATGGGGCGGTGCCCGGTTTGCCCGGCAATGATGGCGGCGGTGTCACGGGTTCTGCCCAGGTCGCTGGCGATGAGGCGATCCACCGGTTCGGCTTTCAGACGCCGGCCGACGGCGTCGGCCTGGATTTTTCCGGTGGCGGTCAGCGGGCTGTCGCCATGGCCCTGGTAGCGCGCCTGGACGTTCCAGAGCGTCTCTCCGTGGCGAATGACGATCACAGTGGTGGTTTGTGCGCTCACGGCTGTCCATTCTCCTTGATATCGGCAAGGGCCGAAAGATAAGCCCTGCCGTATTTTTCAGCCTTCTTCTCTCCGATACCGGAAACCAGGAGAAGTTCTTCCGGGGTGCGCGGCTGGAGCAGCGCCATCTGCCGAAGGGTGCTGTCGTGGAAGACCACGTAGGGCGGCACCCCTTCCTGCCGGGCCAGTTCCGTGCGCAGTCGGCGCAGGGCATCGAAGACATCTGCGGGGACCTCGTCATCGCCGATCCGGTTGATTTGCCGGGCGGCGGCTTTGCGGCCGGTCTTTATGGGTTTGGGATCCTTTCGCATCCGTACGGCCTGCGCTCCCTTGAGTACGGCCCGGCTTTCTTCGGTGAGCCGGAATCCCGATATTTCCGAGAGGTTCACCGACAGGAGTCCGGCAGCCGTGAGCTGGCGAAAGACGCTACGCCACTCGGCGGCGTTGAGCTCCGTGCCCACCCCAAAGGTTTTGAGGCGGTTGTGGCCCAGCCGGGATATGCGTTCGGTATCGTTGCCGATCAGCACATCGGTGAGATGTGCGGCCCCAAAGCGCTGCCCGGTGCGGTAGACGCAAGAGAGCGCCTTTTGGGCCGCCACCGTGGCATCCCAGGTCTCCACCGGGTGGGTGCAGTTGTCGCAGGCGCCGCAGGGCGGGGTATAGGCCTCGCCGAAATAGCCCAGCAGGGCTTCCCGCCGGCAGGAAACGGTTTCCGCGAACCCCAGGAGCGCCTCCAGTTTACGGCTCCGGATGCGCTTGATGGCATCTTCGGCCTCCGTGCCTTCCATCAGTTTTCGCATGGCCACCACATCGGACAGGGAGTAGACCATCCAGGCGTCCGCCGGCGCCCCGTCGCGGCCCGCGCGGCCGGTTTCCTGGTAGTAGGCTTCCATGCTGGCCGGCAGATCCAGGTGCGCCACGAACCGCACGTCGGGCTTGTCGATTCCCATGCCGAAGGCGATGGTGGCCACCATGACCACCGCTTCTTCCCGCAGAAACCGCGCCTGGTGGTTCGTTCTGACATCGGCGTCCAGACCGGCGTGGTAGGGCAGGGCGTTGATGCCCTTTTGGAGCAGCCATGCGGCCACCGCGTCCGTGCGGCGCCGGGTGCGTAAGTAGACGATGCCCGACTGCCCGGCGTGCTCGGCCGTGAGAAACGCCAAAAGCTGCTGCTTGTCATTGGTCTTGATCTGAACGCGGTAGGTGATGTTGGGGCGATCGAAGCTGGAAAGGAACTGACGGGCGCTCGACAGGTCGAGTTTCTCGATGATGTCCCGGCGCGTCAGCGCGTCCGCCGTGGCCGTGAGGGCCAGGCGGGGGACATCGGGAAACCGCCCGGTCACCGCGGCGATGTTCAGGTATTCGGGTCTGAAATCATGGCCCCACTGCGAGACGCAGTGAACCTCGTCGATGGCAAACAGTGCAATTGGGATTTGACTCAGAAGGTGCTGAAACCCTTCTGTCAGCAGTCGCTCGGGGGCCACGTAGAGGATGTCGGTGCCGCCGCCTCGGACCCGTTCGACCACCCGCCGGGCGTCGTCCGGAGCGAGGCTGGAGTTGAGAAAATCGGCGCGGACGCCGTTCTGGCGAAGGGCCGCCACCTGGTCCTGCATCAGGGCGATGAGCGGGGAGACGACAATGCCCACCCCCCTGCGAATCATGGCCGGTATCTGGTAACAGAGTGATTTGCCGCTGCCGGTAGGCATCAGGACGAAGGCGTCGCCGCCGGTAAGAACGTGGGTGATGACGGCCTCCTGCCGGTCGCGGAACTCATCGTAACCGTAGACGCTTTTCAGCAATGACAGGGGATCGATACTGCTGGCTTTCTGGTGTTTCATGACGGGGGTGCTTCCTGATCGGTGGTTGTCGGTTGCGGTTATGGCGGATCGCGCAGGGGCGCGATCCATAACGGGCGGCAACGGAAAGGCGCGTTTCTTCCGGAGCCCATCATCGGCGGGCGGCTGGCTTTGAGCCGGTGACTCACTGCTTACCGCGGACACGGTGTAAACGCAACCCCATCAATCGCGCGAATCATTGGGCATGCAATCCATACCTTAACAGTGATAATTCCTAAAGTTCTCCATAAATCTGACGATAAATTGCGCAAGTTCAAAATAAAAACGGCGACCGCCGCAAATTATCCGAGATCCAGCGGAAACAAGCCCGATCGACGGATACGGCGCACCCCGAAAACCGAGCATGAAAAAGGAGCCCCGCCATGAAGAATTTAAAACTCGCAGCGAAACTGGGTGTTGGTTTTGGTATCTGCATCCTGGTGATTGTCGCTCTCAGCGGCAGCACCATCTTCCAGCTCAAAAAACTGACCCGGATTCAGGACGAGGGGGCTTCGCGGGCCGCCGACGCGATCGTTGCCATGAGTGCCGCTGCCGTGGGCAATGATACCTACAGCGTCATCGCCGATGCCATCATCAACCGGGATATGGACGGGACGATGAGGGACTGGGCGGTGATGAAGGAAGAAAACCGCAAACGGCTCGCCGCGGTCGCCGCCGTGGTGGACACGCCCGAGGAGCGGGATTGGCAGAAAAAGGCCCAGGCCGATTACGATGAGATGGTCGCGCATTTCGAAAAGGATATCATGGCGCTGATCAAGTCCGGCGGCGACGCCGAAAAGATTTCGGCCGTCGACAGCGAGATCGATAAGCACAAGAGCGGCATCTACGAGAATCTGGCAGCCATATCCGAATCGCTTAAGAAGGAATCGGAAGCCGCCGATGCGGCCTTTGACGCCACCGGAGAAAGCCTGATCGTTTTCAGCATCGCCC
>JBDRRP010000013.1:0-8149 GCA_043825735.1 Pseudomonadota bacterium | reverse complement strand
TGCTTTCGGGCATGACATACGCCCAAAATTACTGTTGACTTCCCACGGATTAACTCCGTAGTTCAATTTACGGGGCTGGGGCCATTGTTGCCTTGAGTTCGTCTTTCAGATCGTTGAAAGCATCGGAGTGCTCCAGCAGCTCTCTGGCAATCTGCCGCAATTCGGTCACCTGGGTATCGGGCAGATGAAAAGATGTTTTCATGGTTTGAAAGTGGCGGCGCCTGGCCGGATCGGCGATCTGGTCGAAACCGACGTAGACGGGAAACAGTTTGACCGTCCGCGGCGGAGGAAACGGCATGCGTGCGCCCGGGCACTGGGAGGTGAGCACGTCCATGCAATCGACATAATTGGCTGAATCCGACTGCCATTTGGCGAATTCGTCGCGCAGCGCCTGGACCGTGTCAAAGGAGTAGTTGTCCAGGGGTACGGTTGCGATTTTACCGAGCACTGATGACAGGCCCGGCGGTGAGGGCGTCTTGTCGATATCACTTTCCTGATTAGTCTTGGCGTCGACGATGATGACCACCAATAGATCGATGGCGCCTTGATTGATTTTTCGCAATACGCTGAGATCGGGATCGTTGGACCGGAGGCTGGCCAGGGGAACCCGCAGGCCGATATTGTCGGCCACGCCCCCGTCGAGCAGGTGTAGATAGGGGCGGTTGGCCCCGTCCAGATACGACTGAAGGACGCGGGCGCGCTCATATCTGGGCGGGTTGAGTTGCAGGTCTTCCAGCGCCAGTTCGACCCATGGCGGCGCGCTGTAGCGGCAGGAGCCTGCGTAGTTGTTCACCGTCAGCGGCGCAAAGGCCACCGGAAAGCAGGATGAAGCGGCCACCGCCCGGGCCAGCGAAACACCGGACAGGTCCGAGCAGATCGGGTCGAACTGGCTTTGTATGAAGGTAAAGGGGGCGCCGACGGTCATGTCCGTGGCGTTGATGATGGCCATGGGTCTCTGATTGCGGCGGATCAGATCGCCAAATTGCTTTCCCTCGAAAATCTCGCGGTTGTAAAAATCGGCGGCAAGATCGATGCGGCTGTAGTCGGGCGAGGCGAGCTTGAGCCAGCTCGTCGGCATCAGCACCAGTTTTTCGAGTTCTCCCTGGATATCCCGATACAGGAATTTACTTTCGAAGTTTTTAAAAATGTCGCGGCCGAACTGCGCATAGAAGGCCGACGTGAAGCTTCCCCCCGATACCGATGAGATGACGTCCACCTCATCCAGAAGATCGTGTCCGGCGCCCTGCCATGTGAACCGGGTATCACGCAGGGTTTCGAGCACCCCGTAGGACAGGGCCGCCGCCCGGGTGCCGCCGCCGGAAAAGGCCAATATGACAAAAAGCCGGTCAGCCCCAGCGGGTGCGGAAATCGCGTCAAAGCGGTAGCCCTTCGTCTTGTCGTAAGCATCCAGTTTCGGGTTGGCCGGGTAGTGGGCACAGCCGAACAGAAGGACGGCGATGAAAAAGATGCCAAGGTATCGTTTCATGGATCCTCCTTTACGGGAGCAAATGAAATCTGCATCGGTTTGATCCGGGTGGTGCCGGTGACTTTGGCCTTTCGAAAACCGGGGGTATAGTTTTTTGGCTCACCCAGGTCGAACCGGTGGGTGCCCGCTTCAACCCGAAGCGTCTCGTTGGTTTTGCCGGCCGGATTGCCGTCCATGAAAACATTCCGATTGCGGTAATAAGTTATAAAGACGTATTCCATGGCGTCTTTCCTCCTTTCGGACATTGGGATTTCAAGTAAGACCGCCGGCAGTCAGAGACGAAATTGATAAAGCCGTAAAAAAGCAAATGTGGTTCCCTATGAGGCTCCAGTTGTCCGGTGGCCCGGTCCATCGGCGCCCGGACACGCGGCATGAACGACCCTGCCCGCCAAGGGCGCCCCGTGGTTGACGGGTGTTATCGAAATCGCTATCGGGATCGAAATCGAAATCGGCGGTTGCTGTTGCCACGGTGGCGGCAAATGGCGGATCAGGGACAAAATAATTGCCACCACCAACACCCGATACCGATAGCGATACCGATCCCGATAGCGATTTCGAGGAACGGCGCGTTTTGCGGCAACATAGGGTTACTGGAGCTTCATAGAGAAGCGGAAAAGCAATTTTCTCGAAAAGACGCTAAGCACGCCAAGAAAAGCCCCATTAGTATTAGTGGTTCGCCTTTGCGATCTTTGCGGCTTTGCGAGAGATTCCGACTTTTACCGGTTCACCGAACTTGCTGAAAGTGTAAACGGTGATTTCGAATCACCGTGTGTGATGCTGATATGTCCCCGTCAATCGGCGAGTGAGTTTTCAGGGGGAGCAGCTTTATAGGTAGGGACTAAACAACAAAAATCATAAAATGCCGCTTGCTGTCAATACCGGATTGATACTCATCGCAGAGGCGCCGAGGACGCAGAGAAAATGAATAAAGAGGGCAAAATATTGAGAACTCATTGTCGCTGTGGTCCTCCCCTGCCGTCGGTTTATGCCTTGCGCTTCAAAGGCAGTTCATCAGCCGGAAGATGTTGACAAGCGCGCATCGGAAGTGTCAACTCATGGATCCAGCGCACTAAAGGGCTCAGCGCTGAGCCGATTCGTTTGATGAAAACTCAGGGGCACTATGAACATCGCATTGCTGGTCATCGTGGGGATTGCCGTTCTTTTTGCCGGTTGGGGGCAGCTGTTGTGGGTACCGGTGGCCGGGCATAGCGCGCCGATGGAACTGCTTTCCGCCGCCATGGTCGAATCGGCCAAAGGGGCCGTGGAACTGGCGATCGGCCTGGTGGGGGTGATGACGCTGTTTTTGGGGCTCATGAAAGTCGCCGAGGCCGGCGGCATGCTCACCATTCTGGCGCGGCTCATACGCCCACTCATGGTTCGGCTTTTCCCGGACGTGCCGGCCGACCATCCCGCCATGGGGGCCATGATTCTCAACCTGTCGGCCAATGCGCTGGGCCTTGGCAATGCCGCCACCCCGTTCGGCATCCGGGCCATGCAGGAGCTCGACCGGCTGAACCCGGAGCCGGGCACGGCTACCGATGCCATGGCCCTGTTTCTCGCGATCAACACCTCTTCGGTGACTTTGCTGCCCACCGGTGTGATCGCCATGCGGGCCGCGGCCGGTTCCATCGACCCGGCCGCGATCCTGCCGACCACCCTGTTTGCGACCATCTGCTCCACGACGGCGGCGATTGTCGCGGCCAAATGCTACAGTGCATGGTGGCCCCGGAAGAAATCGACCGATGCGGCCGGCGAGCGCGTTACCAATGAAATCGTCGCCCCCCCGGGCGCTACCGAAGAAAATCAAGGCGCCTATCCGCTGTGGGTCAGTTTTGCCGCGTTGCTCGCGCTCTGCGCCATGGTGCCGCTGGCGGTGGTGTTCGGGAGACAGATTTCGCCGTGGATCCTGCCCGGCCTGATGGCCTTTTTTCTGATTTTCGGTTTTGTCCGAAAGGTGCGGGTTTATGAAGTGCTGGTGGCGGGGGGCAAGGAGGGCTTCCAGGTGGCACTGCGGATCATTCCGTATCTGGTGACAATCCTTGTCGCCGTCGGGATGTTTCGGGCCAGCGGCGCGCTGGATGTCTTTGTAAATGCGATAGGGGCCTACACCGGAAAGGTGGGGCTGCCGGCAGAAGCGCTGCCCATGGCACTGATGCGGCCGCTGTCGGGATCCGGGGCCTACGGTATCATGGCCGCCGTCATCAATGACCCGGCCATCGGTCCCGACAGTTATACCGGCATCCTGGTCAGCACCCTGCAAGGCTCCACCGAGACCACCTTTTACGTGCTGGCCGTTTATTTCGGCGCCGTCCAGGTCCGGCGCATCCGTCACAGCATGGCGGCGGCCCTGACGGCGGACGTGGTCGGCGTCATCGCCGCCGTCGTTGCCTGTACCTATATTTTCGCCAAGTAGAGCGGTTGTTATAATTATGTTCCGAGTAAGTTGCCTATGACAAGTTGTCATGCCGGGCTTGATCCGGCATCCAGCGGTGGCGCCGGCCGTAAGCCGGTATTCAGGGTGAATCCAGATAAAAGAGATCGTTTCGAAGCACGCTGGATTGTCTTGGAAACCCGATGCTTCGCAAAGGGAGATTGAACCAGTCACGGAGGACACAGAGATTTTGTCTATTTTACAATTTTAATTATCTCCCTGAACGGTTCTCCCTCTGCAACTTGAAGCAGTTCAAACAGCGCGGTTTCGACGCTCGTCCAGCGGACGCCCGCATCTTTCATTCTCTCCAGGCCGATTTTCTTGTTCTCCAGGGTTCTTGAAGACACCGCGTCGCTCACAACCTGAACCGCATACCCCATGGCCACCAGATCCGCGGCACTCTGATAGACGCAGACGTGGGCCTCGATGCCGGCAACCAAGACCTGCTTGCGGTTGCATGCTTTGAGCGCCTGAACAAACCCGTCGTTGCGGCAACTGCTGAAGCTCATCTTGCCGATGGGCTGAACAGTGGGTAAAAGGGCTGCAATTTCGGGGATTGTCGGGCCCAGTCCTTGAGGGTATTGCTCCACCCAGAGAATCGGGACACCTAAAGCCTGAATCCCCTTGATCAGCTTCTGTACGTTTTTGAACAGAAGTTCCTTCTCGTGCATCGAATGCGCCAGTTTGCCCTGGATATCGACAATCAGAAGGACTGCCTTTTCGATTGTGAACATGACTTACTCCATTATTTTATGAATCCGTGACTCCATGGTTCAACATCACTTTGGGAAAAGACCAACTGGAGCTTAATGCATAAGCATAAAATTCTAATATCGTCATGCGGGCCCCTGATCGGGTCCTGGCAGGCGCTGATTCTACGAATATTGCCCCTGCTAAAGCGAATGCCGCATCCTATGTTCCTATGCGCGGGAGAAGAAATCTGGCACAGCCGGTGCGCTGCGGCGAGCGGCGTCCCAAAACCGGGCCGCGCAACATCGCGTATTTTACGGGGACATTTTAAACCCGGGTCACATCGATCCACATATAGCGGTATCCACCGAGTTGAAGGTCGTCTCCGGTATCCAGTGTTTGTTTTGTGAATACCTCTTGGGCCCGGTCCGGCATGCCGGTCGCCGCCAATTTGGCGGCCGTCATCACCTGATCGAATTCCGAAAAATTGTTGATGATCAGCAAGCGCTGCTCACGGGTTTCTCGCGTATACGCGAAAAGATGAGGATTTCCGGTATCGACCATTTCCATGTTGCCGTTTCTCAGTGCCGGAGAGTTCTTTCGCTGCTCACACAGCTTGACCATTTCATGAAAAAACCGCCACTCCAGTGTGTCCTGATCCTGAAGGTCTTCGGCCAGCTGCCATCTTTTACGTGAGCGGTGCACCCAGCGGCTATCGCTGACCTTGCCCGGATCGGACAGGAACGTATAGTCGTTCAGTGCCCCGTATTCGTCGCCGGCGTAGAGCAGCGGCATACCGCCGACGCTCACCATAATGTTGCGCAGCATGTTGATGCGATGCACCGCCTGTTCGATCAACCGGTCGTCCTGTTTTTCCAGCGCTTCCTCGAGCCCGGCCAGGGAAGAGAACGTGCCGGATATGCGCAGGTCCCCGGTTTCCGGATTGAACTGAAACGGCACCCCCCTGGCAAACGATCCCGGGTATTTTCCGGTGTAAAAATCGTTTAAGAATCTGCGGTGGTCATGGGGATTGATCCCCAGGCTCCAGGCGTCGGCGTCGTCGAAGGTCCATCCGATGTCATCGTGACAACGCAGGTAGTTGACCCAGGCGCAGCCAAACGGGAGCCTTTCCCGGTGCCGCATGGAATGGACCAGCAATGCGACCTCTCGCGTGGCGAGGGCTTCCCAGAGCAAGGCCATCAGCAGGGGGTTGTAGCTCAACTGGCATTCATCCGGATGGACATACGACAGCACGTCGTCAGGGTGCACGATGGCTTCGGATTTGAAGAGAACGGACGGGGCTGCGATTTTGGCAATGGCATTGAACGCGCGGATGATCGTATGGGCTTCGGGCTGATTTTCGCAGTTGGTGCCCAGCCGCTTCCAGATAAACGCCACCGCATCGAGGCGCAGTACTTCGACGCCCTGATTGGCCAGAAACAGCATATCTTCGGCCATGGCCCGAAAAACGTTCGGATTGCTGTAGTTCAAGTCCCACTGATAGCTGTTGAAGGTGGTCCATACCCAGCGCTGCATCTCATCGCTCCAAATGAAACTGCCTTTGCGCACGGTGGGAAAAATATCGCGCAGGTGTTCCTGGAAGCGATCCACCAGGGTGCGGTCCGAGAACGTGAGATAGTAGTTCATGTATTCAAAATCGCCGGCCCTGGCCTTTTGCGCCCACGCATGTTCCTCGGAGGTGTGGTTGAACACGAAATCGAGCACCAGGCTGATACCGCGCTCGCGTAGTTCGGTCGCCAGTTGCTCGAGTTCCGCCATGGTGCCCAGATCCGGGTTGACGGCTCTGAAATCACTGACCGCGTAACCGCCATCGTTTTCACCGTGGGGTACGGCAAACAGCGGCATCAGGTGCACGTAGGTCACGCCCAGCTTCTCGAAATAGGCAATGTGATTTCGAAGCCCTGCCAGATTGTCGCTGAATAGGTCTACGTACAGCACGATGCCGACCATTTTCTCGGACAGATACCACAGGGGGTCGGCCTCGCGCCGTTCATCGAGATGGTGTAGCGCTTCCGGGCGATTGAGCCAGTACCGGATGAGCATATCGAGGATCTGCTCCAGCGTGTAAAAAAAATCGTATTGCCAGCCGTAGAGCTCGTGCAGGTGTGTAAAAAGGCGCTCCCACTCGCGGTTTAGCCGGTTTTTGAAATGGTTCCATTGCGCGGGAATGTCGGAAAGCGCGTTTTTATATTTGTCTTCAAGGCGCGGCAACAGCCGGCTCAAAGCGCTTCGCGCCGCCTCGGGTCGCCATTCATATTGATCCATGAAGCCTGAATTCCTATCGCCCCGGCCGCCGTCGCCGCAGTAAAGATACCCATTCGTTGAAAAATTGTTACACAAACCGGCCTTGGGCGGGTTCGCGTAGGCTGGGCGGTCATTTGGGGAAAAATTTTACACCGGGCATCCCCTCAAAATCTGAATCCTGAGTCCACAGGATACAATCTAAGGCCTCGGCTGTTGACAGGATGATGCTGTCTGCCATGGGCAGTTGGTGTTTGAGGCTGACCTTGGCGGCTGAAACGGCGATGGAAGGCGTCAGGTCGACGACATGACCCTTTTGCATGACCGAAGCGGCCTGAAGCGCAGCGTTTTCACCGGATTCGCGCAGCACGACTTTAAACACTTCATAGATGGTGATGACGGGTACGATAAGCGCGGCGGGTTCTTCCAGGGGGGCGGCAAAGTGTTCGGCATTAGGCCCATCTGAGAAATATTCGAGCCAGCCGGAAGAATCGACAATGTTCATAACCGGTCCTTTTCCCGCTCGAAATGCGTATTGATCCCTTTTATGAAGCCCCTGAGCTCAGTAATACCGCGGTCCGGGATCATCTCGATACGGCCATCGTATTCAATCATAGTCATTTTCTGCCCCACCTTGAGTCGGAGCGACTCACGGATAGATTTTGGAATGACGACCTGAAATTTGGGGGAAACGGTTACCGTTTGCATGGTGACGCTCCTATCGATCAGATATTGGTATTACAAATATCATCACCGATACCATTTTGTAAAGTCGAACGCGGTCGCCCATTTGGGCTACCGGATTAGGGCCGGAGATTGACAACTGCCAGGCTCCAACGTGCGATAGTACCTTCACAAACTTGATGAATCCGTAAAAAAGCATTTTTCTCGCAAAGACGCCAAGCACGCCAAGGGACAGAGGGTCAGACCTACACATTGACAATCTTTTCGTTTTCCAAATCGATATGCCCAAATTCTCTATCATGCTAATTTTGTCAATGTTTAGGTGACCCTTCTGTTTTTTTAATTTTTAGGGCGCTTCAAAGACCAATAGAAGGCTATTCCTCCGGCTGAGAACTTGCTCGGGCGTAGCCCAGAACTACGCTTTTCGCCTGGAACCCTGCGCGCAGTGCTGGGTTTCTAATTCCAATTTGCATTCAAGATGATTTAAATGTATACTCTGCATGTACCCTATTCCTTACCCTGCCAAAGGAGGTGCATGCATATGGCCAGACCCGCTACAATAAGCGACGAGATGGTTGAAGCAGCCCAAGATATCG
>JBDRRP010000012.1:0-21637 GCA_043825735.1 Pseudomonadota bacterium | reverse complement strand
GATCCCGGATCTCGTTTCACTCGTCCGGGATGACGAAAAAAGGAAAACCACTTATCCAGGAAGCTCAAGCTACAGCCGGGAGCCATTGGAATCGGGAAAAATCACATCTCTGCGGCGTTCACGGAGCACACGGATGTTTTTGAGCCCAAAAAGATGTGCGCGCGCAGAGGCGCGGAGACGCTGAGGACTGCGTAACATAAAATTGCGCGAGTGCTTTTCCCTGCGCCCCTGCGCCTCTGCGGGAGATGTGAATTATTAAATCTCCGTGCCCTTTATGACGCCTTGGTTCAACATCACTGTGGGCAGAGACCCGCTGGAGCATTCTGCATAAGCGTAAAAGGAAATTCGCTTCTCTATGAAGCTCCAGTTACCGTCGATTTGGTTTGCTTGAAGGTGTCCGTGTTCGTGCTCTTGCTCGTGCGCGGTGTCGTAATCGGCTGCCATCACCAGGAAGATTGCTTTTTTGCGGGTTTATCAAAACGATGAGCGAAAGGCCGGGGAAGATTATTATGAGATACCATAACAGGGGGATCTGCAGATTTATTCTATCGGGCGGGCGGTGCCGGGTACTTCGTCGCAGCCACCTGACAATGCTGGCCGCATCGCTCGTATTGTTTTTTCTGTTGGGCGGCTGCGCCATGGTCGGTCCGGATTTCGTCACGCCGGATGCGCCGGTGGCCGATGCCTGGTTGATGGCCGACAACCCCTGGCTGTCGGGGGGCGACGCCGATTACAGTTCGTGGTGGAAGGCCTTCAACGATCCCGTATTGGACCGGATTATCGCGCAGACCTATGCTCATAACCTGACGCTGCAGGTCGCAGGTCTGCGCATCCTGCAGGCCAGGGCCCAGTTGGGTATCGCCACCGGGAGCCTCTATCCCCAGCAGCAGCGCGCCTTCGGCGAGGCCGCTGCCAACCAGCTCAGCGACAACACCGGCCTTCCCGTGCCTGACCGGAACTACGAATCTTTGGACGCCGGTTTCGATGCAAGCTGGGAACTGGATATCTGGGGTAAATACCGGCGATCGGTCGAGTCCGGGATGGCCGTGCTGGACGCTTCGATCGCCGGATACGACGATATCCTGGTCACCGTCACCGCCGAAGCTGCCCGAGCCTATATTCAGATCCGGACGCTCGAGGAACGGATAAAAATCGCCGGAGAGAATGTCACGATACAGAAGAAGTCTCTTGAAATCGCCGAGGCGCAATTCGAGGGCGGGGAGGTGTCCAAACTGGATGTCACCCAGGCGCGCTCCCTGCTCAGCAACACGCAGGCATCGATTCCCAGGCTGGCATCAAGTCTTCACCAGATAAAAAACGCTCTGGCCATTTTATTGGGCATGCTTCCCGGTGACTTGGAATCGATGCTCCAAAGCCCGGGCCGGATCCCGGCGGCGTCCGGGGCGCTCGTCGTCGAACTGCCGGCCGAATTGCTGCGCCGTCGACCGGATATCCGGCTGGCTGAACTGCGGGTGGCCGCCCAGAGCCCGCAGATCGGCGCCGCGAAGGCGGATCTCTATCCCCATTTCACGCTCTTCGGCACCATCGGCTGGCAGTCAACCAACGCGGATTATCCTCTCGGCGAGAGCTCGATCAGCGATACCTTTTCTTCCAAGAGTCTTTTCTGGAAGGCCGGCCCCGGTATTACCTGGGACTTTCTGAACTACGGGCGGATCAAAAACCGGGTGCGCTCGGAAGATGCCGCGCTCCAGCAGACGATCGTGCAATACCGTGACACGGTTTTGAATGCACATCGGGAGGTAGAAGATGCGGCGGTGGCATTTGTCCGCGCCAAAGAGGAAGCGCAGTTTCTGCAGGTCGGGGTCGACAGCGCCCGGGAGTCGGTCGATCTTTCTTTGCTGCAATACCAGGAAGGCAATGTCGATTTTCAGCGCGTGCTCGATACCCAGCGTTTTCTGAGCAGCCAGGCCGACCAGTTGTCTGAAATCAGGGGACGGGTCAGCACCAATCTGGTGGCGCTTTACAAGGCGATCGGCGGTGGTTGGCAGATCAGGGTCGGCCACGCGTTTGTCGATGCCGACACCCGAGAGCGCATGGGTAAGCGCACGGACTGGGGAGGGCTGCTGACGCCGGAAGCCTCGACGCCGCCCGGTGCAACCGGTGCAGCAGATAACAATGGCGCATGGCGCCGGGCCGATTGGTAAGGGTTGTCATACCGGCGAAGGCAGGTATCCAGAAGATTTTAGGTTGATGCATTCGCGAAAAGGCGGTTCTTTTTTTTTCCGTCATCCCGGACGAGTGAAACGAGATCCGGGATCCAGATGGGGTGTCGAACAGTCTTGCGAAACTTCACAGTTTTTTGATCCGTTCAAACCGGCCCCTATTCATCGACCAACGCTTTGGGAGATGATCCCGGTTTCGTTGTTGCGTACCAAGCGCCCCCCCGTGGCCCCTCGAATGCGATCCCCCTACCCAATCACGCCATTTTTGGGGAGAGGGGTCCATTTTTTTCTTGCATTCCTTTATGCACTGAAATCAGTGCACGTGCACAGTTTTCTGTGCACGTTTTAGCGGCGCTTTCATGTAACCCACTGAAAATACATGAGGCAAAATTTGGCACGGTAATTGTACTTGTACAAAACAGTGACCGTGCCCGCGCCAGGAGTCAAAAAATAGTGCTTGACTTGAACACCCGGGTTTGGTCAGTTGCTTAAGCTTTTTTCTCCACGGATCGGTGCGCTGGAACCATGAAGGGGCGAAGTATCCGGTTCCATCCGCCGAAATTGCGCAAGTCGTAAATCATTCGGGCGAACGATAGACGCATCGGGCAAACGGGCGATGCCGGCGGCGGCGTGGGCCGCAGCAGTGGTGCACCCATGCAGGAGAGGTGCGCGTGTCGATCGAGAGACTCCCTCACGGCAGACCTGCATGCTTTGGTTGATGGCTTTTTCAGTAAATTCGGATGCCGCTTTTTTCTGTCATATCGACGAAGGCCGGGATCCAGAAAGCTTTTGGGCCGTCATACCGGACGCGATCCGGTATCCAGAAAGCTTTTCGCACTTCCCTGGAGCCCGGCCTTCGCCGGGATGACGGACTTTTCGATGTTTTACGGAAACGACCGAAGAATGAACAAGAAACGATGGGGTATCGGTGCTATCGCGCTTCTCATTGCGCTCGCGGGGGGCGGTTTTCTCTATTTCAAAACGCTGAATCAATCAGTTCCCGCTGCCGAATACACTATTTCCCGCCTGATTCGATACGGCTGCGCGGTGGAAAACACCACCAACCGGCTGGCGCAAAACGTGCGCCTGTCGCTCAGGGCGCCGGTGAAGCAGACCGCCACGCAACGCTGCGATGCGCTGGATGCCAATCTTCCCTTTGAGCGGACGGTGGACGATCTGGGCAACCAAGTGCTCGTGTTCACCATCGATCGGCTTCCCCCCTATGCCACCCGGTTGGTCACCGTCAGCGCCCGTCTCATGATGGCTGCGCAGCCCGGAGCGATCGGGGTGTCGCCGGGGCCGGACACGAGGCAGCCGGCGCCTTTTATCGAATCCGACAACACTGAACTGACAGCCATTTCCAGAAAGCTGGTCGCCGGCAGCATCTCGGCAACGGCCCGCAAGGCGAGTGACTGGGTCTCCGGGAATCTCAAGCCAGCCGGCTATACGAAAAACGCCCGCGGCGCCATTTTTGCGCTGAAAGCCGGGACCGGCGATTGCACCGAATACATGTACCTGTTTACGGCGCTGTGCCGCGGGGCGGGCATTCCGGCCCGCGGGGTTGCCGGATACGTGAGTGACCGGGATGCGGTGATCGGCCCGGAGCGCTATCACAACTGGGCGCTGTTTTTTGACGGAACGCTCTGGCAGATCGCCGATCCGTTCAACCGCGTATTTACTGCCGATCAGTCCAATTACATCGCCATGCGCCTTTTCGGTCCCGAGCCGGCCCCCTTTGAGCGCTTTCACATCGAGGGACCCGAAGGCGTCATCGCCCGCATGGCGGCGCTGTAATGAAAAGGGTTTTGGTTTCACGGCGTTTTACGGTCGTCATACCGGCGGAACGCCAGTAACCAGAAGAATTAAAACCGGCACCCAGCGCCGTTTATAAGCAGTCACATAATTCCAATACCGTTTCCCCGGAGGCATCCGATGGGCAAGATTTCCGGAATCGTAAAGTGTTTGGCCGCTGCACTGATCTGCTTCACCGCCGGGTGGCTTCCCGCCCCGGCATCGGCCGCAGACGACTCGGTCTGCGCCGAGGTGAAGATCGAGATCGCCCAGGAGCTGACCCTGGAGCGGCAGGCCTTCGACGCCCACATGCGCATCAACAACGGGCTGGCCCATATCACCCTGGACCGCATCCACGTGGCGGTGAATTTTTCCGATGCCGACGGCAACGTCGTCACTGCCACCAGCGATCCTGATGCCGATCCCGAGGCCACCGGCCACAAATTTTTCATCGCCATCGACACCATGGAAAACATCTCAGATGTCGACGGCGGTGGCCAGATCGCCCCGTCCACTTCGGCCGACATCCACTGGCGCATCATCCCTGTGCCGGGGGCCTCCGGCGGCATCCTCAACGGTAAGATGTTCTACGTGGGGGCCACTCTCACTTACGAAATCGGCGGGGAGGAAAACACCACCCAGGTGACCCCGGACTATATCTTCGTCAAACCCATGCCCGAGCTGGTGCTCGACTATTTTCTACCCCACGACGTCTACGGCGACGACGCCTTCACCGCCGATGTCACCGAGCCGCCGGTTCCCTTTTCCCTGGGGCTGCGGGTCAAGAACACGGGCTTTGGGGCGGCCAAGAACCTGGCCATTGATTCGGGCCAGCCGCGCATCGTGGAAAACGAGCAGGGACTGCTTGTGGGTTTTGTCATTACGGGCTCCGAGGTCAACGGCGCGATCGCCCCCAACCGGCTCAACGTCGCGCTGGGCGACATCGCCCCGGGCGCGGCCGGCATGGCCCGCTGGATCATGACCTGCTCGCTGAGCGGCACCTTCGAGTCTTTTTCCGCCGGCTTTTCCCACGCCGATGCGCTGGGCGGGCAGCTCACCTCGCTGATTCGGCAGGAAAACCTGCACACCCATTTTCTCGTCCGCGACGTGCTGGTGGATCTTCCCGGCCGGGACGTGGTCCGCGATTTTCTGGCCAAGGAAAACCCCGACAGCCCCATCTTCCGGGTTTTTGAGTCAAATGGCACCGAGTCCGAGGTCACCGACGTCTCGACCGGCGCGGCGCTCCAGTTGCTAAACCAGTCCGGCACCGAGATTCGCTACAGCCTCCAGGTGAGCGCACCCGGCCCGGGCTTTCTGGTCGCAGTGCTGCCCGATCCGGGCGGCGGCGCGCGCCGCATCAAAAGCGTGGTGCGCTCGGACGGAAAAATCATCAAAACCGATAACGCCTGGCTTTCCAAGACCCGGCTCGCCGACCACAGCTGGCAGCATTTTTTCAACCTTTTCGATGCCGCGTCAACGGGCGCCTACACCGTGGTCTTTGACGACAGCGCCCCGGCCAGCGCCCCGGTGCTGGCCACCCTGACCGATCAGTCCGGGGTGGAGACCCAGCCCTTTACGATCAATGTCGCGGCCACCGACGCCGACGGCACGGTGCCGGCGCTTACCGCAGCGCCGCTGCCGGCAGGCGCTGGTTTCGCCGACCACGGCGACGGCACGGGCACCTTTTCGTGGACCCCGACTATCGGGCAGGCCGGCGGGTACAGCATCGTTTTTACGGCCACGGACGGCGCACTTGAAGCCACCCGGCGCATCAGCGTCACCATTTTCCCTGCCGACGACACCGACGGCGACGGCATGGACGACGCCTGGGAGCAGGCCCGGTTCGGCTCTCTGGAGCGAGACGGCAGCGGCGATTTCGACGGCGACGGGATCTCCGATCTTCTGGAATTCCGCCTGGGAACGAACCCCGGGGCCATCGACCACGCACCGAGCGTGCCGGTGATCTCGCTGCCGGCCATCGGCAGCGTGGTGACCGGTACCCTGCCGTCACTGACGGTCTTCAACAGCACCGATGCCGACGGCGACGCGCTCACCTATGATTTCGAGGTCTTTGCCGATCACCGGCTCACTCAATCGGTGGCCGCTGCCGGCCATGTTGCCGAAGGCGCCGGCCTCACCGCCTGGCCGCTGCCTGTAGAACTCGAAGACAATCACAGTTTTTATTGGCGGGTCAGGGCCGGTGACGGTTACAGTTACAGCGCCTGGGTCTACGGGGAGTTTACCGTCAATACCGGAAACAACGCCCCCGGCGCTCCGGTGATCAGTCTGCCCGCCGCCGGCGATGCCGTCGACAGCCTGACGCCGTATCTCGAAGTGGGCAATGCGAGCGATGCCGACGGCGACGCCCTGGTGTATTATTTCGAGGTCTTTGCCGATGATCAGGCCGCGGACGCCGTGGTCTGGGCCACGAACCTTCCGGCCGGGGCCGGCGGCACCACCGGATGGACCGTGCCCACGGCCCTCAGCGACCAGACCACATACTACTGGCGCGCCATAGCCGAAGATCCCTCCGGCGCCCGCACGGCGACCGCCCTTGTCGCATTCACCGTCGACACCACCAACGCCGCTCCGTCCGCGCCCGTGATTGCCGGCCCCTTGCCGGGCACCGAGGTGGCCGATACCACCGTCACGCTTGTCGCCGGCAACGGCGTCGACCCCGAAGGGGCATCCCTTGTCTACATCTTTGAAATCGATACCACCGCCACCTTCGCCGGCCCGGAGCGGCAATCTTTCGATCCTGTGTCAGAAACCGCTGCCCAGACCACTTTTACCGCTGCGGATCTTTCTGACAATACGCTGTATTTCTGGCGGGTGCGCGCCCATGACGGCGCCGCGGGCAGCGCCTGGGCCACGGGCCAGTTCTTTGTCAATCCGGCCAACGACGCCCCGGCGGTCCCGGTGGTCAAAAACCCGGGCAACGGCGCCTGGGCCTCGGCCAGTGCACCGCTTCTCGAGGCGGCCCCGGCCCTGGATCCGGAGGGCGATGGGGTCACCTACGCCTTCGAAGTCTTCGCCGATGCCGACCTGTTGCTGCCCGTAGCCTCCGGGGCGGCGGCAACGCCCGCCTGGCAGGCAGACCCGGCCCTTGAAAACAACACCCTTTACTACTGGCGGGTGCGGGCTGAAGACAGCCTTGGCGCCGCAGGCGACTGGTCGGCGGCCGCGGCGCTGTTCATCCGCGATCTGAGCACTCTGGAGCCCGCGCAGATCGCCGTCAATGTAACGACCGACAAAGGCCGCGCGCTCTCCGGCGTCAGAATTTACGCTTTTACCGAAGCCGGCGCCTACACCGGTAAAAACGCCGTCACGGATGAAACCGGCGCGGCCGTTTTTCTGGTCGAAGATTTTGCCGAAGGCCGCTACCGGTTCCGCGCCGACTATCTGGGCGGACAGTTCTGGTCGGCCGATACACTGCTTCCCGTGGCAACGGTCTCTCTGGTGATCGCCGAAGAAACGGTCACCGTCGATGTCTCCGGAGCCGGCGACGGTGCCGGCGTGCGGATTTACCTCTTCTCCGAGGCCGGCGCCTATCTTGGCATCAACGTGCTCACCGATGCCAACGGGCAGGTGACGTTCGATCTGCCCACGGACCGCACCTTTAAATTCCGGGCGGACGTCATGGGCCACCAGTACTGGGGCCAGATCGCCGTGAGCGCGGCCGGCGCCAACCTGGCCGAGGTGGCCAGCGGCGGGGGCACCTTTACCGTCACCGTCCAGGAAGCTCCGGGCCTGCCCATGGAAGGCACCCGGGTCTATCTTTTCACCGCTGCCGGCGCCTATCTGAACCAGAACCTGGTCACCGACGCCAACGGCCGGGTGGCTTTTCTGACTCCCGAAGGAAATTACAAGGTGCGCGCCGACTATCTCGGCTACCAGTTCTGGAGCGCCGACGCCCTGGTTGCCACCGACACGACCGTGGACCTGAGTATCCCCCACCAGGACGTCACCGTGGAGGTCAGCGGCGTGATGGCCCAGGCCACTCCGGTTGCCGGCGTGAAGGCCTATCTTTTCACCGAGACCGGCGCCTACATGAACCAGCATCTCACCACCGATGCCGCCGGCCAGGTCGTATTCCACCTGCCCGAGCGGGCCTACAAGGTCCGGGCCGACTACCTGGCCGGGCAGTTCTGGTCGCCGGTCTTTACCGCCCAAAACGCCGACGTGGATATACCCATGGCCGATGCGGTTATCACCGTGGGCTGGAGCACCATCACCCTGCCGGCGGTGCCGGTCTATGCCTTCACCGAGGCCGGGGCCTATCTGAATCTCACTGCCGCCAGCGACGGCGACGGTCATGTAACGTTCCGCCTGCCGGCGGACACCGGGTACAAATTCCGCGCCGACTACCAGGCGAGCCAGTACTGGAGCGATCCGGCAACGCTTGCGGCCGGCGTGGCCAACCCGGTCGCCATCACCGCCGGCGGCGGCACATTCGCCCTCACCGTTAAAAAGGATGCCGACACCCCGCTGGTGGGCGTCAATGCGTACGTCTTCAGTGATACCGGCGCCTATTTCGGCATGTTCGGTCCCACCAGCAGCGAGGGGGTGGTCACTTTCGATCTGGCCAGCGGCGTCTACGACATTCGGGTGGACTATCTGGGCTACCAGTTCTGGACCAATGACCACGCAGTGCCCGCCGCGCTGGCCGCCGAGTTTACCATCGCCCACCAGATGGCCACGGCCACGGTGAGCGGTCTTTACGACGGGGTGCGCACGCCGCTGGCGGGGGTGAACCTCTATCTCTTTACCGCCGCGGGCGCTTACCAGAACCGGGTGGTGCCGACAGATTCTCTCGGCACCGCTGCTTTCTATCTGCCAGAGCAGGCCTACAAGGTGCGCGCCGACTTCATGGGGCAGCAGTTCTGGTCGCAGGAGGTCACCGGTGAAGACTTTGTGGTGGACGTGCCTATGGCCGATGCCACCATCACCGTCACCGGCGGCGGGGCGCCGCTGGCCGGAGTGCCGGTGTACGTCTTCACCGGAGCCGGGGCTTATCTCAATCTGAACGCGCCCACCGCTGCCAACGGTAAGGTTGTCTTCCGGCTGCCGGCCGGCGACTACAATTTTAGAGCCGACTACCAGAACAGCCAGTTCTGGAGCAGCCCGCAGAGCCTTGCGGCGGATATGGACAATCCGGTGGAGGTCAACACCGGCGGGGGCACCTTTGCCCTCACCGTGCTCAGAGGTGAAAACACGCCGCTGACGGGCGCTCGCTGCTACGTTTTTACAGCGGGCGGGGCCTATCTTGGTAAAAACGAGGTCACCAGCAGCGAGGGGCAGGTCTCTTTTCCCCTGGCTGACGGCAGCTACAAGATTCGCGTGGACCATTTGGGCTACCAGTACTGGACCTCGGTGTTTGACGTTCCGGTGACGCTGTCCAATGTCTTCACCATCGCGCACCAGGACGTCTCCGTCTCCATTGAGAAGTACCACCTTGCCGCCGAGCCGCTGGCCGGGGTCAGGGTCTATCTCTTCACCGCCGGCGGCGCCTACCAGAATCAGAACCTGATCACAAGTGCCGAGGGCACGGTGGTCTTCAGCCTGCCGGGCAACCTTTACAAGGCGCGGGCGGACTACATGGGCCAGCAGTTTTGGTCGGCAAGCTTCAACCAGCAGAACGTCGCCGTCTCCATCCCCCACGGCGAGGCCGACGTGATCGTCCTGCAGGGAGAAGTCGGGGTGGAAAACGCCCGGGTCTACGTCTTTACCGGCGCCGGCAGCTATCTCAACCAGAACGCCCTGACCGGCGCCGCAGGCCATGTGGCCTTCGTGCTGCCGGCAGGAGCGTACAAGTTCCGGGCCGACTTCGGCGGCCAGCAATTCTGGTCGCCGGCAGTCACCGTCACCGGCGGCGCAAGCCTGCCGGTGGATATTCCGACGGAGTAGACTGGATTCCGGCCGCAGTTTACCCCGTTGCAAAACGGGGCCGGGAAGACGAAAGAACAAAGAGATTTCTCGCGCAGAGGCGCTGAGGCGCAGAGAAAAACGAACGTCGAACATCGAACGTCCAACGTCGAAGGATGAATGAAAAACGAACAGCGAAAGACTCTATCCGGTGGCTGTCTATGGGTTTTACATTCGATGTTCAGCGTTCAACGTTCGATGTTGGAAGTTCATGTTGATCGCAGTTCTCAGCGTCCCTGCGCCTCTGCGCGAGATTATGGTTTGCGGCCGCAGGCCGCTAATCCTTCTAATCTGCGCCATCTGCGGATGAAAGGGGTGTTGGTTTCACTGGGTTTTAGCTCGTCATACCGGCGACCTGTCCGCCGTAGCTATTTATAGCGAAGGCGGAAGGCCGGTATCCGGAAGGTTTTTGCTACCTCTGGACCCCTGCCTTCCGGCGGGATGACAGAAACAGCGAAAACCGATGACTCGCGCAAAGACGCCAAGAACGCCAAGAAAACCAAAAGAGATTTCTCGCGCAGAGGCGCTGAGGCGCAGAGAAAAACGAACGTCGAACATCGAACGTCCAACGTCGAAGGATGAATGAAAAACGAACAGCGAAAGACTCTATCTGGTGGCTGTCTATGGGTTTTACATTCGATGTTCAGCGTTCAACGTTCGAT
This sequence comes from Pseudomonadota bacterium, assembly GCA_043825735.1. Taxonomy (GTDB): domain Bacteria; phylum Desulfobacterota; class Desulfobacteria; order Desulfobacterales; family JBDRRP01; genus JBDRRP01. The sequence continues at coordinate 11,076 of JBDRRP010000012.1, read as the reverse complement.
GTTGGAAGTTCATTTTTTAATTCTTGATTAGCAGTTCTCAGCGTCCCTGCGCCTCTGCGCGAGATGATGGTTTTCAGCTCGTCATACCGGCGAACGCCGGTATCCAGAAAAGGTTTTGCGATAATGATTTTTAAAAACATCATAACCGCCCTCATCGTCTGGGCGATAAGCGTTCCTTTGGCGAACGCCGCCGACTACCGCGTATCGGTGAAAGACGTCATAGAAAAGCGAAAGCCGGACGTCCAGCTCGTGGACGTGCGACCGGCCGCAGAGTTCGAGACCCTTCACATCCCCGGATCCATCAATATCGCCCCCGCGTTCATCCGGACCAAGACGTTTTTAAAGAAGAAAACGGTAGTCATGGTGACCGACGGCATTCATTTGAGTGCCCCGCTCACCGCCTGCGGCGAGCTCAAGCGCCAGGGCACCCGCGCCTATGTGCTGGACGGCGGACTCCCCGCCTGGCACCGAAGCGGCGCCCCGCTCACCGGTGATCTGAGCCTTCTGGCCGGCTACCGGCAGATCTCGGCCGGCGACTACGACCGTGAGAAATCCGCTGCCGGCTGGGTGGTCGTCGATGTCTCCCCCCGGCGGGATGCCGATACCGAAGCATTGTTTCCCGGCGCCCGGCACCTGCCGTTGACAGATGCCGCCGCCATCCGAAAGACCCTGGCCGGCCTTAAAAGGCCGCTGCTCATCGTCACCCCGAAAGGCAACGACGCGGTGAAGATTTTGACCGTCATTGAGAACGCCGGGGCAGGGGACGCGCTGTTTTTAACCGGCGGCGCGGCAGGCTACGGCCAATATCAAAAGCACATGGCGCTGCTGAACGATCCGGCCGCCAAAGAAACGAAAAGAGAATCCTGCACCGGCTGCGGCATCGTGCCGCCAAGCGCAGGTATTTCGTCAAAGACAATTCAACCGTGATTTCCCCCTCCCCTTGCGGGAGGGGCCAGGGGAGGGGGCGCCTCAAACAGAGGCCTACGCTGCCCGGTACCTTTGAAAATGTAGGGGCGGGGTTTACCCCCGCCCGCCGAAGGCCTGCATCCAGAAAAGGTTTTAGGTTGTCATACCGGACCCCGATCCGGCATCCAGTTAGGTTTTAAGCCCGGCATTCCGGGCAGTATCGTCCCCGCGATTTGTCCACCGAAGCCTTGGCGAAGGCGGAAGACGAGGATCCAGTACTTTTTATATTTTGAAGTAATTGTCTAACAGGACGTGTACTTTTTCAGGAGAACTGAAACCATGGCGCACCTTGCCGGCCAATCGGTCAAATCAAGACAGCTGACGGTCTTTGTAGCCGCATTTTTTACCTTCATGATCCTGCAAGGGATATGGGTTCAGAAGAATTATGCCGCGGCGCCGGCCATCACCGGCGGCGGCGATCATTCCATTGCCCTCAAATTGAACGGAACGGTATGGACCTGGGGGGCCAATTATAGTGGGCAGCTTGGTGATGGGACGCCAGCAGATAGCCCGACGCCCGTCCAGGTTTCAGGTCTCACAGATGTTGTTGCCATCGCCGGCGGATGGGAACATACATTAGCGCTCACATCAAATGGAACGGTATTTTCCTGGGGGTACGGTGAAGAAGGCGAACTTGGTAATGGCGAATATGAGAATAGCGAGAGTCCCGTTCAGGTTCAAAATCTTACTGGTGTCATAGCAATCGCTGGCGGTGATTATCATAGCATAGCGCTCAAATCGGATGGAACGGTATGGACCTGGGGGGATAATTACAGTGGGCAGCTTGGCGATGATGAGACAAATTATAGAGCGATACCCGCTCAAGTCCCTGACCTCTTAGATATTATTGCGGTGGCGGGGGGCGGACGGCATAGCATAGCGCTCAAATCCGATGGAACGGTATGGTCTTGGGGGTACAATTATTATGGCCAACTTGGTAATGGCTCTACGGATGAGAGTGCGACGCCCGTCCAGGTTCTAAATCTCACAGATGTTATCTCTATCACGGCAGGGTATAATAGTACCGCCGCGCTTAAGTCGGACGGTACGGTGTGGTCCTGGGGGTGGGCGTATAGTGAAGATGGTGAGGGTGGTGATGGGCCCGCACCAAACAGAACAACCCCTGTTCAGGTTTTAAATCTTACAGATATCGCTGCAATCGCTGGCGGTGATTCTCATATCATAGCGCTCAAGTCGGACGGCACGGTATGGGCCTGGGGAGCGAATTGGGACGGTGAGCTTGGCAATGGGACGGATACAGGTAGTGCGATACCCGTTCAGGTTTCTAACCTAACAGATGTCACCGCTGTCGCTGGCGGAGGTTATCATAACCTCGCCCTTAAGCCGGACGGCACGGTATGGGCATGGGGAGACAATTGGGCTGGCCAGATCGGTGACGGAAGCGATGGCGACAGCCGTCTAGTCCCAGTGCAAGTTCATGGTTTCGAAGACGTGGGATTTCTGAACCTCATCCCCTTTTCCATTGCTATTCCCCAAAGCGCGGCAGAAGGAAATGGCGTTCTCAGCGGGCAGGGTCTCGTCAGGGTCGATGTTGCGCCTTCCGTAGACCTGACCGTATCGTTGTCCTCGGGCGATACTTCGGAAGTCACGCTGCCGGCCAGCGTAACCATCTTGGCGGGTCAGACATCCGCCTCATTTGATCTCACCATTGTGGACGATGCGTGGCTTGACGGCTCCCAAACGGTGACGATCTCGGCGTCAGCCGCTGGGTTCGGTTCCAGCACGGCGATGATTACGGTGCATGACAATGAAACCGCCACATTGAGCGTGGATGTGCCGCTCAGTGCTTCCGAAGGCGATGGCCTGCTTTCAGGGCAGGGCACCGTGACGGTCAGCACCCCTGTCGATGAAGACGTGACTGTTTTTTTAAGTTCGGATGATACCGGTGAAGTCGCGGTACCCGAAACCATGATCATTCCCGCAGGGCAGACCTCGGCCACATTTGATCTGACCATTATCGACGACAACGAGATCGACGGCGATCAGGTGGCAACCATCACGGCATCGGTTGCAGGTTGGACCGGCGCCAGTGGCCTGGTCAGGGTTCAGGACAACGAAACCCTGAATTTGACTGTCACAATTCCCGACAGCGCCATCGAGGGCGACGGCCAGGTATCCGTTGCTTCGGTATCCATTGCCGGCACTTACCCCTTGGACCTGGTCGTCAATCTGACCTCCGATGATACTTCTGAAATTACGGTTCCGGACACCGTAACCATTCCGGCCGGACAGACGTCGGCCGCCTTTTCGCTGACGATAATCGATGACGCGCAGGTCGACGGAGACCAAACTGTGACCGTCACGGCTTCGGCGGCCGGCTGGGTTTCGGGAAGTGATACGATCGTCGTCGTCGACAGCGGACCTGGCATTTTGCAATTCAGTACGGCCACCTATTTGGGTGATGAGAACAGCGGCCGCATCGATGTCACCGTGTTGCGCACCCGAGGCACCATTGGAACGGTTGCGGTCGATTATCAAGTCAGTGACGGCACCGCCGAGTCCGGAGTCGACTACACGGCTGCCGCAGGAACGCTGACATTTACCGAAGGAGAAGAAAGCAAGACGTTCACCGTCAAGATTTTCAACGATTTATATGCCGAGGGGATCGAGACGATTAATGTGTCCCTGGCAAACCCGGTCGGCGGCGCCGCCCTGGGCAGCCCCGGCACGGCGGTACTGGCCATTGTCGAAAACGCCGAGAGACCGGCGATAGCTGCAGGAAGAGAACAGTCCATAATGCTGGATACGGACGGATCGGTGTGGATCTGGGGACGCGATTTTCCCGACCTTTATGGCGGGGAGGGGGGGCCGACATATCATACGATACCCGTCCAGAAGTCGAATCTATCTGCAGTGATCGCCATCGCGGGCGGAAGTGACCATACCATCACGCTAAAGTCGGATGGTACGGTATGGTCCTGGGGGGATAATGATTTCGGTCAACTTGGCGATGGGAGGAGAGACGAGAGCCCAGACCCTGTTCAAGCCTCAAATCTGACAGATGTGGTTGCCATCGCCGCAGGTGAATTCCATAGCCTGGCGCTCAGATCCGATGGAACGGTATGGGCGTGGGGAGTCGACTATTCCATTCAACCCGGCGGGGAGGAGTGGTTTTACTTTAACACGACGCCCACCCAGGTGTTAAATCTGACAGATGTGATGGCCATCGCTGGCGGAGATCATCATAGCCTGGCGCTTAAATCGGATGGCACGGCATGGGCGTGGGGAGCCAATGACCGCGGCCAGCTGGGTGACGGGACGATGACAGACAGCTCGACACCCGTCCAGGTTTCCGGCCTCACGGATATTGTCGCCGTCGCCGGCGGCAGTTATCATTCCATAGCGCTTAAATCCGACGGAACGGTATGGACTTGGGGAGGCATTGGCGACGGGGAGTATGGCGGCGGGGAATTAAAAGAGGGAGAATTCGGTGATGGGGAGGTCGTAGACGGAGCGGCACCTGTCCAGATTTCTAATCTCACCGATGTGGTTGCCATCGCTGGCGGATATAGTCATAGCATCGCGCTTAAATCGGATGGAACGGTATGGGCATGGGGGGCCGGTTATTCCATTCCTCCTAATGATGGGGAGTGGGTGTATTTTGACACGACCCTCACTCAGGTCTTTAATCTCACCGATGTGGTTGCCATCTCCGGCGGCGGAAATCACAACCTTGCGTTTAAGTCCGACGGAACGGTCTGGGCCTGGGGGGGCAATTGGGCCGGGCAGTTAGGGAACGGAGCATATGAATTAAGCCCAATCCCAGTGCAGGTCCATGGGCAGGACGATGGGGAGTATTTGGTATTAACACCGCCCGCTGAAGACACCACCCCGCCCGAGCTGCTATCCGCCGCCCCGGTCGACGGGTCCACATTAAAGATTGTCAATCGGATCGTCATCACCCTGTATGACAACGACGGCATTGTGGATGACGATGCCGTTATCGGTAGTATTGTTGTGACAACTGGCGGCGGCACCGTGCCCGGGACAGTGACGGAATCAAGCGATAAATTCATCTTCACCCCCGCTGCAAGGCCACTGGCGGAAGGCGCCTACGACGTCTCACTGACTGCAAAAGACATGGCCGGAAATACCCGGGCCGATACTTTCTCCTTTGTCGTGAACAGCCTGACGGGTCTTCCCGCGACGAGCGAACCGCCCGCCATCGCTGCAGGCGCTTATCATTCCATAGGGCTCAATTCGGACGGTACGGTTTGGTCCTGGGGTCGGAACGAAGCGGGGCAACTTGGCGATGGAACGACGACTCCCAGAACCTCTCCCGTTCAGGCTTCAAACCTCTCGGATGTAATTGCCATCGCCGGCGGATATGCGCATACCATCGCGCTGAAGTCGGACGGGACGGCATGGTCCTGGGGGTACAACGAATACGGTCAGCTCGGTGACGGGACGACGGAATATCGAACGACCCCCGGCCCGGTTTCCGATCTCACGGATGCAATTGCCATCGCGGGCGGCTATGCGCATAGCCTGGCGCTCAAATCCGACGGAACGGTGTGGTCCTGGGGCTACAATGATGAGGGTCAGCTCGGTGATGGGACGACGGAATATCGAACGACCCCCGTTCAGGTTTCTGCGCTCACAGATGTGATTGCTATCGCCGGAGGCTATTCTCATAGCCTGGCGCTCAAGTCGGACGGAACGATATGGTCATGGGGCTACAATTATGACGGCCGACTCGGCGACGGCACGACGACAACCAGAACGACCCCCGTTCAGGTTTCCAATCTCACAGGTGTTGTTGCCGTTGCCGGAGGCTATTATCATAGCCTGGCGCTCAAGTCGGACGGAACGGTATGGGCCTGGGGGGAAGGTGATGGACCGGTCCCGGTCCAGGTTTCCAGCCTCACGGGTGTGGTCGCCATCGCCGGCGGAGATTATCACAGTCTCGCGCTCAAGTCGGACGGAACGGTATGGGCCTGGGGGGGAAACTGGTACGGACAGCTTGGCGATGGAACGACGATGAGTCAAAGCGTTCCCGTCCAGGTTTCTTATCTCACGGATATGATTGCCATCGCCGGGGGATCTGTTCATAGCATGGCCTTTCAGTCGGACGGAACGGTATGGGCCTGGGGGAACAATGGTTACGGGCAGATCGGCGATGGGACCAACTATCAACGGGTATTCCCGATGCATGTCCATGGCCCCGGGAACGTGGGGTATCTGGACCTGATATTCGTGGTAGAAGATACCACCCCGCCCGCCTTGCAAAGCACCGCGCCTGTCGACGGTTCCGTATCAGCAATAGTCAATCAGATTGCCATCACCCTTCATGACGCAGAAGGCGAAGTGGACGATGCCGCCGTAATCGCCGGCATCGCGGTCAGGGATGGCAGCAGTAATCTGGTTTCCGGCGCTGTCACCGAATCAAATGACGTTTTCACCTTCGATCCCGCTGCAAAACCGATGGCGGCCGGCACTTACACAGTCACGCTGACTGCGACGGACGATTCCGGAAATTCACAGGCCTACAGCTTCTCCTTTATCGTGGACGGCCCCCCGAATATTCCTTCGGCTCCCAATCCGGCCCATGAGGCCGTTGAAGTCACGCTGAGCAGCGGATCCGCCGCACTGTCGTGGACCGGGGGCGATCCCACTCCCACCGATCCGTTGGTCTACGATGTGTATTTCGGGACCGAGGCCGGAAGCCTCACAAAGGTTGCTGACGGCATCAGCGCCGCGACTTATTCGAAGACCGCGTTGACCCCTGGCACACACTACTACTGGCAGATTGTCTCCCGTGACAGTTTCGGCCATGAGACCAGCGGACCCGTATGGCAGTTCACCACTTTCAGGCCCGACCTGGTCGTGACAGATCTATCCTGGACACCGGCCATCAATATCGAGGCCGGTCATGTGGTGACCTTTACCGCCGTTGTCCAAAACAGCGGCAACTGTCCGGTAGCGATTCCCTTCTATGTCGAATTCATGATCGATGGCACCGGTATCGGTGCCCAGACGGTAAGCCAGGCCATTGCCGCGGGCGGCAGCGTTCAGGTCAGCCAGACCTGGGCGGGCCTGACCGGTATTCATACCGTCCAGGCAAGCGCCGACAGCGGCGCCGCCGTCAATGAAATCGATGAAAGCAATAACGGACGCGCCGCAATCATGCCCGTTATTGCCGACACGACGCCCCCGGCGCTGCAAAGCACCAGCCCGGCCGACGGCGCCCTGTTGCAGCAGGGTGAGCAGATCGTCATTACCCTTTCCGAAAGCTATGGCAGTGTGAATGATGCGGCCGTCATCGGCAGCATCGCCGTTGTTAACGGCAGTGGCAGCGTGGGCGGAACGGTGACCGAGTCCAATGATGCATTCACCTTCATGCCAGCCGGCGGGTCTCTACCGGGCGGCACCTACACCGTTACCCTGACCGCCACCGACGATGCCGGAAATGCCCAGGCGTATGGTTTTTCTTTCATCGTAGATACGCTGCCGAGTATTCCTTCCAATCCCGACCCGGCCCATGAGGCCGTTGAAGTCCCGATGAGCGGTGACGCCGTAACGCTGTCATGGACCGGTATCGATTCGGATCCCAATGACGTGTTGGTCTATGATGTATATTTCGGGGCTACGGAAGCGGGCATCACCAAAGTCGCCGACAGTCTCAGCGCAACGACATTTTCAAAGAACGCGCTAAGCCCGGGAACACGCTATTACTGGAAGGTTATCGCCCGGGATGCCCGGGGGCAGGAGACCGCCGGCTCGCTGTGGCAATTTACCACCTATAAACCCGACCTGGTGGTGACCGGCATCTCCTGGGAACCTGCACCGGCAACGGAAGCAGGTCAGGAGGTGACATTCACCGCCGTTGTCCAAAACAACAGCACTTGTCCGGTCGCAGATCCTTTCCAGGTACAATTCTTTATCGACGGCGTCGGCATTGGCGTCCAGACCGTGAGCCAGACGATCGCCGCCGGCGACAGTGTGGTGGTCAACCAGACCTGGTCGACGGTGATCGGCATCCATACAATCCAGGCAACGGCAGACAGCGGTGCCGCGATCGATGAAACCGATGAAAGCAACAATGCCGACAGCGAAACCATGCCTGATATTTTGGACACGACAGCGCCGGCCCTGCAAAGCACCGCTCCGGCCGTTGGCGACGTGTTGCTTCAGGTGGACCAGATCGTCTTCGCTTTGTCCGAAAGCTACGGCAGTGTGGATGATGCCGCTGTCATCGGCAGTATTGCCGTGACAAACGGCGGCGCCGGTGTGAGCGGCGAGGTGACCGAGTCCAACGATGTGTTTACATTCTCCCCGACCCCCTCGCCGCTGGATGCCGGCACCTACACCGTCACGTTGACCGCGTGGGACGATTCCGGAAATTCCCAGGTCTACAGCTTCTCCTTTACCGTTGACGGCCCGCCGAATATTCCCTCGGCGCCGAATCCGGCCCATGAGGCCGTTGAGGTCCCGCTGAGCAGCGGATCGGTCGTCCTTTCATGGACCGGGGGCGATCTCACTCCCACCGACACGGTGGTCTACGATGTGTATTTCGGGACCGCAGCCGGGAGCCTTTTCAAGATTGCCGACAGCATTTCCACGTCAACTTATTCAAAGGGCGATCTCACCCAGGGAACGAAATACTTCTGGCAGATTGTCGCCCGTGACAGTTTTGGGCATGAGAAAGGCGGGCCCGTTTGGGAATTCGCCGCCTTTAAACCCGACCTGGTCGTGACGGATCTTAGCTGGACGCCGGCCGTCGATATTGAAGCCGGCCACGAGGTGGTGTTTACCGCAGTTGTCAAAAATAACAGTAGTTGCCCGGTAGAAGTCCCCTTTCAGGTGGACTTTTCAATCGACGGTCTCAGCATCGGCACGACAACCGTCAGCCAGCCCATCGACGCGGGCGCCAGTGCGCAGGTCACCAAGACCTGGGCGAGCCAGCTCGGCCTGTTCACCATCCAGGCGACGGCCGATGTATACGGCGCAGTCAATGAAGTCAACGAAACCAACAACTCGCGCATGGTAACCATGCCCGAAATCCGCGATACGACGCCCCCTGCCCTGCTGAGCACCAGCCCGGCAGACGGTGCCGTGTTGCAGGACGTGGAGCAGATCGTCATCACCCTGTCCGAGAGTTTCGGCAGTGTGGATGACGCCGCTGTCATCGGCAGCATTGCAGTGACAACCGGCGGCGCCGGTGTGAGCGGCGAGGTGACCGAGGCCAACGACGTATTCACCTTCAATCCCGTTTCAAAACCGCTGGACACCGGCACTTACACCGTCACGCTGACCGCGTGGGACAATTCCGGAAATTCCCAGGCCTACAGCTTCTCATTTATCGTGGACGGTCCCCCCAATATTCCGTCGGCACCGGATCCGGCCCATGAGGCCGTTGAAGTCCCGCTCAGCGGCGGATCGGTCGTCCTTTCATGGACCGGTGGCGATCCCACCCCCACCGATACGGTGGTCTACGACGTGTATTTCGGTACTGAAGCGGTGAGCCTATCCAAGGTTGCCGACAGCATCAGTGCCACGACTTTTTCGAAGAGCGATCTCAGCCAGGGCACCCGCTACTACTGGCAGAGTGTGGCCCGTGACAGTTACGGGCAGGAGTCTACCGGTCCCGTATGGGAGTTTACCGCCTTCAAACCCGACCTGGTCGTGACCGATCTCACCTGGACACCGGCAGCCGATATCGAAGCCGGTCAGGCGGTGACCTTTACCGCCGTTGTGCAAAACAGCGGGAATTGCCCGGTAGAAGTTCCCTTTGATATCGAATTTCTGATCGACGGTGCCGGCATCGGCACTCAGACCGTCAGCCAGACCATCGCCGCAGGCGGCAGCGTGCAGCTCACCCAGGCCTGGGCGAGCGTGACCGGTATTCATACCATCCAGGCGACGGCCGACAGCGGTGCGGCTGTCAACGAAATCGATGAAAGCAACAATGCGCTCACTGCAACCCTGCCCGGCATTCTGGATACGACGCCCCCGGCGCTTCAAAGCACCAACCCGGCCGACGGCGCCCTCTTGCAGCAGGCGAACCAGATCGTCGTCACGCTGTCCGAAAGCTACGGCAGTGTGGATGATGCGGCCGTCATCGGCAGCATCGCCGTTACCAATGGTGGCGCCGCCGTAAGCGGAGCGGTGATCGAGTCCGATGATGTGTTCACTTTTACGCCGGCCGGCGGGTCTCTGTCAGGGGGCACCTACACCGTCGCCCTAACCGCGAAAGACAATGCCGGAAATACCCAGGCGTATAGTTTCTCCTTTGTTGTTGATACGCTGCCGAATACACCTTCGGCGCCCCAACCCGCCCACGAAGCTGCCGACGTTCCGCTGACCGGTGGCGCCGTCACCCTGTCCTGGACCGGCGGTGATTCGGATCCCAATGATGTGCTGGTCTACGACCTGTATTTCGGTACCACCGAAGCGGGTATTGCCAGGATCGCAGACAGTCTCGGCACGATGAACTATTCGAAGGGCGATCTGACCAAGGGCGGCACCTATTACTGGCGGGTTGTCGCCCGTGATGCCCGGGGGCAGGAAACTTCCGGACCCGTATGGCAGTTCACTGCTTTCAAACCCGACCTGGTCGTAACCGATATCGCCTGGACGCCAAACCCGGCGACCGAGGCAGGCCAGGAAATTACTTTTACCGCCGTTATTCAAAACAACAGCACCTGCCCGGTGGAAGTGCCCTTCCAGGTAGAATTTCTGATAGACGGCGCAGGTATCGGCGCCCAGCCCGTCAGTCAGACCGTCGCTGCCGGTGGCAGCGTTCAGGTCAGTCAGACCTGGACATCGCTGATCGGCATCCATACGATCCAGGCGACGGCTGACAGCGGCGCAGTGGTCGATGAAATCGACGAGAGCAACAACATCCGCCAGGCGGCAATGCCCGAGATCCTCGACGTGGTGCCGCCGGTGCTGATCGGTACAGTGCCGGCCAGCGGTGCCGTCTTGAAAGAAGCCAGTCTGGTTACCTTCACCCTGTCCGACGCCCACGGCAGCATCGACACTGCGGCAGTCATCGACAGCTTCGTCATCACCCGCGGCATTGATGTGGCCGTGCCAGGAGCCGTCACCGCCGACGGTGGTACGTTTACTTTCACGCCGACAGTACCG
>JBDRRP010000011.1:0-86541 GCA_043825735.1 Pseudomonadota bacterium | reverse complement strand
AGGAATGGCAATGGTATTACTTGGTACGGCCGGTAATCGGAATACTGTATTTTCATAGGCGTTGTCCGCGTGGTGTGCAGCCAGATTTGAACCGGTCATTATCGAGGAATGATTGTCGGAAAAGGCGGTATTTTAGATGGTTTCGGTTTGCGCAACATTCAAATGGGCTAACGATAACCGGCTTGGCCGGCCGACCTTTTCTATTGCCGTGGCCTAAACAGTCGATGAAAGTTTAATCGACAGTTCTTGCCTCTGCTTTCATTTGAGCCGGCGCTCCCGGGTCAACTGATCTTTATCGGTGCCTGCGGTATTGGCCGGTATCTCTTCCTGCTCAACTTCCTTGCAGGTGGAGATGCCCAACACGGCGGTGATGGGGCACCAGGCGATGACGGCGGTAAATAATAAAATGGCGCTCGCCACATAAAAGCCTCTCCACCATCCAGCCCCCAGCGCTGCACACACCAACGCGGCGCCGATGCGGACAATCCGTTCAGTCCTGCCAACATTACATTTCATGGACAGTTACTTTCCTCAGTGGAGGATTTGCAGGTATTTACGAAGCCCTCATCTTGCACCGGCAGCGCAGATATCACCAAGGACACCAGCCCTTGCAAAAATGGACTGTGACCCGGGCCCCATGCCCTGCGGTACGAACGCCACTTCCGGCGTAACAATCTGAATTCTGGGAACGTGATGGAGTGATGCCATGATTCACCCATCCATTCCAAGTGTAAGTTTTACGGTTGCTCTTATTGGCGCCTTGCCTATTCGAGATATCGCAGCCCCATACCAAATCGGGTGGCTTTTTCGTCAGCCACTTCCTGCCACCATTTGACTTCTGCAAGGCAGAAGGACCGAGGCCACGCTTCTCCGGTCATGTATGACGACATGGCCGGATAGCTGAGCGTCCGAACCATGAGAATGGTTCCAGAATGATATTTATCGGCCGCTTCGATATAGGAGCCAAGGCTTGAAAAATTGCGCATGACGCCATCTGCAGCGCACCCATCACCGGCAGTGCAAAGTTGCCGGCATGTGATGGCTGCTTCAATGGAATTGCGCGGCGCAGCCCTCGATAAAACTACTCTTTCCGCCGTATCTTCCATCTTTTCACCTTGGGGTTGAATGTATGATCCAGCGGCTTGAATCAGTGCAGGATGTTCCTCCCCCCGCCAAGGGGTAAGAACTTTTTGGATAGTATTGTTAAGCAGCCAGTTGCAAACGGGTCAGCTGGTTTTGATGGTTATTTTTTTGGCCTCGCTTTCCCGCATCTTCTTAAATACCAGTTTCAACACTCCTTTTTTGTAAGTAGCATCGATGTCTTCGGGCTTGACTTCCGCAGGTAGCGTCACCATGCGACAGAAACTGCCGTACGTTCTCTCCAGGCGGTGAAAATTTTCACCCTTCTCTTCCTTCTCCTGCTTTTTTTCACCACTGATCGTCAAGGAACGCCCATCCAGCTTTACATCGATATCTTTGGCGTCGCACCCCGGAATTTCCGCCTTAACCGTGATGTCGCTCTTGCCTTCACTCACATCAACACGCGGCGCCCAGTCCCCGTCTCCGAAAAGTCGTTGGGAAATGGGGAAATCCGTGTCAAAAAAACGGTTGAACAGATGATCCATCTCATCTCTGAAACGAGTCATTTCCTTGCCGGATCGATTTTTAAAGGGCAACAAATCAAACATGGCGAGTTCTCCTTTTTTAATCTGGTTACAGATTTATTACTGAATTGTGACTGTCGCCAAAGGGAGTTGGCAGATAGTCGTCGGCATCTGGCTCGTTTTCCCAGTGGGATTCACCTAAAAGATAGCGGAACTGGTAGGACCGGCCTTTTTCAAGCTCCAACGCGGCGCTGAATGACCCGTTTTTCAATCGTTTCATGGGTGTTGCAGAAGGTGACCAGTGGTTGAACTCACCCACCACATGCGCTTCCTGTGCAGAATTTCCAACTGTCTCCGGAATGTTAAAAGTGACCTTGCACACGGGTTTGCTTTTCCGAAACTCTTTGCGGATACTCATTTCCCTACCTCCCCGATTGTTGTTGGATCGCTTTCTTCAATTCATGCGACTTGCATGTAGCGAAACCTGCTTCGAAGGCCCCTTCATACGCATGACGCAAAGATCAGACCAGGATTTGACCACTTGTATTGTCTTCATTTCACAGGTCTTTTAGTCTCCATTTGCCGACGGTTGCCAATGCAGCGTGTCCGCATTTTTTCCAGATTGGAAAGCATCGTTATGCAAATAAGGGCTGGAAGGATTCCTGCTGTTTCACCGCCAGGTATTAAAATACCCATTTCTTGGAACACTGGCTTAATGATAGATCAATCTTCTCTTTCATGGTGCCCGTTTGAAGTTTTGTCGTTCCGCTGAAGGTAGCGCGCAATGGGAATGTTGCGGTCAGTTGAAAGCTCTTTTTAGTGATAGATTCCGGGGGGTTTCACCTGCGACGATCAAACCATCAAGAGGTGAAAACTACCCTGACACAGGGGAATTCAGAGCTTGCATGTAAATTTTTAGGTCAAAGAGAACTGTGCGAACGTAAAGGGGTAGGAAGGTATTTGCCGTGGGCAGCCCCCCTATTCATATGGCAAGTATTCAATAATAATCATCTATTAATGAAACACAATCTGACTGATCCAAAATTATTGTTACGCAATCAACAATTCGATCAAAAATGTGAGAAATATGACTAATAACCCTCGGCTGAGGTGGCTACACCAGGGACCGAGCACTGTTTGCCATATTCCTCTACTCAACCTGATGCACTTCCAATTGCAGAATGATAAGCGCCCCAGATCTCGCCGGTGATAGACGCGGTGCGTTTTAAAGTCGTGAGACTTTGGAGTGACAGGAGCCAACCATTGAAGCGGTTTGCTGATTCGGAGGCAGAGGATGAAGAAGTGGCGGAAGTTTTGGAATAGATCAGATAGCCCGGCAAGTCGGCGACCGATATCGGCAGGGCGGTGGATGTTCGTTTTAACCTCCTCAGCCACGATATGGCTTCAGGCGGATCCGTATTTTTGACGAGCGCCTGTTTCAGTTTGGCATTCAGGTCATCTCCTCCTGTCTCCCGGTTCCGATAACGCTTTCAGAATTCCCGTCACCAAGTCTTTTATATGGATTGCTCATATGTATTTGCGAAATGCGAAAAAAAATCAAGAGATTTAAGCGGTGGTGAAAACGTAAAAAGCGATTTTAACCGCAGAGACCGCAGCGGGGCGCAGAGAATATTAGGAATTATTAAGGGGAGGGGGCTGCCCTCTTCCGGAAACCGGATGGGAAAAGGTGAATCGTTCTCGTGCTTTCGATGCGGGCGGGGGTAAACCCGCCCCTACAAAAGCGCCGGATTTTCGTTTGGAGGGCGGTGCATGGCCAATACTGATGAACCGGTAACAAGTCGGAATCTCTCGCAAAGCCGCAAAGATCGCAAAGTTAACATGCTGATATTAAATAATATTTTCTTGGCGCGCTTGGCGTCTTAGCGAGAAAATTGCTTTTTTACGGGTTTGTCAATACTGATGGCCATGTAAAAAGTCCAAAATCACCACAGAGGACGCAGAGAGCGCAGAGATAAACCTTTAACTATTAAACGCATTCTCTGTGTCCCGCTGCGGTCTCTGCGGTTCAAAATCACTTTTTACGGTTTGATCAATACTGGGGGACGAAATCTGCCGGAGGTTTTAGCGGGGAAATCAGATCTGTAAAACGGGAGCGCTGCGGGTGGGCGTTTTTTTGGGGGGGCAACAGGTACCGGACAAAATCGAAACGCCGCAAACCCTTTGGTAAGAAGGGATGCGGCGTTGTTATGGCAGCAGGAGAGAAAGCCCAGCAGGGCTTATTCGTCGACGATTTCCTTAAGCTCTTTGCCGACTTTGAAAAAGGGCAGTTTTTTGGGCGGTACGCTGATCTGGGAACCTGTTTTAGGGTTTCGGCCGACGTAAGGTTTGTACTTTTTTACCGTGAAACTGCCGAATCCCCGGATTTCTACCCGGTCCCCTTCGGAGATGGTGTTGGCGATGGTATCGAAAAACGTGTCCACCGCGCGTTCTGCGTCCTTCCGGCTGAGGGCTGCCTGCTCTTTTACGGCATTGATCAAGTCGGATTTGTTCATGGGGGCTCCTTGCGGAGATTGCTCCAATATGGGCTGCCGCTTAAACTGACGATAATGCAATTAATCCATATTTCGATTAGATATTAGGTATATAGAGTTTGTCAGCGTTACCGTCAAGCACTTTTTCACTCAGGCACGTCGAATGTTTCGGCATCCTCGGCCAAATCTTCCGGCGAATCCGGCGTTTCAAGCGATTCCTGACCCAGGTCCGAGAAACCGTCGTCATCTTCGCGCAGCGGCTTTCCGGCTTCGGGCGGTGCGTCCAGGGCCATGGCCTCGATTTCCTTGGGGGAGGGAAGATCGGTCAAATCCTTCAGATCGAAGATCTGTAAAAACAGTTTGGTGGTGGCATAAATCAGGGGGCGCCCCGGGATTTCCTTGCGGCCGAGGATGCGGATCAGTTTTCGCTCAAGGAGCATGCGGGTCACGCCGCCGCAGTCCACGCCGCGAATCTGTTCGATATCGCTTCTGATGACGGGCTGCTTGTAGGCGATGATGGCCAGGGTTTCCAGGGCGGCTTTGCTGAGCCGCGGGGCGTTGGGCTGGATGAGTTTTCGGATCCACGGCGTGAATTCAGTCCGTGAGCGGAATTGCCACCCACCGGCCACCGCCTTCAGGTGAAATCCGCCCTGGCGCGCCGTGTATTCGGCTTCAAGATCCGCCAGCGCCGCCCGGATATCGACGGGGTCCAGATCGTCGAGCAGTTTGCGCAGCGTCTCCACGGTGAGCGGTTCTTCGGAGACGAACAGCAGGCTTTCGATGACGGCTTTCAGGTTTTCCATCGGTTTCCTACCGTTATTGGTAAAAGAGCCGGATGATGCCAGACTGAATGTGCTGGGCCACCCGGATCAGCTGAAGTTTCACCATCTCGAGAACGGCCAGAAAGGTCACGATGACGTCGCTGCGGGTGAATTCGCCTTGAAAGAGTTCCTCGAAGGTAATGGACCCGCGCTCTTCAAGCAGGTCGATGAGCCCGTTGATTCGGTCTTTCACCGTGACCCGCTCCGTTGTCATGTCCACCCGGTGGTCCGGCGCCATGCGCTCCAGAATGCGCTGAAAGGCGTCGATGAGCTCAAAAAGCCCCACGTGAACGACTTCGTCCTCATCGAAGACGGGCAGCTCGGCGGGTTTTAGCTTGCTGCGGACAAAGGTGTTCTCGCCGAGCAGGTGGCGACCGGACAGAGCTTCTGCGGCCGCCTTCATTTCCAGGTATTCCAACAGCGGCCGCGTAATTTCCGAGCGCGGGTCTTCCGCGTCATCTTCCTCATCGTGGACCGGCAGCAGCAACCGTGATTTGATCTGGGTCAGGGTCGCGGCCATTACTAGAAAATCGCCGGCCAGCTCTACGTTGAGCGCCTGCAGCAGTTCGATGGCGGCCAGATACTGGTCGGTGATGAGGGCGATGGGGATATCGTAAATGTCCACCTCGTTTTTTTTGATGAGGTGGACGAGCAGATCCATCGGCCCTTCAAAGAGACCGTCCAGTTGGACGCTATACGGTTCGGTTTGCGCCGTCATAGG
This sequence comes from Pseudomonadota bacterium, assembly GCA_043825735.1. Classification (GTDB taxonomy): domain Bacteria; phylum Desulfobacterota; class Desulfobacteria; order Desulfobacterales; family JBDRRP01; genus JBDRRP01. The sequence continues at coordinate 80,903 of JBDRRP010000011.1, read as the reverse complement.
CTATGGCCGTCGATGAAGGATGCGCGCGTCGGCGTCAGTTGGCCAGAGACCGAATACCGACAGCGTTTCGAATGGTATCCAAAAACGGGATGCTGCGTTCTCTGGCCCGTTGTGCGCCGTTTTTGAGCACCGCTTCCACGTGGTTCGGCTTTGCCATCAACGCGTGATAGCGCTGGCGGGGTTCGGCCAGAATGTCATTGAGACATTCAAAAAGGATCTGCTTCATTTCACCCCAGCCGATGCCGGCGGCGTATCGCTGGCGAATGGCCGAAACGGCCGACGGTTCGGCAAAGGCCCGGTAAATCTGAAACAGCGTACAGGTTTCCGGATCCTTGGGCGCCTCTGGGGGCAAAGAATTGGTCGTGATCTTCATGATCAGCTTGCGCAGCTTTTTTTCCGTCTCGAACAGCGGAATGGTGTTGTTGTAGCTCTTGCTCATTTTCCGGCCGTCGAGACCGGAGAGCACGGCCACCCGCTCGTCCACCACGGCTTCGGGGAGAACGAAAATGTCTCCGAAGTGATGATTGAAGCGGGCGGCAATGTCACGGGTCATCTCCAGGTGCTGGATCTGGTCTCTGCCCACCGGCACCTTGTGGGCCTTGAACATGAGAATGTCGGCGGCCATGAGCACCGGATAGCTGTAAAGCCCCATGGAGATCCCTTTATCCGGGTCACTGTCTCCAGCGCCGCTGTCATCATTTTCAGCCACGGCGGCCTTGTAGGCATGGGCCCGGTTCATCAGCCCCTTGGCGGTCATGCAGGAGAGAATCCAGGTCAGCTCCGGAATTTCCGGGATATCCGACTGCCGGTAAAAAAGGGTGCTGTCGGGGTCCAGACCGAAGGCGAGCCAGGTGGCCGCCACCGACAGGCTCGACTGACGAACGCGCTCGGGGTCGTGGCATTTGATGATGGCGTGGTAATCGGCTAAAAAATAATACGGTTCCACGTCCGGATTGCGGCTGGCGGCAATGGCCGGCCGAATGGCGCCGACATAGTTGCCCAGGTGCGGGGTGCCGGTCGTGCTGATGCCGGTCAGGTGGACTTCCTTGGTCATTGCAAATCCCTGTTCAAGGTGTTTTTCAAAGTGGCGGCCAGTGCCAGCTCATCTTCTCTGGTGCTGACGCGCCCGTCCAGCTTGGCATCGCGAACATGTTCAATGATTTCGCGAAAAATGGGTCCTGGCGTCAGCCCCAGATCGATGAGATCCTGTCCGTTGAGACGCGGTTGAATATGACGCAACCGCGTGATGAAGCCGGAAATGGTCTGTTTGGTGGCATCCTTTTCAGCGGCGGCCATCATGTAGAGCAGCGCTTCGATCCGGAAGACCGCCAACCGGTGATATACAAGGCTGTTGGTGGCTGACGGGTGGTAGTGCAACCACACGACACAGCGTTCGGCGGCCATGCGCTGGTCGGCAAACAGCTGTTTGTGGGCCTCGCTGAGCTCGAACCGGTGGCAGATGTTTTCAGTGACGTCGCGCGCGCTGTCGCGGATCAGGGCCATGAAATAAACGGCCCACCTCATATAGGATCCTTCCAGAAAAAGCAAATCGTACCAGGCCAGTACGTTCTTCACGGCGGCAAAGAGATTCACCAGCGCATCACAGTACTGGATGGAGGGGTGCACCACCGGCAGCAGCCCGTAATCGTTGAGGCGTCGGAGCGACCACGCCGGGTTCTCCTCGGCCAGGATCAAGCGCAGCTCCGTGAATACCCGTCGGCCTGTCAGCCGGCTGAAAAAATCCATTTTGACCGCGTTTTCGATAAGGTCGGCGGTCAGTTTGCCAATGACAAATCCGAAGCGCTGCTCGAAGCGGATGGCCCGAAACACCCGGGTGGGGTCTTCCACGAAACTGAGGTTGTGCAGGACCCGGACGGTCTTGCCCTTGATGTCTTTTTGCGCCGAAAAAAAATCGATGAGGATGCCGAAGTGTTCGGGGTTGAGCCGGATCGCCAGGGTGTTCATGGTGAAGTCCCTGCGGAACAGGTCGAGTTTGATGCTGCTCATCTCAACTGTCGGCATGGCGGCCGGAAACTTGTAATACTCCATGCGGGCCGTGGCCACGTCGATCTTGAAACCGTCTGGAAACGTCACCACCGCCGTGCCGAATTTCAGGTACGTATGCACGCGTGCGCCCATTTGCCGAGCAAAGCTTTTGGCAAAGGCGATACCGTCGCCCTCGATGACAACGTCCATGTCTTCGTTGGGCCGGTACAAGAACAGGTCCCGGACAAATCCGCCCACCACATAGGCGCTGCACCCTTGAGCCTCGGCGGCTACGCCGATGGCGATCAGCGTGTCGTGCACCCGTTTTCCCAGGCGCTCGGACATAAAGCGCCTGACGTTTTTGCTGCGCACGTTGTCCGGTTGGGGGTCGGGATCCAGTGACTGCCGGTCCGCCAGCCGGGAGCGGCGCACCAGTACGTTTAGAAGGTCGGTGCGCGTTACCACGCCGATGGCACGGTCACCTTCGACCACCGGCAGGATCCGTTGTTTGTTGTCGATGATTTTTTCCTGGATTTCAGACAGCTCGGCCTCGGGGCTGACCGTGACAAATTCTGACGTCATGAAATCTCTCACCGGAACCTGCTCCAGGTGGTGGTAGAGCGCCTTTTCGATCACCGCCCGGGTGATGAAGCCGGCCAAGGTCTCCGGGCCGGTGCCGGATGCCATGACCAGCAGTGCATTGATACTGTAACGCGCCATTTGATCGGCCGCTGTCGCGCAGGGGCTTTCGGCATCGATGGTGATCGGCGGTGCGCTCATCAGGTCCTTGGCCTTGCGGCGCGGGCGAATCTCCTGGTAGAGCAGTTCAATGAGGCGCTGCTCGATTTGGGCCAGGGGCTGCCCTTTCACAGTGGCTGCCGCGGCGAAAGGGTGGCCGCCGCCGCCGAAGTGGGCCACGATGGCCCCCACATCCACGTCACCGGTGCGGCTGCGGGCAACGATGTAGATCTTGTTGGCCATGCGGGCGGTGGCGACGATGGCATCCAGGTTTTCCATCTTGACCATCTTGTGCACGAGGAAGGCGAAATCGGGCACATAGTGCTCGGTGGTGATGGTGGTCAGTACGACATCGATGCCGTTGATATCATAGCGCCGGGCATTCTGGATCATATCGTTGAGCAGGCTGATTTGCTCCGGGTTGAGTTCCCTTGAAATGAGACTGGCCACGTCGTTGAGGCTGGCGCCTTGAGACAGAAGGTAGGCTGCGGCATGGAAATCGGCCTCGGTCGTGGAAGAAAACGTAAAGGACCCGGTGTCTTCATAAATGCCCAGGCACATGATGGTGGCCTCATCGGGCGAAATGGGGATGGCCTTTTGCCTGAGAATCTCCACCAGGATCGTTACGGTGGCTCCGGTGAGCCGCTGGACCCCGAAATCGGAGGCGATGTCATCGGCCCCTGCCGGATGATGATCGTAGACGTGCACCTCCACGTCCGGACGCCTGGCCAGGTCCGCCAGGGCGCCGATCCGGCCCAACTGCCGCGTATCCACCAGCACCAATCGTTTGACGCGGTCCATGTCGATGGCTTTCAACTCCGCCATGTTGAAGAGGTAGACCATGGAGTTGATGAAGAAGTTTCGGAGGCTCTTCTCCTGGGAGCCTGGAAATACCACCATCGCTTCCGGGTAGATCTTCTGGGCTGCCAGGAGGGATGCCAGGGCATCAAAGTCGGCGTTGATGTGGGTTGTGATAACAGTCAGGTCTTTATTGGAGGGCATGGTCGGCATCACTGAAGTTCTGTGGGCATGGCACCCCCCTCCGTTCGGGCAGCGCCATTGTGTGAGAATTTAGCCTAACCACAGTTAGATAGCTTAATCAAGCACCGATGACGGTTTCGCGTCGCCGGATTCAAGCGAAACACCAACAGGCACTCGTCGGTATCCTCTGGTGACGGCTCGCAGGTCCTGTCAGCGGCGGCGACAGGGCAGCGGCTCAATCCTGATAACTGCCGCTGCTCACTGGACATTTCCAAACAAAGGATGTATGCTCCGCAATATCTTTTCGTAACGTGGTTGCGTCAACCCAGCGACGTCGGGCGAGTTCCCTTTTTTAGCGGAGGGCATAAAATGCCATTATACGTGTGGGCAGGCAAAAATAAAAAGGGTCAAACCCAAAAGGGAGAGATGGAAGCGGCCAGTGAAGACGCCGTGCGCGCGAATCTGGCCAAGATGAAGCTCATCCCTTCCAAGGTCAAGCTAAAACCGAAGGACATTTTCGAAAACGTCAAGTTCATGCAGCCCTCGGTCAAGCAGAGTGACGTCATTTTGTTCTGCCGCCAGTTTTCCACCATGATCGATGCAGGGCTGCCCATTATTCAGTGCCTTGACATTCTTTATTCCCAGCAGGAAAATCCCACCTTTAAAAAGTATCTCAAAGAAATCAAGGAAAGCGTCGAGAGTGGGAACACCCTTGCCGAAGCCCTCAAAAAATATCCCGACAGTTTTGACGACCTGTTTGTAAACATGATCGCGGCCGGTGAAGCCGGCGGTATTCTCGATATCATTCTCCAGCGCCTGTCGGCCTACATGGAAAAGTCGGCCAAGCTCAAAGCCAAAGTGAAAGGCGCCATGACGTATCCGGCGATCACCATGGCTGTCGCCGTCATCGTTGTGGCGGTGATCATGATTTTTGTCATCCCGGTATTCGAAGCAATGTTCGCCGATTTTGGCGGCGCCCTTCCGGCACCGACACAGATTGTGGTCAATGCCAGCAAGTTCGCTCGGCAAAGCTGGTACATCATTCTGGGCGGCCTTATACTTTTTGTCATAGCTTTCAAAAGGGTCTACAAGACCGAAAAAGGCCGCGCAGCGGTGGATCAGTATTCCTTGAAACTACCGGTTTTCGGCACACTCATCCGCAGGGTGGCCGTGGCCAAATTTTCCCGAACCATGGGTACGATGCTCTCCAGCGGGGTCTCTATTCTCGAAGCCCTCGACATTGTTGCCAAAACTGCCGGCAACAAGACCGTTGAAAGCGCCGTCTACAAGGTCAGAAGCGGTATTTCAGAGGGGCGCACCATGTCGGACCCTCTGCTGGAAAGCGGCGTTTTCCCGCCCATGGTCTGCCAGATGATCGCCGTGGGAGAGTCCACCGGCGCCCTTGACGCCATGCTCGGAAAGATAGCGGATTTTTATGACGAGGAAGTCGACCAGGCCGTGGAAAACCTTACTGCCGCCATCGAACCGGTGATGATGGTTTTTATGGGCGTGGTGATCGGCGGGCTGGTGGTGTCCATGTACCTGCCCATATTCAAGATGGCCGGTGCCGTCGGCGGATGATGCCCGTGTCGGCGCGGTCGACATCGCTGACCGCTGCTGAGAAAAACGGTTGCGACGAACACCCGGGCCGATAGCCCCCTTTCTAAAATCCATGGAGCCCCGCGGCTTGCCGAAGCCGGGCTCCCGGCCATTCCTTCGAGTTATTCTCCCCCATGGATTATACGATATCCAAACATGCCTTAGAAGAAACCCGTGGCCGACTTAAACTGCTCATGTTTTCACGGGTGGTCTTCACCTCTCTTCTTTTAGGATCCACCATCATCATTCAACTGGGTCAAGCGCCATCCGCGCTGGCGGTCCCGCTTCTGCTGATCTACGCACTCACCGCAGGCATTTTCGGGCTCAGCTGCATCTATTTGTATTTTTATAATAAAATCAAAGATTTTCAATATTTCGCCACTTTTCAGGTGGCCATTGACACCTTTATCGTCACCCTCATATTGTTGGTTACAGGCGGGTTTTCCAGCATTTTCTCTTTTTTATACCTCGTAGTGCTCATTTACAGCAGCATCCTGCTTCCTCGAAGAGAAGTGGTCTGGATGGCGACGCTCTGCGGCATCCAGTACGGGGTGGTGGTCGCTTTGGAATATGCGAAGTTGCTGCACCCCTTTGTCATGGACGGCACCGTGGCCGCCAGCGAGCACGGTTGGCTCCAGGTGTTTTACCGCATTGTGGTGACGGGGCTCGCCTGTTTTGCCGTGGCGATTCTCAGTGGCGTGCTGGCCGAACAGGCAAAACAGTCTCAAAGCGAATTGCGAGCGCTGGAGACCCACCTCAAGCGGGTGGAGAAACTGGCATCCATGGGGGAGATTGCCGCCGGCATGGCCCATGAGATCAAAAACCCCCTGGCCTCCCTGGCGGGGGCGATCCAACTGCTCCAATCGGATTTGCCCTACAACCCTCAGCACCATAAACTCATGCAGATCGTGACGCGCGAGACGGCTCGGCTCAGCGACCTGATCAGCAATTTTCTAATGTTCGCCCGCCCCCCTACGGGCAGCCGTCGTGCCGTCAACCTGAGTGAAACGGTCATGGAGATCGTGACGCTTTTTGAAAAAGATGCATCCCGGACAGCTCTGATCTCCATTGAGACGTCGCTTGAAAACAATCTTTGGATCGAGATTGATCCGGTGCACTTCCGTCAGGTGTTCTGGAATTTGCTGCTCAACGCTGCCGAGGCCATCGAGGGCACCGGCCGCGTAGTTGTAAAGGTGGCGGCTCGGCGAAATTCCCAGGTCGTGCTGCAGGTCATCGACGACGGTTACGGCATTGCCCCGGAGCATGCCCAGCATATCTTTACGCCGTTTTTTACCACCAAACCGCGGGGGACGGGGCTGGGATTGTCCATGGTACACAGCATCCTTGAATCCTACGACAGTCGTATCGACGTGGACAGTGAGCCCGGCTCCGGAACGGTGTTCACCGTCATCTTCCAGCGCGCGGCCACACCTCCGTTTTCTCCGGGCGACACCGGGCGTTGAGACTCGCCCATATGCCAGTACCTCGGGCGTCCCGGGGGGCAATTACCGTTATCCAGAGGTGCCTGCAGCGCCCTGCAGGCTTGACACTCCATAGTAAATTAAGGTAGCAAGACCGATTCGAATATCGTGACCGTCAGCGTGAGTCGGGTGGCCGTAATCCGATGACGGACCGCACGGTCTGACATTTTTTCCGTCAGGCCGAATCCGCTGATCATCAAACACCCGGCCGGGGCATCGAATGACCGATGCAACCCCGGCATTGCTTTGCATAGGGGCTGGGCCGTGGCATTTCCGGCTTTCGATCCATGCGTCAGGACTAACAATGAACAACAGTACAGATCTGCTTGAATTGCGGCGGCAAAAGATCGCCGAATTGCGGGCCAATGATATTGATCCGTACCCCAATGACTTTCAGGTGTCCCACAGCGTCTCCGATGTCCGGGAACAAGTCGAGCGCGTCGCCGCGGCTCCAGATGAGACCGGGCCTCAGTTTTCATTAGCCGGGCGTGTTATGGCCATCAACCGCTTTGGCAAGGCGGCCTTCATCCGGTTTCGCGACCGGACGGGCATCCTGCAGGCCTATGTTAAGAAGGACGGGGTCGGGGATGCCGCCTACAGTGTGTTCAAACAAATGGACGTGGGCGATTATATCGGTCTTACCGGCGGCATGTTTCAAACCCGTACCGGGGAATGGACCCTGCTGGCCGGACAGTTGCGACTGCTGAGCAAGGCGGTCCGACCACTGCCAGAGAAATTCCACGGTCTTCGGGATCCTGAAAAACGCTACCGGCGCCGTTATGTGGATCTCGTAATGAATGATGAGGTGCGGGCGTTGTTTCTCAAACGCAGCCGAATCATTCAGGAAGTTCGCCAGTTTCTGCTGCTTCACGATTTTCTGGAAGTAGAAACCCCGATGATGCAGCCCATTGCCGGTGGTGCCGAGGCCACGCCATTTATCACCCATCACAAGGCGCTGGGAATGGACCTGTACCTGCGCATCGCCCCGGAGCTCGACCTCAAGCGATTGGTGGTGGGGGGGTTTGAGCGGGTGTTCGAAATCAACCGCAATTTCCGCAACGAAGGGGTATCCACACGCCATAACCCGGAATTCACCATGCTTGAATTCTATCAGGCCTACGCCACCTATACCGATTTGATGGCGTTCACCGAACGGATGTTTGCAACCGTGACCACTGCTGTTTGCGGCAGTGAAACGGTGGCTTACCAGGGCCATGACATCAACATGGGGGGGCCGTGGCAACGGCTGGATTTGTTGGAGGCGCTGGTAACCATCGGCGGTGTTCCTGAAAAGATGCTGCAAGACAAGGATCAACTGCTCGGTTTCGCTCATGACAAGGGCGTCACCGTGACCAAGACCGGCCGATTGGGAAAAGTGCTCACCAAGCTTTTTGACGCCCTGGTTGAACCGCACCTCATTCAGCCGACGTTCATTACCGGCTATCCGGTGGCGGTCTCGCCGCTTTCCCGTCGAAACAGTGCCCAGCCAGACTTCACGGACCGTTTTGAGCTGTTTATCGCCGGGCACGAAATCGCCAACGGTTTCAGCGAACTTAACGATCCCGCCGATCAACTCGGACGGTTCGAGCAACAGGTGGCAGACCGCGCGGCCGGTGATGCCGAAGCCCACCTGATGGACCGGGACTACATCGAGGCGCTGGAATACGGGATGCCGCCCACCGCTGGTGAAGGGGTGGGCATCGACCGTCTGGTGATGCTGCTCACCGACGCCCCGTCCATAAGAGAAGTCATCCTGTTTCCGCACATGAAACCGGCCGTAGAATCACGTTGAGCCTGCCGGTGCCGTTCATACAGCGGCATAGTGGGTGAATTTTTCCCGGGAGACGGGTATGCGGTTTGAGTATTTTATTGGTCGACGATACCTCAGGTCCAAACAGCGGCAGACCTTCATTTCCTTGATCACCCTGCTGTCCATCGCCGGGGTGGCGGTGGGGGTGATGGCCCTGATCGTGGTCATCGCCGTCATGGCCGGGTTTGAAGCCGATATGAAATCTCGGATTTTGGGGGTTGAGTCCCATGTGGTGGTCATGCGCCACGGGCAGCCGTTTACCGGATACCGCGAGGTTTTGACTGCGGCCGAACAGATTCCCGGAGTGACCGGGGCCGCACCGTTCGTCTATTCCCAGGTGATGCTGCGCTCAGCCAGCGGTGTTTCCGGTGCTGTCCTGCGGGGCATCGATCCGCGGTTGGCCGCGACGGTCAACGCCTACCTTTCCGAGGAGGCACTGGCCTCGCTGGCCGACCCGCCCGGTGATGCCCCAAATAGACCGGCCACGGGCGGCGGCATCATACTCGGGATCGAACTGGCCAAGAGCCTTGGGCTGCGGAAAGGGGATACCGTAGCCCTGATCTCCCCCCGGGGGATGATGTCGCCCATCGGCCACCTGCCGGCCATGCGTCAATACCGCATCGCGGGCCTTTTCGAGTCCGGCATGTACGAGTTCGACGGTTCTTTCGCCTATATCCGCCTCGATGACGCCCAGCATCTGCTGCGCATGGGGGATGCCGTCACCGGCATCGAAATCCGGGTGGAAGACATTTACCAGGCACGTGCCATTGCCAAACGTTTGATCGAGCGTATCGGATTCCCCTATTGGGCGCGGGACTGGATGCAGATGAACCGCAACCTGTTTTCGGCCCTCAAGCTTGAAAAAACCGTCATGTTTATCATCCTGGCGCTGATCATCCTTGTGGCGGCTTTCAACATCGCCAGCTCTCTGATCATGATGGTCATGGAAAAGACCAAGGACATCGCGATCCTCAAGGCCATGGGGGCAACGGATGGCAGCATCCGGCGAATTTTTATTTTCAAGGGGATGGCCATCGGTGCGGTGGGGATTTTAATGGGCGGGTGCGGGGGGTTGATCCTGTGCACGCTGCTGTCCCATTACCAGTTTATTGAATTGCCCAGCGACGTCTACTACATCAGCAAACTGCCGGTGCTGCTCCAGTGGATGGACGTGGCGCTCATCGCTGTTTCGGCCCTGGCGATTTGTTTTTTGGCCACCCTATACCCGGCCCGTCAGGCCGCTCGGCTGGATCCGGTGGAGGCGATTCGTTATGGGTGAGCCCGCGACCATCGCCACGGCGTCGACCGGCCCCTTGCTGGTTATGGAAGACCTCTGGAAATCATACGTCAGCGGCAGTGGCGAGACCATCCCCATTCTATCCGGGGCCGCCCTGAGTATTGACACGGGCGACAGCATGGCCGTGGTGGGTGCTTCGGGTATCGGCAAATCGACGCTGCTGCATGTGCTGGGGACCCTGGACCGGCCCGACAGGGGGCGGATCATTTTTGACGGTACAGATATTCTGAGCTATTCCCCGAGTGCGTTGGCGGCCTTCAGGAATCGCGCCATTGGCTTCGTTTTCCAGTTTCACCACCTGCTGCCGGAGTTCAATGCACTGGAGAACACCATGATGCCGGCCCTCATCAACGGCTGGTCGGTGAACCATGCGGCGCAGGCGGCTGAGGAGATTCTTGTCCGGGTGGGCCTGAAGGATCGCCTGTTTCACAGCGTCACCCGGCTTTCCGGAGGCGAGCAACAGCGGGTGGCCCTGGCACGGGCTTTGTTGATGAGCCCCCAGTTGTTGCTGGCCGACGAGCCCACGGGCAACCTGGACCGGCAAAACAGTGAGCAAATTCACGGCCTGCTCGCGGAACTCAATGCCGAGCGTGGCATGACCCTGGTAGTGGTCACTCATAATTTGGCGCTGGCGGCCACCATGTCGCGGTCGATCACAATTGCAGAAGGGCAACTGGTTTCACCGTCCTGAGGTTACAGATATGATCAAGCGTTTGATACCGCTGCTGGTTGCAGCGGTTTGTCTTTTTCCGACGCGCACGCCAGCGGCTGCGGTGCCGCAGGTATTGGTGCTGCCACTCACCGTTTTTTCGTCCCAACCGGCGAGCGCCGAAACCGAGCGTATCGATGTCGCGTTAAAAAACCAGCTAAAGCGTGAAGGGGCGCAGATTCTGCCACTGCCCGGCGATATCAAAGACGCTGCCGCCGGCCAAAGCCAATGGACGCTGAAATCGTTGCAGGAGGTGGGAATTCGTGCCGGCGCCGATTATGTGATCTGGGGCAGCCTGTCGTGGTTCGGCCGGCAACTGTCTCTGGATTTGAAAATGATGCGGCCAACGGGCCAGACGGATGCGCCGTGGAGCTATTATGTCGAGGGGGCGGGTATCGATCCATTGATCGGCGCCCTGCGACGCGTCGGCAGCCGTATCAGCATGCGCGTGCTTGACCGACAGCTGATCGCCGACATCCGCATCGAAGGCAATCAGCGTATCGAAGCCGATGCCATCAAACGGGTCGTCCGTGCTAAACCCGGTGATGTTCTCAGGCAAAAAGACATCGTCAGGGATATGCGAAAAGTATATGAAATGGGCTATTTCGAGGATGTCCGCGTGGAAACCGATGAGGGCGCAGACGGTCTCGATGTCATTTTTGTGTTAAAGGAAAATCCGACCATTCGGCGGGTCACCTTTACGGGCAACAAAGAGTTCGACGAGAAAGAACTCATGGAGAACCTGACGGTGAAGACCGGAACGGTACTCAACAATGACCGGATCCGCGTGAACGTCCAGCGTATCGAGGGGCTGTACAAGGAAAAGAACTACCACAACGTCGTGGTCTCCTACAAAGCCACCCCAAGGGACGCAAACAACCAGGTGGATGTGGCGTTCGAGATCCAGGAAGGCAATGAACTCAAGATTACCAAGATCTCCTTTGAGGGCAATAAAACCTATACGGCCGGCAAGCTACAAAAGCTCATCGAAACATCCGAAAAAGGTATTTTTTCTTTCATTACCAGTTCCGGGGAACTCAAACCGGACGAACTCGAACAGGATTCGAGCCGCATTTCGGCCTTCTATCAGAATAATGGCTTTATCGAGGCCAAAGTGGGTGAGCCGGTGGTGGATTTTCAAGAAAAAGGGATCCACGTCACCTTCAAGATCGTGGAAGGCGAGCGCTTCAAGGTCGGCAATGTCGATATCAGCGGAGACATGGTGGTTCCCAAGGCGCTCCTCCTTGCACGGCTGCAGATCGGCGCAGAACCGTATTTCAGCCGGGAACGTCTCCGCAACGATGTGCTGGCGCTCACCGATTCCGTCTCCGATGAGGGATACGCGTATGCCAATGTGATGCCCCAGATCAGTGAAGACCGTGAGAAACTGCTGGTGGATGTGGTGTATACCATCGACAAAGGTCAGCAGGTCTATTTTGAGAAGATCATTATTAACGGCAACAGCAAGACCCGTGACAAGGTCATCCGCCGGGAACTCCGGGTGTATGAGCAGGAACTCTACAGCGGCCGCCGATTGAAAGCGGGTGTCGGCAGTCTGTATCGATTGGATTTCTTTGAGGATATCAAGGTGGACACCCCAAAGGGGAGTGCCGATGACAAGATGCTGCTGAAGATCGATGTCACCGAAAAGCAGACCGGCGCGTTCAGCTTCGGTGGCGGGTACAGCAGCACGGAGTCATTGTTCGGCACGGTATCCGTATCCCAGCGTAACCTCTTCGGGAGGGGGCAGCTACTGAATTTGTCGGCCACCCTCGGTGGGCGCTCCACCCAATATCGCCTGGGTTTAACCGAACCCTGGCTCTTTGATATACCGCTGTCGGCCGGTTTTGAAGTATATGCCTGGGACTACGAGTACGACACTTATACGAAAAAAAGCCTCGGTGGCACCCTCAGCAGCAGCTACCCCGTATGGAACTACACCCGGCTCTACGGCTCCTATTCTTATGACCAGACCGAAATCGCCGATGTTGACATTACGGCTGCCGATTCCATCAAGGAGCTCAAGGGCCTTCTTTCCAACAGCAGCATTTCTTCGACCCTGCGATACGATTCCACCAATAGCCGGTTCAACGCCACTCGGGGAAATAACAGTTCAGCGACAGTGCAATACGCCGGTCTGGGCGGGGACATCGGGTTTACCAAAGTGGTATTGGAAACCGGCTGGTACCACCCGTTATTTTGGCGGTTCACCGGTTTTGCCCACGGCAAGACCGGCATCGTATGGAAGCACGACGATAAAATCCTGCCGGACTACGACAAATTTTATCTGGGCGGCATCAACTCCCTGCGCGGGTTCACCTATGAGGATCTGAGTCCGGTGGTGACCAACTCGCTGGGCTTGCAGTCCTATGTGGGGGGGGAAAAATTCGTTCAGGTCAACCTGGAAATCCTGTTCCCGCTGCTCGAGGATGCCGGTGTGGTCGGGCTGGTCTTTTTTGATACCGGTGATCTCTATTCGGCCGATCAGGACATCGCTCTGGGCAACCTGCGCGAGAGCATCGGCGCCGGCGTTCGCTGGTATTCGCCCATGGGCCCCATCCGGCTTGAATACGGCCACATTCTGGATCCCGAACCCGGCGGGTCAGAAGGCGGCCGGTGGGAGTTTGCCATGGGAACGGCTTTCTAGTACAAATCATCAAACAGTAACCAAAAGGGGATGACGCATGAGAACACTTTCCATAATGGTGGCGGCGGTGATGCTGGCCGGCTTTTCGGTTGCCCCCGCGATGAGCGCAGATGTGGCGAAGATCGGAATCATCGATTTCCAGCGCATTCTGGACGTTTCCATTCAGGGCAAAGCGGCGCAGGAAGAGATCAACAGCAAGGGTAAGCAGTGGGAAGCGACGCTCCAGAAAAAGGGAGACGGGATTCAGGCGGCTCAGAAGGATTTTGAGCGCGAATCGCTGGTCATGAGCAAAGAGCAGCGCATGGAGAAAGAACGCGACATCCGCATCCAGATCGGCGATTTCCAGAAAATGCAGCAGGAATATGGCAATGCCGCCCGCCAGCTTCAGTTCGAGCACATCCAGCGGATCCGCAACCAGGTGGAGGGGCTCGTCGTCGAGATCGGCAAGAAGGAAGGCTTTCTGCTGATTATTGAAAAAAAAGAGGCCGGCGTGGTCTATGCTCCTGATTCGGTAGACATCACCGATAAGGTGATTAAACAATATGATGCCAGCGCCGCCAAAGCGGCCAAGAGTTCCTGAAACCAGCGGCCCGACACTGAAAGGAGGTGACACCGGTGACACCGGAAACAACGCTTTCGCAGTTGGCCGATATGGTCGGCGGTAGCCTTTCCGGCGACGGGAGCCTCATCATTTCCGGCGCTGCGGCGTTTGAGACGGCCACGGCGGCGGATGTCACATTTGCCGCAGGGCCCCGGTACCTGAAAAGCCTGTCTGAGACCGGGGCCGGCGCCGTGCTGGTACCCGCGGGCTTTGAAGGCGACCGGCCAAACATCATCCGGGTGAAAAGCCCGCAGGTGGCTTTTGCCGTTCTGCTCTCGCATTTTTACCCACCGCACCGGCCACCGGCCGGGATCCATCCCGCCGCGGTGATCGGCCGGGACGTCTCCTTCGGCGATGGGTTTCATGCCGGCCCTTGTGTCGTTGTCGGCAACGGATGCCGGCTGGGCAACAGGGTCGTACTCCACCCGGGGGTGGTCATCGGCGCGGGGGTGACCATGGGCGACGATGTCGAAATCTTTCCCAATGTCACCGTTTTGGATGGCGCGCTGTTGGGAAACCGTGTGATCATCCATTCCGGCACCGTGATCGGCAGCGACGGGTTCGGTTTTGCGCCTGACGGTGAGCGCTACATGAAAATTCGCCACACCGGCATTGTCCAGATCGATGATGATGTGGAAATCGGTGCCAACAACGCCATCGACCGGGCCACGTTCGGGCGCACCTGGATTCAGCGCGGTGTGAAGACCGACAACCTGGTGCATGTGGCCCACAATTGTACCATCGGCGCCGAAACGCTGCTGGTGGGCCAGGTGGGGATTTCCGGCAGTGTCACCATCGGGCGTCACGCGATCCTGGCCGGCCAAGCCGGCGTTGCCGGCCACCTGACCATCGGTGACGGCGCCATCATCGGCCCCCGGGCCGGGCTGGCAAAGGACGTGGCTCCCGGAGAAACCATCAGCGGTGCGCCAGGAATGCCTCACCGCGTGTGGCTCAGGGTGCAGCGCCTGCTGCCGGGGCTGCCCGAAATCAAAAAAGAGCTGGATGAATTGAAAAAACAGGTGGCGCGTCTCATGGCGGCTAAAGACAGCGCAGAGGCTTCCGGCCAGCAAGATAGGTGACACCAATGGAATCCATCATCGACATCCAGCGGATCATGGAGCGCTTGCCCCACCGCTACCCGTTTCTTCTGATAGACCGCATCCTGGAATGTGTACCCGGCGAGCGGGTCCGGGGATTGAAGAACGTCACCATTAACGAACCCTACTTTCAGGGGCATTTCCCCGGACTGCCCATCATGCCGGGGGTCATGATCATCGAGGCCATGGCCCAGGCCGGCGGTGTGCTTGCCGTTGAAACGGCGGCGGTCAAGACCGGCCGCACCTATGATCTTGCCACCCCCATTTACTTCATGGGCATGGACCGGGTCCGGTTCAGAAAACCGGTGATTCCCGGCGATCAACTGATTTTTGAGCTGACCATGCTCAAGCAGCGACCCAAAGTGATGAAAATGGCCGGCACGGCATCCGTGGACGGTCAGATTGTAACGGAGGCCGAACTTATGGCCACTTTTGGAGGATAACCCCAATGATTCATCCGACGGCCATCGTCGACCCGACAGCGGAAATCGGCGACAACGTTCATATCGGACCCTTCACCATCATCGGAGCCAGCGTGGTTATCGGCAACGGCACCCGCATTGCCTCCCACGTGGTCATCGATCCCTTTGTCAAGATCGGTCCTGACTGTAATGTGTTTCAGTACGCCGCCATCGGCGCGCCCCCCCAGTCGGTGAAGTTCAAGGGGGAGGAAACCTGGGTGCAGATCGAGCGGGGCTGCACGCTGCGGGAGTTCGTCACCATCCACCGGGGGACCGCCTTTGGTGGTGGGCTCACGGAGATCCGGGAAGGCAGCTACCTTATGGCCTACACCCACGTGGCGCACGACTGCAGCATCGGTAGAAACGTCATCCTTGCCAACAACACCACGCTCGCCGGCCATATCACCATCGGTGATCACGCCACGGTGGGCGGACTGGTGGCCATACACCAGTTTGTCAGGGTTGGCGAATATGCGTTCATCGGCGGCAAATCGGCCGTTGTGAAAGACATCCCACCGTACGTCATCGCGGCCGGAGACAGGGCCACCCTTCACGGTCTCAACAGCGTCGGGTTGAAGCGAAACGGCTTTTCGTCCCAGAGCGTGAGCCAGCTGAAGAAAACCTACCGCATCATCTTTCGTATCGGTATTACTCTGAACGAAGCCCTGGAGCGGGTGAAGGCCGAGGTGGAGCAGGTTCCGGAAGTGATCCGGTTCACCGAGTTCATCAAGGCTTCCCAGAGAGGCATTACACGATAGACCGGCCGGGCGTCGGCGGTGGGTGCGGGACCAGCGCTTGCCCCGGCGGTCTCCACTCCCGGCGTCAGTCCGGCCGCCGGAGATCAGGACTTATGCGCATCGGCATCATCGCCGGCGGGGGACAGTTTCCCGCCCTTTTCGCCAAGGCGGCCAAAGCCGCCGGATACATGGTGGTGGCCGCGGCCCATCGCAGCGAAACCGCTGCCGATCTGGGAGAGTACGTCGATGCCATCGAATGGGTTCATCTGGGGCAGCTGAAAAAGATCATCCGTTTTTTTAAAAAGCACGAAGTGGCCCAGGCGGTCATGATGGGCAGCATCACCAAGACCCGGCTGTTTACCGATTTGCGACCCGATATCAAGGCCGTTGCCCTTCTGGCCGGCATGCGTCACACTCTCGATGACGGGATTCTGCGGGCGGTGGCCGGAGCCATGGAAAAAGACGGCATCGCCATCAAAGCCTCCACGTTTCTCATGCCCGAGTTGCTCGCCCCGGAAGGATGCTGGACCCGCCGCAGGCCCGGGGCGTCGGAAATTTCGGACATGGCCGTGGGCTGGCGCATCGCCAAGGAGATTGGCCATCTGGATATCGGCCAGTGCGTCGTGGTGGCCGGTGGATCGGTCCTGGCGGTGGAAGCCATCGACGGCACAGACGCCACCATTGCCCGCGGCGGGCGGCTGGGCAACGGTCAGGCTGTCGTGGTGAAGGTCTGTAAACCGAACCAGGATTTCCGGTTCGACGTGCCGGCACTGGGCGCCCAGACCGTGGCGAGCATGGTGGCTGCCGGTGCGAGCGCACTGGCCGTTGAAGCCGACCGGACCGTCGTTTTTGATCGCGCGGACATGGTGGCGGCAGCCGATGCGGCCGGTGTGAGCATTGTGGCCTTCAGCGGTCCGCCAAAAACCCGATGAAGGGGAGATCAGTGACATGATCATTGTCAAAACCCCGCTGCGCATCAGCTTCGTGGGGGGCGGCTCAGACATGAAAGCCTTTTACGAAAAGGCCAACGGCAAGGTGGTTTGCACCGCCATTGACAAATATGTCTACGCCATCGTCAAAGAACGTTTTGACGACATGATCTACATCAACTACTCAAAAAAAGAGTGCGTCTCATCGGTGGATGCCGTCGAGCACGATCTGGTGCGTGAAGCCATGCGCATCACCGGTGTGGAAAAAGGGATCGAAATCACCACGCTGGCGGACATCCCTTCGTCAGGCTCCGGGCTGGGCAGTTCCAGTTCTATTTCCGTGGCCCTGCTGCATGCCCTGCATACCTATCGGCACCGACTGGTGACGGCCGAGCAACTGGCACGGGAGGCCTGCCGGATTGAAATCGATATTCTGGGAAAACCCATCGGCCGCCAGGATCAGTACGCAGCCGCTTACGGCGGTATCAACCAGTTCGAGTTCCGCCCAGACGATGACACACTGCGGATTCCCGTGGAGATGGGCTCATCGGCACGGCGGCGTTTTGCTTCCTCCCTGCTGCTCTACTACACCGGCATCACCCGCAGCGCCGACACGATTCTTTCACGGCAGAAAGAAAACCTGTCAGCCGCTGATAAGTTTGCATCCATGCAGGAGATGGTCGGGCTGGTGGATCCGTTCACGGCGGCCATGATCGGCCCGGATCTAAAGACCTGTGGGCGGCTGCTGGCTCGAAACTGGCAGCTCAAGCAGCAGATGGCCGCCGGCATCTCCAACGATCAGATCGACCGGATGTACCGGCAGGCGCTCGACGCCGGCGCCCTTGCGGGCAAGGTGGCCGGCGCCGGCGGCGGCGGCTTTTTGCTGCTCATGGTGCCCCGGGAATATCAGAACCGCGTGTTCGAGGCCATGGGAGACTACCGGGAGCTGCCCTTTATGCTTGAAACCGGCGGGAGCAAGGTGATATTTGACGATCGGACGTATGCCAGCGACTAGAAGCTATCTCAAAAAACGTATTGAGAATTGATCATTGAATGTTGCGTATTGAGCCTACCGCTGGGCTCGCGCTATAATCATCATACCAGCCACCTTTGGACGGACGATGGATCAGCGTCCGTTCAACAGCGCCAGCACCGACGGACAGGAGCCTTTGTTCAGGCTCCTGTCGTATTAGCGGGGAGGTGACAACGAATGAACATTCTCATCACGGGCGGTGCCGGATTCATCGGCTCGCACACAGCAGATGCCCTCATCGCCACCGGGCACCGCGTGCGGGTGCTCGACAATCTGCAGCAAGCCGTGCACCCTGCGGGCAAGCCTGCCTACCTGCACCCTGACATCGAATTCATTTACGGAGACGTGCGTGAGCGGTCCGCATGGGAAGCGGCGCTCAAGGGGATCGACGCCGTCTATCATTTGGCCGCGTATCAGGATTATCTAACGGATTTCTCGACATTTTTTCATGTGAATGCCGTTTCCACGGCCTTGCTTTACGAAGTGCTGGTGGCTACGGGGCAGTATCGGGATATTCACAAAATAATCGTTGCCGCCAGTCAGGCGGTGATGGGAGAAGGGCGCTACCGCTGCCCGGCCTGCCACCCGGAGGGCGGCGGCGACCGCTTTCCCCGTATCCGCAGCGAAGCGCAATTGTCACGGGGGCAGTGGGATCACTTGTGTCCGGATTGCGACGCCGCGCTGCAGTGGCAGGCCTCCGACGAGTCGGTAGTGGCCCCGTGCAATCAGTATGCCCTGTCCAAACACAGCCAGGAACAGATCGCAGTCGAACTGGGGCGCCGCTACGCGGTTCCATCGGCGGTGATGCGTTACTCGATCGTTCAGGGGCCGCGCCAGTCGCTTCACAATGCCTACTCCGGCGCCATGCGCATTTTTGCACTGTCATTGATGATGAACCGGCCGCCGACCCTTTTCGAAGACGGTCGGCAGGTGCGCGACTACGTGAATATCCAGGATGTGGTGGCCGCCAATCTGCTCGTACTCGATCACCCTGAAGCCGACACCCAGGTGTTCAACGTGGGCGGCGGCATGCCATGGACAGTGGCTGAGTTTTACGCGGCCATGCAGGACGTTGTGGGCCGGCGACTGGACCCCGTCGTTGGCAGATTTTATCGGTTTGGCGATACACGCCATATCTTTTCTGACACCTCGCGGCTTCGATCCCTGGGGTGGCGGCCGCGCTTTAGCATCTACAACAGCATTGCCGACTATTGGCGCTACCTCCAGGGCCAGGACGGCAAGTCCGAGATTCTGGAGTATGCCGAAGCCCGCATGAAACAGCAGGGCGTGATCCGAGATGCGGGGACACCGGCATGAAAGCTTTTCTTCTGGCCGCAGGACAGGGCACGCGGCTGCATCCCTACACCGCGGACTGCCCCAAGTGCCTCATCCCCATCCACGGCAGGCCCCTCATGGCCTATTGGTTTGACCTGTTTCGCCGTCACGGGGTGAGCGAGGTCCTGGTCAATACCCACCATCACGCGCAGCAGGTAGCGGCATTTCTTGAGGCCTCACGGCCTCACTACGGATTTGACATTCACAGCGTCTTTGAGCCCACGCTTCTGGGCAGCGGCGGCACCGTGGTGGCCAACCGGTCGTTCGTTGAAGGCGGCGGCCCCTTTTTTATCGTCTACGCCGACAACCTGAGCGGCGTGGATCTCACCGCCATGCGCCATGCCCACCAGCGGGGAGAAGCCCTGGGGGCGGTGTTGACCATGGGCCTTTTCCGGGCGCCGGTGCCGGAGGCCGCAGGCATTGCCGAGATGGACGATCAGGGGCGCATTGTCCGGTTCACGGAAAAGCCGGCCCAACCGGTGGGCAATCTGGCCAACGCCGGTATCTATGTGGCCACCGATGCGGTGATCGAAACCGCCTGTCGGGTGCAGGCGCGGATGCCGGCAGCGGTGCTGGACTTCGGCCATCACGTGCTGCCGGAATTGGTGGGACGAATGGTGGGCTGCACCATCGACACCTATCACCGAGACATCGGCACCATCGATGCATACCTTAGCGCCCTCAAGGAATGGTCTGACAACCAAGGAGGCATCACATGACGACCCAAATAGCTGCTCGCGCGTATCTATCAGATCTCAAAGCCGTCATCGACCGTTTCGACATGGATGCGTTCGACGCCTTGGTGGCAGCCGTCATGGCCGCCTACCAGGCCGAGCGCACCATTTTCACCATGGGAAATGGCGGCAGCGCCGCCACGGCGTCGCATCTGGTCTGCGATATCAATAAGGGCTGCTGCATGGATCTTGAAAAAAAGTTCAAGATGATGTGCCTCAGCGACAATGTCGCCACCATGATGGCCTATGCCAATGACGTGGCCTATGAGGCCATCTTCGTAGAGCCGCTTAAAAATTTTTTCCGTCCGGGAGATCTGGTCATCGGCATATCCGGTTCGGGAAACTCCGAGAACGTTTTGCGCGCCATCCGCTGGGCCGGGGAAAACGGCGGCGTCACCGCGGGGCTGTCCGGATTTTCCGGCGGCCAGTTGGCCACTCTGGTGGACATCGCCCTGGTGGCTGACATTCATGACATGCAAAAAGTGGAAGACATGCATGTCATCATCGGTCACATGCTGATGCAAATTGTATATGCACGGCTGCACCCGGGCCGCACGGCCGGGCCTTGCTGAACTGTCAACGGGAGCCAGCGGAAATGGAAAAACTAAAGACTGCGGTCATCGGCGTAGGATATCTGGGCAAGTATCACGCCGAAAAATATGCCGCCATCGACGGCGTTGAACTGGTGGGGGTGGTGGACACGGACCGCGGCGCGGCGGATGCCATCGCCAAAAAACTCGGTACCCGGGCATTCTACCGCTACGACGACCTGCTGGGGCAGGTGGATGCCGTGAGCATCGTGGTGCCCACACCCGCCCACTTTGTCGTGGCCATGGATTTTCTCCGCCGAGACACGGATGTGCTTATCGAAAAACCCATTACGACCACACTGGCCGAGGCCGACGCGCTTATCGGGCTGGCCGAGGAACGGGGGCTGCTCATTCAGGTGGGGCACCTGGAGCGGTTCAATCCCGCGGTGGTCGCCTTGCGCGATATCGTGACCGTGCCCAAGTTCATCGAAAGCCATCGTCTCAGCATCTTCAAGGAGCGCTGCACCGATGTGAGCGTGGTGCTGGATCTGATGATCCATGACATCGACATCATTCTCAATTTCGTCCGCTCCGAGGTCACGCATATTCATGCGGCCGGTATTCCGGTCATCAGCCATCATGTGGACATTGCCAACGCCCGTCTGGAATTTGCCTCCGGCTGCGTGGCCAATGTGACGGCCAGCCGCATTTCCATGAGAAACGAGCGAAAGATCCGGCTTTTCCAACGCGATGCCTACATTTCGGTCGATTTTGCCAATCATGGGATCACGGTGGTGCGCCAGTCCGGGGCGTCGCCGCCGGTTGATGCCGTCATCCCCGGCATGGATATCAAGGAGATTCAAATGCCCAAAGGAGACGCCCTGGACGACGAGGTGCGCGCCTTTGTGGAGGCTGTGCGCCACCGCCGGGCGCCGGCCGTCACCGGGCAAATGGGCCGTGATGCCCTGAAGATCGCTCTGAGCATCATGGACCAGATTCAAAAAACCAGCTCCCAGGGAACCGGTTGACGCTGTCATGACACGCCATTGCCAGAGCGTCATGATCATTGCCGGCGAGGCCTCCGGTGACCTGCACGGGGCGCATGTGGTCCGCGCCCTGCGATCCATGGTGCCGGAGGTGACCGTCATGGGCATCGGCGGCGGCGCCATGCGCGATGCCGGCGTTGAAATCCTTGTGCCGGCGGAGGCGCTGTCGGTGGTGGGCATCACGGAAGTGGCCTCAAAACTGCCGGCACTTTTCGAAGCCCGGCGGCGGGTGCGCGACGCCCTTGCAATACGGCGTCCGCGGTTGCTGATTCTTATCGATTTCCCGGACTTCAACCTTCACGTTGCCGGCATGGCCAAGGCCCTTGGCATCCCCGTGCTCTATTACATCAGCCCCCAGCTCTGGGCGTGGCGCAAGGGCAGGGTGAAGACCATCGGCAGGCGGGTGGACCACATGGCGGTGATTCTGCCGTTTGAGGAGCCGTTTTACCGGCGGCACGGTATCCCGGTGACATTCGTGGGACACCCGCTGCTGGACCGGCCGCCCGCGGCCGATGTCGACAGCGGCATCTCCGGGTTCACGGGCACCCCTGACGCACCGGTGGTGGGATTGCTGCCGGGTTCCCGGGTTGGTGAAGTGCTGCGGATTCTGCCGGAGATGATGGTTGCCGCACGGCGGATCCACCACCGGTTTCCCCGAGCGCGGTTTATCGTGTCCAGGGCCCCCACGGTTTCGGCGGGTGTGCTGTCGACGGCCTTCGCGCAGGCCCATCCGTCGCTGCCGGTGACGGTTTCCACCGCCGATGTGCGTCATATCTTCCAGCGCAGCACACTGGTCATTGCCGCCAGCGGTACGGTGGCGCTGGAGGCGGCCATGGCCAGGACCCCCATGGTGGTGGTATACCGGGTATCGCCGGTGAGCTATTGGCTGGGCCGGGCGTTGGTCCGGGTACCGTTTATCAGCCTGGTCAACCTGATCGCCGGTCGGGCCGTGGTGCCTGAATTGATCCAGGATGACGCCCTCGGTGACCGTATTGCGGAAACGGTGGTTGCCCTCATGGGTGATCCGGCGGCCATGGCCGACATGACCCGGCAGCTGGCCGGTATTCAGCAAAAAATGGGCACTCCGGGCGCATCCCTGCGGGTGGCACGGATTGCCATGGAGATGATGACGCACGGCGGCGGTGACCCCCGCCGGCGTGCTGCCCCCGCCGGCGACTGACGCCGCCGGGAAGGATAAAAGGACGCCTCACGATGCGCACACTGCTGCAGAACCGAACCCGCGACCGGCACCGCCGGTTGTGGGCCCTGATATTTGAACACAAAGGACGCCTCTTTCTGGCCATGCTCTGCATGCTGGTGATCGCCGGCGCCACCTCGGCCACGGCGTTTCTGGTCAAACCGGTGCTCGATGACATTTTCATCAAGAAAGACGCCACCATGCTGCGGCTGTTGCCCTTTGCCGTGGTGGTGGTCTTTTTGCTCCGCGGCCTCAGTATGTACGGTCAGGAATACCTCATGAACTATGTGGGGGAGGGGATCATTCGCCGGCTTCGCAACCAGCTCTTCGATGCGATTCAGGATCTGCCCCTGGCATTTTACCACAAGGAGAAGACCGGCGGGCTGATGTCTCGTATCACCTATGACGTCAACATCGTCAAAACCATGGTCTCCACCGCTGTCACCAGCACCCTCAAGGACGCCTTCAGCATCGTGGGCCTCACGGCGGTGATATTTTACCGGGACTGGAAGATGGCGGCCTTTGCGTTTATCGTGCTGCCGGTGGCCTTCTACCCGGTGATCGAGTTCGGGCGGCGCGTCCGGCGCGTCAGCACCGGTTATCAGGAAGCCATGGGGGATTTGTCGAGTTATCTCCACGAAACGTTTGCCGGGGCCAAGATCGTCAAAGCCTTCGGCATGGAAGGCTACGAGAAAAAGCGGTTTCATGACAAAACCCGCGGTCTTTTCTTCCTGGAAATGAAGGCTGTCGTGGCCCGATCACTTTCCTCGCCCATCATGGAGTTTCTGGGGGGGGTGGGCATCGCTTTTGTCATCTGGTACGGCGGATTCAAAGTGCTCAGCGGGGCATCAACGGCGGGCACTTTTTTCAGCTTCACGGCGGCGGTGCTCATGCTCTACGATCCGGTCAAAAAACTCAGCCACCTCAACAACGCCGTCCAGCAAGGCATGGCGGCCGCCGACCGAATTTTTGACGTCATGGAAAAGGTCTCGGAGATCAGCGATCCTGCCGTGCCTGTTCCCCTGACGCGGGGGCCCCACCGCATTTCCTTCGACAACGTCTCCTTTGGCTACTCTGAGGACCTGGTGCTTCAGGACATCCGGCTGGAAGCGGTACAGGGTGAGGTGATCGCCCTGGTGGGCATGAGCGGCGGCGGCAAGACGTCGCTGGTGAACCTCATCCCCCGGTTTTATGACGTCACCGGGGGGGCCATCCGCATCGACGGGGTGGATATCCGGGATCTGCGGGTGGCGGAGCTCAGGGGCGAGATCGCTATCGTGACCCAGGAGCCCATACTGTTTAACGATACCGTGCGCAGTAACATCGCCTACGGCAATCCCGAGGCTTCTGAAGACGACATCATCGCAGCCGCCAAGGCGGCCTATGCCTATGACTATATCACCGGATTTCCAAAGGGGTTCGACACGGTGATCGGCGAGTTGGGAGGCCGACTGTCGGGCGGAGAGAAACAGCGGCTGTGCATTGCCCGGGCGCTGCTCAAGGACGCCCCCATTCTGATCCTGGATGAAGCGACCTCCTCGCTGGATACCGAGGCCGAAGCCATCGTCCAGAAGGCGATGGACAACCTGATGGCCGGTCGCACCACCTTCGTCATCGCTCACCGGCTGTCCACCGTCGCCAAGGCCGACCGCATCATTGTCGTGGTGGGCGGCAGGGTCGTCGAGGAAGGCCGGCATGATGAGCTCATGGCCTGCAGCGGCGAGTACTGCAAACTCTATCATATGCAGTTCGGCAATGGGGTGCCGGCCCAGCCGGGCCCAGCCGGGGAGCCATCGTCATGACAGCCGGGACATCTTCAGACGACTGCCTTTCCCGCCGGTGGGTGATGGCCCTGGTCGGTTTTCTGCTGCTCAGTTTTTTCGTCAATCTGGGGGGAGTTCCTCTCTTTGATGAAGACGAAGGCGCCTATGCCGAAGTGACCCGGGAGATGATCGCCTCCGGCGACTTCATCACGCCGAGGCTCAACGGGATGCCGTTTTTTCACAAGCCACCCATGATCTACTGGGTCCAGGCGGCGGGTGTTGCGGTGTTCGGCGAAAACGAATTCGCGCTGCGCCTGCCCTCGGCACTGGCCGCCACGCTCTGGGTGCTGGCGGTTTTCGCCTTCGCCCGTCGTACCATAGGGCCTTCGGCCGCCTGGTATGCGGCCATTTTCCTGATATCGGGCCTGCAGACAGGCATCATCGCCAAGGCGGCCATTGCCGATGCGCTGCTCAATCTTTTCATTACCCTGACCTGCTTTCAGATATTCGATTACACCACCGGTGGTCGCCGTCGTCACATTATCGCCGCTTTCGGGTTCATGGCGCTTGGGGTAATGGCCAAGGGGCCCATTGCCATCGCCATTCCGCTGGTGGCCAGCGGCGTTTTCTTTACTGTTCAGAAACGGTTTCGAGACTGGCTGCGCGCGATTTTTTACCCGGGGGGATGGCTCGTGTTTCTGCTTATCGCCGCCCCGTGGTATCTGATGCTCTATCGCATTCACGGACGCGCCTTCATCGATGAATTTTTTTTCACGCAAAACGTGGATCGATTTCGGGTGGCCTTCGAAGGGCACTCCGGTTCGGTGCTCTATTACCTGCCGGTGCTCATCATCGGTGTCATGCCCCATACGGCGTTCCTGCTGAAGGGGGCGGCCTCGCTGCGCGCGTTCTGGAAAATCCCCGTCAACCGGTTCGGCCTGATCTGGTTTGCCTTCGTTCTGGTCTTCTTCTCCCTGGCCGGCACCAAGCTGCACCATTACATCGTATACGGCTATCCGCCCGTGCTGCTCATGATGGCGCAGGTGGTTGACGGCGTCCGTCGACGGTGGACCATTACCGCATGGCCGGCGGCCTTTGCACTCATTCTGGTGTTCATTCCGATGGTGGTGTCCGTTGCCCCGCGATTTATTTCCGACGATTTTGCCCGGTATGTCGTGGCCGGCGTGGCCCGGGACATCGGATGGCGTCACGGATGGGCGGCCGTCGTGGCGCTGGTGCTGCTCGTGGGGGTGCCCCGGTGGGGGCGGGTCTCCCGGCGTGGCCATGTCATGCTCAACGCCGTCGTGTTCGTCGTACTGGTCAACGGGTGGGTGGTCCCCGTGGTGGGCGATGTCATGCAGGTGCCCATCAAGGAGGCGGCCCAACTGGCCCGTCGCCAAAACCTGGATGTCGTCATGTGGCAGATGACCTATCCCTCTTTCAGTTTCTACCGGGGGCGCGCGGTGCCCAACCGGCAGCCGGCAGCCGGAGAGATCGTCATCACCAAACGGACCAAACTCGATACCGTCAGCCGTCACGAGGTGATCTACGAAAAGAACGGGATCGTGATGACAAAAATTCTATCGTTTAAACAGCAATGAATAGTGATTTCATAGTTTCTACGAAGCCATCGACATTTATAGCCATTGTCATAAAGTCGTTCCGTTTGTACAACTACTCCTGATGGTCCCGTAAAAAGTCCGAATCTCTCGCAAAGCCGCAGAGATCGCAAAGTTAACAGATTGATATTAAAACTGTTTTTCTTGGCGCACTTGGCGTCTTTGCGAGAAAAATGCTTTTTTACGGATTCATCACTCCTGGTGACTATCGAAATCGCTATCGGTATCGCGATCGGTATCAGCCGTAGAATCAAACGATACCGATCCCGATTTCGATCCCGACCCCGAGAGGGTCCTGGGATGAAACGGAGCGTTAGCCTGACAAATACTGTAACACCCGGGATCAATAGAGAGCGCTACCATGAAACTGAGCATCATCATACCCGCCTACAACGAGCATGACCGGATTGTTCACACCCTGACCCAGACGCTGGCGTTCTTGAAGGACCGGCCCTATTCTGCAGAAATACTGGTCGTGAGCGACGGCAGTACCGATGCCACCGGCGATGTGGTCAAGGGATTCCAGACGCCGGAGAATGTAACGGTTGTCTTTCTGGAATACTTTCCCAACCGGGGAAAAGGCTTTGCGGTGAAGTATGGGATGCTGCGCGGCGGCGGGGACGTCATCATGTTCATGGATGCCGACTATTCGGTGCCCATGGCGGCCGTGGAACGCGGACTGGCCCTGCTGGATGACGGCTGCGATGTCGCCATCGCCTCCCGCACCATGTCCGGCAGCCGGGTGGTTCATCACCAGAATGCGTGGCGAGAGCTGTCGGCGAAACTCTACACCCTCATCCAGAACACCTATCTCGGGTTTAGCTACCGCGATACCCAGTGCGGGTTCAAACTCTTCCGCCGGCAGGCTGCCGGGCGTCTTTTTAGTCAGCAAAAGCTGAGCAGCGTGATCTTTGACCCGGAGATCCTGTGGCTCGCATCCCGGGAAGGCTACCGGGTGGGGGAGTTTCCCGTGGACTGGACCCACATGGAGGACTCCCGGATCCAATACGACAGCATCGGCAAGTCGCTTTTCATTTTCCAGGAACTGTTCCGGATCCGGCGGCTTCACCGACGGGGGAAATAGATTCGGGTCATCTCCCAAAGAGCTGGTCGATGGATAGGGTTCAAGGGGCCAAGGGTTCGAGGGGCCGAGTGAAAAACAAAAAAGAAAACAGCTAAATACGTCTGCGAATCGTAAGACTTCGGGCCAACTGCCTTGAGCGCGCGTTTTAACCTCACCGCTAACATCCTGCTGGGATCGGCTACCAGCCGCAAGAGCACTGAATAACGCCCAATGACGTCACTTGAACCCTTGGCCCCTTGAACCCTCGGACCCTTCTCTTCAACCAAATGGGAGAAGACCCATAAATTTTATCTAGTTTCCCGCCCGGATATCCCCCGCCGGCGGAATCCACCGCAGCCCCCCCTTAAATCCATAGGCCCGATAGATATAAAAGGACCTGGCCGGCGTATCATCGGGGCCGATCCTGCCGAATACGGCGGGGCGGTAGATGTGAAGGGCGATGGGCGGGTCCACCCGTTCGAAGACTTCCTGCAGGTGTTCGGTGTGGCTGTAGGGGGCATCGGTGACACCCACGGCATCCCAGCCGAGACGGTCGGCATCTTTCCACCAGTAGTCATAGACGTTGGGGCGGTGCCACCGGTTGATGGACAGGGTCCGGGGCTGACCCGGCATGTAAAAGGCCAGTTCGCTGGCCATCTGGTACTGGGTGCCGAATATGAAGGTGCGGCCGGGATCGGGCATGTCCGCCACCACTGCTCCGGTTTTTTGTCCCAACTCCCGCCAGCCGGACACTTCCTGACTGGTGCGATCCAGGTCCATGGGGACCGGCAGTACGGGCCAGAGCACCTGGACAAAGACGATCAGCGTCATGGCGTAGGCGGTGCCCAGTGCCCACCGCCACACTGCGCGCCAGCCCCTGCCGGCCCATCGGCGGGCGCCGGGGCCGAAGTGCGCCGCCACCAGCACCGAGGCCGGAACAAAACCGGCCATGGGCCAGTTGCCGTAAACCCGCGTGTGCAGGCTTAGCAGAGCAAAGCCGGCCACGACGGGCAGCGACACCCACAGCAGGTAGCTGTCGGTCCAGGCGCCGCCGGAGCGGGAATGGCGGATCGCCTGCCACCAGGCCATGAGCACCAGGATAAACGCCAGCGGCGTCAGCAGCGCCGCCTGCGCGGCGATAAAATCACCGAAGAAATTCCAGTGGATGAGCATTTCATTGCTGGCGCCGCCGATGTAGGCCACATGGCGCATGGAATTCCAGTTGTGACGGGCGTTCCACGCAATGACCGGCGTGAACATGACGAGCCCCAGCGCCACCCCCGCATAGGGCCGGATGCCCGCCAGGCGCCGGCGGTGGACGGCGCTGGTGAGGCCGTAGAAGAAAGCAAAGGGGAGAAACAGCGCCATGGAGTATTTCGAGAGCATTCCCAGTCCGAACCACATTCCGCCGAGCAGCCACTGGCCCCAGGTGCCGTCTTCGTATCCCCGGCCCACGTGGTAGCAGGCCGCGGCCCAGCAGGCCGCTTGTAGACCGTCGGCGGTGGCCAGTATGCCGCCGATGTTGAACGCAAAGATGCCCTGGCTCATGAGCGCGACATTCAGCGCCGCCCGGTTGCCGAACCAGTGGCCGGCCATTTTCACGAGGTAGATCGAGGTTACGGCCAGCGCGATGATGGACGGCAGGCGCACCGCCTGCTCGGTGTGTCCCAGCATCAGGGTGCCGATGCGGATCAGCCAGCCGATCATGGGGGCCTGGTCGTGGTAGCCCAGGTCCAGGTAGCGGCTCCACTGCCAGTAGTTGGTCTCATCGGGCACCAGGTTGAACGTGCCGGCGTAAACAAAGCGTATCCCTGTGAACAGGGCCACCCACGCCCACGCAAACACCAGCAGCCGCTGGTCTTCCTCAATCGTCTTCATCTCGCGCTCCTTTGCCCATCGCGCAGCGGCCCTGGGAAATGTGGTGCGGGGTAGCAAGGCTGACCTCGGGGCATCGATCACCGCAGCCTGCCGGCGGCCGGTTGCCACAGCCGCAGCCATCGGCTGTTTAGTTGACTTCACCCCTAAAGGTCAATAGGATGAGCCGATTTCACAATCTGGCGGAATCCTGCCGCCAGGGCTACCAGAGATGGGTTAAAACGCCATGTCCGCTCCGTCCATTATCCACCGCTATATCTTCGGCGGATTTTTTCCGCCCTTTATCGTCAGCGGCGGAGTGCTGGTGTTTGTCTTTCTCATGACGCGCATTCTAGAGATTACCGATATGGTGGTCAACTATCATGTGAGCCTCTGGGACATCGCGCGGCTGTTTTTGTTCACCATGCCGTTTTTTCTTCAGTTTGTCATTCCCATGGCAGTGATGATGGCTGTTTTGCTGACGTTTTTGCGGCTTTCCGGTGACAATGAAATCACTGCGCTCAAGGCCGGCGGCGTCAGCGTTTACAAACTGCTGCCTCCGGTCCTTGTGTTTGCCCTGGTGGGAGCCGCAATGACGGCGCTGGTCGCCATCGTAGGACTGCCCAAAGGGCGCCTCGCCATTCGAGATCTGCTCTATACGGTGGCCACCACGCATTCGGAGGTGGGGCTCAAGGAACGCACCTTCAGCGATGCGTTCACCGGTGTCATGCTTTACGTGAACCGCATCGATACCCGGACGCGAACCCTTCATGACGTGTTTATCGAAGATCATCGGGACGCGCGCGTGACGAGCACGGTGGTGGCGGCGCTCGGCCGGTTGATCCAGCCGGAACCGGGGCAGGCCATTTTTCACCTTCAACTCCAAAACGGGACCATCAATCAAGTGGACCTTTCGAATCGCTCGGTCAATACGATTCATTTCGACAATTACGACGTCCGGCTCAATTTAGGGCAGATCATGGCGGGCGCCGTGACAGGTGAAAAAGACGAAGAGGAAATGACCGTCGCAGAACTGCAAGAGCGCATTCGGACCGTCTCCCGGCAAGACAATCGATACTACATGGCGCTCATGGAACTGCACAAGAAGTTTTCACTGCCCTTTTCGTGTGTCGCCCTGGGTGTGCTGGCCGTTCCCCTCGGTATCCAGTCCCGCCTGGCCAAGCGCTCATTCGGTGTCGGCCTTGGACTTTTCTTCTTTCTTTGCTACTACATCCTGCTTTCTATCGGATGGGTCTTCGGTGAGAACGGTGCCTACCCGCCGGGGATCGGAATGTGGGTGCCCAACGTGCTGATGGGGGGCATCGGGGTTTTCCTGCTCGTGCTTACCGCCAGGGAACGTTCCATGGGCGTGGATCGCCTCGTTTATTGGGTGCGCGCTTTGCGCCGACGCTTTGGCGGCGGCGATCCGCAGTGATGACCGCCGGTGGCGCACCAGGACGTTGGGATGCTCGACCGGTCGATGCAACCGGTGCTGGGATACCGTGAAGACGATCAATCGCTATATCATCCGAGAGATTCTAAAGACCTTCTGCCTGGTCCTGGGCATGGTGATCGGCCTCTATCTGGCCATCGACTTTCTGGAGAAGGTGGATAATTTCATGGAGGCCGCCCTGCCCATTTCCCGCCTCATCCAGTTCCTGATGTATGAGATTCCTTTCGTAGTGGTGCAAGTGCTGCCGGTGGCCCAACTGCTGGCCGTTCTGATCACCGTTGGGATTATGAACCGGCAAAACGAGATCATAGCGCTCAAAAGCAGCGGCGTGAGCGTCTACCGCCTGATGGTTCCCGTGGCGGCATTGGGCGTCGTATTCAGCGGGATTCTTTTTGCCATGGCGGAATTTGCCGTGCCCCTGACCATCGGCCACGCCAACCACATCTGGAATCAGGAAGTGCGCAAATCCTCGGCGGTCAGTTCACGGGAAAAAAACATCTGGATCCGGGGCGATGGCACCATCATCCATATCCGCTACTACCACCCCGCCGACCAGACGATATACGGGGTGACGGTCAATTATTTTGACGACCGGTTTGGCTTCAAAGGCAGGCTCGATGCTGAAAAGGGGACTTTTGACGGCGGCATGTGGCTGCTTGAAACCGTGATGGCGCAGCGCTTCCCATCCGGCAGAGGACTGCCCACGGTCGATTTTGAAGCGGCCCGTTCGGTGGACTTGGGGATCGTCCCCGACGATTTGTATCGGGTGGCAAAAAAGTCTGAAGAAATGGGCATTGTCGAGTTAGGCAGTTATATCCGAAAAATTCAGTCGGAGGGCTATGAAGCCACGGCCTATCGGGTCGACTGGATGAACAAGCTGGCCTTTCCCCTGGTGTGCATCATCATGAGTATCACCGGTGTGGGTATTGCGGTTCGCCGAAGCCTCCGGGAGGGCATGGCCATGAGCGTGGTGTACGGGGTGGCGGTGGCGTTTCTATACTGGGTATTTCACAGTTTCTGCCTGTCTCTCGGATATGGCGAAATGTTGCCGGCATGGGGGGCGGCATGGGTGGCGAATCTGGTGTTCATCTGCCTGAGCAGTTTTCTGATGATGACCGCCGAATAGTGATCGGGCCCCGACGCGCCGGAAGGATTCCACCAGGATACGCCCACCGCGCCCAACGACAACCCATTGTTAGAGAAGTTTTTCTTCGTGGCCTCCGTGTTCTCGTGGTTGAAACACTCAATGGTTCGGATAAGGTCAACGTGAGCGTTCTGGACAGGCGTAAAGACGTTATTGAGGCAGGTTCGAAAGCGATATCGCCGGCAATGACGGTTTACGGGGCCGCGGCCACCGGCGCGGCGATTGCCGCTTTGCCGCTGCTGGGCGTGATCTGTGCCATTTCTGAAAAGCGGCGCCGGACAGTATTCAAGCGGCTCATCCCTTCACTTTCGGGGCTGTGTCCGTCCGCCGCCAAAAGCCTGTGGATACACGCGCTTTCCGTCGGGGAGGTCCTCTCGTCTGAGCCGCTCATCGAGCGCCTGCAGCCGTGCCGGTACCAGCACCCGGTGTGCATGACCGCAGCCACCCTGAGCGGGCATCAGATCGCCGCCGAGCGATTCAACGGCCGGGTGGACGCGCTCGGCTATTTTCCCTTTGACGTACCGTTTTCGATCAAACGCGCGTTCAGGCGGATCAATCCGGCCCTGGTCGTACTGGTGGAATCCGACATCTGGCCTGGATTTATGGCCGAGGCCGGGCAGCGGGGGGTGCCGGTGGTGCTCGCCAATGCCCGGCTGTCCGAACGCTCCTTGAAAGGCTACCGGCGGCTTGCCGCGGTCAGTCGCCCCATGCTGCGCGCAATGGCGCATATCTGCTGTCAGTCGGCCGAGGATGCCGACCGTTTCGAAGCGCTCGGGGTGTTTCCGGATAGACTCTCGGTAACGGGCTCCATCAAGTTTGACCAGGCCCCCCCGGAGATGGACGATGCCGCCCGAACGTCCTGGCGCCGGCGTCTTGGGATTTCAGCAGAAGCACCGGTGATGCTGGCCGCCAGCACCCACCCGGGTGAGGAGGGAACGCTGCTGGCGGCCTACGATGGCGCCCGGCGGCGGGTTCCGGGGATCCGTCTCATCATCGCCCCCCGCGATCCGCGGCGCGGCGAAACGCTGTGCCAAATGGCCGTGCGCCGTAACAACGCGGGAATCTTGTATTCCGCGTTGGAAGCGTCGTCGGCGCCCGCTGGTGCCGGTGTCGTTGTGGTGGACCGGATGGGCGTGCTGGCCCGTCTGCTGGCTCTGGCCCAGGTGGCCTTTATCGGCGGCAGCCTGGTCCCGTCAGGGGGACACAATCCCCTGGAGGCGGCGGCTCACGGCGTGCCGGTGCTGCTGGGGCCTGACATGCGGGATTTCCAGACCACGGCCGATTGGCTGGTGGCCGGTGGTGGCGCCGTGAGGGTGAGCACCGCTGACGATATTGCCCAGCAGGTTGAAATGCTTGTCACCAGTGACCAGGGGCGCCGGATGGGGGCCGCCGCGCGTGGCGTTTTCCTTCGGCATCGCGGTGCCGTAGCGCGGGTGATGACGGTGTTGGACCGGGTGTTGGCCGCCGAGACAGCCGGCGCCTGCGGACCGAGCGATGCCCGCAAAAATGAATGATCGTCATGAACCGACTCGGTGAGGGCATGTCGCGCAGCCTGCAGCGGAAGGGACTCAGATTCTGGATGAAAACCGTGACCGGCATTATTCACAGCCCCCCCGGCGCCGCTGTTCCGGCCGGCCGGGCGGGCGCGCTGCAGTTGCTCTCCCGGGGGTACGCCGCGATCACAGCGCTGCGATCAGCGGCCTACGACGGCCCGTGGCGTCACCGCCGGCGGAGACTTCCGGTTCCGGTGATATCCGTGGGCAATCTCACCGTCGGGGGGACGGGCAAGACCCCGATGGTGGCCTATCTGGCCGGTATTCTGGCAGCGGCCGGTTGCCGACCGGCCATTGTCAGCCGGGGATATCGCGGCGGGCTGGAAAAACGCGGCGGTATCGTCTCCGACGGTCGGCGGATCCTCGAAAACGCTGCCGCGGCGGGCGACGAGCCGTTCATGCTGGCCATGCAGCTGCCCGGGGTGCCCGTGGCCGTGGGGCGTGACCGGTATGCCATCGGGTGCCGCATCGCCACAGACCTGCGACCGGATGTGATCCTGCTCGATGATGGATTCCAGCATCTGCGGCTGGCGCGCGATGTGGATATCCTTCTCGCCGATGCCCGGTATCCTCTCGGCAACGGGTATGTGCTGCCGCGGGGGCCCCTGCGGGAGCCGGCCGCCGCCGCCCGGCGTGCTCACGGGATCGTTTTCACACGATCCGAGCACGGTGTCAGCCCGGGGTTTTTGAGGGGCGGTGCGGCGTTTGGCGGAAAACCGGCGTTTTGTGCCATCCATCAGCCCGCTGTTTTCCGTGCAACCGGGGCTCGGCGCGCTTCCGATGCAACCGGCAACCTGGCACCGGCGCCGCCTGACGCGTTGCGCGGCCGGCGGCTGGTGGCCTTCGCCGGCATCGCCGACAACGCGCGGTTCCTTGAGAGCCTGGATGTGTTGGGGGGGGCGGTGGTGTCTTTTTCCGGTTTCCCCGACCACCATGATTACACGGCAGGGCAACTCTCCGACCTGCGCCGGCAGGTTGAGGCCGCCGGGGCGGATGCCCTGGTCACGACGGAAAAGGATTTCTACCGCCTGCTTCCCAATGCGCCGGAGGTGTGCCGACAATTGACCGTTGTCGGGGTGCGCCTGGGGTTTCCAAAGGATGCAGACCGTTTTGCCGGGTGGCTGGCCGGGCGTCTGGCCGAACAGCTGCCGGCACTGGCGGCGCTCCGGTTGACCCCTTGATGATAGCCTGCTAAAGAAATCCGGTTACACCAGCGCCGACACCCAGTGGAGTGACCATGAGCCGCATTACGGCCTACATCATCGCATACAATCAGGCCGAGAAGATCGCCGATGCCGTCAACAGCGTTCTTTGGGCCGACGAAGTGCTTCTGGTGGATTCCCATTCCACTGACGGCACCGACCGCATCGCTGCCGGACTGGGCGCCCGGGTGGTTCATGTCCCTTTCGCGGGGTTCGGCGCACTGCGCAACGCGGCCATTGACGCCTGCACCGGCGAGTGGGTCTTCAGCCTCGATTCCGACGAGCGTTGCACGCCCGAGGCGCGTGACGAGATGCTTCGCATTATCAGCGCCCCCGAGTCGGCCGACGCGTATTTCGTGCCCCGCCGGAACCATTTTATGGGGCGATGGATCCGCTTCTCAGGTTACTATCCCGACTACCGCCAGCCTCAGTTGTTCCGGAAAGGGGCGCTGCGCTATCGGCCGGACATGGTCCACGAGACGTATGAGCTGCTCACGGACCGGGCACCGGGAGTCCTGACCGCTGCCATCTGGCAGGTGCCTTATGTCGACCTGGCGGAGCTCCAGAATAAGATTACCCGCTATTCGAGCCTGGGGGCGGATCAAATGCAGCGCACCGGGCGCACCGCAGGACTGTGGACCGCGCTTGGACACGGTGGGTGGGCGTTTTTTCACCAATACGTGATCAAGCTGGGTGTCCTCGACGGATGGGCCGGTTTCGTGCTGGCCCTGAGTAATTTCGAGGCGACGTTTTATAAATACGCCAAACGGGCTGCCCAGACGGCGGATTGGGTATCCCCGGCCAGCCCGCCCCTTCTGCGCCAGGAGGGTGCAATGACCTCGAAAACCGGGTCGGAACAAAGGGGCGCGCACTGATGGCTCGGGACATGACGCGCCGCGACCGGATCATATTGGGTGCCATCTACCTGTTGTTCCGAGTGCTCGGCGCACTGTCCGAGCCTTCCCGTGAGGCCGTGGCCCAGCGTCTGGGGCGGCTGCTGTTTCGCCTGGACCGAAAACACCGGCGGATCGCCATGGACAATCTCAACCGCGCTTTCGGCACCGTGTGGTCGCAAGACGCCATCCGCCGCTGTGCCCAGGCGGTATTCGTCAATATGTTTCGGATCGTTCTGGAAGTCGCCTGGGCCGTGCAGACACCGCCGGCGCAAATGGTGAAGCGGTTCAAGCTCTACGGATTGCACCACCTGACAGCGGCGCGGCGAAAGGGTCGGGGGACGCTGGTGTTGACCGGACATTTCGGACTCTGGGAGCTTCTTCCCCAAGCCGCCGGTTTGTTTGATGTGCCGGTTTCAGTGGTGTACCGCCCCCTGGACTTTCCACCGCTGGATCGGTTTTTCCATGAGTTTCGCACCCGCTTCGGTGCACAGATGGTATCCTCCAGCGGGGCGGTGCGGGAGGTGGTGCAGCGGCTCCGGCGCCAGGAGAACGTGACACTGCTCATGGACCAGAACGTGGACTGGTACGAGGGGGTGTTCGTGGACTTTTTCGGGCACCGGGCCTGCTCCAACAAGAGTCTGGCCCTGCTGGCCATGCGTACCGGCGCGCCGGTGGTGCCGGTGTACCTCTCCCGGGAACCCGGCGGCGGGTTCCGGGTGGATATCGCCCCCGAGGTGCCGACCCTTCGCTCCGGAGACAAACAGCGCGACGTTGAAGAAAACACGCTGGCTTACAACCGGGTCCTGGAGTCGTTTATCCGTCAGCGCCCGGACCAGTGGTTCTGGGTGCACCAGCGGTGGAAGACCCGGCCACACTGCCCATGGCCCCGGGGCGATTGGCACGGGGCGTGATAGACACAATGAACGATTCCAGGGCGATGACATCGCATAAAACGCCACATCGCATCATGATCCGGGCCGCCAACTGGGTGGGCGACGCCATCATGTCCACGCCGGCGATCCGGGGTATCCGGCGCAGTAATCCCGGTGCACGGATCACCCTGCTGGCCAAACCTTGGGTGATACCGGTATTTCAGGAAAATCCCTGCATCGACGAGATCATGGCCTACGATGCGGGCGGCCGTCATTGCGGCTGGCGTGGACGCCTGCGCCTGGCGCAGGACCTGCGCCACCAATCCTTTGACACCGCCGTTCTGTTGCAGAATGCTTTCGAGGCCGCGCTGCTGGCATGGCTGGGCTACATTCCCCGGCGGATCGGCTATGCCACCGACGGCCGGGCGCCGCTGCTGACCCGGCGGATCTGGAACACCCCGGTGTACAAGAAGCGGCACATGATCGATTACTATCTGGGCATTCTTCAAGAATCGGGAATGATCACCGACGGCAGGCACCTGGACCTGTTTTTGACGGAAAAGGAAATGTCCACAGCCCGGGGCAGGATCCAGCAACTGGGCGCCGGCGGCAAGGGGCCGCTGGTCGGCATAAACCCCGGTGCCACCGGCGGTAATGCCAAGCGATGGTTTCCCGAGCGATTTGCGGCCCTCGGCCGGCGCCTGCGGCGGGAAACCGGGGCCGATATCATGATCTTCGGCGGCCCGGAAGACGCCGCGCTGGGGCAGTGGATGGCCGCCGAGATCGGGGCGCCGGTTATCGATCTGTGCGGCAAGACAACGCTTCGCGAAGCCATGTGCATGATTGCCGCCTGCCAACTGTTTGTCACCAACGATTCCGGGTTGATGCACGTGGCCGCGGCAGTGGACACCCCCCAGGTCGCCATCATCGGCTCCACGGATCCTGTGGCTACCGGGCCCAGCAATGATCGCAGCGTGATTGTCAGCGGGGCCTGCGCCTGCGCCATGGCGCCGTGTCTGAAGCCGACGTGCCCCATCGATCATCGGTGCATGCGCGCAGTGACCGTGGACATGGTGCTTGAAAAAGTCCGTCTTTTGATGGCCGATCACGGTGGTGGCACGCGATGACACCGGCCCCCACTATTCTCATCGTCAAGCTGAGCGCCATCGGTGATGTCATTCACACCCTGCCGGCGCTCAACGCCATCCGGCGCCGCTACCCCCGGGCGCACATCACCTGGCTGGTGGAGCCTGCGGCCGCCGATCTGATCGTCGGGCACGAAGCGCTCGACCGGGTGCTCGTATCCCAGCGCCGTGAGTGGGCCGGCGGCATCAAGACCGGGCCCAGGGCAAAGAGTCTGCACCGGATCGCCCGGTTTGTCCGGGCCCTTCGCGACACCCGCTACGACATGGTCCTTGATTTCCAGGCCCTGCTCAAGGGCAGCCTGTGGGTGGCCCTCGCCCGGGGGCGCCGAAAGATCGGCTTCGGCCCGGGTATGGCGCATCAGGAGATGAGCTGGTTGTTGCTCAACGAGCGGATCCCCGCGATCAGCATGGAGGTGCACGCCCTGGAGCGCAATCTCATCATGCTCGAGGCCTTGGGGATCCACACCCGGCGCGTGGAATACCGGCTGCCCGTGGGGCCGGACAATGTCCGGTGGGTCCGGCAGCGGCTTGCCGGGGGGGGGCGGCCGGTGGTGGCCATCAACCCCATGGCCAAATGGCCCACCAAACTCTGGGTGCCCGAGCGTTTTGCGGTGCTTGCCGATCGCCTGGTGACCGCGCGGGGCGCCGCGGTGGTGTTTACCGGGGGCCCCGAAGACCGGGGCTCGGTCGACGCCATTATCGCGCGCATGTCATCGCCGGCCATAAACCTGGCCGGGGAGACATCGCTCAAGACGCTGGCGGCGCTGTATGCGTCCGCCGATTGCCTCGTGACGACCGACACCGGGCCCATGCACCTGGCCGCGGCGGTGGCGCTACCCGTGGTGGCCTTGTTTGGTCCCACGGCCCCCTGGCGCACCGGACCCTACGGCCGCCGGCACCGGGTGGTGCGCACCGCAGCCGCTTGCAGCCCCTGTTTCAAACGCACTTGCGGCACGTGCCATTGCATGCAGGCGATCACCGTGGATGACGTGACGGCCGCGACTTTAGATCTGCTGGACGGAGGCGTTGAGCGTTGACGACTCATGGCCTGGACATATCCGTGGTGATCGTCAACCGCAACACGGCGGACCTGCTTGCCGCCGCGGTCGGCTCGGTCTACGACACCACGCAGGGGCTTGCCGTGGAGGTGTGGGTAGTGGATAACGCCTCGAGCGATCACAGCGTGGCCATGCTGCGCGAGCGGTTTCCGCGGGTTCGGATCATCGCAAACGACAGCAACCGCGGTTTCGGGGCCGCCAACAACCAGGCGCTCAGACAAGCCGGCGGTCGCTATGTCCTCCTGCTCAATTCCGATGCCGCCCTGAGCCCCGGGGCGGCCCGCCGACTGTTCGACTTCATGGAGGCAAGCCCTTCGGCGGGGATGGCCTGCGGACAACTGCTCAACCCGGACGGCAGCCGGCAGAATTCTTTTGCCAGCTTTCCGGATCCGGTGTCTCTGCTGCTCAACGAGTCGCTGCTCAAGCGGCTGATGCCGGGGCGCTACCCCAGCAAATACCGCCAATTTGACGGGCCGACGCCGGTGGACTCGTGCATCGGTGCGTGTATGATCGTTCGCAAATCGGCCATGGATGCGGTCGGGCTGTTTGACGAGCGCTATTTCTTCTTCATGGAGGAGACCGACTGGGCCCTGCAGTTTCACCGGGCCGGCTGGCAGGTCCTGTTTGTGCCCGATGCCCGGATTGTCCATGCCCAGGGCCAGAGTGCCGGCAGCGGCGCGGATGCACGCATCCTGTTTTATCGCAGCCGCTACCAGTATCTGAAGAAATGGTTTCCGACCCGGTTTCCTTGGCTGGCTGCAGTGGTCGTGGTGCGCCTTTTGGTGAACGTGATGCTCAATACGGTGGGCACTGTGGCCACTGCGGGTCTGGCGGCCGGCGTGCGCCGCCGGTGGGTGCGCAACCTCAAAGTCCTGGGCTGGCATGTGACCGGCCGCCCGTTTAACGACAATCGAAAGGCATCATCATGACAGCGCCCCGGCGGCGACACTATCTGGATCACCTGCTGGAGCACGGGGCATTCGCGTTTTCCCGGCTTGAGATCACCGGCATCGACAACACACCGGTCATCGACCATTTCGGCCCCCAGATGGTCCGGGAAGAAACCTGTCTGTTCCACCGAAGCGTGGTAGACGGCGATGCCTATGTCCATAGATTGCACGATTTTGTGCACCAGCGGATCGGCAGCGGCCAGCCAGGACCGGTCGTGCGCTTTGCCGACGGCGAATACGCTTTTTATCGCGGCTCTCTGGAC
Organism: Pseudomonadota bacterium; assembly: GCA_043825735.1. Lineage (GTDB taxonomy): Bacteria > Desulfobacterota > Desulfobacteria > Desulfobacterales > JBDRRP01 > JBDRRP01. Next base: position 41,119 of record JBDRRP010000011.1, on the reverse strand, counting down.
TGCAACGGCCTTTACCGGCAGGCCGATTCGGCCGCTGGCATCGCGCGGGCGATTCCTTTTCATATCGCCGCGCTCAAAACGCTGTCCGCGGACGGTCTGGCCGCGCCCCTGGTGTTTCCCGGCAACTGCGCCACACGGCCGTCGTGGCCCCTTTCCGTGATCCGCCGGCGCGGCAACGATGGCGCCCGGGTGTTTCTCGATTTCGTGAACACCCACACCATTGCCCTGAGTGCTGACAACTACGTGCCTTTTTATGCCGTTTACGCCTTCCTGACCTCAACGGGCTTCGCCCGTATGGTGGATGGCAAACATGTCTGTTTAATCAACGCCGACTGGGATGAAACCGCATGCCAGCGATTTTTCACCCGACAGGGCGCGCGGCCGCAACTGTCTTTTGCCGCTATTCCCAACGCGCTGGTGGCGGTGCACTGGCCGGAGATGAAAGACGCGGTCCTGGCGGCCGTCCCCGACGACGCGGACATCTATCTGGTGGGGGCCGGCGTGGGCGCGCTGCCGGTCTGCGTGGATCTGGCCGCCCGCGTATCACGGCCGGTCATCGACGCCGGACACGTGGTGAACATGATGAACGGCATGGAGGCAAAATCAAACGGGATGCGCATGTACACCCTGCACCGCGATACCCTTGACGGGGACCGTTCATGAGAACATGGTTCCGGCGGTACCGCCGGAAACTGAGGGCCCGGCGTATGGCCGCACGGCTGGACGCCGAAGGCTGCGATTACCGGCGGCGTTTTGAAACCGGCGGGTTCAGGCTGCCCGACGCAGATGCCATCGGCGAGCGCCTGCGCCGGCGCTACCCCGGCCGGAGACCGGTGCCCAAGGGAAACCTCACCATCGGCGCCGTGTTTCACCACTACAACTGGGAGCGGGATGCGCTGCTGCCGTCGCTGGCGGCATTCGGCAGGGTGCTTCACTACGACTGGGCCGACACCGGTTTTGTTTCCGGGGACGCCGACTGGTACGCCGCCGGACGCGCAGCCATGAACCGGGACCTGTGCGCCCGCATTGACGACTGGTTTCGAACCGATCGCCCGGACCTCATCTTCACTTATCTCTCGGGCGAGCAGATCACCCCCGAGACGGCGGCCTGGCTCCAGCAGAGCGACGTGCCGGTGGTCAATATGTACCTCAACGACAAGGAGTACTTCGTCGGCAGGGTCCGCGGCGGGCACGCCGGCGGCATGCGGGATATCTGCCGCTATTTCGACCTGTGCTGGACCAGCACCCGTGACGCGCTGGAGAAGTACTGCGTTGAAGGCGCCGTGCCCGTGTACCTGCCCGAAGGGGCCAACCCGGCCATCCACCGGCCCTACGACGTCCCCAGGGATATCGCGGTCTCTTTTGTGGGGCAGTGCTACGGCCGGCGGCCGGAGATCCTCGCCGCCCTCGAGGCCGCCGGGATATCGGTGACCGCCTTCGGGACCGGCTGGCCCAATGGCCCCCTGCCCACCGAGGACATGGTACGGATGTATTCCCGCAGCCGCGTCAACCTCGGATTCAGCGGCGTTGCCGACATGGACGGGGCCTGCTGCCTGAAGGGGCGTGATTTTGAAGTGCCCATGAGCGGCGGGCTCTATCTCACCGAGGCGCACCCGGAACTGGACCGCTGGTTTCGGGTCGGAGAAGAAATCGAAACCTACCATGACACGGCGCAGCTGATCGACAAGATCCGATGCCTGACAGCGAATCCCGAGCGGGCGGAGGATATCCGCCGGGCCGGCCGGGAGCGGGCACTGGCCGAGCATACCTGGGAAAAGCGGTTTGAAACGGTGTTCGCGCTCATGGGGGTGTGCGCATGAGCCGGCGGCGGGGGCGACATTGATGCGGTGCCGGGTGTGCGACAATAACGCCGGCAATGAAACCGTCGAATGCCGGGAGATGACCCTGGGACTTCGCGACCGGTTTACCTATTTCCTGTGCGCAGGTTGCGGATGCCTGCAGATTGCCGAGATTCCAGAAGACTTGTCGCGCTACTACCCGCCCGACTACTACTCCTACCAGTCTCCGGGAAAACTCTTCAACAACCCGGTAAAGGCGGCGATCAAGAAGGCCCGGGCGCGGGCCGTTTTTGAGCGTTCCTCGCTCATGGGGCGCCTCATCGCTCGCTGGTATGCCCCCCCCGACTACTTTCACTGGCTCCAAACCGCCGGTGTGCGGCTGGACCACAAGATTCTCGACGTGGGCTGCGGCACCGGAGACCTTCTGGTGTCCATGCGTCGGGAAGGCTTTTTGCACCTGACGGGAATCGATCCGTTTCTGGCGCGCACTATCCGCTACGACAACGGCGTGAGCGTCCACAAGATGCTCCTGAGCGCCGCGGACGGCATTTACGATCTGATCATGCTCCACCATTCCTTCGAGCATATGCCCGATCCGGCGGCGGCCTTCGGCCATCTGGCCCGCTGCCTGCGGCCCGGCGGGGTGGTGCTGCTGCGCATCCCCTTGCGCGACAGCCTGGCCTGGGAGCGATACCGGGAGAACTGGGTGCAGATCGATGCCCCGCGCCACCTGTTTCTGCACACGGTAAAAAGCATCGCGCAGCTCTCTCAGCGACACGGATTCACGATCCGCGACATCGAATACGATTCCAACGCGTTTCAGTTTTGGGGCAGCGAGCAGTTGAAAATGGATATTTCTCTCAGTGACGCGCGCTCATGGAGCCGGTCACAAAACGCCGGCCTGTTTACGGCGGACCAGATGGACGCTTTCAACCGGGAAGCGGACGCATTGAACCGGTCGGGGCGGGGGGATCAGGCCTGTTTCTACCTGACGCGGTAAGGCGCCTGCCGGCTGAGTCCCCCGGGCGTGGTGGCGGCATTTCAGTTAAGATTCTTCCGCCAGTAGACGCTCGAGCCGTCGATGGGTATGACTTCTTCCTGAATGTTTTCCCTCGCTCGGTAGTCATCGACGGCCTGCTGACACCCGGGCAGGAAATAGTCGTCGATGATGCAAAACCCCCCCGGAGACAGCTTGGCGTAAAGGCTTTCCAATGCCTGCATGGTGGAGCTGTACATGTCACCGTCGAGACGCAGTACGGCGAGCTCAGAGATGGGGGCTGACGGCAGCGTGTCCTCGAACCAGCCGGCGAGAAACACCACCTGTTCGTCGAGCAGGTCGTATTTTCTGAAATTGTCTTTGACCTGGTCCTGGCTGACGGCGAGGTAGTCATGCCTGTAGAGCGTATCGTTTTTGTCCGCGGGGAAGCGATCCCCGTCAGGCCTGGGAAGCCCCTGGAATGAATCCGCGACAAAGACTTTCCGGTCGGTGACCCCGTAGGCGGCCAGCACGGCGCGCATGAAAATGCAGGCGCCGCCCCGCCAGACCCCGGTTTCGATAAAGTCGCCGGGGACATTATCGGCCAGCACCTGCTCGGTGCAAAGCTGCAGATTGTCCAGCCGGTTCATGCCGATCATGGTATCGGCGTATCCAGGCCAGATTTCGCCCTCCAGACGCTGAGTGGCGGAATAGGCCCTGTCCACCGACAGGATCAGTCCCATTTTGCTGAGGACTTGGGCCAGTATGGCATAAAGCGTGCGCCGCAACGGTTTTCTAAGGTAGTTGAACGCCATGACCGGTTCAGGGGGTTCGGGCCACAGTATGAATGACAGTGTTTTTTTAAGCAGATCAAGGTAGCGCTGCTGGGGGGTGGCTATCATGAGTTGTTTTCCAATTTCTCGGTTGGTCGTGGTGGTGAGCCGCCATGACTGTCTGCGTCAGCGGCGCTTTCTGTCGTCTCAAAGGCTTGATATTTTGGACCCGTCCAAGTACACATGATTTTCCATTTTTGACGGACACCAGCCGTACCGGAGCATTCTGTGCCCGGGCGCAATGGCGTGCCGACGCTTTTTGTCATTTTTTCGGACCAGCTATTAGCACACATCGTTGGGTTGAAACAACCACTCCTGGGCGCCTTTGGCGCTGCGAGCTTATAGTTTTAAGGGAGTATCTACGAAAGTAAGGTTACCGGTAGTCGTCGGCGTCGCAGGCATCCTCTTTTTCGGCCCCGCCAGCAAAAGGCGTCTTTAGTACGAGTGCCGGCGCAGGGATAAAGGATTTGACCGTCAGCAGCCGACGCGCATCGGCTTTAAAGCCGGCATTTCTTTGCGCCGGGTCCGATCACAGTGCGGCGGCGGGCTGCTGACCGCGATCATTAGAAAAAGCCGGGGCCGAAAAAGAGGATGCCTGCGAGACCCAATCGTTCAAACATTTATTTGGTAGATAGTCCCGTAGTTTTATCAAGAATTTATTAGGAGTAATGGATGTCATCGCCATTAGACAGCATCAACCGCTGGCGCCTTTTCTGCGTTGGCGACCGGCCTCGGCTTAAGACGGTACTGGAGAAAATGAATCGGGCGGTGCCGGTTCTGATGGGGGTGTTCATATTTCTTGCCCCCTTTGTGCAGGACACCTCCATCAAGGAAATCTGCTTTTATTCTTCTCTGGGGATAACGCTGATACTCGCGTTTACAGGGTCCATCCGGTTTTCCCTGGACACCCCCATGACCCGTGGGTTTGCGGCATTTGCGCTGTGGGCCGCCATCGGCGTCGCCACCGCGCTGAATGTGCCCAACACCATAAACGATATCCTCGCCCACTTGATCAAATATCTGGCGATCAGCTTCATGCTGGCCCATTATTTCGGTTCGCCCCGCGGACTGGAGACCCTGTCATGGGTCGTGATCGGGTCATGTGCGGCGTTTTGCCTGTTTTATATGGGGTTTTTCTATCTCTATCTGGGAAATCCCTTTCCTGAGCGACTGGTACTCTACCCTTACCGGGATTACCTGTACGTTTTTGGCTTTTTTCTCTCGATTCACAAACTGCAAAGCCATGACGGCTTCTGGGGCCGCTTGCTGGCGGTGGTGGCCATCTTGGCGCTGCTCGCCGCTACGCTGCTGGGCAAGGGGCGCAGCCCATTGCTGGCCATATTCGTCGGCTTATGCATTTTTTCCCTGTTCGGGGCACCTGTTTTCAAACGCTTCACCGTCGCGGTCATCGTCCTGATCGTCATCGGGGTCGCCCTGACACCGGGTTTCAGAGACCGTTTTGATATAGACCAAGTGTTATTAAATGATCGGGTTCAAACCAATCACATAACCCTGGAGATCATCAAGGACTATCCGGTCACAGGCATCGGCTTTGGCATGCAGACTTACGGTTACAAGGAATTCATCGATCTCGACGCCTATCGGATGAGAATCCCGGAGAAAGCGCGTTTCCCCATCATCATCGCCTCTCCCCACAATTTTCTGATGGATATCGCGGTGCGCACCGGGATCGTGGGGGTTGCCATATTCCTGTATACCATGGCCCGGGTGATCGGGATGCTGGTATCCCTCATCCGGCATGCCAAGGATTCCGTCGCTCGCGGCTGGGCGGTCTGCCTGGGGGCGTCTTTCGCGGGTTTTTTCACCCAATCCTTGTTCGGCGATGCCGCTTACGACCTTCAAGCTATTGTGTTTTACACCATCCTTGCCATGATCATCATCCTCTGGCGTCAGGCGCAACCGGAGGCGTAGCGGTAGCACCGTCGAGGATTGCAAAAGGAGCGAGTACGCCGCCAGGGGCCGGTCGTTTCGTCTGGACCCCTGAGCGAAGCGCAGGGGTTCTAAGACAAAGATGCCGTTTGTGGGTGTTAAACAGTGTCCGGCCACAAATGGTAGATTTTGGTTCCTGGCAAGGCCCGAGCACTTTTGCAACCGGAGGCGTAGCGGTAGCTACGTCGAGGATTGCAAAAGGAGCGAGTACGCCGCCAGGGGCCGAAAGATGCCGTTTGTGGTCGGACACTACCTGAACATCTGCCATGCCAGGCGATACCGATGGTAGTCGCGGATCACGCTCCGGCGGGGTGCGACCATCATTTGCGGAGTCAGGCCGGCCAGGCGCCATAAGGCCTGCAGGCGGGTCTTTCGTTTGATGCGCGTCATTTCCGCAGCGGTATAGTGTTTTTCATAGAAGCGGATTTCGGCGGCATACTTTTTCCGCATGACGGCTTCGGGCAGGCTGTCGCGTTCGCTCTCCCCGCCCCAGTGGATGGCCACAGCGTCATCGGCATACCCGATGGCCCACCCCCGCTGCCGAATGCTGAGACACAGGTCGATGTCTTCACCATAGAGGAAAAACTGCTCGTCGAACCCTCCGATTTCTTTCACAAGATCGCGCCGGACGATCATGAAGGCGCCCATGACCCAGGCAATGGTTCCGGGCAGGGTCGCCAGGCGGCCGCCGGTATAGCGCTGCCCGGGGTAGCGGTGCTCCACCGACGCCTGGTGGCTGCCGTCGGGGTTGGCCAGCCGGCCGCCGGCCAGACCGACGTCCGGATGGCGTTCCATGTAGGCGACCATAGCCATCAGGGCGTCGGTCTGCAATTGGGTGTCCGGGTTCAAAAAGACGATATAATCATCTGTAACATTCCGGATCACCTGGTTGTTGGCGCGCCCGAATCCCAGGTTTTCGGTGTTGGCGATGAGATCGACGCCGGGGTGGTGCCGGCGCACCGCTTCCGGGCTCCCGTCGGCGGACGCATTATCGACAACGGTGGCATGGACCGTGACGCCCGCCTGTTCGGCGACCGCGTCAAGGCAGCGCATCAGGTGGTCCGCCGTATTGTAGCTGACGATGATGACCGATACCGTCGCCGGGGTGCTGAAATGAGTTACCATATCGATTTTCTTCACCTGTTCCGCACCGGCGAGGATCCGATCTTCGCAACGGGTCGTGTGGCAATGGGCGCCGGTGATCGCCGGTCGCCCCGGGGCACCCGTGTTTTTGTCCCCAGTGTTTGCCGCCGCCAACCGGCAGCCCTCTCATCCCAGATCCCTGATGACTTTTCAACCCGTAATATGATCGGCGGCCCCGGTCGAAACCGATTGACATGAAACGGTCGTTTTCTCTATTGTGCGGAGGCCGAACCGGCGTTGCACGCGCATTCCCCGAGGTCCGCGGGGAATGCGCGCGCGGCCAGACGATCCGCTGATCGAAAAACCGCATCTTTTTTCAGGGAAAATCCCGTGCAACAAAACCCGCTGGTGTTTGCTCCCGTAAAAGACATTCTTGTCATTCAGTTGGGTGACATCGGTGATGTGGTGCTCACCCTGCCGTGCATCAGGGCCCTGAAGGAGACCTATCCGGATGCCCGGGTGCATGCGGCGGTGTGGGACAAGGCCTCTGAGATCGTGGCCGACTGCCGGTGGGTGGACGGCGTGATTCCCGTGCGGCGGACCCGCGGTGCTGTGATCGCGCGGCTGCTTCAGCAGGCGGCGTTTCTCCGTGATATCAGAAAACGCCGGATCGATCTGGCCATTGATTTTCGAACGGGGACGCGCGGCGCCGTCTTGGCCGGCCTGTCAGGCGCCCGATGGCGCATTGGATTTTTGGCGCGGGACGACCCGTTTTGGCGAAATCCCATGTTCACCCATCTGGCGGCCCCCGCGCAGGCCCCCGGAGACCATATGGTCGATTTCCATCTCAGCCTGCTGTCAACCTACGACATCCGGACGCCCCACCGGTGGCCGGAGATGACGCCGCCGCCGCAACGGGTTGACGCTGTCGATGCGTTGCTGCGTCATGCCGGGGTGCCACCGGATCGCCGGCTGGTGGTCCTGCAGCCGTTTTCGCTGTGGCGATACAAGGAGTGGGCGCAGGAGCGATACGCCGAACTGGTCCGCCGCACGGTGCGGGACCATGGGGTCGTCGTGGTGGTCACCGGTGGTCCCGGAGAGCGCGACCGGGCCGCCGATCTTGCCGCCGATCTTGCCGCCGATTGCGGTGAGGACGTTTTTAACCTTGCGGAGCGGACATCCATCGGCGAATATGCTGCACTGCTGGCACGCGCCGACCTGTTCATCGGTGTCGACAGCGCCGGCATGCACCTTGCCGCAGCCGTCGGGACCCCCACCGTGCTGATCTTCGGCCCGTCTTCCGACGCGGACTGGGCCCCGCGGGGCACAATCCATCGGGTGGTGCGTGCCGGATGGGACTGCGAGCCGTGTTTTGACAAAGGGTGCGCCAACAGTGGGCGGAGCCGCTGCCTCGAGGCGCTGGATGTGGCATCGGTGGCGGATGCCGTTCAGGCCAGCCTGGGCGCCTTTCACCGGACGCGGACCCAGAACTGATCGCAAAAAGGCCTTCACGCTTATGCAGAATGCTCCAGTGACTGGTATGACGTTGACAATACGCGCCGACCGCCTGATGCCCGGAGCGGCGGTATGAGGGACACCCGCGTGGGCGTGGCCATGGCCACATACAATGGCGAGCGATATATCAGACCTCAGCTGGACAGCATCTTCGCACAGGAACGGATGCCTGACAGGATGGTGATCGTTGACGATGCCTCCACGGACGCCACGCCGCGCATCCTTGACGAATACGCCCGGAGGCATCCTGGAATCGTCCGGGTGGCGGGCAATCGCCAGAACCGCGGTGCGCCATACACATTTGCCAAAGCCATGTCCCAGTGCGACACCCACTTCATTGCCCTGGCCGATCAGGACGACGAGTGGCTGCCGGGTAAACTCGCCGCACTGCTGGCGGCCGCAGCCGAAAACCCTGGTGCCGGGATGTGGTTTCATGATCTGGCCATCATCAACCCTCAGGGGGAGACGCGTGCCGAGAGCTTCTGGGCCGTGGCTCCGGAAGGGGAGCCGCTTCCGGTGGCCGGCAGTGATGCCCGGGCCCGTATTGCCCGCTATTCCAATCCGGTGCCCGGATGCACCATGTTTATCGACGCCGCCATGCGTGAAAAGATGCTGCCGTTTCCTTCACCCCTGGTGGGGCATGACTGGTGGATCAGTGCCGTCTGTTTCTTTCTCGGGGCGCCGTGCGTGGTTGATGCGCGTCTGGGGCGCTACCGGCTGCATCCCCATCAGGTGGCAGGCATCGGCACCCGTTTGGAACGCCGCCGTAACGAAAAATTGCAGTTGCCGCTGCACGAAAAGGTGTGGTGGGAGGTAAAGCGGTTGTGGCATCGACGCCGAAAGGCAGCTGAAAATGCGCAGCGACGCCGCGAGGTGCGAAATGAGAAGGCATCGGCGCTGCTGCTCTTGTTGGACCGGGCCCTGGGGGGACATTGTCCGGCAGATCGGGTGGACGAGTATCGGCGGCTGCGTGAGGAGATCATCAGCCGTGGCGGGGAGGGTCTATGAAGGTGCGCTCCCCGGGCACCCGGCTCAAGATCGGTGTCGTCGTCCCCAAATACGGGCTGGTGGGCGGCGCCGAAAACTTTGTTTTCGAGCTTACCGAGCGTCTGGCGGCGTACCCGCGATTTGAAATTCACGTGTTTGCCAATCGATGGCGCATCGGTGCGGCGCCCGTCACCTTCCACAAGGTGCCCATCGTCGCCTTTCCCCGGTGGGCCCGTCCGGTGAGTTTCGCCTGGTTCGCCGATCGGGCCATCCGCCGGGTGGGGTGCGACCTGATACACAGTCACGACCGGCTCTCTCGGATGGATGTCCTGACCTTTCACGGCGTGCCCCATGCCGCGTGGATCCGGGCCACCAAGCGACCATGGCTGAGCCTGTTTGACCGGGCTGTGGCCGGTGTGGAACGCCGTGGCCTCATGCGCACCCCTTGCCCACTGGTGCTGACCGTTTCGGGTCTGGTCAAACAGGAGTTACTGAAGATATACCCCCTGCCCGAGGACCGGGTGCGCATCGTTCATCCGGGTGTGGATACGGCGCGATATGACGCCATATCGCGCCCGGCGGCCCGCACCGACGTCCGTAGGCGCCACGGGTGGCCAGAGGATGCCGTGGTGGCGCTTTTTGTCAGCATGAATTTCGAGCTCAAGCGACTGGACCTGGTGTTAAAGGCCCTGGCCCACCTGGTGCGCCGCCCGGGCGGCGGCGCACTGAGGCTGCTGGTGGCCGGCAAAGGCGACGCGGCGCGGTTTGCTGCGATGGCCCGCCAATTGGGCGTGGCCGACAGGGTCATTTTTGCCGGCGTGCGCCGGGACCTGCCGGAGCTCTACCGGGCCGCGGACATGTGCCTGCTGCCGTCGCGATTTGACACGTTCGGCCTGGTGGTGCTCGAGGCCATGGCCGCCGGCATCCCGGTGGTCATCACCGATCGTGTGGGGGCCCGGGATCTTGTGGTCGACCGTGTCAACGGGTTCGTACTGCCCGTCGATCCGCCGCCTGAGACCCTGGCCGCGGCGATGGGGGCACTCCTGGATGAGGGCACCCGCTGCGCCATGGGAAAGGCCAACCGGGCGGCTGCCGGCCGGCTCAGCTGGGATGCCGTTGCCGGGGAGGTGGCCGCGCTCTATGATGAACTGGTAAATCCGGCGGGCGGCGCACCCGAAGCGGCGCCGCGCCGGTGACGCGGAGAGAAGATTGCTTTTTTACCCTGATTGCCGTAAGGGATAGACACTTTTTAACGTGTGCGGCCACCCACAACCCACTCAAGCGAAGGAGCGCTCACCCATGGCCATCAGCAACGAGTTGCTTGAAATATTGGCGTGCCCGCAATGCAAGGGCGATATTCACCTCAATGACGCCAAGGACGGTCTGATCTGTGATGCCTGCCGACTGGTCTACGAGATCAGAGACGACATCCCCATCATGTTGATTGACGAGGCCAAACCCCTGGATTGACGCCACCCTGTCGCCGACCTGACCATGAGCTCCCTCCGATCACCGGAACCGGTAAAGTTAATCATCGGCATGTTTTCGCCGCGTCGTGAGAGCTTTGCCCCGGTGGCGGTGCAATTGGCCGATGCCTTTGGCGCGTTTGACATGATCAGCCCGTGGATGCCTTTCGATCAGACCGATTATTACGCGGCGGAGATGGGCGGGCCCCTGTTCCGGCGGATGGTGGCCTTTGCCGCCCCCATGGACCCGGGGCGCCTTCCAGCGGTGAAACGTTTCTGCCACGACCTGGAGCAGACGCTGATGGCCGGGGCGGGGAGAAGCGTGAACATTGACCCCGGCTATCTGAACCGGTCCCGCTTTGTATTGGCCACCGGCAAGGATTTCACCCATCGCATTTACATCGGTGAGTCCGTATACGCCGATTTGACCCTGGTGGTCGCGGCCGGCCGGCTCTCACCGCTGCCCTGGACCTATCCCGACTATCGTCAGCCGGCGATGCTGCGGTTTCTGGAAAGGGCCCGAAGCAAGTATCTGGAAGACCTGGCAGGGCGGCGCCGCGGCCAGGCCCGGCCTACCGATGAAAAGGAGAACCCATGATCAGCAGTATGACCGCCTATGCCGTATCGGCGTGCACAGAGCCCGGTATTACCGTCAGCGTGGAAATCCGTTCGGTGAACAGCCGCCATCTGGATCAGGTGGTGCGGCTGCCCGGACGATACGGGGTCCTGGAAGAACGCGTCAAGGCCCACATCGCCGCCGGCCTGACCCGGGGGCGCATCGATACGCATATCGCCATCACCGACAGCCGGCAGGCCGATGCGGCGTTTCAGGTGGACGACACGCGCGCCGATGCCTATATGAAAGCGCTGACCCATCTGCAGCAGCGGTTCGACCTGCCCATGGACGGGCAGCTCGGGCTGCTGGCCGCCGCCGGCGGTGTGATCACCGCAGCCGACACAGAGACTGATCCCGACGGGATGTGGGCGATACTGGAGCGCTGCCTGAGCGCCGCGGTGGGCGACCTCGTTGCGATGCGGCAGCGGGAAGGGGCGTTTATCGGCCAGGACCTGGCCGCTCGACTGGATGCCATCGACGCCGCGCTCGAAGACATTGCCGGGGGTGCCGAGGGTCTGACGGGCGTTTATCAGAAACGCCTCGCCGATCGCATCCAGGCCCTCACCGACGGCATGCCCGAAATCGATCCGGTGCGCATCGCCCAGGAAGCGGCCTTGTTGGCCGATCGCAGCGATATCTCAGAGGAAATCACCCGTGCCCGGAGCCATATCGCCCAGTATCGTCACTTGATGGATGCCCCCGAGGCGGCCGGACGCAAACTCAATTTTCTGCTCCAGGAGCTTGGCCGCGAATTCAACACCATGGGAGCGAAGGTGGGAAAGGCCGAACTGGCCCACCGGATCGTTGATGTCAAAGCGGAGTTGGAGAAGGTCAGAGAGCAGATTCAAAACATTGAATAGAAGCGACCTCGACACTCAATGATCCCGGGCGCCCCGCGAAAGGAAACATTGTGGACAATACGCTGCTAAACGTCGGTTTCGGCAATACCGTGGTGGCCGAGCGCGTGGTCGCCATCGTGACGCCGAATTCAGCACCCATGAAACGGCTCAAAGATGAAGCCAAACAGGAAAAGCGCCTGGTGGATGCCACCCACGGCCGCAAGACCCGGTCCATTATCGTGACCGACAGCAATCACGTGGTGCTCTCGGCCATTCAGGCGGAAACCATCGCCCTGCGCTTTGAACAACTGGCCGAGGCAAAAGGGTAATGTCATGAGCACCACCGTCGCCACCGTGTCAGCGAAACATACCGATACCGGGCGCCTGTTCGTGGTTTCAGCCCCCTCCGGGGCCGGAAAGACGACCCTTTGCAATGCCATCCGCAGCCGTTTTCCCATGCTGCAGTACTCGGTTTCAGCGACGACCCGCGCCCCCCGCCCCGGGGAGCGCGATGGGGTGGATTACCACTTCATCAGCAAGGCGGCCTTCGAGGCCGGCATCCGCAGCGGCGAGTGGGCCGAGTGGGCCGCGGTTCACGGAAACTATTACGGAACGGCGGCGAGAGTTATCGACGAGGCGATTCGAGGCGGCCGCCACATCCTGCTCGACATCGATGTCCAGGGAGCGGCCCAGATTGTGGCGCGGTTTCCCGACTGCGTGACCATCTTTATCATGCCGCCGTCCAGCGCAGTGTTGAAGCAGCGTCTTTTGGACAGGGGCACTGACGATCCGGCCGAGATCGCGCGGCGCCTGGCGGCGGCCGAAAATGAAATGGCACAGCGCGACCGCTACCGGCATGTCGTGGTCAATGCCGCGTTGGATTCGGCGGTGACCGAATTATCGCAGCTGTTCGGACGCTATATCGGCACCCAAACGGTGATTTCATGAAGCCTGTCCGCGGTCGGAAAGCAAAAGGGGGCGCATCCCCGCATGAATGCCTGTCCGGCAGCCATTCCGTCATGGAAGCCATGGCGGCCGGCCGCCGGCGCCTTCACCGTCTTTTCGTACTGGCCCGGTGCCGGGACGCTAACTGCCGTGCCGCCGCTGATCTCGCGGCGACGATCGGCCTGCCCGTAGAAAGCGCCGCGGACGATGTCATGGCCAAAATGACCGGGACCAGTCGCCACCAGGGACTCTGTCTTTTGGCCGATCCCCTGCCGACACTTGACCTGGCCCAGGCGATGGCGATGCTCGAGACTAGTGCAGGGGATCCGTTCGTGCTGATTCTGGATCAGATTTCCGACACTCACAACCTGGGAGCCCTTCTGCGCACGGCGTTGTGCGCCGGGGTGATGGCGGTGATTCTTGCCAAGGACCGATCCGCTGGCCTGACGCCCACCGTGTCCAGGGTATCGGCCGGCGCCATGGAGCACCTGGCCGTGGCGCGGGTGCCCAATCTGGCCGAAGCCATGCGGCGGTTGAAGGAAAACGGTATTTGGGTCGCAGGACTGGACAGGGATCAGGGCGGTGATATCTTTGACACATCACTGCCGGGGCCACTGGCATTGGTAGTGGGCAGTGAGGGGCGCGGCATGCGTCCACTGCTCAAGGAACGCTGCGATTATCTGCTGGCCATCCCCCAGCACGGCAATCTCAATTCGCTGAACGCTTCGGTGGCCGGCGGCGTTGCCATGTATGAAATCCTCAGGCGGCGGCGCAGTGTGTCGGCATCCCTGCCCCCGGCCTTATGATCTTAAGGAGCGCGTGACATCATGACTAATGACAACCGAATCCATCTCAACGAAGATGGCGCCATTTTGGTACCGCAAAGGCCGGTGATTCCTTTCATCGAAGGAGACGGCATCGGTCCGGACATCTGGAAGGCCACGCGTCCGGTGCTCGATCGTGCCGTGGAAATGGCTTTCGGCGGCAAGCGCAGCATCCAGTGGCTGGAGGTGCTCGTCGGCGAAAAAGCCAATGCGCTCACCGGCGAATGGCTTTCGGATGCGGCCCTGAAGACCATCGCCGACCATGTCGTGGCCATCAAGGGGCCCCTCACCACACCGGTGGGAAAAGGCATGAGAAGTCTCAACGTGGCCATCCGCCAGCGTCTGGATCTGTATGCCTGCGTGCGACCGGTGCGCTACATCGATACGGTGCCCAGTCCCATGATTGCTCCCGAGAAGATCGACATGGTGGTATTCCGGGAAAACACCGAGGACCTGTATGCCGGGATCGAGTGGGCGTCGGGCACCCCTGAGGCTGAACGGCTGGCGGCTTTTTTGAGGGACACCATGGGCGCGGCCATTGCCCAGGGCTCCGGCATCGGGATCAAACCCATGTCGGAGAAAAACACCCGGCGTCTGGTGGCCAAAGCCATCACCTATGCCATCGAGCAGCGCAAACCCTCGGTGACCTTGATGCACAAGGGCAACATCATGAAGTTCACCGAAGGGGCCTTCAGCCGGTGGGGCTACCAGGAGGCCGCAGAGAATTTCGCCGACGAAACCATCACCGAGGCGGCGGTCTTCGAAACATTCGCCGGAGTGGCGCCGACGGGGAAAGTGGTCATCAAGGACCGCATTGCCGATATGCTGTTCCAGCAGGTGCTGCTGCGTCCGGATGAGTACAGCGTCATTGCCACACCGAATCTCAACGGCGACTATCTTTCCGATGCGCTGGCCGCGCAGGTGGGGGGGCTGGGGATGGCACCGGGAGCCAACATCGGCGATGCCTGCGCCGTTTTCGAGGCCACCCACGGCACGGCACCCAAATATGCGGGCCTGGACAAGGTAAATCCCAGTTCCCTGATTCTGTCCGGCGCCATGCTGCTGGATCATCTGGGATGGCAGCCGGCTGCCAAACGGGTGCGCTCGGCGCTGCAACAGACCATCAAGGACCGTGTGGTCACCTACGATCTGGCCCGCCAGATCAGCGGCGCCACCGAAGTCAGTTGCTCGGCGTTCGGGGCCGCCGTGGCCGCGCGAATGACCTGACAGACGGGGAGGGGATCTGGCCTTGAGACGACTGCGGCTCCGCCTGAGGCGAATCGTCCATCATGCGCTGGCCCTCTTGCTGCCGTTTCGATGTGCCGCCTGTGGCTGTTTGGAAGCGCCCGGCCCACCGGCACCTTCTGCGGAAGATCCGAACGCTCTGGCCGCTGCCCAGCAGCCCCTGATGCGGCTATTGTGCCGGGATTGCCGCGATACGATACTGCCGGTGACGGCGCCTCAGTGCAGCGTCTGCGGGATCCCTTTTGTCCAAGGCGCCGGCATCGACCACCGTTGTGGGGACTGCACCGGCAGCACTGTGCCGCTCGAGAGGATGCGGGCGGCGGCCGTGTACCAGGGCGCCATGGTGCTCATGGTGCGGCAGTTCAAATATCACCATGCGGTGCATCTGGGGGCCGCCATGCGCCCGTGGCTGTCGGCGGTGTATCACCGCCACTGGCGTCCGGGAGCCGTGGGGCTTGTCGTACCGGTGCCCCTGCACCGGCTGCGCCTGCGGCAACGCGGTTACAACCAGGCCTGGCTGCTGGCCCGCCAGGTTTTCGGGCCGGCGTCAATGACGCATGCGCCGCTGCTGCGTCATGACGTTCTTGTCCGGCTCCGTGATACGCCCTCCCAGACCGGGCTTGACAGGGATCGGCGCCGGCGAAACATGAAGGGCGCCTTCAGTGTCGCCGACGCGAAGGTGGTGGCGGGAAAACATGTTTTAGTGGTTGACGATGTGGTCACCACGGGCGAGACGATGGCGGCATGTGCGGGCGTCTTGCTGGCTGCCGGTGCCCGGCGGGTTGACGCCCTGAGCATGGCGAGGACGCTGCGGAGACTCCAATGAGACCGGTGCAACCCAAAATCATCCCTTTTGAACGGATTGCGGCTGTGGCCGAGGGCCTGCGGGAAAAAGGCAGTCGCATCGTGTTCACCAACGGGTGTTTCGATTTGCTGCACATCGGGCACATCCGCTACCTGAGCGCCGCCAGGGACTGCGGCGACTGCCTCGTTGTGGGGTTGAACGCCGATGAATCGGTCCACCGGATCAAGGGACCGGAGCGGCCGGTGACCCCTGAAGACCAGAGGGCCGAAGTGCTGGCCGCGTTGAGCTGTGTCGACTTCATCACCGTGTTTTCAGAGGATACGCCCAAACGGCTGATCGCCGCCGTGCGCCCGCATGTTCTGGTGAAGGGCGCCGACTGGGCCGAAGCGGACATCGTCGGTGCCGATATCGTCCGCGCCGACGGCGGCGATGTGGTTCGAATCCCGGTGGTCAAGGACGTCTCCACCACGGGCATTATCGCCCGGATTCGCAGCGCGCAGCCCCCATTGCCACCGGGAAAAACGCCCCGATGATACCCGAGCGCTCAGGGTCCGTGACGGTTTTCCGGTTTGCCCTGCTCTCGGGCTATCCGGAACTCGTTCATGGCGTGTTTGCCCGCGAGGGCGGCACCAGCCCCGCACCGTTTCACAGCCTCAACGTGGCCTTTGGCGGTGATGAAGACGCCTGCGTCGCCGCCAACCGGCGCATCATTGAATCGTGGACAGGCGGCATGCGGCTGGCGCCGCTGCGCCAGGTTCACGGCACCCGGGTGCACGTGTTCAACGGTGCCGGCGCGGATCCTGTTTCAGACCACCGGCCGCCGCCGGAGGCTGACGCCGCAGTGACGGCAGCGGTCGACACGGCGCTGCTGATCCAGGTGGCCGACTGCCAACCGGTGATGCTCTTTGATCCGCAACGCCGGGTGGTGGCCAACGTCCACTCCGGATGGCGGGGCAGCATCGACAATGTCATCGGCCGCACCGTCGCGGTCATGGAAACGGACTTCGGCTGCCGGCCCCGGGATCTGGTGGCCGGAATCGGACCGTCCCTTGGCCCCTGCTGCGCCGAGTTCATCAATTATGCCAGCGAAATACCCAAGGTCTTCTGGGGGTATCGCCGGGGGGCGCACCATTTTGATTTCTGGGCCATCAGCCGAGAGCAGCTTTCCGCGGCCGGTGTACCGGATGAGAACATCGAAACCGGCGGGATCTGTACCCGATGCCATCCGAACCTGTTTTATTCATACCGGCATGAGCGCCTTACGGGTCGCTCCGGCGCCGTAATCGCTTTGAGACCGCCGCTCGATCCTGAAGCCCGGTGAACATTGGGATTCACTGCGACAGTTGAGTTTTGATGGCATTGTAAAAAGTCTGAAATCACCACAGAGGACACAGAGAGCGCAGAGATAACTTATTAATTATTTGGTATATTCTCTGCGGTCTCTGTGCTTCAAAATCACTTTTTACGGATTCATCAATATTAGTGGGTGCCCATCCAGAAATGGTAGATTTTCCTTGGACACCCAGCGCTGCGCGCTGGGCGTCAGGATTAAACCGTGTGGTTCCCGGCAAGGCCCGAGCACTTTTGTCACCGCAGGCGTAGCGGAGCTACGTTGAGGATGGCAAAAGGTGCGAGAACGCCGCCGGGGGCCATGCTTTTCGCCTGGAACCCTGCGCGCAGCGCTGGGTTTCTAAGGCAAAGATGCCTTTTCTGGATGGGCACTAAGGAGACTGACGCCATGCAGCAGCAAACCGTTACCGTGCAGTGGAATCGCCCCTGCGGTGAGATGTATCGGCGCATGGGGCTGAAAACGGGACCGGCCTTTACATCCGCTGCGCCCGGGCAATTTGTCATGGTGCATCTGCCGGGCCTCGGGCAGCCGCTGTTGCGCCGTCCGTTTTCGATTTTCAGACGCCTGGATGCCACTGAAGAAAAGGGCATCGAACTGCTCTACCGGATCGTGGGACCGGTGACCCGGGCCATGTCGGCACTGGGCAGCGGCGATGCTGTGGACATCGTGGGACCCGCCGGCCGAGGGTTTGCCGTGGACGCCACCCACCGGCGGGTATCGCTGGTGGGGGGCGGCATCGGCATTCCGCCATTGTTTTTTCTGGCCGCCGAAGCCACGCGGCGGGGTGTCTGGCAGCCGGCCGCAGTCCAGGTGTTTCTGGGGGGGCGCACCCGCAGCGACCTGCTGTGTGTCGACGACTTTTGCGCGCTCGGCGTTGCCGTGATTCAGACCACCGACGACGGCAGTGCCGGGGACCAGTGCCTGGTGACGCATCCGGTGGAAATGGATATTTCCCGGGCGCGGCCGGATGCCATCTACGCCTGCGGTCCCATGCCCATGCTGGCCTGTGTGGCGGGAATCGGCGAGCGCCACGGCATCGCCACCCAGGTTTCTGTGGAAACCCTGATGGCATGCGGTATCGGCGCGTGTCTGGGCTGCGCGGTGAAGGCCCGCAACAGTGCAAACGACTACTTGCACGCCTGCACCCATGGCCCGGTTTTCGATGCCATGGATCTGGCCTTCGACTGAGGCCGGGCATGAGGCGTCCGGCGAAGCAGGACAGCGGCCGGCCACATCATTTTTATTTGACTCCGGCAATGGGCTGTGGTAGATGCTCGGAGGTTTTTCACTCCCTTCAGGGGGACGGCGGAGGCGCTGTGATGAAGAAGGAAACTCGGCGCGACCTTCGCGAATGGGCGTATTACAGCAGCCTGGGTTTGCAGGTGTCGCTGTCGGTGGTCATCGGCTTAGGGGCCGGCGTATTTTTGGATCGCAAGTTTGATACGGCGCCATGGCTGACCCTCATCTTACTGTTGATGGGGATCATTGCCGGGTTTCGAAACATTGGGCTGGCCATCCGAAAAAGCCGTAAGCTCTGACCCAGACAACTTACCATTGATCTTTCAGGAAAGCAGTACTGTGCATATTCAGGAGCGCCTTCTCACTTTCGTGACCCGTGCCAACTGGGTGCTGTTTGTCGCTGCCAGTGCGGCAGGCTGGTTGCTGGCAAGCCCCGGCTTTGCCAAGGGCATCCTTTTCGGCGGGCTGCTGGTGACGGTGAATTTCCATCTGCTGGCACGAACGCTGAAAAAATCGCTCACGCCGCCGTATCTGGCGTCTCATAATGCCGTTTTGGCGAAGTACTACCTGCGGTTTATTGTCAGCGGTTTCATCATATTTCTACTGATCGCCGGTAAGGTCGTGAACCCCCTTGGATTAATTCTCGGCCTTTCCGTGGTGGTCGCCAGCATCATGCTGGCTACCGTATGTGAAATCAAACATTTGATTTTCAAGGAGGCGGTATAAGGTGGAACATCCCTACATGTTTTTCGTGAAACTGTTTGAACTGGCCGGTCTTGGCAATTTTGCCCATCACTATCCGTGGGTCGTTTACTCCTGGGTGGTGATGCTTTTTCTGATCCTTGTCGGGGCCATGGCAACCAAGACGGTGAGCATGATACCGGGCAAAGCACAGAATTTCTGGGAGATTGTCATCTCCGGCATGGAAGAGTTCATGGTGGAGATCACCGGTGATGAAGGCCGATGGTTTTTCCCGCTGATTGCCACCGTGTTCCTCTACATCGCTGTATGCAACCTCTCGGGTCTGCTGCCGGGGTTTTTCCCCCCCACCGCCAGCCTGAACACGACCGCATCGTGCGCCCTCACCGTGGTCATCTTCACCCACATGATCGGGCTCAAGTACCACGGGGTAAAATACATCAAGCATTTTCTCGGCCCCATTTGGTGGATGGCGCCGATCATCTTCCCCATCGAAGTCATCGGGCACCTGGCCCGCATCATGTCGCTCTCCTTTCGTCTGTTCGGCAACATGATGGGGCATGAACTGGTGCTGGGCATCCTGTTCATGCTGGCCGGGGCGTTCTTTGCGCCGCTGCCGATTATGGCCATGGGCATTTTCGTGGCCTTTGTGCAGGCATTTGTGTTTTTCCTGCTCTCCATCATGTACTTCTCGGGCGCCATGGAGCACGCCCACTAAAGTCAATGGATAACCCGCACCGACAGGGACCGGTGCGTTGATTATCGCTTCACGCAGTGACTGGGACAAGTGGAAGAAGCGTACTGTTAACTTTCAAAAGGAGGTCATAGAGGAATGGAAGCTCAAGCATTACAGTTTTTTATCGCATGTGTTACGGCTGCCGGTTTCGGCATCGCCATCGCTGCCTTCGGTTGTGGTATCGCTCAGGGTCTCGGCCTGAAGGCCGCCGTTGAGGGTATCGCCCGCAATCCGGAATCCTCCGGTAAAGTGACCGTGACCATGCTGATCGGTCTGGCACTGATCGAGTCTTTGTGTATTTACGCTCTGGTTGTTGCGCTGATCCTCATCTTCGCGCATCCTTATGCCGCCAACATCGCCGCGCTGTTCGCCAAGTAAGCACCGCGGGAAAAAAATGGCCGTGCCGCATTAGCGGCACGGCCTTTTTTTTTGGGGGAATGTGCGCCCTCAAGCGTTGCCGGCTCTAAATTTGATGAAACCGTAAAAAGTGATTGTGAACCACAGAGACCGCAGAGGGCCGCAGAGGATATACAGAATAATTAGATAGTTATCTCTGCGCTCTCTGCGCCTCTGTGGTGATTTCAGACTTTTTACGGGACTGTCAAATTTGATGGATCCGTAAAAAGTCGGGATCTCTCGCAAAGCCGCAAAGATCGCAAAGGCAACACATTCATTGCATAACGTATAAAAACTTTGTGGCTACCGAGCGACGGCGTCCAACACCCGTTTCAGGTAGACCCCCGTATGGGATTCAGGGCAGGCGGCCACCGCTTCCGGCGTGCCGCTGGCGACGATCCAGCCGCCGGCGTCCCCGCCTTCCGGTCCCAGATCGATGAGATGATCCGCAGTTTTGATGACGTCCATGTGGTGTTCGATGACCACTACGGTGTTTCCGGCATCAACGAGGCGGTTGAGCACTTCCAGCAGTTTTCGGATGTCTTCCACATGGAGTCCGGTGGTGGGCTCGTCAAGAATGTAGAGCGTGTTTCCGGTGTCCTTTCGGCTGAGCTCACGGGCCAGCTTGACCCGCTGGGCTTCGCCTCCGGAAAGCGTGGTGGCCGGTTGACCCAGTCGCACGTAGCCGAGGCCGACATCCCCAAGGGTCTGCAGTTTCGGCATGACCGACGGCACCCGGCTGAAAAAAACCACGGCCTGATTGACCGTCATATCCAGGACATCGGAGATGGATTTTCCCCGGTAGCGGATGTCCAGCGTCTCCCGGTTGTATCGGCGCCCTGCGCAGGCATCGCAGGTGACATAGACATCCGGAAGAAAGTGCATTTCAATTTTTACGATACCATCGCCGCAGCAGGCCTCGCACCGGCCCCCCTTGATGTTGAAACTGAAGCGGCCCGACTTGTAGCCCCGGGCCCGGGATTCAGGGGTGCGTGAAAACAGCTCCCGGATGTGGGTGAAAATGCCGGTATAGGTACCGGGATTGGACCGGGGCGTTTTTCCGATGGGCGACTGGTCGATGTGAATGACTTTGTCGATACCCGCAGCGCCTTCCATGGATTCGTGGCGCCCGACCGGATGGCGGGCGTGATGGAGATGCCGAGCAAGCGCCCGGTAGAGGGTCTCCAGTACCAGTGTGGATTTCCCCGAGCCGGATACGCCGGTGACGCAGATAAAGGTTCCCAGCGGAAACAGCGCATCGATTTTTTTCAGATTGTTGGCATCGGCCGCTCTGATGATCAACGACTGCCCGGTGCCGCTGCGGCGGCGGGCAGGGGTGTCGATGTGCAATCGGCCCGACAGGTAGCGACCCGTCAGGGAAACCGTATCGGCCATCAGTTCGGCCGGAGTGCCGCTGAACACGACGTGGCCGCCGTTGACACCGGCGCCGGGGCCGAGTTCGATAATATGATCGGCGCCTCGGATGGTGTCTTCGTCGTGTTCCACAACAATGACTGAATTGCCCAGATCGCGCATGCCGGCGAGCGTCGCCCGCAGCCTGTCGTTGTCCCGCTGGTGCAGACCGATGCTGGGTTCATCCAGTATGTACATGACCCCGGAGAGTTTCGAGCCGATCTGCGTGGCCAGGCGGATACGCTGGGATTCACCGCCGGACAGGGTCGTGGCGCCCCGGTCCAGCGTCAGGTAATTGAGGCCGACATTTTCCAGGAACGTAATTCTTTCCGAGATTTCACGAACGATTTTATCTGAAATAATCGCCTGTTGTCCCTCTAAAATGAGCTCTCTGAAATATGTGCGGGCCCGTGACACTGTCATGGCAGTAATGTCTTGAATGGTTTTGCCCGCGATTTTCACCGCACTGCTGGCAGGGTTGAGCCGGCTGCCGTTGCAGGCCGCGCAGGGTTTGAACGCCATAAACCGTTTGATCTCTTCCCGGGCATCAGGATCACGGTATCGCAGTTGGAGTTGAGAAATGACACCTTCCACAGGGCTGGTGGTGCGCTCCCGCCGGCCGCCGTGCTCCACGTAATGCGCCACCTCATCGCTGCCCGATCCATGCATGAGAACGTGGCGAAACGATGCCGGCAGTTCCTTGTACGGCGTGTAAATGTCGACCCCGTAATGTGCTGTCACCGCTTCCAGGTAATCCATGAAACGGACAGTGCTGCGGTTGGCCCACACGCTCACCGCGCCGTCCCGAAGGGACAGATGAGGATCCGGAACGATACGTTCCTCATCGAAGACCGCGGTGGTGCCGAGCCCTTCACAGTGTTTGCAGGCGCCGTGGGGCGAGTTGAAAGAAAATACCGCCGGTGACAGGGGCGGGGCGACCATGCCGCAAGTGGGGCAGGTGGCGTGTTCGTTAAATACCCGGTCCGCCGCGTCATCTTTTTGAAGGATGACCGCGCCCCCGGATAACGACAGCGCAAGTTCCAGAGAATCGGCCAGACGGTTGCGGATGCCGTCTTTCAAAATGAGACGATCGACCACAACATCAACCGACGGCGGCGGCGTTGCCGGCAGCGGTGGCATCGGATCGAGGGGGAAAATTTCGCCGTCCATCCGGATCCTGGCAAAGCCGTCTTTTCTCAGTTTTCGCAGAGTACGGCCGAAATCCATTGATGGATCGATTGCCAGCGGCGATAGGATCACGATTCGGGTGCCGGAAGGCCAGCTCAGGGCCGTGTCGAGGATCTCGGTGATTGACATGGCGGTGATCGGGCGATGGCAGTGATGGCAATGGGGGGTGCCCACCCGCGCATAAAGCAGTCTCAGGTAATCGTAGACCTCTGTGACGGTGCCCACGGTGGATCGCGGGTTGTGCCCGGCACTTTTTTGTTCAATGGCGATGGCCGGCGACAGCCCGTCGATAGCGTCGACATCGGGTTTTTCAAGCCGTTCGAGAAACTGGCGGGCGTAGGTGGACAGCGATTCTACATACCGTCGCTGTCCTTCGGCATAGAGGGTGTCAAAGGCCAGAGAGGATTTGCCGGAGCCTGACAAACCGGTGATGACCACCAGCTTGTGCCTCGGAATCGATACGTGGATATCTTTTAAATTGTGCTGGCGCGCCCCTCTGACCGTGATCCAGTGTTCCATGTGCCCCTTTCCCTTGCCGATGTCCATCACGTCTGAAGACGGCATCTTATCTGTGGACAGTTTCTTTGTAAACCGGCCCGTTATCGGCGCCAGGCCGTCATTGGCGGGCCGGGAAGCAGTTTTGGGCTAATCCTCCGCTAATAAATTTAAAAAATAGAGCTAATATGAGAAAAACAGAGTATTTATGAGAAAACACGGGTCGCTCCCTTTTAGTCCACCGATGTGGATCTGGCTAAAATAGTTGAAAATCCTCACTGTGCTGCAATGCCTCAAATTAAGCGGATTTATAAAAAAATGGAAAATATCATAATCGTTTTCAGTATATTACAGGTTGTTCATAACTTGCCGGCGAAGATCTGATATATGGCAATCATTCGGATTGACTCGGATCTTCAGGGGGCATAAAAAGAAGACCATTCTTGAAACATCTCTGCCGTTTGATCCGAGATCTCGGATAACCTGGCAATATCATCTGAACAATTTGATTTTTTTGTGTGTTTACCTGATCCGTGATTATCTCGGACAACTGATTTCTGATATTGAGACCTATGCCCATCGAATCCCTCTGGACTGACATTAAATCCGCCTTGAAATTACAGATCCCGGCGCACAGCTACCGGATGTGGATCGAACCGCTGGAGATGTTGTCCTTTGACGACAACCACCTCGTTATGGCATCACCCAATTTTTTCTCTCGAAAACGCGTCCTCGAAATCTACGGCGGGTTGATTGAAGCGGAGGCCTCGCGCGTTGCGGGGGGAAATTGCCGGGTGGCCATCGAGATCGCCAACGGTCAGGTTCGCAAGCACTGCGAATCGCAGGATGAATTTCAGCTGGCGCTCCCCCAGATGAGTATCAGGCCCCACAGCGGGCGTCTGCTGAGAAAGGATTTCACCTTCGATCAGTTCGTGGTGGGGGGTAACAACGATTTTGCCTATAGCGCATCATTGTCGCTGGCCTCAAAGCGCAACAACGGCCAGAACACGCTCTACCTGCTGTCGGCCACCGGTATGGGAAAAAGCCATTTGGCTCAGGCCATCGGTCATCACATCCTGACGGAATTCCCGCGCGAAAAAGTCTATTACATCACGGCCGAGGATTTCACCAACGAGATGATTACCGCTTTTCGCCACGATGACTTTAATGCATTCAAGGAAAAGTATCGAAATGGTTGCGACGTGCTGCTGCTGGAAGACGTGCACCATATCAGCGGCAAAGAGCGCACCCAGATCGAGTTGTCCCAAACGCTGGATTCTTTGCTGGAAGCCAACAAAAAAATAATTTTTTCCAGTTGCTACCTTCCGGTGGAGATACCCAAACTGGACGACAAAATCCGCTCCCGCCTGGGCAGCGGCCTCATCTCAACGATTGATGCGCCCGATTTCAAGACCCGTGTAAGGATACTCAATCGCAAGGCGGCACTGCGGGGGGCCAGTCTGCCAAAGGAAGTGATCAACTATCTGGCGTCTGAGTTGACCGACGATGTCCGGCAACTGGAAAGCGGACTCATCGGGGTCATTGCCAAGTCTTCGTTGTTAGGGTTGCCCATCGAGCTTTCACTGGCCACCAGTGTCGTGGGCAACATCATCCGTACCCGTGAGAAAATCTCCATCGAGAGTATCAAGAACCTGGTGAGCCGGGAATTTAGGATTTCACTCAAAGACATAGAGTCAAAATCCAGACGACAATGCTACGTGAAACCCCGACAGATTGCCATCTATCTTTCCCGGCGCTATACTGACTCTCCTCTGCAGACGATCGGAAAAAGCTTTAACCGGTACCATGCCACCGCGATGCATTCCATCAACACGATAGAACGAGAGCTCCAGCAAAACGGATCATTTCGGCGTCAGGTGGATGTGCTCTGCCAGAAACTGGAATCGGGGAAATTCTAACGCGGGTTTCCTCGGCGAGGAAAAAACAAATCCCCTCGGCACTGCGCGTGAACCACGAAGGCCACGAAGTGCACGAAGAAAAACCAAAAAATAAAAACGGCACTCCGAATGGGGTGCCGTTTCGTGTTTGTGTGAAAGCGAATTACTGGGTGATGGCATACATCATTTCAGGCGAGATAAAATCATCCAGCAGTTCCATGCGCGTGCTCTGGTCTTTTTCAACGGCACAGCGGATGCGAAGCGCGCAATAGCACTTACAGATCCTGTCCTGAAGGTCGAATTCGCCAAAACAGCTGAAATGTGTGCCGAAGACCATTTTTAGGTTGGCCGCGTGGATCATGCATTCTCCTCGATTGTCAGTGCGGTGAGTAGTTCTTTGTGAATGCGGCCGTTGGTGGCCACGATGGCGGGCGACTGAATATGGTAAGGCGCACCGGCCATATCCGTGACCGTTGCCCCGGCTTCGGCGGCGATGAGCATCCCTGCTGCCGTGTCCCAGGGTTTGAGGTGCTGTTCCCAGAATCCTTCGAACCTTCCGGCAGCGACGTAGCATAGATCCAGTGCTGCCGCGCCGAGTCGACGCACGCCCATGGAGGCGCTCAGGCAGTTGCCCATCCGCTTCAGGACTTCCGGCAGCAATTCCGACACGTTGTAGGGAAATCCGGTGACCAGCAGACTGTCGGCCATGGATGACGTGTCGGAGACCCGTATCGGGTGGCCGTTGAGGCCGGCACCACCGCCGGCGGTAGCAGTGAAAAGCTCATTTTCGAAGGGATTGAGGACAATGCCGCAGACCACGCTGCCCGCCACGCTCAGGGCAATGGAAATGCCGCAGATGCCGAGTCCGTGGACAAAATTAGTGGTGCCGTCCAGCGGGTCGATAATCCACTGGAAGGTCGATGTCTGGCCTACGGCGCCGGCTTCTTCGGAAAGAATGGCATGATCGGGAAAAGCCGCTCGCAGGGTGTCGATGATAGCGACCTCCGAGGCCATATCGGCTTCGGTGACCAGATCAATGGCACCTTTTTTGGTGACGCTTTTCAGGTGGCCGTGATAGCGTCTGAGGCACGCGGCCCCGGCGTAAGCCGCGGCGACGCCCGTGTTTCTGAACAACTCTACATTCATATTGCGCACCTTGTAACCGCCTTCTTCCGGGGATGTCAATCATTATCGGGCGGGAATCCATCCTCGGCGGGACCATATGTAAATCCTGGCTCCGGCAGGGGTTCTATCATGGATACGACGCGGCTGATGAGGGGCTGAAGGGAGGCGCGGTGGGTGGCGGCGACGGCAATCCCGCCATAACGTGCCACGAGGTCGGCCACATGCGCATCTGGCAGCAGATCCGCCTTGTTGAGAACCCTCAGGCAGGCAATGTTATTGAGGCCGAGGGAGGTCAGGATCGTCTCGACGGATTGGATTTGTTGGATGAACCTCGGATTGCTGATATCGATGACGTGCAAGAGCAAATCGGCGCTTTCCAATTCCTCGAGCGTCGCCCGGAAGGCGCTCACGAGATCTTTGGGCAAGTCGCGGATGAATCCAACCGTGTCGGTAATGATGACGTCGAGGTCCTGGGGGAATCGGAGCCGCCGACTGGTGGGATCCAGGGTGGCAAAGAGCCGATTTTCCGCCAGCACGCCACTGTGGGTCAGCGTGTTGAGCAGGGTCGATTTGCCGGCGTTGGTGTACCCGATGATGGAAATCACCGGCAGCCCGATCTTCTGCCGTTTGGCCTTCTGCTGTCCCCGCTGTTTTCTGACTTTTCGGAGTTGATCCTCCAGGCGACCGATGCGATCACGGACCCGCCGTCGGTTGATTTCAAGCTTTGTTTCGCCAGGACCCCGGCCGCCGATGCCACCGGTCAGCCGGCTCATGGCGGTGTTCTTGGTAACGAGGCGGGGCATGAGGTACTTGAGCTGAGCCAGTTCAACCTGGAGCTTGCCCTCCCGTGAACGGGCACGCTGAGCGAAAATATCGAGTATCAGCTGTGTGCGGTCGATCACTTTTATGGTGATCAGATCGGTGATGGATCGGATCTGTGAAGGGTTCAGTTCCTGATCAAATACGATGAGATTCGCACCGCGCTGCATGGCCCCGATGGTCAGTTCCTGCAATTTACCCTGTCCCAGGAGAAATCGGGGATCGATTTTTTTCCGGGACTGCAGCACCGAATCCACCACCTCCACGCCTCCGGATCGTGCCAGTTCTCGCAGTTCACTGAGACTGTCCTCGGCGATTTTTCGCGGTGCCGTCGTTACGCTCACCAGGACGGCCTTCTCACCGGTTCCCCCGGCATCACGGGCAGCTCCAAGGTGGGCCATTTCTTCCTCGATGGCCAGGATCGTGGCAAGGCAGTCCATGTCCAACCGGTCCGCGCGCATGGGGGCAAGCACCGAATACGGTGTAGCCGCATCCGCCGCCGGCAGCAGGTGTGCCACGTGAAAGTGGTGCGGGGCGCCATCGGCCGTCACGGTGGCCGCGACCATGAGGTCCAACCGCAACAGTGCCAGGTCGGTGAGATCATCCTTGGTGAGGGGCTCTGCGTCCAGGTGCGTGTGGATGCAGCGAAGCCCTTTCAGCCGATCCGGAGCGGCGCGGTAGTCTTCGGTGTCGGGCAGATAGATCTGCTGGTGGGTTCCCACGATGACGTGGGTGATGCGCCCTTGGCGGTTTACCAGGACTCCCACTTGTCGACGCATGTCGTGGGATAGCTGGGCCATCTCCCGTGCCAGGTCGCCGGTGATAATGAGCGCGGGAGGAATCCGGCGACGGTACAGCCGGTCAAGCTGCTGCAACTGGAGCGTTTTTAATCCTTCGGTATTGCCGAATACGCGCTTCATGGGCGTGGTGTCTCAGTGGTGGTCATGTTCCGTTTCATTCGCAAGCCCCTCTCGGGGTCGGGATCGATATCGGTATCGATTTTTCTACCGCCGATAGCGATAGCGATGGTCACCCGGCGTCGTTGTTTAAATGGTATATTTTTATGGCGATGGCTCTAAACTGCCCACCGCGGTATCTCCCCAAAATGCCGGACCGGCAGGCGCTCGTTGCCATGCGGCGCGGCGGTTCACCGCCTACAGGGCCTCGGCTACCGGGTTTTCGAATCGGGTATAGGCGTGGAGGAAGGTGAGGGGCACCGTGCCTACGGGGCCGTTGCGCTGCTTGGCGATGATCAGTTCGGCCTTGCCGCGGTTGGGGTTGTTTTCGTCCTTGTTGTAGACTTCATCGCGGTAGATAAAGGCCACGACGTCGGCATCCTGCTCCAGCGCCCCGGACTCCCGGAGATCGGAGAGCTGGGGGCGTTTGTCGCTGCGTTCCTCCAGTTTCCGGTTCAGCTGCGATAAGGCCACCACGGGCACGTTCAGCTCCTTGGCGAGAATCTTCAGTGACCTGGAGATGTCGGAGATTTCCAGATCGCGCCGCTCCTGATTCCCCTGGCCTCTCATGAGCTGGAGGTAGTCGATGAAGATGAGCCCAAGGTCCTTGTCCATCTTGAGCCGCCGGGCCTTGGCGCGGATTGTCATGGCGGAAAGGTCCGGGGCGTCGTCGATATAGATGGGCGCCTCGCTCAGGACGCCGGCGGCGTCGGTGAGCTTGACCCAGTCGTCCCGGCTGAAGAATCCGCTGCGCAGCCGTGACGAGTCGATTCGAGCCTCAGCGCACAGCATCCTCAGCGACAACTGCTCTTTGGACATCTCGAGGGAGAAAACGGCCGTGGGAACATGGCCTTCAACGGCCGCGTTTCGGGCGATGTTAAGCGCTAGCGCGGTCTTGCCCATACTGGGCCTGGCGGCGAGGATCACCAGGTCAGAGCCCTGCAAGCCTGCGGTCATGTGGTCGAGTTTGCCGTATCCGGTGGGCACGCCGGTGATGAGCGCCTTGTTGCCCTGGCGCTCCTCCAGCATGTCGATATTGCTTTCGATGAGCTTGCCGATGGGGTAAAATGCCGGCTTGATCTTGTTTTCGGATATCTCGAAAATGGCGCTTTCGGCATAGTTGAGCACGTCGTCCACATCGCCCTGGTCGGCGTAGCAGCGTTTGATGACGGCGTTGCTCTTTTCGATGAGCCGCCGCAGGCATGCCTTGTCATGGACGATACGGGCATAGTGCACGGCATTGGCCGCGGCAGGGACCTTGTCCACCATTTCGGCAAGGTACGCGGCGCCGCCCACATTGCTCAGCTCACCGGTGGTCTGGAGCGCATTGGAGAGAGTGACCAGGTCCACCGGTTCATTTTTGGAAAACAGCTCGATGATGGCCGTGAAGATGAGCCGGTTTTTGGTTTTGTAAAAGTCATCCGGAGAGAGCACTTCGACGACATCGAAGAGCACTTCGTTGTCGATGAGAATGGCGCTGAGGATCGATTCCTCGGCCTCAAGGCTCTGAGGCGGGACATGATGCAGTGACGGATCGGATTGACGTTGTGAGGTGACAGGCATCAACACCACCTGCAAGCATCGGGTCGCGGCGTTTCAAAGCCGCCGCTGCCCGGCCCGCTCCGTTTATTGATTGTTTCTTCAAACCCGGCGCATCGCGCGGTGTCGAAACGGTAACGGTCGTTGCTGGCGCAACGCGCTTGATCACGGCCTTGGGGTGCGGCCCGGCGCACCCCGGTTATTGAAAAAAACAGGGAGGCGCCGGGCCGTTATCCGGGTGCCGTTTGCTATCGCCAGTGGGCGTTCCACGCCGTTCTCCGGCATGGCGATGCCGACCCGCTCGGGCTCGGCGCGGCCCAGTGGGCGCGGATCCCTACTCGGGAACCACTTCCACGGTAATTTCGGGTTCCACGCCGGTGTAGACACGGATCGACACCGAATGGGTGCCCAGTTCCTTGATGGGGTCCTTGAGCAGGACCATCCGTTTTTCGACGGTGATGTCCTGCTTGGCCAGCGCATCGATAATATCCCGGGTGGTGATGGAACCGTAGAGCCGAAGCTCATCGGCGGCCTTGGCCGGGATGGTGCAGACGACACCTTCCAGACGTTTGGCCATCTCTTCGGCGAACGCTTTCTCCTTGGCGATCTGGAGATCGAATTTCTTGCGCTGGCCTTCCATCATTTTTCGGTTGGCGGCAGTGGCAAGCACGGCCTTATCCTGGGGCAGCAGGTAATTGCGGGCGTATCCCTTTGCCACATCGACTTCGCTGCCGATGATGCCGAGAGATTCAATGGTTTCGGTCAAAATCAGTTTCATGGTTTCCTCCAAGGGTCAACACGGTGGTGATCCGTGCTACTGGCGTTTTAGTTTTCTCAGGTCCAGCCACATGTCGAACAGGCCGAGGCCGATGACCAGCAGTGCCAGGATCTGTTGTACCGCGATCAAGGCGTATATCATCACACGCAACAGTTTGGGGAAGCGTTTGGCCTCGAAAAAGAACGAGACGATGGCGATTCCCTGAAAGAAATAAACGACACTTGCCACCAAAAGACCATTGATGCCAATGATCTTAAGCCATTTGGCCGGCAGCATCAATGCCATGCCGGATGCGATGGGCAGCCACACCATAAAATCCGGGGCGGCCCACCGGTTTAATCGGCCGAAATCCGGGTATGGCAGATTCCGGCTGGCGAACAGGGGCCGGGCGATGACCAGGTTGGCCCAGGAGATGAAAATCAGCGATGATACCATCAGCGACGGCGTTACACGCACAATCACATAGGTGATCTGGCCCAGGGCATCTTCGATGCGCGTTACGTACTCCGCACTCATGCCCATTTCTTTGTACAGGACCAGTGTGGCTTCAAGGCTGCCCCGAACCGCATCGGTGACCATTGCCACCAGTCCGATCCCCTGGCTTAAACTATATATGCCCAGCGCTGCGCCGACGATCCCCAACACACCCAGGCAGTTGAGCGCCACGGTATGCTCGATGGGAAGACGCCATTGGATCAGCTCCCCTAAAATGAGCCCGGCCACGAGCAACTGCCCCAGGAAAAAGGCGTCCAGTACCTGAGCGCCCATGACCATCGCCGTGGCGATGAAGGCAATGACTGCGATGGCTGCAGCGGCACCGCGTCCCCGCTTGGTGCGATAAAACATCAGCGGTAGGGGGACAAGCATCGCGCTGACAGCTCCCGCAACCGGTAGCGTCGCCGACAGCGCAAAGAGCATGCAGGTGAAGGCGACGCCGTTTGCCACATCCTTCGCCTGGTGCCATGAATCCGGTGACCGCACGTTGGCTACTCCGTTTGCAACCAGGCCCTTTTCAGGGCGCGGTTATCCCCTGTCCAGGGCGCCCACAAACGGCAGCAAGGCAATGGTACGGGCCCGTTTGATGGCCACCGTGAGCGAGCGCTGATGTTTTGCGCAGGTGCCTGAAATCCGGCGGGGGATGATTTTTCCCCGTTCGGTGATAAAATATTTCAGTGTGCGGGTTTCCTTGTAATCGATCGCCAGACTTGTGTCGGCGCAGAAGCGGCACACCTTGCGGCGATGAAAAACGCGTTTTTTACGACGTGCGGGTCTTTTGGGTGCGGTAGCCATGGGTTAGTCCTCCTCGTCGTTTGCTGTTGTGTCCGCCTCTGTGGCCTCAGCTTCAGGAGCCGTTTCCGCAACGCTGTTTTCCGATGGCGAAACTGCAGCGGCAGCGGCTTTCTCGGCGAGAAGTGCTTCCGGGTCGGCATTTTCAGAGATGACAATGGTCATGAATTTCATGATCCGATCGTCAATGCGGAAAAACCGCTCCATCTCATCGACCACGGCGCCGGTGCCGCAGTAATCGAGACGGGTGTAGAATCCGCGCTGTTTCTTTTTGATTTCGTAGGCAAGGCGCTTGCTCCCCCAGTCTTCGATATCGACCAGGGTGCCGCCTTGTTGGGGAATGATGTCTTTGACGCGGTCAAAAACGGGGCCGCGACCCTCCTCAGACAGATCGGGGTCGACAATAACGATTGTCTCGTACCTTCTCATAGATCCTCCTTGTGGGTGTCAAGCCCCGACACGCTGTCGGAGCAAGGTGATCCTTACTGCCATCTATTGAAAACCGGTTCAGTTATCATTATCCGGATCGCCATGTCAAGGAGATTGTCGCCAGCCAATAGCCTCCCTCTGTCATGTCACGCAGGCCCGTGGATGCGCTGGAAGGCGCGTTCATCAAGTATCGCCAGGCCGGGGCAACGGATACCGTGCCGAGGCCGCGCCTTTTGAACAGAGGCGATGCAAAGCGCCTTCCCGCAGATTTATTGCTGACGGGGCGGTGCGCCTTGGATATGGTAGATAGTTCCGGACGAATTTAAACGGTGTATTTCCCTGAATCGTAAAAGGGTTTATGGTGAATCGTTCGAGTAAGCAATTTCCGATCAAAAAAAGGCAAACATTGAATAGGAGCAAGCGATGAAATATTCACGCGTTCTCATGGTGCTCATGTTCGCCTTCATGGCATCATGCGCAGTGCACCGGACAAATGAATGCGCTAGCGGCACCGGAAACTTGTCGGATTGCCCGCCGGCGGGCGCCGTCGACGACGCGGCGATCAACAAACTGTATGAAAGCCGGACCTGGGTAGCCCCGGAAAAGTTGACCATCGATCCCATCAAGCTCTCGGAAGACGCCAAGGTGCCCATCAATCAATCCCGCGCCAAAGTCATCGGCCCGAGCTACGAGGAAGCCCTCACGTCCCTTGCGGCAAAGCTGTGGCTGATCGAGCATGCCGAGCACACGGTTGATGTGATGTATTACATCTTTGCCCACGACCCGGTCGGGTACGCCATGCTGGGCGCAATGTGCAATGCCGTAAAACGCGGCGTGGACGTTCGGGTCATGGTAGATTCCCTGGGGTCGTTTCATCCCAACCATGATGAACTGCGCGCGCTCGAAACCTGCGCGGACGAGGCCGGATTCATGCGCAACGAACAGGGCCAGGTGACGACGAAGCGGGCCCGCGTTCAGACGGTTATTTTCAACGCAATGACCAAATTTCAGTTCAATCGGCGCTCTCACGACAAACTGCTCGTCGTGGACGGCATGTTTCCCGAACTGGCCGCGGTGATGACCGGCGGGCGCAACATTTCCCTTGATTACTACGGTCTCAAGGAAGACGGCTCCAAGGATCCGACCGCCTTTCGGGATATGGAGATATTGCTCCGGGCGGATCCGTCGGCTGAAACCGGGATCACCGTGGGCAGGGTCACCGAACTGTATTACGACCTGTTGTTTTTACACAAAGGCAACCGGCGCCTCTATCCTGTCAAGGGGCAGGGCAATACTTCGAGCCGGTATGGGGCGCATGAGGCCACCTACCAACGGGAGCGCCGGAAAGCGCAGGAGCGCCTGGCATTTTTGAAACAGGTCCCGGATCTGAAAACGTACTACGACAACATGCCGGTCTTTATGAGCGAGGGTTTCCGCAGCGCGGACGCACGGCTGGCCCATCAACTGCACAATCTGACCAGTGCGGATGTGACCACGCGCGTGATAGAGAACGTGGAGAGCAATCCGAACTCGATCCTGTACCTGTTCAACAAGATAACCGAAAAATCGCTGACCGAAGGCCGCGTCAGCGGCACCTTCCGCATCGTTTCCCCCTATTTGTTTTCGGGCCTGTATAAAAACAAGGCCGGTGAGGTCGTTTATGACGGTGCAAAAAATCTGCTCAAGGCGCTCAAAGACAACCCGGATCTGAAGGTCGAGGTCATTACCAACTCGGTGATGACCAGCGACAACTTCTTTACGCAATCCATCATCGATATGGACATGGTGCCCAGGTTCCTGTTGACGCCGGAACTGACGGCGGCCTGGCAGGGGGACATCGAAAAGGGCGAGTTCAATCCGAAGATCGTGGAAAGCGACGAATGGAGGCAGCTGATCGACCACCCGCAGATCGCCATCTATCAAACCGGCAGGCTGGATTCGATCCTGCTGGGCGAAGGCAATACCCATTACGGGAAACTGCACGCGAAATTCATCCTGGGAGAAAATCTCGCCTTTATCGGCACCAGCAATTTCGACTACCGGTCGAACCTGTACAATAACGAGATGGGATTTGTCGTCAAGAGTCCGGAATTGCGCCAGGATCTTCTCAAGATATTTGAATCGCTGAAATCCACATCATACCGCTGGGGGACGCCGGAATGGCTGAAGATGCGACAGGCGCTCATGGCGGCCGACACGAAAAAATCGGGCCCGGCAAGGAAACAGCGGTTCATATTCAAGACCGTTCGCGCACTGGGGCTCGAATATCTGATGTAGCAGCGGTACCCGTTCTCGTTTACTCATCACGGGCATCGAATAACGCTTAGACCCCGTCCCAGAGCCGAATCCCCGCTATTTTCCGGAAATGTTGATCCTGGGTGACAATCACCGATCCGGTTTCGATGCCGTGGGCGGCGATCCAGACATCATTGATCGGCAATGGTGTGCCCGCCTGCTTGAGCCTATTTTTGAGTGCCCCGAACACCTCGGCGGTTTCAGCCGTGGCGTTCAGAATTTTTACGGAGGGTTTGGTCAAAAAACGTTTCAAGATGTCCAGGTTTTCTCGCTGTTTCGAGCCGCCCAGAAAACCTGCATGCAATTCCCCCAGGACGAAGATCGACATAAAAACCACCTCAGCGGAAGCAGCGGCGCTCAATATCCGTTCATCGCCGGCCAGCAACCCAGTATAGGCATTCGTGTCGAGGATAATCTGTTTCATCGCCAATCCTCCGGGTTTACAGCCCGGGTGTCGGCGGTCCGCTCTTTGAACGCCTTCAGATCCGCCTCGCCCCAGACGCCGCAAAACTCTTTGAAATCGTCGATGTTTTGATCCTGCGGCCGGGGCTTGATGCCCAGGGCGGTTTCAAGAATTTGTTTGATCGTCCTGTTGATACTCAGCCCTTCGGCTACCGCCCTGGCTTTGATCATATCGGCGAGCTGCTTGTCGATGCCGTGGATCGTCATCGATTTCATGGTGATCGCCTCCCATGCATTTGTTTGAACCAAACAATGGTTCAGATATTTGAAATATAGTTCACGGCAATGATTCATGCAACGATTAATGGACGACTGCCATCAAAAAATCCTTTAGGCTGCTCTTTCAAGCCAAAGTCTGTTCCATGGTCGCACACACAACCGGCGACGGTCTTCCCCTTGGGCGCACAATCCAATGAAAAGTTTTTCAAGGCACTGATGGTGGATATCGGTTTAATTTCGGCGCAGCTGGGCTTGTCGTCGGCAAAACCCCTTAAGACGGAAGCAGCGGTTCTGGTCAATAAAGGAGGGCTCGCCGAACAGTTTGTCGGTCAACAATTGCGATCCGCGCAGGCATCGGTTGCGGACCCGCAACTTTTTTACTGGCAAAGGACAGGGGGGCGACTGGGTGAAATCGACTATGTTCTTCAACACGGCAATGCCATTGTTCCCGTGGAAGTCAAATCAGGCGCCGCGGGACGAATGAAATCGTTGCATCAATTCATGGCCGAAAAATCGCTGAGCCTTGCCGTTCGCCTCGATGCCAACCCGCCGACGGTGGAGGACCTCGATATCAAAACAACTTTGGGGCAATCGGTGAAATACCGGCTGCTCTCAGTCCCGCTGTATCTGGCCGAGCGGGTGGGGGAGCTGATCGATGGCATTTAATAGCGACAATCCAAAATTTAATTCATCCCCGTAGTTCATGAAATGCTTACAGACTAACAGCCGCACCGGCGCGCTGAAAGTGGCCGGCACCAAGGAAAGATCCCCTCAGACTGATCCGAATGACAGAAAATGTGTTGTATTATAGCAAAATACTATCCGGACATCATCCGTTTCACATCTTTCAATAAAATGAAGAGATGCAGGGGATCCGTCGGAGATGGAATGAAATCAAAGTGCTGGTAGAAGGCTTTGGCTTGATCATTTTTGGCGTGTACTGCGATGCAACGGATCCCGGCAATGTCGGCGGCTTGCAGGGTGCGCAGCATGGCATCCTTTAAAAGCGCTTTGCCCACACCATATTCCTGCCAACGTCGATCCACTGCCAATCTCGCCAGAAGCATTATCGGCACAGGGTGCTTTGCCAGCCCCTTTATTATTCTGTCCGGCGCTTGGTCCTGTTTTACTTCACCTACAACAAGTGTGTAAAATCCAACGATCTGGCTCCCGGCCAAGCCGACATAGGTTCGTGCCGCGGCCGCTTGCTGGTTAGGCCAGGCATAACGGATCAGATACCGGTTCAACTCAACGCGGCCGCAATCGAAGTCTTCAGTACGATGGTCCCTGCGAAGTTTTTCAATGCAGCGGGTATTGTTCATCGGTCGGGATCGGCATCAAAAAAACTGGATTCCTTTAGCAGGCGTTTCATGCGCGGAAGATCTCTGGGAGGGGCATCCAGGGCAGCCATAAACGCAGTCCAGAGTTGTGCATCCAAACCGAAAGTCTGCCGTTGGGCCAAAGTCTCGTTGGCTTTTGCTAACGCGCTTTCCAACACAAATTCACTCACCGAGCGATGCGCGATGCCTGCGGCTGCTTTAAGGGCTGATTTGGCATCAGGTGTGAGCCTTAAGTCAAGCTTTTCGCTACGTGTTGTTTGCTTTGATGACATATCGACTCCTTAATGTGATATGCATCGACGCTATTTGAATAGCCCGACAATGTCAAGACATTCCGATGGATCCAACCTCAAATAAAAACACCGTATATCTGCAATACGCATCCTGCGACAGGGATGGTCGGGCATTGTAATGGTGGGCGATCATGGCCGGCTCCTGAACCCACCTGAGATGGCAACACCGTCATTTGCGTGAAAACAATTTCTAAGGATGCTCGTTTTTCAGATGGTCGATGTTTCCTCGCCACTGAAGCTGGGGCGTTAACCTGAACAATGCGTACATCATTCTGCAATCGGCGGTGCATCAGATTGAAAGAGGAACATGGCAAATATTCTGAGGTCCATCTGTGGAGCCGCTCGGCAAAGGGTTATCTTCGTCATTCCGCTATAAATCCTTGTTGCTGTGCTCGGTTGGCGGTTGCACCCACTAACCCCTCTGGTGTATCTTGAAATACCCTCTCGAATTGGCCTCGATCAACCTTGGTCTGGACCTAACGCTGTTACGAATACTATAAATCCTTGAAACGTAAGGCACTCAATGATAATCCTTGAATTTAGAAACCTCGTATATGCAGGAACTTCGTATCGCCACATGACCGTATCTAACAATTATCATAACAAAACATTCACCTACAGGAATACATGTTTGTCGGCTCATTACTGCAACGGAAAAGGGCTCGCATTATGAAGGCAGGACGCTACATTTCCTATTTTAGCATTCATTTGCTTATTGGCATATTAGCTTGCCTCTCCCAACAGATAGCACCGGTGGATGCTGCAGAGCTTTCAATTGCTGAAGAAGAATATATTTTGAAAAAGAGTAGCATTGTTTTTGTCAGTCAAACACAATATCCTCCGTTTGAATTCGTTGGTTCCGACGGAGACCACACCGGTATGTGTATTGATCTGGTACGCTGGATTGGCACTGAATTTGGATTTAAGGTGCATTTTACTGACACCTCCTTCAAACAGGCACAAGATGCGATCTTAACAGGGAAAGCTGATATTATTACAAGCCTTTTTTTCAGTAAAAAGCGCGACGAGTTATTTGATTTCACGAAAGTGATATTTGAGGTCCCGGCTTCGATATTCGTGGTAGTCGAACGACTGGATATAAAAAAAACAGATGATCTTAATGGCAAGACAATCGCCATGCAATCCGGTGATTATGCCAAAGAATTCCTGGAGTCTAAAAATATATCCTGCAAATATGTTTATACGAAAAATTTTGCGGAAGCCACAGACTTAGTTATTGCAGGAAAAGCCGATGCCCTCATCGGTGACGAACAGATTGTTTTGTATCACATTTTCGCAAATCATCTTACTGAACGAATAAAAAAGGTCGGAGATCCACTGTATATTGGCCAAAACTGCATGGCGACCAAGGGCCCAGATCCTATACTTATCGGCATCCTAAACAAAGGAATTGAAAGGGCAAAAATAAACGGTGTGCTTGATCAAATCAATAAAAAATGGATAGGAACTCGCTACTCTCCGCTTCCCTCCTGGATACAACGATTCTTCCCATATTTTATTGTTTTGGCCGGGTTTATTTTTGTAGCATCAGTGCTAATCTGGTTTTGGAACCTCAGGCTGCGACAACTTATTGATGTGCGAACGGTAGAGCTTTCAAGATCAGAAAACACTTTGCGCACTATTTTGAATACGTCGCCCTTGGGGATCGGATTGATAAAGGGGCGTGAGTTGGACTGGCACAATACGTCAATGAGCCAAATGTTAGGATACTTGCCAGGTGAACTTGAGGGGCAAGATATCGAAGTGCTATACTACGATATTCGCGATCTTCATTTGGCCGGTGAAAAGTTAGAAAGTGCTATACAAAAGGCTCCCTATGCCACAATTGAGTCTCAATGGATCCGAAAAGACAGATCAATCTTTGATTGTCAGATAAGTTATGCGCCGCTGCAACTCAGTGATGAAAAACTAACAGCAATTGCCATTGTCGAAGATATTAGCTCTCGGAAAAATTCTGAAAAGGCGCTTATAGAAAGTGAACAACGTTTTCGAACGCTTATCAATACCATGCAAGAAGGATTGATAGAGGTTGACGCGGAGTGGCGGATAACATTTGTTAATGAACGCTTCACCGAAATATCCGGCTATAATCGCGAGAAACTAATAGGCAATCCTTTCCTTGGGCTTGTTAGCTCTGAATCTCTACTCAAAGCTAAAGAAGAGCTTTCCAACCGTAAGCGGGGGAAAACCGGTTCGTACGAATTAGAGTTGATACGCTCTGACGGAACAAAACTGTTTGTAGTGTGTTCCCCAAATCCTTCGTATGATTCAGAAGGCAAATACCTTGGGGGATTCGGGGTTATCTCCGACATCACGGAACGCAAGCTATCCACCGACAAACTTCGCAAGAGCGAGGAAAAATTCAAGTTTCTGGCTGAAAACATGGGTGATATTGTCTGGACGCTTGATATGGATTTAAATGCCACCTACGTGAGCCCATCAATTGAGAAGGTGCTGGGTTTTACGCCTGAAGAGCGTAAACAGCAAAAACTGGATGAGATGGTCACACCGGAGTCCATTGAGAGGATTACAACCATGTATCTGGAAGAGTTCCAAAGGGATGCTCTTCCAGATGAAGATAAAGACCGATTCGTTACCATAGAAGTCGAATATTACCATCGTGATGGTTCCATTGTGTGGCTTGAAAATATTGTAAAAGCGATCAGGGATCAATCCGGATCAATTATAGGTATGTATGGTGTTTCTCGGGATATCACAATACGAAAGCAGGTAGAAAAGGCACTCCGGGAAAGTGAAGAGAAATTTAAACTTCTTGCCGAAAATTCCGCTGATGTTATCTATAAGATTAATATAGAAAGCGAACAATATACATATGCAAGCCCTTCTGCTGAAAAATTGTTTGGCTATTCGATTGATGAGATACTTTCTTTGAAAGCGAAAGATACGGTGACCCCAGAGTCATATATGAAACAACTAGAAAAATTGACAAATGCCCTTACAGACGACAGGCGTAATCCCGAGATCATGGAAATTGAAGCGGTTCATAAGGACGGGCGCATTGTGCCTGTAGAAATTCACGTCAATTTAATGTCGGATGAGAGGGGATATCCGATTGAAATTATTGGTGTAGCTCGTGACATCTCTGAACGTAAGCGATCTGAGGCAGAAAGAGAGATTCTTATTCAAGAATTACAACACGCATTAGCCAAGGTTAAATCTTTAAGCGGGCTTTTACCCATATGTGCATCATGCAAAAAAATACGTGATGATGCTGGATATTGGAATCAAATTGAAACATATATTCGTGATCACTCAGAAGCAGACTTCAGTCACAGTATTTGTCCGGAATGCGCCAAAAAACTGTATCCCGAAATGGACTTATATGACGATTAATCATAATAATGCATATTATCCTATGCGCAATTTTCCATTGCCCTGGAAAAATCAACTATACCAATCCAATCTTTGACGGTTTGATACAGTCCTTTTCGACAAGCATTCCTCGTAAGTAATCCTTTCAAATATAGTTGAATGACCAGCAGACAATGCCTATGCCCCTGCAATATTCCTGACAGCTGAAAACCGTGTCGAATGGCATTTTCCGCCTGGTTATTATCGGGCCGCAGGCGCCCGCCTTTCAGGTAGACGTTTAGCCGCGGCCATTGATTCAGCGCATAACTGATCACCTTGTCCAGCAGTCCGCCGGGCGGCGTTCGCGTGGCTGAGAGGCTGGGGTATAGAGAAACAAGTGTACCGGAATCTCAATATTATTAAAAATAATATTTTGGGTGAAGAAGGCAAATCCCTTGAAACCTCGGCCAGGAATCTATTCGACAAGTGGCGGTTGATTAGAAATGAAGTTATCGAGTTGGTCCACAATAACCAAAGAGAAAATGCAGCCAACATAACGATTAGTAAAGGCGCCGATCATGTTGCCCGGTTAGAAGAGAAAATGCTTGGTCTGACGAACTACGCGA
Organism: Pseudomonadota bacterium; assembly: GCA_043825735.1. Taxonomy (GTDB): domain Bacteria; phylum Desulfobacterota; class Desulfobacteria; order Desulfobacterales; family JBDRRP01; genus JBDRRP01. The sequence goes on along the minus strand of JBDRRP010000011.1, from coordinate 320 downwards.
GAAATAAGGCATCAGAATTTACGCTCAAATCCGAAAAAGTGCATTCAAGGCTGAATTTGACTACTATCTCTTTTTTAATAGTTGGTATCCTCATATCGCTCCTGGTGGCCTTTTGGACTATAAATCAAGCAAAATTTGCACAGCAAAACATTAATAGGAGCGAAGCACGCTACCGAACACTTTTCAATAGCATCCGAGATGCCATATTGGTGGCCGATACCAACAGAACGATCATCGACTGCAATCCAGCTTTATTAGATCTTTTCGGTTATTCGAAAAAGGAGGTGCTGGGCAAGCAGACTCTATCCATTTATAAAAAC
>JBDRRP010000010.1:0-6874 GCA_043825735.1 Pseudomonadota bacterium | reverse complement strand
ACCTGAAAATCCTCATATTTACCGAATTCATTCCAACGCAGGAGATGCTGGCCGAATTTTTGGCAGTAAGAGGTTTTTCGGTAGTCTGCCTGAATGGGAGCATGGACATGGACCAGCGCAACCATGTCCAGGATCGCTTTGCTCAAGACGTCCGTATCCTTATTTCCACGGATGCCGGCGGGGAGGGCCTCAATCTCCAGTTCTGTCACGTTGTCATCAACTACGATCTCCCCTGGAACCCTATGCGGCTGGAACAACGCATCGGTCGTGTAGATCGCATCGGCCAGACGAAGATCGTTCGGGACATGAATTTTGTATTGGAAGATACCATAGAATGCCGCGTCCAAGAGGTCCTGGAGGAAAAGCTCTCTATCATTCTGGATGAGTTTGGCGTCGATAAAACCGGCGATGTACTCGACACCATTGAAGCCGGCGCGATTTTCGACAAACTTTATCTGGAAGCCCTGCTTCATCCCGATCATATAAGCGATGAAGTGCGAAGGGCGGTGGCCACTGTTAAGGAGGAGGCTTCACGCGCTCGGGCACAACAGTCCTTGTTCGACGATCCGGTTGCCTTGGACACAGCCGACGCAATGAAGACGCAGCACTTGCCCATTGGGGAGTGGATCGAAACGATGACATCGAATTACCTCGATGCTCATGGTGGGTCACTCAAACATGATGGCGCTGCGTTCCAGATTCGATGGCCGAATGAGCAGGATACACATTTGGTCGCCTTCCCAGGGCGCCAATGGAACTTGCCCGCTGGCGTTGAACTGCTATCGCTCGAACACCCGAGAGTCCGAGGGGTGATTACCCGCTTGCCCCGCCAGGCTACCGGATGTCCCATCGAATGTATCACCCTTGACGGTATTCCCGATGAAATTAACGGCTTTTGGTCACTTTGGAAGATCGGAATGCTTACCTCTGACCGGCGCCGCCAACGCATACTGCCTGTATTTGTTCATGATGATGGACGCGTGCTGCAGCCAACAGCTCGGTATCTTTGGGAGGAGCTCAATATCAATCGATGGCAGGTCAACGGCGCTGTCACTGGCGGCGAAGACCAAGAGGCTTTTCGTGCTTCCAAGGCGGCTGCCATGGAACAGGGACGTGAGGTATTTATGCAACTCAGGCAGCGGCATTTGGCACAATTGAACCTGGAAAACGACAAAGCGGAATACAGCTTTCGTGCCCGCCGCAAGCTCCTTTCGGAAATCGGGCTTCCAGAGGTCCGGAACCACCGGCTCCGCTTGCTCGCCGCCGAACAAAACGCTTGGCAACAGGATTATGAAAAAAAGAAGCAGGTATTACCTGAGTTGGTTCCCCTCACTATCTTGAGGATCAACTGACATGCACAATTGGCGTGATCACCTATTAAAGCCTTTCGTCCTTGGCATATCACGCATTACGGTGGTGGCTGATCCGGATGAAATGTTTCGCGACGACAGAATTTTCCGCGAACTTTCATCCCGAGGGTTCACGGTCCTCTATTTCGAAGACGCCATCGCTTTTCGGTTCACATATGAATCGCAGTTTCGAGAGGCATGGGATAACGGGGAGAACCGGGAGCTTGTGGTCGTATTTCATCCCGATATCCAGGATTTTGACAAATTGCCGGCAGACCTGCTCCAGAGTGCCCGGGAATTGACATTCCACCTTCAGGATGTTTTTCCGAATCTTTCTTACACGGTTGTATCCAAACTTAACCGCATCTATTTCGATGCCCTGTATCGCTCACACAGCCGTTACGCAAAGCAGCCGCTGGGTGACGCAATGACACGTGAGTTCATCCTTAAGCATGTTTTTGAGACCGTGCCAGAAGTCATAAAAACCGAAAGTGATCTGCTGCGCTTGCTCCTTCAGCGCCACTACCGCAAGCAACACGTCCCGCTGCTTCTGGATGCTTATTTTTTGAGTACTCTTGAAAAGACAGGGCGATTCAAAGATTGGCCCTTGAAGGCAATTGTCACCGACCGAGGGGCATTCTGGGATTTTTTACAGGAGCGTTGGCGGCTGTTTATCTTCTCCCTTGCTGATGAGAACAAGAATTGCGTTGCTGAGCCGGGAACCATGAAATTCCCCGGCATCCTGAAGTTGCCATTCGAACACGATGATATTCGCGTTTACATGGACAACCTGTTTAACGAGGGTATCCTGAGTCCCATCGAATGGGTTGCCTCGGCGGTAAAGGCAAGGCCCTGGGTAAAGGTGGGTATGCAGAATACAGAAGAAGCTGAAAGAGGCCTTCGGTTTGACGATATTTGCAACGCTGTCCAAGAGAACTTGCCGGCGGACGATGCCGGCGTTTCAACTTGGCTTGCATTTGCTCAGCAGTATGGCCAGATGCAGCGCGTCTGGAATGAAAACCTACCGGCTCTCAAACCGACCCATGGCAGTCGGTACGCTGAATTGATCGAGGCGGTGAATGCCCGGTTTTCCAATTGGCTGGCATCAACCTACCGTGGCATTTATAACTACCCGGCGGTCACACCCGTTATGGTGCATCACATTCCCGGCTACCTGGCACACCTGTTGAGTGAAAAGGAAGCCTCCAGAGCTGCTTTCATTTTGGTGGACGGTCTCGCTGTCGATCAATGGTTGCTTCTCAAAGAGGAAATGACAGATTCGTTGCAAGGTGCCACCATGCAGGAAAACATCCTCATGGCATGGATACCGACCATTACGCCAGTTTCCCGACAGGCCGCATTTTCGGGGAAAATTCCCGCTTATTTCACAGATTCCATTTACCGGACTGACCGGGATGAATACGGCTGGCGGCAATTCTGGTCAAACCGAGGTTTACAGTTGGATGAGGTCGGTTTTTGGGCTTGCCACGGAAACACTGGTGATATTGCCAATCTCGATGCTCAAATAAGCCATCGGACCCGGGTTTTGGGATGTACGATCTACAAGGTTGACCGGATCATGCACGGCATTCAAGTCGGTGCCGCGGGCATGGCCTCTCAAGTGAAAGCATGGGGACAAGAGGGGTTTCTTGCTGAATTGATCCAACGGCTGTTGACTGATGATTTCACTGTGGTGATATCTGCCGATCACGGTAACGTGACGGTCCAGGGAGCCGGGGCACTAAAGGACGGCACACTGAGCGAGAAGCGTGGTGAGCGGTGCAGGATATACTCTGAACCAAGACTGCGATCTGCAGCCATGGCCAGCTTTCCAGAGACCATACCATGGGACCACCAAGCTTTGCCCAAAGACTTCCACTGTCTGCTTTCACCGCCTGGAAAGGCATTCAGCCAGAATGGGCTGACCATCGTCTGCCACGGTGGAGACAGCATGGACGAAGTTATGGTCCCTTTTGTTGAAATTGTGCGCAGGAGGGCGCTCTACTGACATGGCCATCCGACGCAAATTTGATATCGGTTTCAACCGAAAGGTCCGGGCCTCATGGCTAACGGAAACGCTACGGCTTGCAGCCGCCGAAATTTCGCCAGCGGAAATCGAGACGCAGCTTAAAGCTAAGATTGCCGAGGATAACCAAGGCAAAGAGACGATACGAAAAGTTTTTGTCTACCTGAACCGGGTTTGGCTTGATCCCCCGAATTATTGCACCGGTCTCCGCGACGCCGCATTGGAGATGTTCCGCGTGCGTCCCGATGCCGACAGCGCCTTTTTGTTAAACTGGGGCATGTGCATCGCCGCTTATCCCTTTATTGGAGCTGTTGCCGAGTCAACCGGCCGGCTGCTCCGAGTCCAGGGCGAAGCCCAGGCTGGTGAAGTCAATGTCAGGCTCCGGGAACGTTTTGGAGATCGTCATTTCGTTCACCGCTCCGTTCGATATAACCTGAGCACCTTTTTTGAAGGCGGCGCGCTCCAGCAGGGGGCAAAGGTTGGGACTTACACAAAGGGCCATACCATGAAAACCCGAAACAACACGGAGACAGCATGGCTCGTTGAAGCCCTGTTACATTCCCAAACGGAATCCAGCATGCCTCTCCAACAAATCGCAGTACACGGAGCTTTATTTCCGTTCGAGTTGTCCGCCTTTGGTGTTGGAGTGGTGCAGGGTAATCCGCGGCTTGAGCTGTTTCGACACGGCTTGGGGGAAAATCTGATTGCGCTAAAGGGTTGAATCAAACAGGGACTCGAAATAGTGTTGTTCCGCCAATTATCCGACGAGTTTCTCTATTATTTCTAACCAGTTATGGCGCAATATACTAGGCGCCGATTTTCTCTGTGATGATTTGCCATTGCCTGGAGATTGTTTTGATGGCGGCGGGCTGATTACAGGGCGTGTGCGGATCAACGTGAGGGCGGGGTATTGAGATTATTTCTAAGGTCGGACAGAATAGTCACTTCGTAACGGCCCATTACAGCGTACCGGACACACACACTTTCATTTTTGAACTGATTGGAACAGTGGCGTGATTTTTTCAGGCCGGATTACATGGCAGGGGGTACCCCGGCAGGTGACTGTGCCCATGGGCCTGGGAACTATGCTGGAAAAATGACCAAAAGTGAAGGGCGCTGGAGTGTTAATCCAGCGCCTCTACTGTGCCCATTTTGTGCCCGTCAAGGTCAATCTTTTACAGTTTTAGCCAAATAAATCCAAAAACAAGGCGAAAAATGCCCGCAATTACAAGCTGTTGAAAATTCGAGAAATCCGCGAGAGCTTTTCGGAGGTCTCAAAATCCAGCGATCTTATGATCATGCGGGTTCGATTCCCGCCCCCGGCACCACTGAAGAAAAAAGGCATTAGCGCGGACACGGCGCGAATGCCTTTTTTGATTTTTCGCAGGCCCATTGCACACGCATGTTCGCTTCAGCGGTATACATTTTTTCGATGACCAACCTTCACAATCCAGAGCGTCAACGCTTTGTCCTGGATCGAATATACAATACGGTAATTTCCATGACGCAACCGATAGCGATCAAGTCCGGTTAATTTCTCACATCTAAAAGGGCGTGGGTCTTCAGATAAGTCATTTATCCTTTTAAGAATACTCTGAAGATCCTTTTTAGGGATTCTTTTGAAATCCTTCCAAACCGATTCCCGAAAATAAATTTCATATTCGGCCATCTTTTTTCAGCCTCTTTACCATTTCATCGTACGAGATCAGGGTTTCGCCGGCTCTCTCATCAAAAGCTGCAAAATCCTCTGCATCCTCGGCGAGAGCTTCCCTGACAGCTGAATTGACAAGATCGGAAATAGATCTAGATGTTTCAACTGACTTCAATTTCAGTGCCTTATGAATGCTCGGATCTAAATAAATTGTCGCTCGTTTGGCTGGTGTTGCCATAATGCCACCTCCTATTTTCAAGACATTATAGCGTCGTGACGTTATAACGTCAATAAAACATTCTAAAACACCTGACCCCGCGCACGGGTTTCTGGTTGGCAACCACGTTGTGTGTCTCGGAAAAGGGAAATATATGGCACGGATTGTAATGTGGATTGACAAATTGTGCAGAATTGTATAATGGAACCCATGATCCCCCGAATCATTTCCCCTAAAATTCTTCAGTATGCCCAGCAATATCCGGTTGTCACCATCACCGGCCCACGCCAGTCGGGAAAGACCACCCTTTGTCGAATGCTTTTTCCGGAAGTCCCTTATGTGTCCCTTGAAAGCATCGAAGAGCGCAGTTATGCCTCTTCCGATCCTAAGGGATTTCTGGCCAGGTTTCCACGAGGCGCGGTGCTGGACGAAATTCAGCGTGCCCCTGAACTGCTTTCCTACATTCAGGTGATTGTGGATGAGGTCCAAGCGCCCGGCCAATTCATTATCACGGGCAGTCAGAATTTCGAACTACTTGACACCATCAGCCAGTCTCTTGCAGGCAGGACCGCAATCGCGCGGCTGCTGCCATTTTCCATGGGTGAGATCCTCACGGAGCAACCCATCAAATCCATCGACGAGCTGCTTTACACTGGCTGTTATCCACGTATCTATGACCAACAGCTCAATCCTACGGAGGCGCTCTCCTTTTATTTCAATACGTATATTGAAAGGGATTTGCGGCAGTTGATCAACATCAAGGATTTGACCCGATTTGAAACATTTCTGAAGATCTGTGCCACGCGGTGTGGGCAAATCCTGAACCTGTCATCGTTGGGTAATGACTGCGGCGTCAATCACAACACGATCAAAAGCTGGCTGTCCATTTTAGAGGCGAGCTACATCGTCAAGCTGCTTCCTCCCTATTATAAAAACATGGGGAAGCGGCTGATAAAAGCGCCCAAGCTTTATTTCATCGATAGTGGGCTGGCCTCGTTTTTGCTGGGGATTCAGAATCCGGACCATGTGCGTGCGCATCCGCTGCGGGGTGAATTGTTTGAGAACCTGATCGTTTCGGAGTTTCTGAAAAAACGGTTCAACCATGGAAAGACCGACAACCTGTATTTTCTTCGCGACAGCAAAGGCCACGAAGTGGATATCCTTCTCGAGTATGGGGCATACCTTGACATGGTGGAGGTGAAATCCACCAAAACGCTGGCCAGCGACCTCTTCAGGGGGCTAAACTACTACAGAAAATTTTACAACCAGACGAGAAACTGCTTTCTGGTTTACGGTGGTGATGTGGAAGGGAAACGAAACGGCATTCAAACCCTGCCTTGGCGATCGATTGCATCGCTCGAGATTGAATAGGACACACACCGGCAAACTGAAATGGGAAAATGGGGTCACATATTAAATATTGGATCATCTCCCAAAGAGTTGGTCGATGAATAGGGTCCGAGGGTTGCGCCGATACGGCTTAACAGCGGCAAGGGGTCGAGGGGTCGAGTGAAAAGCAACTAAGAAAACAGCCAATTACGTCTGCGGACCGAAAGACTTAGGGGCGCCTGCAGTGTATCTGCGTTTTGATCTCACCGCTAATATGCCGCTCGGATCTGCTGCCGGCCGAA
>JBDRRP010000009.1:0-126685 GCA_043825735.1 Pseudomonadota bacterium | reverse complement strand
CTGCTCAGATCAAAGGGCTTTTGGATGAATCCACCGCAGCCTTGTGCCATGATGTCCTGGGCCTGAGAGTCCAGGCTGTAGCCGCTGGAAAGCAACACCCGTGCGCTCGGATTGATGGCCTTTATCGCCTTGTACACATCGTTGCCACTCATCCCCGGCATGATCATGTCTAAAATTATCAAGTCGAAATTACCGCTTTCCAGTTGATAGATTCTTAGCGCCTCTTTACCGTCTTTTACTGCCTGTACGCTGTAACCGAGCTGTTTGATCATCGCCTCTGCCACCTCCCGGACCGAGGCTTCATCGTCCACCAGCAAAATCCTCCCACTGCCGGACACGACGCCCCTTATTTGTGCCGCTTCCCCGGCGCATTCGGTCACCTCGCTTTCCGGCAAAAAGACGGCGAACGTCGACCCACTGCCGGGAACGCTTTCAACACGGATCAGGCCACGGTGGTTCTTGATGATGCCATAGGCCGATGCCAGCCCCAGCCCCGTGCCTCTGCCCCGGGTTTTGGTTGTAAAAAACGGCTCAAAGATGCGTTTTCGCGTCGATTCGTCTATGCCGATGCCGGTGTCGCGGATGCGGATTTCGACAAATTGTTGACCGCCTGCGGCCTTGGGGGCGTCATCCCCGGAGATGAGCACCCCCTTGTGGGTCGACACAAAAATTGTGCCACCACCGGGCATGGCATGGGAGGCGTTGACGAATATATTGAGCATCACCTGTTCTATCTGTCCGCGATCGATGTTTGCGATGCAGTTGCCTTGCTCAAAATCCTTGTGGATGGTGATGTCTTTTCGCGTTCTTGAGAACATTTCCAAAATGACTTTCACGGTCCGGTTCAGATCGGTGGGTTTGGCTTCGTATTTGCCGGCGCGTGCGAAACCTAACAGTTGTCGGGTCAGGCTGGCGCCGCTTTGGACCAGTTCCGCAATACTGTCCAAATACCCGGCCTCTATCGACTTGCTTTCAACAGCGAGCTGAATCAAGGAGACGTTGCCCTGGATGGCGAATAGCAGATTGTTGAAATCGTGGGCGATGCCGCCGGCCAGCGTCCCGATTGACTCCATTTTCTCCGCCCGGGCGATACGGGATATAAGGTTTTCCTTTTCCTCTTCGGCGCGCCGCAAATCGGTGAGATCGGTCGTAAAGCCCACTATCCCGATAACATTGCCATCAATGTCTTTGTGCGGGATCATGTTGACTAGCACAGGCATCTGGCCCTGCACGGTTTTCACTATGCCGGTGCGGTTCAAAACAGGTTCGCCCGTGCTAATGACCTCGCTGTCGCCCGATAGGATTTCCGCCGTACCATCTGGAAACAGCTCGCCATGGGTTTTACCTGACACCTGGGGGATGGGAATGCCCAAGCATTCGGCAAACTTCCAGTTTACGCGGATATACCGCTGCGCGACATCTTTATAAAAAATCATCCCCGGCGCCGAATCGAGCATGAGCTGAAGCTCACGGCCCTTTAGTTCCAGCACCTTCTTCAATGCCTTGATATCACGGGTTCGTTCCTGAACTTGACGCTCCATATTCGAAAAAATATCGAACAGGCTTTGCTGCGAGGTTTCATACTCCTCTTTTGTCAGTCGAAGCTCATTGGACAGGTGCCGGATCCTGGTCTCCAGACAGGCGATACGATTCTTGTCAGACATGTTTTTTGATTGCGTGCCCATATCAGAATAGTCCCTGGCGCTCCATCTCATCGACGCTGTTGATGACATCGGGCAGGATCAGGTCCAATGAATCCTGTGTAATGTTAAGATGCCTCAGACAACGGTTAAATGTTCCTAACTCGGTGTGAGGGGCATCGCTGTACCCGATCTGGTTTCGCTGGCAGATGGTGTCCGCCACATAGACGATGGCGATCAGATCGCGATGGTCGAGAGGTGCAGACTCCGGGTGGTGATGGTATCCGATGACAGCCGCCAGCGCCGGAGGGAGACTCCAGTCCTCCACGACCGCCTTTCCGATGGCTGCGTGGTTGATGCCGAGCAATTTCTGTTCGGCCTGAAACAGATTGATCCTCTTTTCCCGTGAAAACGAAAGGGTGCTGTGAAATTCGGACTGGAGCATCTGCTCTTCGATAATGATTCCGATTTCATGAAGAAGGCCGGCCACATAAGCGACCTGCCCCTTATCGCCAAATTCGCGCCTGCAGATCATTTTGGCCAAAAGTGCTACGGCAATGCTGTGTTTCCACAAGGATGTCCTTGAGTAGCCTTCGAAAATTTCGGTGTTTTTAAATAAGAGGCAGACCTTCTGACTGACGACAAGCTCTTTAAGCGCGTCGAAGCCGATAAAAATGACCGCTTGAAGAATGTCCCCGATAGGGCATCGGGGGCTGTAATAGGCCGAATTGGCCATTTTCAGCACACGCGCCGTCAACGGCGGGTCGATTTCGACGATGTTCTTTAGATCCCGGGCATTTGAGTTCGGGTCGTTGATGACCTCGACGATGCTAGCGACCACGCTTTTAATGGTCGAAATCTCAGAAGTGTTGACCCAGTGCAAAATCTTAAACAATAATCCGCTGGGAATGGTATGAGATGGCATCTGTGCAGTTCCCCACTAAAACCGATCGTCTTGGATGAAATAGAATTATGTCAAATTTATTGGGGATATCGGCCAAACACTAAAAAACATTAGAAAATGGGTGTAGCGGCATCGGCGGCATCGGCAAGTGCGGTGCGAGGAGGGGCGAAAGTCATAGGTGATTCAAAGGCACGGTGAAAATGAAAACGGCACTGTTGGAATGAGTCAGACATTCCCAGGCGAATACCGGATAACGACACAGACCAATGATAGGCGTAGAGTGTAATTTATGCCGCAAAAATGTCACAAAGAGATATCTTGCCCTTCAGTTGAATCACGATCAGATCCCCGATGATAAAATGTTAATGTGTAGGTGACCCCTTTGGTTTTTTGACCCCTTTGGTTTTTCTGCGCTGACACAGTCATTATCGGAGGCCGTCCTGGCTCATCTTCTCCGAACAATCGCCTGCGATTATCCTTCCAATAGGCGTTTGCCGTGCGTATGGAACGCAGATGGAGGTTCAATCAAAGCGATGCGCAAAACATTTGGACGCGGCCTTCGGATTACAGCGGGGGTGCTATGCATCATCGTCGGTATCCCGCTTTACGTCCTTCCCGTTCCTCTGGGGTTGATTTGCATCGGCACCGGCGTTGCCCTGCTAACGTGCAAAACCAACGCTTACGCCCGAGGGATGGCGTGGCTTCAGCGACGCCTGCCTGGCTTGTACAGACGCCTTCGCCCAGTGCTTGATCGTTGTCGCCGGGCCGCCTGAGCCGTCTTTTTAGAATTTCGATAACCACATCGTCATGGCCGTCATTGCCCGCCGTTTCGGATGACCCAGAACCCCAGGTTTTATGGGTTTTAAGAAACGCCCTTAAAATTTAAAGTTTATGTCACCAAATTTAAATTTTAAGGGCGTCCCTTTATCCGTTAAAATATAATGTTCACAATAAAGTTTAATTTTTAAGGGCGTTTCTAACCTTCCTCGGTCTTTTTCGCATGCGGTTATATCGTCTATCGGTTCTGTGAAAGTATCTTACGATGCAGGCGATGGATCGAAGTATTCGCTGTCCAATGGCGTGATTTTGGCGATCGATTCGAAATCACGATCCCGGTGTAACAGCATCGCCTGGGACTCCATGGCGATGCAGGCGATGCAGCAGTCAATCGGACTTCTTACCGTTGTGCCCGCTCTTCTGAGTTCAAAATAGAGCCGCGCGGCATTCCGCCATGTGTTCTCCGTTGCTTCAAGATAGTATTGGTCGGCCAGGTACTCGTCGAGTCGTTGCCACTCAAGCTCGTCTTTAGCGCCTTGAAGCAGTTCAAGTTGAATAAACCGGCTAAAGACGATGATTTTATCCCCTCGTTTCCCTGAGCTGTTTATAATCATAGTTTTCGTGAAATTGAATAAAACCAGCTAATTCAGTGAGGTCCTTACGTTTTTTAAGACGAATAAACTCCTTGAGGGCTTCATGAATCAGCTCTTTTTTGGTTCGTAAGCGGCTAACCGAAAACGCTTGGGCCAACAATTCGTCGTCAATTTCAATATTGGTTCGCATGGCGCCCTCCAAAGGTGTGCAGTATGCTCATCATACATCTTGCATACACAATGGCAACGCCAAAATTCAATTCGGTTCTCCATGAAGCTCCAGTCGGGGGGGGGGGGGGATTGGGGACATCTTAACATTCAAACTTTCTCGCACTAAACCGAGATAATTGGGATGACCCCCACCCAATCCCAATTATCATCCCAAGAGGTATTTCTGTTGAGATCCGTCGGTGGTGCTTGGTCATGCAGACCGCAGAATGTTTGCCAGATTCGCCGATATTCTGAATATCTGCGGATTTTGAGCAGTAGAACGGTTATTCTTCTGCATGCAAACTTGGGTGCCTGCTGTCAAAACCTTTTCAGGGACGTGCGCATCCGGCTGACCGATGCCGCTTCCGAGAAAGTCATCCATGAAATAGCGATCTCATCGTGGTTTCCCGGTCACCGGTGCAATTAAATAGTGTCCGTCCAGAAATGGTAGATTTTGGTTCCCGGCAAGGCCCGAACGAGTCTGCAACCGGAGGAATAGCCTGCTATTTCGAGGATTGAAGACGAGTGAGAACGCCGCCGGGGGCCAAAAGATGCCGTTTATGGACGGGCACTCACTATTGCCGACCGCACTCTGTCAGCCCGCTCAGAAACGCGTCCAGATCGCACTCGGGCCGGATGCCCAGCCGGGTGAGGGAAAAATCATATTTGACCGGATCTTCGGGAACGATCGCGCGAAAGCCGGCGGTGACTTCAAGGGCGGTACGCCGGTCGGCGGCGCGCCGCCGGGTGAACCCCAGCGCCCGTCCGATACGGTGCATGTGCACATCCAGGGGAATGATGAGCATGGCGGGCGCCACGGCGTCCCACCCGCCGGGGTCCACGTCGTCGCAGCGCACCATCCACCGCAAAAACAGGTGCAGCCGCTTGCAGGCGCTGCCCTTTTCCGGATGGGGCAGCAGATGCCCTCCGGCGCCAAAGTGCTGGAGAAAATCGACAAAGCGGCCCAGCGCCGGAATCACGGTGTCGTCCTCGGGCGCGATTGCGCCGTGAAAGCAGGTATTCAGTCCGCCGCACTCGCATCGCACCGACCTGACAGCACCCAAAAGGGCCGCCATGGCAGCGGCATCGGCAAACCGGTGGACGAACCCGACCATGTGGCGGCGCATGCGCTCCGGCGGCGTATGATCGACATAATCCGCCGGGGATGGCCCCATGCGCCGCAACACATCGCCCACACTCACCATAATCCGGGCCACTTTGCCATAGGCCAGGGCCGATGCGATCAGTCCGACGATTTCCCTATCGGCCAAGTCCGGGTAGTCGTATAGAAACGCCAGCGGGTCCGGCACCACATATGATCGCCGGTGGTAAGTGGCATAAACCTGCTCCAGCGCAGTCTGCCGATGATATCCGGACCGACGGCCGCCTTGGGGTGCCCCCGGTAGGGTCCGTATTGTCATGCGATAGATCCACCGTGCGCCGTTTCACAGAGCCTGGCCCACGCTATCGGCGTGCGCCAAAATGGCTCAACGAAAGGGTCACCCGAAAAAAAATGCCTGTTTCATTGAACAACCGGCAAAAATGGCCGATGATAGCAAAGGGCGCGAAAGCTTTGTTTAGTGGTGGTTAATAAGATGGCGAAAAACGTGTTCAATATGTGGTGGCGTGCACGGCGATGGTGGTTTTTGGCTGTGGTCTTGGCCCTGCAGCCACTGGTTGCGGCGATGGCCGCTGAGGCCGGGGCCCCCGCCGTGACTGCGCGCCATCTGCTGGTAGTCCACTCATTCCACGATACGCTGCCCTGGTCCCGAGGCCTGACCGAAGGCATCGAACGCGGTATTGCCGACAGCCCTGTTCCGATTGAGCTGACGGTGGAATATCTCGACAGCCTCCGCTATCCCGTCAATGCGCGTCTGGCGGCAACCGTCTCATTTTACAAGACAAAATTTGCCGGTGCCGCTTTCGACGGCGTGCTCACCACCGACGACATCGCCCTCGATTTCATCCTGGATAACCGGGAGGCTCTCTTTCCGGATGCACCCGTTGTCTTCTGCGCACCGAACGATTTCACCCCCCAGCGACTCAACGGGCAAGGCCGCATCACCGGCGTGGCGGAATCACCGGACTTCACCGGCACGATTGAATTGATCCGGCGCCTGCACCCGGCGGCGACGGATCTCTACGTCATCAGCGACCGTACACCGGCTTCCTTGACGCGCCTGGCCGATTTTGAAAAATCGATCGCAGCCAACCCCCCGCCACTGCGGCTGACCATCTCCACCGACGAAAGCTACGATGCCATGGCCGCTGAGTTGGCCGCACGGCCACCCACCACCGTGGTCCTGTACATGAATTTCATCAAAGACCGCAAGGGCGATCAATACGGCACCGGCACTGCGGTATTGAAACGGATCTCCACCGCGACCCCGCTGCCCATTTACACCTATAAGAAAATCGATGTCGGCCACGGGGCCGTCGGCGGCAGCGTCATCAGTGAAGTCCTCATGGCCGAACAAGCGGCCCTCATGATGCGGCGCATTCTGGAGGGAACGCCCCCCGAAGCGATTCCCATCGTCACGCGCACCCCCACGGTGATGCTCTTCGACTACCTGCAGCTGCAGCGCCATGGTATCGCGCTGTCGCGCCTGCCGGTGGGCAGCGTCGTGTTGAACCGTCCGTTTTCCTTTTATGAAGCCTACCGCCGCATGGTCTGGATGGTCGGAGGTATCATCATCATCCTCGCCGTGCTGGTGGCATGGCTGAGCGTGGCCATTGTCAGGCGTGCCCAGGTGGAAAAAGCGCTGACAACCATACGGGAAAATCTGGAACTGCGGGTGGCCGAGCGCACGGCGTCTCTCCAGCAGGTCAATGACGAACTGACCCAGGAGGTCCAGACCCGCAAAGAAGCCGAAGCGGCCCGCCGCGAGAACGAGGAGCGATACCGGGCGCTTTCCGATGCCACCTTCGAGGCCATCTTCATTTCCGAAAACGGCTACTGCACTGACACCAACCGCACCGCCTGCCTCATGTTCGGGTATACTTACGACGAATTGATCGGCATCTTCGTCAACGACATCATCGCCCCGGAATCCAAGGAACTGGCCTGGACCAACATGCTCAGCGGCTATGAATTACCCTATGAAGCCATCGCACAACGAAAGGACGGCACCACATTCCACGCGGAGATCTGCGGCCGGATGAGCGAATACCAGGGTCGGCCGGTCCGCGTGACGGTACTGCGCGACATCGATGCCCAAAAAAGGACCGAACAGGAAAAATCAGCCCTTGAGGCCAAACTCCATCAGGCCCAGAAAATGGAAGCGCTGGGCACCCTGGCCGGCGGCATTGCCCACGACTTCAACAACCTGCTCATGAGCATCAGCGGCAACGCCGCGCTCGTCAAAAGCGAACTCTCCCATGGGCACCCGTTTTACCAGCGCCTGGAGCGCATCGAAGAAAGCGTTGAAAACGCGGCAGGGCTGACCGCACAACTGCTCGGTTATGCCCGCAAGGGGGCGTATGCACCGAGCGCTGTCGATCTCAACCGGGCCGTTCGCGATGTGGGCGACACCATTGCCCGCACCCACAAGGCCGTGACCATTGAAATGGTCTTGGAGCCCGATCTTCCCGCCATCACGGCAGACATCACCCAGATTGAGCAGGTGTTGTTCAACCTGTGCATCAATGCCGTAGACGCCATGCCCGATGGCGGCCGCTTGTTGCTGCAGACAGCCGCCACCGTGACGGACCCGGAGTTGGGGGAGGCGGTGGTGCTGCGGATTTCAGACACCGGTGTCGGTATGGATGCCGACATGCTGACCCGAATTTTTGATCCCTTTTTCACCACCAAGGAAATGGGGCGCGGCACCGGACTCGGTCTGGCTTCGGTATATGGCGTGGTGACGGCCCACGGCGGCCGTGTCGATGTGGCCTCCCGGCCTGGCCGCGGCACCACGTTTATCGTCCGGTTTCCCGCCGCGGCCCCCGGCCCATCCGACATCGACGCGCTGCCCGCCATAAACAACGACGTCAAAGGCGCCGGGACCATTTTGCTGGTGGATGATGAAGCGATCGTGGCACAGGTGACCGGTGACATGCTCTCATCGCTCGGTTATCAGGTGTTGACAGCCGCCAGCGGCCTGGAGGCGATCCAGTACTGCACCGATCCTGCCCGGCCTATCGATCTCGTCATCCTGGACATGATCATGCCGGACATGAGCGGCAGCGCCACCTTTGACCGGATCCGGCAAATTGCCCCCGATCTGCCCGTTCTGCTGTCCAGCGGTTACAGCGCCCAGGGGCAGGCAGAGACGATCATGCAGCGCGGTTGCAGTGGGTTTATCCAGAAACCGTTCGATCTGGAGACCCTGGCTTCAAAAGTCAAGAAAGCCCTGGCCGCGCCGCCCGATGCCTGAGCCTTCCCCGTCAGCGCGTCAAAGACGCCTGCCGGCAGCGCCACTGCCCGCCGGCCATCGACAGCGACACGGCGCCGCCGGTGTCGATACGCCACAGCACCGCGCCGGCACGGCGGTATCGCTTGATCACCTCCGGGTGCGGAAACCCGAACCGGTTCCGCCACCCGGCCGAGATCACCACAGCCGCCGGGCGAACGGCATCGATGAGCACCGGTGAGCTTGAACTGCGGCTGCCGTGATGGGGTGATTGAAGGATATCGGCCGCCACCCGTTTTCCCTGAAGCGCCACCAGCGCCGCCTCTGCCGGCGCCGTAATATCACCGGTGAGCAGTACCGAACACCCATCCTGGGCGATCCTGATCACCAATGAGTCATCGTTTAGACCGCTCCCGGCCACCGCCAATCGCCGCTGTCTGAAATCCGGCGGCGGATACAGTACCGAGATCTCTGCGCCGCCGCTATGGTGAATCCCGAAGATTGCCCTGAATTCCGGGCAAACGATATTCTTTTTCTTCAGTATCGTTATGAACCGGCGATAGCCCGCCGTCGATGCCGGCTCCCCATTGCTCCAGCAGGCGCCGATCCTGAACTGCTCTGCGATGGCGAGAAGACCGTTGAGGTGATCACTGTTGGCATGGGTCAGCACCAGCGTATCGATGGTGAAGATCCGTTCCCGCCTTAAAAACGGGGCCACCACCCCGGCGCCAACATCAAAGGCTCCGGGCATGGCTGAGCCGCCGCCGTCTATCAGCATCGTCTCGCCGCCGGGAAAGGCGACGACGGCGGCACTGCCCTGCCCCACATCCAGAAATGTGATCCTGAGGTCCTCGTGCCAGAACCGGCGGTGCATCCAGTACAGCCCATCGGCCCCGAAAAGCATGAGGCCCGCCATGAGCACGCCGACCCACCGCAGCTTCCCAAAATTTCCTTGGGCGTTACCTGCACCCGCGAGGGTGCCTCGCTGCCCGGCGCAGTTCTGATTGCGGGCCAGGCCATAACAAATCCACCCGCCGCAGGCGTAATAAAGCCCCATCTCAAACAGGGTGGGCACCACTGTGGCCACGGCAATGAACGGGACGCCGGCGATGGTTTCGGCCACCGCCAGGCCGGCGTTTACAATACCGGCGGCCAAGGAAAGCAACACCGTGCCCAGCGGCGGAATCAGTACCATCATGAGGGCGGCGGCCAGCGCCAGGGGAATGACCAGAAAACCGAACAGCGGAATGAAGATCAGGTTTGTCAGGCACCCCACCAGCGATACCTGCTGGAAATAGAACATGGACAGCGGCACGGTAGCCAGGTTGGCCAGCAGGGAAAGGATGATGCTGGTCTTTACCCACCGCGTCAGCCGAACTCTCAAAGACGCCGCTTCAGCTGGCTGAAACGCCGTTGCCGGCCTTACCAGGGGCATGCCGGCAAGGAGGCCCCCCACCGCCATGAAAGAAAACTGAAAGGAAAGCTCAAATAAGGCCGGGGGGGTCAATACCAGGATCAAAACGGCTGCCGCAGCCAGCGTGTTGAACAGATCGTGGCGGCGCCCTGCGATGATACCCACCGCGATAACAAGCGCCATGACCAGTGCCCGCTGCGTGGCCGAAGACATGCCCGCAAGGAGTGCATACGCTATCAGTGGCGGCAGGGTCGCCATGGTGGCGGCCCGCTCAACCCATCCCCGCCACACCAGAACGGGCAGTCGCACCATGAGCCACCGGGCGGTCCAATAGCTCACCAGTGCGATAATGCCGATATGAAGGCCTGAAATGGCCAATAGGTGGCTGATGCCGAGCCGGTTGAACGTGTCCCTGAGCCGTGGAGTGAGATGTCGCCGCTCGCCAATGATTAACGATTGCAGCAGCGCCAGCGCATCACCATTCACCCGATCGGCCATCCATTGAGCGATCTTTGGTCTCCAGCTGTCAGGATGCCACCAGCCAGCGGCCTCGGTAGCCGGTATCCGGATATGGAACCGCTCAACCGGCACCCAGCAGCGAACCCATACCCCCCGAAACGCCATGTGCCTTGCGAAATCGAACCCCCCGGGATTGCGAAATCCGCCGATCGGCGCCAGGCGTCCGCTGAATCGCACCCGGTCACCGATGTTGATGGACGGCACCGGTGCACCACCGACGGTGACACGAACCCGACCGGTTGCGGGCGTCCACCCGGCAGCGGTCTGCCGGGCTGTCGCCGCGACAATCACACTGACGCGCTGAACCCCGTACCGGGGCTGACCGATCACCGTTGCGCAAACCACCGGCCAGCCGGTATCCACCTGCCGCAGGATGTGATCCGGCCCAAATGCCGGGTGGACCCACGGCTGGATGGATGTCATCCCCGCCAGCCATATCAAAACTAAAACGGAGGTCCGGACGAGTCTTCGGTCACAACCGGTAAACACCGCCGCGGCCGCTGCAACGGCAGCACCTGAGAGCGCCACTGTCAGCGGCATCCTCGCAGTGAGGTGCACACCGGAGAAAATTCCGGCCATAAAGGCCAAACAGAGGGCAATGAGGGGGCGATGTCGCACTGGCCGGTTCCGGCTTCTGACAACCATGAGACGGCGTGGCAGGCGCGGGGGTGGACCACCGGGGGGTGGACCCCGCCGCAGGGTTTTTGCACGAAGCCGGAGGAAGGGGTTACACGCAGCCGCGGGGCGCGGCGATCCGGCCCGGAAAGTCCTGCACGACAACAGATAGGGGCGCCGCCTCAGGCGGCGCAGCCATTATTCTTTCAGGTTATGAACAAAACTATCGTCAGCGTGTCGATGCTTCAAAACCCTCTTTTTTACGCACCACGAAGTTCACGAAGGACATGAAGTTTTTTTAACTTGCTATTGCCTTGGTTTTTCTTCGTGCACTTCGTGGTCTTCGTGGTTCCAACGCAGTGCCAGGGGGTAAAATCAAATTGAGTATTGAGCAAGCGCTGTTCATGCTTTCTCTCTGCGAATGATCGCACCCAGCTTGGACAGTTTTTCTTCGAGTTTCTCATATCCGCGGTCAAGATGGTAGACCCGGCTGACCACGGTCTGGCCGGCAGCGACCAGGCCGGCCAGAATCAAGGAGGCGCTGGCCCTCAAATCCGAGGCCATGACCGGAGCCCCAGACAGGGTCTTAACGCCGCGGACCATGGCGGTGTTTCCGGTAACAGTGATATCGGCGCCCATCCGGCGCAGTTCGCTGACATGGATAAAGCGGTTCTCGAAAATGGTTTCCGTGATGATGCTCTGGCCATCGGCGATCGACGCCAGGACCATGAACTGGGCCTGCATGTCGGTGGGAAATCCCGGAAAAGGAAGGGTCCGGATATCAGCCGGGTGCAGGCCGCCGCGTACTTGTACCCGGATATCCTCGGTTCCCGTTGTCACCGATGCCCCCATGGCCCGCAATTTCTCGGTCACTGCGTCCAGATGCGCGGGCACGCAGTTCACTACGGTCACATCACCACCGGTCAGGGCGGCAGCGACCATCAGGGTACCGCACTCGATGCGGTCCGGAATGATGCGAATCTCGGCAGGCCTCAAACGGTCAACGCCACGGATGGTGATGGTCGATGTGCCGGCCCCGCTGACGTCTGCGCCCATCTGGTTCAATGCATCGGCAAGCGCACTGATCTCCGGCTCCCTGGCGGCATTTTTGAGCACCGTGACCCCTTCCGCCAGCACGGCTGCCATCATGAGGTTTTCGGTCCCTCCCACCGTTGCCGTATCGAAATAAACGTCGCCGCCGGTGAGGTGTTTGGCGGAGGCCACCACATAACCATGTTGCAGCTCGATGGCGGCCCCCAGCCGCTTCATCCCTTCAAGGTGAAGGTTGATGGGCCGGGCACCGATGGCACACCCCCCCGGCAGCGATACCCTGGCACGCTTCAACCGTGCCAGCAAGGGCCCCAGAACCAGAATGGAGGCCCGCATCTTTCTCACCAGGTCATAGGGGGCTTCGTGGCAGTGCAGACCGGCGGCATCGATGCTGACACGATCGCCGGCCACCGATATCCGGCAGCCCAGATGGGCCAGAAGATCACAGGTGCTTCGAATATCGTGCAGGCGGGGAACATTGGCAAATGTCACCTCACCATCCACCAGCAGCGCCGCCACCAGAATGGGCAGCGCCGCGTTCTTGGAGCCGCCGACCACGGCGATGCCGTTCAACGGCCGCCCGCCTTCGATAACAATCCGATCCATGCGCTACGGCCTTCAAAAAAAAGCGCCGCCCAAATCGCTGGGGCGGCGCCGTTTGGTCATGACAGGCAGCTGGGGCTAATGGTGGTGGCCGCCGCCGTGCCCTTGCGAGGCGTCCCATCCGGCCTTGAGGATGCAGTAGGTCATTCCCATGCCAAGGATGGAGATGGCATACCACAGTCCGCCCATGAATATGAGATGGGACATGTCCCAGATCCATTCAAAATTAAAGGGAAACATGCGAATCCTCCTTGTGCGGTTTAGGCTTCGGCCGGCTGCAGATCGGCACCGGTGGCGGCGTCTTCAGACGCGTCCCCGGCAGCGGGCGCTGCAGTCGCGATGGGGTTCAATTCGGCTTCATCCGGAAACACCGGTAGGTACCGGTAGGACAAAGAGACCAGGATCACGCCATAAGCGACCGGCAAGACAGTGGTCGCGATTTCCTGCCAGCTCGGGATGTACATGGCCCACTGGTCAAAGGGCATGATGGGCACAGCCATGACCTGAAGCACCATAACCCAACGGTTGAGGCTGACGCCGATGATGCCCAGCACGGTTGCCGTCACCAGCAGTTTTTCCATCTGCCGCACCTTGCCGGTGATCAGCATGATGCCCGGGACAAAACCACAGATGACGATTTCGAAAAAGAGCATCGGGATCTTGTACAGCGGGTTGTTGGCGTAAAACGCCATGACATCGGTCTGTGTGGCCCAGTAGAGGGTGTCGACCGACTTGGCGATACTGTAGGTGAGGATCATCCAGCCCGAAATCTTGGCCAGCAGATGAACGGCGGTGTCTTTGACGAGCTTTTTGCCCGTAATCTTTTCGGTCAACTTCACGAGTGCAATGGTAAAGCAGGGACCGTAGGCCGCAGCCGACCAGGTGAAGAGGAAAAAGGTGGTGGGCCAGATAAAGAAGTGTTCACGCCAGGCAAAGGGCCTTCCGAAGAGCACACCGGCCACGCCGCCGAGGGATCCCTGATGGAAAAAGCTCAGGAATGCGCCGGTGGCGGCGAAAACAGCCATGACTTCGTGCATGTTGTGGCTGAGGTTGTGGAAAAAAGGGATCTTGTCGACCTGCCGGTTTTCCAGAATCAGCGGGATGTACTCGATGGTCAGCACACCAAAGTAGCAGCTCAGGCAGAATGCCACCTCGGTAAGCATGGAGTGCACATTGGCATGCCAGAAGATGAACCACCCCCGGAGCGGCTGACCGATGTCAATGGCCAGGATGAGCAGTGCCGAACTGTAACAGATGAACCCGATCAGAACGGCGAAATTGATGATGTGCTTGAGATCGTCTTTTCCGATGATATACTTCAAAAGCCCCGAAAAAAACGCGCCGCCGCCCAGTGCGATGACGGCCAGATCGGCCCAGATCCACAGGGCGAAGCCGTAGTAGTCGTTCATGTTGGTCTGGTTGAGGCCCTTGAACCAGCAGAGCAGCATGGCATAGACACCCCACAGCAGAACGGCCCCCACGGCGCCAATCCACAGCGCAAACTGCCAGGTGGGGCATCGTTTGACTCCCTTGGGAATTAATGCAGAATCCATAAGTGCTGTGCTCCTAATTCTGTGCGGTTGCGGTTGTCGGTATCACCATGAGTCGGTGCCTTATCAGTGGCCACCGCCAGCAGCGCCGCCCTTCTTTCCGATGAAATCGGCGCCCATTTTCAGTACCCAGTCTCGGCTGGACAAATAATAGACTTTTGGGTTGGTCCCCAGTTCCTCCAGCAAACGAAACGCCTTCGGATTCCCGGGGCGGCCGCCGTGGGCCGCATCGGGCTGCGCGATCTGGTGCACCGCGTGGTCGGGGTTGTTAAGATCGCCGAAAGTGATAGCGCCCGCCGGACAAGCCTGAGTGCAGGCCGTCTGGTATTCGCCTTCTTCGAGTTCTCTGCGTTCTTCGACAAATGCCTTTTCCATGGCCAGCTGGTAGCGGTGAAAACAGAAGCTGCACTTTTCGACGATACCGCGCATACGCGGCGACACGTTGGGGCTGAGATAGCGTTCCATCCCCTCGGGCCAGACCGGATCGTACCAGTTGAAGTACCGGGCATGGTAAGGGCAGGCCCCCATGCAGTAGCGGCAGCCAAAGCACCGGGTGTAGATCTGGCTGACATGCCCGGTCTCCTGGCTGTAATCGGTAGCAGTGGCCGGGCATACGGAGACACACGGTGAATGTCCGTGACTGCCCTCACAGTGCATGCACGGTCTTGGAAGAAAGATATAGTCGGCGTCCGGAAAGTGCTTGCCGTTGCCGATCCGAAAAACTTTCATCCAGGTGATACTGGTCAACTTGTCTGATTCATCTTTCTTGAACGACACATTGTTTTCCGACATGCATGCCACCATGCAGGCGCCGCAGCCGGTACACTTGTCCAGATCGATGACCATCCCGTACTTCTTGGCGTTTGAGTGTCCTTTTTTCATCGAAACCCCTTGTCAGATGTAATCTTAGCTGAGCTGCGCGCGGATTCCCCAGGCAGCATCGAGGCCGGAAGACGGGTCCTCGACCGGGCCGATCAGATCATTGAAGTTCTGGCCTTTGCCGGCCAGGTAATCGTCATAGGCCGTATGACCCAACCCGCGCGGCATGGCCACCACACCGGGCATGATCCCCTCGGACAGGTGGATCCGCACAGGAGCCTTGCCAACGGGGGTGGTCAGGGTGGCGCGGGCGCCGTCCTTGAAACCAAGCTTGCCGGCCGTCTGCGGATTGATGTCCACGAAAACGTCTTGTCCCTTGAGCACGGTGTCTTCGACAGTCTTTACCATGAAGGGTGGATCTCCGATGTAACCGCTGGCCAGTCGCATGGAATCGTAGGGGAGCAAAATCAGGGGGAACTGTTTGGCATCACCGGCTGCCGCCACCGCTGTGAACGCTCCGCTCGGCAGTTCGATGTGGCCGGAATCGGTTTCAATAGCCATCTCGGGAAGGCCCTCTTCGACCATGGTGACCGATTCAAGAAGTGTATCGAAGGCATCACCGAGTGTTTCAGCAAGGCAGCTCTGATAATCGCCCCAGGGAAAGGCGCCCGCGATGGGCTCACCCATGGCGTTGGCCAGGCCGATCATGACATCGCCAGTGTGCCGTGTGTTGTACAGGGGCGCCACCACCGGTTTGGCCAGTGACAGCATCTGACGGGGAAACCCTGCCGGGGTGGGAACATCTTCAAAGCGTTCAAGATAGTGATGATTGGGAAGCAGCAGATCCGCAAACGCGGCGGTCTCATCCATGTAGGAGGAAAAACTCACGATCAAGGGGATGTCTGCCAGCGCACGCTTCATTGCCGCCGTGTCGGGCAGGGAATACAGCGGGTTGGCACCGGCGACCATCAAGACCTCAAGGCCGTAAGTTCCCTTGGAAATCCGATGGGCAATGCACCGGGCATCGGTATCGGCACCGTCGATGCGACCGGCCTGCTGACCGGCCGACGCCACGGCGTCCATTTCCGGGTCCGGCCACTGGATGTAATCCATGTCCGGCACGGGGACCATGCCGCCTTCGCGGCCGAGGCCACCCACCAGGGCGTTGAGGGCAAGCACCGCCATAGCTTCTCCGACCGCAATGGGCGTACGGCCTTGCCCCCTGCCGCAAAGGGCCAGCGGTCGCTTGGCCCGGGCAAAGGCTCTGGCCAGGGAAATAATGGTGGACGGGTCGGTTCCGGTTACGGCTGCGACCTTTTCCGGGCCGTAATTGGCGAGCACATTGCGCTGAAAGGCGTTAAAACTGGCGTCATCAAAACGGGTCGGATCGAAGCGGTAGAGCGCCTCCTTCAAAATGACATGGGCCAGACCCAGGGCCAGGGCCATTTCCGTGCCCGGATTGATGGGCACCCATTTGTCTGATTTGGCGGCCGTGATGGACAGGCGCGAATCGATCTGAACCAACCGCGCGCCGGAATCCGTCCACTGACTCTTGGCGCGGAACATCCGCACCGGTGAGCCCCAGCCTTCGATGAGGCCGGCGCCGAAGCTGACGACAAAGTCGGCGTTTTCGACATCGAAACCCGCTGTGGCGACATTGCCCATTGTGCGGTAAATGGCCAGTTCGAGGGAGTCATCCAGGCTGGGTATGCGTATGAAATTGGGGGATCCGTAGGCCTGCAGAAACCGGTCCATCAGACGGTAGGTGGTACCCCGGCCGGAGCCGGCCATGCAGGCCACATGGTGCGGATTGCCGCCACTGCGAATGTCGGTCAGCTTTTCTGCCAGGCTTTGAATGGCCTCTTCCCAGGAAATCTCCTGCCACTCACCGCCCCCCCGCACGCCCACGCGCTTCATCGGTGCGCTGATTCGGGTCGGCCCGTAGAGCAGTTGCAGACCGGAGAGGCCGAGAATGCAGATGCCGCCGTCGTTGATGGGATGACCGGGGATGCCTTCGATCTTGACGGCACGGTCATCGACTTTTCTCACAGAGATACCGCAGCCCCCGGGGCAAAGGGTGCACACCGTGTTGGTAACTGTATATTCGCCATCCTGAGGCACCGGCGTCCAGGGCCAGTTTTGAGACCAAATAGAGCTGTCGTCCGTCAGTTTCCAGGGCAGGGGGGAAAGGGCGGTTCCCGCCGCACCGCCGATCACAAATGACAAGAAACTTCTTCTGTCTATTTTCATTGAAGTACCCCTCAGGTTAACCTCTTATGAATTTCGGCAATCGGCCGATCAGTTCGTTCATCAACTGCGAATCCGGGCTACTTGTGGCACACGAAACAGGCGCCCTTGTGGGTTTGAACACTGTTTTGCTTGACATTGTTGGCCACGTGGCATTCCGAGCAGTCAGCCATCTTCATGCTATCCCAGGAGTACTTCTTCATACCTGCAATGTTACGGCCCCAGATGTCCCGACTGACCCCGGTGATACGATTCTCTTCGTAAACGCGCGTGTGCTCGGATTCGCCGATCTCGCCGTGGCAGGAAACACAATCCATTTTCCCCATCTTCACGTGTGCAACATGAGAGAAGAACACGCAGTCGGGTTGGCGTGAATAGATCAACCAGGGGACCTCCCGACCTTTAGCTACGAAATCGGAGTGAAACTTTTCTTCTTCTTCCGTCTCTCCGATGAGATCCTCGTGGCAATTGAGGCAATTATCCAGTTTAGGAACGCCGGAAAAAGTGCCGTCCTCCCGGATATAATGACAGCTCTGACACCCGTCATCGACCTCTCCCACATGGAGCTTGTGGTTAAAATCGACGGGCTGTGTCTTCTGGGAGTAAAGCAACTTGGGGAAAATGACCCACCCCAGCACCATGCTGAGGGCAAGTCCTAGGAGAAAAAACAGGATGATGGGGCCACCGGCGTCATCGGCGGCATCCGCGGGCTCGGCATGCGCTTTTTCGTCTGCGGTACTCATGGGCACTCCGTCACGGTGATAAGATGGTGGTTTCGGCTTCTAAAAATCCGAATTGAAAGCCCTTCCACCCGCGGTGTGGGTGGAAAGACAAAAGGCCTCTCCCCGTGAACACTGGTCTTTGAGAGGTTACTGCCCCCTATTTTCTCTCAGAACCCTGGGGATGCGCCGTTTGACGGGAAAATAATTTGCGGTTCATTACCGTGAGGTGCCCCCTTTTGTCAAGGGGGAAATCATCTGGCGATAGCGCCGTAACTGTGCAGTCCGGGGAGAAGATTGACGCCGAAATAGGTAAACAAAACAGCCATGAATCCGAGAATGGTGAGGTAGGCGACACGTCGCCCGCTCCAGCCGCGCATGAGCTTTGCGTGCAAGAGCGTTGCGTAGACGAACCAGGTGATCAGCGACCAGGTCTCCTTGGGGTCCCAGCCCCAGTAGCGCCCCCAGGCGGAATTGGCCCAGACGGCACCGGTGATGATCCCTGCGGTGAGAAACAAAAACCCGAAAACCACCAACTGGTAATTCAGCTCATCGAGGAGGCCGGAGACCGGGAGTCTCCCGAAAAGGCCGTTTTGAGTGTCCTGATAGCGCAGTTTGGCCAGATACATCCAACTGATGCCGAAGGCGATGGCGAAGGCGGAATACCCGACAAAGCAGGTCATGACGTGAGCGATGAGCCAGTTGCTTTTAAGCGCGGGAATGAGCGGCTGAATCCGATCGCTGATATTGGGAGACAGCGATGCGTATGCCATGGCGAGAAACGCGAGCGGCATGGTAAATGCCCCCATGATACGGGTGCGCAGTCGTATTTCTACGATCATATAAATGGTGGCGATGGTGAACGCGAAAAACGACAGTGATTCATAGAGGTTTGAAAGCGGGGCGTGACCGATGCCCATCGTGTACGATTCGGACCACCGCAACAGCAACCCGGCGGCATTACCGGCAACAGCGGCCACGGATGTCCATGTGGCAACCTTTCCGATGACCGGTTTCTTGAACACCCACATGGCAATGTACAAAAACGCGGCGGCCCCGTAAATGAAAGTGACGACGGACAATATCAGTGAGCTGTTCATGGTCTTGCTGCCTCGTCCCGGCGGTCAAACGACCCCGAAATGCCGGCTTCTATCATACCGATGCTGCCGGATCGCGGTCGAGTGCTTCAACGATCCGCTCCACTTTCCGATAGATGCCGAATGGGTTTTTATTGGAAATGCCGCCCACCATGACCTCCACCCCATCTTCGGTGTCGGTGATGGCAATGCACATCTGCTGGTGAGACATGAAAAAGGTCACCACGCAGCCCAGAATCATCATGACAAACCCTGCGTAAACGACCCACACCCCGGGATCCCGCGTCACCTGAAGTCCGGTATAGTAGCGCTCCCCCTGCTCGACGATCGATACGGTGACAGCCCCCTGGCGCATCCGGTCAAAGCCGGGAAACCGCACCGGGAGCAACACCGCTTGAGGGTCCGCCCCTGGCGAACTGATTTCACCGGTGAACGCCGGTCCGATAGGGTGTCCCTTGAAATTCGCCTCCTCGTTGAACCCGATCAGGCGAAATGTGCCAAGATTCTCCTGGAGCGTCACCTCACCACCCACCTGGACCTTTTCCCGGTAGGTCATTCCGGTCTCATTGCTGGTAAAGCCAAGAACCAAGGTATCGCCGGGAATCTGGCCGTAGCTGGACTGGAAAAGGTTGACGCCTTCGAAACGGATCGGATCGTTGACCACAATGCGCTTCTGGAATACCGGCACGCCGTTTTTAAGCAGCGTCAGATCCGAACGGTATTCTTTGGGCTGGCCGGTGTCGTAAAAGCTCACATCGAAATCATCGCAGCGGATTTCGAAATCCAATTGCCGCGTCTGGCGGGCGTCGCTGCGTAGGTGAATCACGCCGCGCGCCTCCCCTTCGGGGATGTTTACGAAGCCCTCGAATCCGAACAGGGAGCCGATGATGCCGCCCGTGAGCAGCAGCACGATACTCAGGTGAACCGCGTAAACCCCGAGTCGGCTCCAGCGCCACTTCTCGGCAAACAGTACCACACCGTTGTCGCCCGGTTCGACGGTGACAACCCCGATCTGTTTTTTAAGAATGGAAATGCTCCGGTTGCGGAGATCATCAACAGAGGCGGTCAGGGTCAGCACCCGGCTGGTATCCGTCTTGCGAAATCGATCCACGTGGATACGTCCGGGCTTTCGGCGCGCCAGCTTCCACGATCCGGGAAGCCGGTCAATGGAGCAGATAACGATATTGGCCGTCAGCAGTATCAACAGGAGCTGAAACCACCAGGCATGGTACATGTCGAAAAGGTCCAGCACCGCCAAAAGTCTGTAGCCCCGTTCTCCGTATGTCTGCACATAGGCGGCGGGGCTCTCGTTCTGGGGGATGAGGGTGCCGAATACAGAGGTGACTGCCAGCGACAGCAGCAGGACGACCGTCAACCTCACCGAGGCAAAAAATTTCCATAACCCGTTCAATTGCTTTTGTTTTTCCTTCCTGAAAGCGTTATCGCGGCGCAGCGAGCGCCCATGAGATCGTGTCCATACCAGATCGAAGACGGGTGAGCAACAGCCCTTGTAAGGGCCTTACGATTGCCTGTCAGGATAAAAGAATAGCGTCGCGGCACGCGGTAATGACAGGTATCGGCCGGCCAGGGAGTTGATTTCCGCGGCGGTGATGGCCGCATAATCATCAGCGATGCTCCGGCACCAGTCCAACTGCTCCGGGTGCCGACTGGCCCCTGCGAGAACGGTGTCGGTCCAGTAGCTGTTTTGCTTTTGCATGTCGCGGATGCCGGTGAGCACGGGATCCACTGCGCGCCGAAGTTCATCGTCTGAGACGCCCTCTTTAACCAGCCTTTCGAGCATGGATCTGATCGCGGCGGCCACCCGGTCGGCATCACCGGGTGCCACTTCGGTAAAGATCATCAAAGTGCCGTAGCCAGCATATGCCCGGCTACCCCGATTGACGGCAAATGGCGAGTATGTCGCACCGAGGGCCTCCCGCACGACCACACGAAGCTTTTCACTGATCACCTCCGCCAGTATCGACAACCGCCGCGTCTGTGAGATGTCCCAAGCGTCGGCAGTGGGCAGGGCCAGCACCAGAAGGCTGTTATCGATACGCGTGGCCAACGGCGTGTCGTATCGTTTACCGGTTGGAAACGAGACCCCGACGACGGACCTCGGCGCCTCGGTGCGGGCCTCGAGCGAACCAAAATATCGACGGGCGAGATGGGCGGCCTGCCGGGCATCCACATCACCCACGATCACCACTTCGAGCGGAGCGTTTCTGAAAAACGGCAACAGCCAGTGTTTAACCTCGGCGATGGTTCTGGAGGCAAAGACATCCGCGGCAGGCATGCCGAACCGAGGGTCTCCACTGGCCAGCTGCCGGTATCCCCAGATGCGCATGGCCCCCCGGAAAGAGGCCGCATCGGCGCGGAACTCCTGGGCATAGCGCGCCTTGACCAGTTGGGCGGCATCGGGCCGAAAGGCCGGATCCAGCAGCCGGGTGGTGAGAAGCTGCAGCAAGAGCTCCAACGCCTCACTGCCGGTGCGCCCGTCGAGCACGAAGCGGTCTTCCTTCACGGCAAACGAGGCTGACAGATTCTTTCCGGCCAAAGCGACTTCAAGCTCATCCCGGGTCATGCGGCCGACACCGCTTTCGTTAAGAAGGCTTTCAGCGAAGACCCCGAGTCCGGGCAGATCGGCTGGAACACCGGCGCGACCGGGGCCGAAGGAGACCCGCACCTGGATCTCGTCGGCCTTGAAATCGGTCGGTTTGATCATGACCCGTACCCCGTTGGCGAGCGTGAGCCGTGTGATGCCGATATCGGCAACAGTGTCTTCTTCGGCGATGGCGCCCTCGACGGTGGGCACGGGCAGGTAGGGAAATACCTGGAGCGCTTTTTCTTCGAGGCGTTGGACCGGCGCACGCGTCGCCGAATGGTAAGCGCGCTCGAGGGCACCTGCGGCGTCTGCGCCATTTTTCGACAGGTCCGCATTGCCGGTGACAAATACCAGACGGTGATCCGGACGCCAGGTCTGGCGAAAGGCGGCCAGCACCTGCTCCGGTGTCAACTTATCCAAAATCGGTTCATAGAGCGCCCGCGTCTGCTCCGGCGACAACGGCACCCGGTCCTGATTGATATCGCGGAGAACACCCCGGGCGATCGCCTGGCTGAGTCGTGTCGGCATCTGCCGAACCGCCTGGTCCAGCTCGGCCGCGATATCTTTTTTCGCACGCGCTAATTCGCGGGCGCTGAATCCAAAATCAAGCGCCTGGCGTAACACCTGTTCAATGGCGGCCAGCGTCTGCGACCATTTCTCAGGATCGCACTCTGCTGAGATTTCGGCATAATCGACTGATTTAAGAAAAGTGCCCGAGGATATCGCGGCCCCGGTAAAGGGCGTTTCGGGTTTGTCGAGCAAGGCATTCAACCGGTCCCGGACGATACGATCGGCCACTTCAGCGGTGAATCGACGCGCTCTGCGTTGACGGGAATCCGGAACCATTTCTCCAGGGGTGACCACTTCCAGCCGCACGGTCGTCTCCCCCGCCTCCTGTTCGTAATGGTAGAAAACCTTGACACCCTCATGCTGAAACGATCCGATACCCGAAAACGCTCGCTCAGGCGCCCGGGGGGTCATGCGGCCGAAGACATCGGCAATCGCGGCGGCCGTCTCGGAGATATTGATATCCCCCACGACCACCACCACCATCAACTCCGGACGGTACCAGGCATCGTAGAAGCGCTTGATCATTTCACGGTCCGCACGGTCAATCACCTCACGCTCACCGATGGGCATCCGTTGCGGGAGCCTCGTCCCGGGGAACTCAAAGCCCAGTGTCTTCACAAAAGTGCGGTATGAGACCGAATCGCGGCTTCGTTTTTCAGCAAGCACCACCCGCCGCTCGCGTTCGATCTCCTCTGGCAGCAGCAGCGCTCCCTGGGCGTAGTCGCTGAGTACGACCAACCCTTCCCGGATATCCTCAGGCCGGTTTTTCGACAGCAGGATGTCATATCCGGTCTCATCAAAGCCGGTGTGTGCGTTGGCATCCGGGCCGAAATCCATGCCGATCCGCTGAAAGTACTTCACCAGTTCGCCGGGCGGGAAATGGGTGGAGCCATTGAATTGCATGTGTTCGAGAAAATGGGCCAGACCGCGCTCGTCATCCGCCTCATGCAGCGCGCCGACCTGGACGTTGAGGTGCATACTGACGCGGCCTGCGGGCAACGCGTGTTGCTGCAAAATGTATCGAAACCCATTGGGCAGGGTCCCAAAATGAAGCTCGGGTGCCGGCATGAGATCGGTGACCGCCGGGAGGCTGTTCGGCGGCGGCGTTTCACTGCCATGGGCGGCCATAGCCGGTAAAACAATGAGGGCACCGGTCAACACGACGGACCGGACGACGGACCGAATGGACATCAGCCGCTCATACAATACGTGGACTGGAAGGATGCGACCATTCATCTATTAATCTCCACAGCATGGACTTTGCTCAAGCCGGGGTCCGTCTCATGACGGCCGCGCCAGCCCACCACAGACCTAAGGACAAAAAATAAGGCAGGATACGCCAATGGCAACCGCCACGGCGCGGAACCCATATTCATGGTGCGCCGGAGTAAACGACCACCGGCAAAACGGGGGGCAACGACAAAAAACGCCCCCGGCTCGCCAATTCGAGCCGGGGGCGTTGTGAAGCACTATGATGCGCCGTTTGGGTGGGGCCGTTACGCTTTGACGTAGAGGCCTCGGGCCTGGGCTTTGATCTTCCCGCGCTTGGTCAGCTTATAAAGCGCATTGCTCAACTGGCGGGATTCGAGCCCCGTTTTCTCTTTCAACTCGGCAATGCTGGCGCCGTTTTTATTCTTTGACACAACGTCGAGGACGGCGTCCAGAACCGTAGCCGCTCCAGCGGCGGAAGGTTTCTCAGGGGCGGCCTTTTTGACGACAGCCTTTTTAGCCGTTTTTTTGGCGGCGGGTTTCTTTGGGGCAGCCTTTTTCACTCTCGCCTTAACCGCTTTCTTCGCAACTTTCCGTGGCGCTTTTTTGGCAGCCGCCTTCTTTGCAGGGGCTTTTTTCTTCGCCGCTGCGGTCTCAAGTTTGGCGAGTGCTTTGGATACGCGGTCGACCTGCTTAGCCAGCGCAGTCAATCCTTTGACTATGGCCGTCAGCTGTTCCTTCAATTTGCTCATCGTACTTTTCCTCCTTCTTTGGGGGGTGACAGTAGGAAGGCACAGGGTGCAATAGTAAAGTAATATATATAGGCGGAAATGATTGTCAAACAATTTCTTCAATTATGACAGATAAATATCAGCGTATCGGATACTCATCTCATCGGGGCGGGATACAGTTTTTGGCTGAACGTGACCGCAAGCGCAGTCATAGGAAATCCCGGAAACGGCCCTGGCGCTATCTCCCGCCTCCCCAAAGGACGCTCTATTTGCAGGGATTGGCGGCGAAGGCGGCCGAAGCAATCGGCGTCATCCAAGGATTTCAAAAGCGCGGGTACGTCGTCAGCGAACGAAGACCATCTGTGAATGGTCACTAGGGGCTGTTTCGAAATTGTCTTTGGGCCCAATCCGCCAGAGGCGGATAAGTCTCTGTGTTGGGCGATCGGTTCCGATCCTCGATCGGCCGCGGCGGACCTCCGGTCGGAACCTCACGGACGCGGCGACCTTGAACCAAAATCCTAATTTGGAAACAGCCATCAGTTCAGCGAAAGATAGTAGAGAAAATAGCAGAAAGCGCCAACGGCCACAAAAGCGCTCACATAGGCGCGCCAGTCTACGGGCTTTTTGGCTGTTCCGTGCCTGTCAGGCGGCCCCACTTTTCGTCGGCAGCTGTCACAGCGGGCCACAGTGGGTTTTAAATACGCCCCACAAAACGGACAGCGTTTGTTGGCATGGGTCATTTTCCCGGGTTTCTTTTCATCCATATTTTCGTTCATGGCTACTCTGACTCTGGGAACCCCGGCATACCCGGCGGCTCAGATGCGGGGGTTCGGCTTGGAAAGTTTTTGGTGATCTAACGACTCGACCAATAAATCGGCCTTCCGGGTAGAATCTTGAGTACAAATTGAGACCGCGGCTCCGGGCCGAGGCGCGGCCCGGGCGGCGACGCATGGTCAGAAAAAAACGGGATCCGAAGACCACGGACGGACCCATGCCTGTCTACGCTGTCTTCTTGAATCCTTCTGAAATGGTGATCTCGGCCGCGTCCTTCAGCTGCCGCAGCAGTTCCTGGAAAGCGGCCGACTGACGTTGCTGCACCAGCCCGCTGGCCACGGTCTTTTTCTCTTTTTCGAACGATGCGTCGCCCGGGAGCTGCTCGGCGTTGAACCGGATCACGTAGTAGACTCCGGAGACCTCCAGCACACCATCATGCAGCGGGCTTTTATCACTCAGCACAAAGGCCGCATCGACCATCGGTTTATCATAACCGACATCCGGAATAGCGGCATTGCGTTTGAAATAACCGGTTTCCTTAACCCCGACGCCGGAATCTGCCGCGGCGGCGTCCCAAGCGGTCCCCGATCTCACGGCCGTTAAAAACCCATCGGCTGCGGCCTTTGCTTTGTCTTTACGCATTTTTGCCAACAGATCATTTTCCACCTGTTGTTTTACCGATGCCAGTGGGCGATCCTGAGCGGGGATTTTCTCTACCGGCTGGATCAAGTAATCGGCGGTATCGGTTTCAACGACATCACTGATTTCACCGACCTCGAGGGCCATAGCGGCTGCGGCAAACGCCTGCGGGTTGGTGACATTGCTGCCTGCCCCCTGACGGTCAAAAGGCGGCGTCGTCTCTATCGTGAACCCCAGAGCTGAAGCCACTGCCTGAAGCCCGTCCCCCTCGTAGGAGACATCATAAGCCTTCTGGGCCTGGGTATCGGCGGCCTGCTTGGCCCGCTCACGGGTAAGGATGCTGCGAATACGATCAGAGGCATCTTTCTCAGACACCGTAACAGCCGGATTGACGGCTTCCACCTTTATAATGTGCCAGCCGAATCGGGTGCGGACCGGCTCACTGACCTGGCCCGGGTTCATGGCAAACGCCGCATCAGCAAACGGTGCCACCATGTCCTCCTTTTTAAAGCTCCCCAGGTCGCCGCCATTGGCTTTAGTCGGCCCCTCCGAGTACTGCCGTGCCAGCGTGGCGAAATCCTCACCGGTCTTGGCCTTGAGCTCGATTGCGACCGCCCGCTGGCGCACCGACTCGACATCCTCTTCAGCGGCATCGGCATCGAGCTTTAGCAGAATATGACGTGCCTTGACCGTCTTGGGGCTTTCAAACTCGGTTAAATGGGCCCTGTAGTATTCGCCGACGTCTTCATCGGAGATTTTTATCTGAGCGCGGTAGTCTTCAAACCCAAAACGCAGATAGGCGGCCTTGACCATGGGCTGGGTCCGGTAGTCTTCCTTATGGGCTTCATAGAAGGCAGTGATCTCGTCATCTGTTGCCTTGATATCCTTGAACGTATCCGGCTGGAATGCCGCGACCAAGATCGAGACCTCCCGGTTTTGCCAGTCGTACCAGACCCTGGCTTCCAGATCAGATACCGTGATACCACCGGTGGTCAGCACCCGCAGCTTGTTGAGAAGCATGGTATTCTTCTGCTCACGCTCGAAGGCTTCAGGGTTAAGCCGATTGGCCTCGAGCACCCGTTGATACCGACCGGGATCGAAAACACCGCCAGCCTGAAATGCCGGGACCGAGCGGATGACGCCGGCCAGCTCTTCGTCGCTCACCCGCAGACCCAGCCGCAATGCTTCGGACACGAGCAGCTTCTGATCGATCAACTGGTTCAGGGCCTGTTCTTCAACCTTGAGCATCTTCAGCAGATCATCACTGAGATTATTTCCGAACTGCTGTCGCAATCGTTCGAGCATGTTGCCGTAAGCAATACGGTAAGCCTCAACCGGGATCGGCTCCCCATTCACGGTAGCCACACGGTTGATCCGGTCAGCCTGCCAATTTCCCACACCCCAGAACGTGAACACGACGATAATGGCAAAAAGGATAAACTTGACAGCCCACGCACCAGCATTTTTTCGCATAAAATCTAACATATAAAAATAACTCCCGCATTTACCGTGTTGTACCGACAACCACCTGCCCGTTGACGCCTCCCCCAACGGAAGGCGGCCGCCTGCGGGCGACAAAACACTTAAAGAAGCGCAGGATCAATGGTTTAAACCATTAAACGGAAATAGCTATTTTCTTTCCCGGCGTTTGTCAACCATTTCCGCGGCACGCCCCCTTTTCACAATTCGCTTATAATGAGCACTGTCGGCGCTGCGGCGCGCTTCCGGCGTCAATTTCTCGTTGACACCCTAAAAGAGATCTGTTAGTTGCCCGTAACACATCGGGGCTGTAGCTCAGCTGGGAGAGCGCATGACTGGCAGTCATGAGGTCAGGGGTTCGATCCCCCTCAGCTCCACCACCTCGAGTGCAAACACCGTTTTCATCCCAATGAAAACGGTGTTTTTTTTGCACCATCACCGCTTCCGGGACACGCCCGGCACCAAGACTTTGACAACGCGCCAACCTTCAGCGCCGGAAGGGGCACCCACCCCCATGCGCGTTGCACAATATCGCTGCCTATGATACACCGGGCACCTGACAAGCGCAAATCACAGTTTGGACGAGGCCGCCAATGAAGGATAAGCCGCGGAAAGTCCTGCCACGGCAGGCCGTTATTCTCTTTGCGGACATCATTCACTCTTCAGTGTTTTCCGACACGCTAGGACTCTACGAGTACGACGAATTCCTGGAAGAGTTTCAAATCACCATGTACGACGCCAAGGAGCGGGTGTTCGAGCTCTCCCGCGTGGCGGAAAAAGACATCACCTTTGACGTACGGGGCGATGAAACCTGCGCGATCCTTTACTCGGACGATACCCGAAAGAACCTTTATACGGCCCTGATGCTGGCCTCGTATATGAAATCACTCTGGTTTCAGTCCTCTTTCAACATCAAGCGCGTAGCAGAGGCTAAGATCGCTTCGGAAATCGCCGTCGGGGTTCACACGGGTAAAATCATCTTGCGCTCCCGCGTGTCCCCGGATATGCCTCCGAAGCCCGAAGGCTATGCCATCAACCTGGCCAAACGTATTGAAGGGCTTTCCCGCCAAGGCATGGCCTCCAAGATGATGATTTCCAACGAAGTCCGGATTTTGCTGAAACAGTTTAACATCAACATCGATCTCAGCGGCAAAATCACGCGCCAGTTTAAAGGCATCCTTTACCCCATCCACGTTTACGAAATCACCAACTTCCCTGTTGAGTTCTATCGCATGGAGACTGCCATGAACGGCCGACCGGGATAGACCATATGCCAGCACGGCACCGACCGGCACGCCTGTAACGACAATCTCCGCCGCCTTGACAGTCTGAAGCGTATTGACATAGATAGTGGCTCTGACGAACTGCCTGATGGAGCAGTGAAGACATGATCGGCTTCTGGAGAATACCGCCGAACAGGCCCATTAAAACACTGCTGTCTGCCGCCGCCATGATCCTGATGGCCGTGGCGGCGTGGTGTGCGCCCGTAGATGTGCCGGAGCGCGCATCAGAGAACGAGGCGCCACTGCAACAGGAACCGGTGCTGCTTTACTTCGCCGACGCAGGCGGCAGAGCGCTCAAACCGGAGCAGTTTATCATGCCCCCTCAAAGCGCCCCGCAGGGCGTTGGCAGGGCCATCGTGGAGGCACTGGTAAAGGGCCCGAGCAGCCCCTCTCTATCTCCGACCCTGCCTGCCGGTGTCGCCGTTAAGGGCTTTTATATTGCGCCGGGCAAGACGGCCGTGGTCGATTTAGACAACACCGCCAGGGATCGTCATCCGGGCGGCATCATGGCCGAAACCCTGAGTATCTTTTCCATCGTCAACGCTTTGGTACTGAACATGCCCGACATCGAACAGGTGAAAGTGCTCTTCAACGGCCAGGAGGTAAAAACCTTTGCCGGCCACATTGATCTGCAATTGCCACTCAAAGCCAACATACTGTTAATAAGATGAAAAAGACCCAAAAAATCGAAAGCTTTCGAAATATCGGCATCATGGCACACATCGATGCCGGAAAAACGACGGTCACCGAACGGATTTTGTACTACACCGGCAAATCCCATAAAATGGGGGAGGTACACGACGGTGAAGCGACGATGGACTGGATGCCCGATGAGCAGGAACGTGGCAT
Organism: Pseudomonadota bacterium; assembly: GCA_043825735.1. GTDB lineage: Bacteria > Desulfobacterota > Desulfobacteria > Desulfobacterales > JBDRRP01 > JBDRRP01. The sequence goes on along the minus strand of JBDRRP010000009.1, from coordinate 97,437 downwards.
TACCATCACCTCGGCCGTCACCACCTGCCAGTGGAAAGATTGCGAAATCCACATCATCGACACCCCCGGCCACGTGGATTTCACCATTGAGGTGGAGCGCTCCCTGCGCGTTCTCGACGGTGCCATCGGCGTCTTTTGTGCCGTGGGCGGCGTGGAGCCCCAATCGGAAACCGTCTGGCGCCAGGCCGACCGGTACAAAGTCCCCAAAATCGCTTTCGTCAACAAGATGGACCGCATCGGAGCGGATTTCTTCGGCACCGTTGAAATGATGGTATCGCGCCTTGGCGCCAAACCGCTCATCATGCAGCTGCCCGTTGGCGCCGAAGACACCTTTAACGGCCTCATCGATCTGATACGGATGAAACACATCATCTGGAATGAAGACTCCCTGGGCACCACCTATACCGAAGTGGAAATCCCTGCGGGCATGGTTGATGCGGCCACTGAGCACCGCGAAAAAATGATCGAGACGATCGCTGAAACCGACGACACCATTATGGAAGCGTATGTGGCGGAAGAAGAGATCGACAATGACGCACTGATATCGGCGATACGGCAGGCAACCATCGATCTGAAGCTGGTCCCGGTGCTTTGCGGCAGCGCATTGCGGAACAAGGGAATCCAGTTGCTCCTCGACGCCATCGTCAGCCTTCTGCCGAGCCCGGCTGACATCCCGCCCATCAGGGGCGTCCACCCCGATACCGGCGAGACGGTCCTGTGTCCGCCATCGGCCAAGGCGCCGCTGGCTGCCCTGATTTTCAAGGTCTCCATGATCGAGGGCCGGAAAATGTGCTTTGCCCGCATCTACAGCGGTACGCTCAAAGTTAAAGGAGACGTCTACAACCCCTTTCGTAAGCAGAAGGAAAAAATATCCAGAATACTTAAGATGCATGCCAACAAGCGCGAGCGCATCGATGACGCCGAGGCCGGCAGCATCGTCGGCGTGGTGGGTCTGAAGGATACCTCGACCGGTGAAACCCTGTGCACGCTGGAGCATCCCGTATTGCTGGAAAGAATCGACACCTACGAGCCGGTCATTTCTATCGCGGTCGAGCCCAAAACCAGCGCGGACCAGGACAAACTCGACCAGGTCCTGGAAAAATTCACCGACGAAGATCCCACCCTCCAGATGAAAAAAGATGAGGAAACCGGCCAGACTATTTTGTCCGGAATGGGGGAGCTTCATCTGGAAATCATCATCAGCCGCATGCAGCGCGAATTCAATACCGATGTCAATGTGGGCAAACCCCAGGTGGTCTACCGGGAAACCATTCAGGAAGCCGCCGATGGCGTGGCGGTGTTCGAAAAGGAGGTGGCCGGCCAACGGCACTTTGCCGAAGTCCGGTTGCGGCTGCGGCCCCTTTCCCGGGGGACGGAAAATGTGTTCCGATCACAAATCGGCGCCGACATCATTCCCGACATCTACATCCCCGCCATCGAAAAAGGGGTCATGGAGTCGCTGGGAAGCGGCACCCTTATGGGGTATCCCGTTGTGGATGTGGAAGCGGTGCTGATCGGAGGCGCCTTCAGAGACGGTGCCGCATCAGAGCTTGCCTACACGGTCAGCGCTTCGATGGCCTGCAAAGAGGCGTTGAAAGCCGCCGGCCCCTTTTTGCTGGACCCCATCATGGAGGTGGAAATCTACGCCCCCGAATCTTTCATGGGGGATGTGATTGGCGACATCAGCGCCCGCGGAGGGAAAATCGAATCCATCTCCCACCGCAAGGGCATCCAGGTGATTGACGCCACGGTCCCACTGAAAAAAATGTTCGGCTACTCCACATCACTGCGCTCCGCCACCCAGGGACGCGGCACCTTCAGCATGCAGTTTTCCAGATTTGACCGCGCCGGCTGAAAAGGCGGACAGATATCACCCTAAGAGCGCAAAACCACGAAGTACACGAAGGTTTTACCCCTTATAGTTTATGGGTTTCTTCGTGGCCTTCGTGCACTTCGTGGTTTTCGGCCATCGCTTGTAATTATGCGATCTTATAAAAGAGCCGTACGGCGCGCCGCTCAGGGTTTCTTCTTTTTCTCGCGACTTCCAGGCAGGTTTTCCAGCATTTTTTTCGCATCTTCGGCCTGTTCGGGGGGCAGCTCCGCTGCCAACGCCCGCTCCAGGTGAAACGCGGCGCTGCTGAAATTCCTGCGGATAAAATAGGCGGCACCCAGGTGAAAGTGCGCCTGGGCGGCATTTCCCAGCCGGTGGTAGGCCTCCCCAAGGTAGAACTGGGCGTCGCTGTCTTGCGGCATTTCCTCCGCGACCACATCGAGCTCACTGACGGCCTCATTCAGGTCGCCGGTCTGCATCAGCGTTCGCCCCAAATAGAGGCGCGCGCTGTAGTCCTTGGGGGTTTCATCAAGGACGGATCGGAGCAGATTCTGAGCCTCACCATAGAAACCGGCAAGAAAGTAAGCCGTCCCCAGATCGCTCCGGACGATGGGCCAGGTGGGCAGCATCGTGGAGGCCGCCGCCAGGTGGTTGATGGCCGCCGCGGTATCTCCCTTTCGCATGAGCGCCAGACCCAGTCCGTATCGGGCGAACGGAAAATTCGGATTTCGCGTCACCGCCCCCTGAAGTTGCATCAGCCCTGTTTCCAGGTCGCTGAAAAGCGCCGTGAGACGCGCTTTGACAATCTGAAATTCAGCGTCGGGCCGCTGATGCCAATTGGCGGTGACGCCCTCCTGGTCCAACACCGAACCGATATATACCAGCCGGTCTTCCAACGCCGGATGGGTCATCAGGTAGGTCGGTACCTGTTCCCTGCCAAACCACTGCTTGCTTCGGATGGTGTTGAGCGCCCCCAGCATCCCCTCCTTGGCATAGCCGGCATCGGCCATATATGTGAGCCCCTTTTTATCGGCTTCGATTTCGTTTTGTCGCGAATACGACAGGGTGGCGCTCTGTCCAGCGGCCATGGAGCCGACACCGAGCGCGCTGGCCGCTGTGGCTGCCCCGGCGCCTCCCAGAAAGATGCTGGCCACCACACCGGCCAGCATGGCCGTGTTGATCTTCTTGGACCGATCGATCTGCTCACTGATGTGGCGTGAATCCACATGGGCGATTTCATGGGCCACGATGCCGGCCAGTTCGTCTTCATAGTCGAGCGCGATGATCAGGCCGCTGTTGAAATAGACGTTTCCACCGGGGCCGGCAAACGCGTTGTAGACATCTTCTTTGACAACGTTGAAATGGTAGACAAACGGCTGCGGCGGAAACGCGCTGAGAAGGCGCCGTCCCAGGCGGTTGATGTAGGTATCGATGAACGGGTCTTTGATGACCTGGTACTGATGCGCCACCATCCTGGCAAAATCTTTTCCCAGCGCCTCTTCCTCGGTGATGGTAAGGGCGCTGGCCGTTGCCGGCGCGATAAACAACCAGGCGGCCATGATCCAGCACAGCGGCACTCTCACAGCAGAAAAAAAACGCATGATGACCTCTGAACCAATGCGAAAGGCGGCACCGAGCACTGACCGTGCCCCGGCGGCCAACACAGCCGGGGCAGAAAGCATGGCGTTAGCATGCCGCGTTTTATCTCATTGAATTTTCGTTATATTTTAACACCCATCTGTTTCTGCTAAATGATGGATCAGCTTTCCAAACCATCCTTTTTGTGATAGAAACCCCGGCATTATGGCACACATCATTTGCATCGCCAACCAAAAAGGGGGCGTGGGAAAAACGACCACCGCCATCAATCTGGCCGCTTCGCTGGCCGTTTCCGAACGCCCTACCCTTATCGTCGACTGCGACCCTCAAGGCAATGCCACCACCGGTGTCGGTATCGACAAACAGGCCATCGTCAACAACCTCTACCAGGGGTTGATCGGGGAGGCGTCTGCGGAAAGCCTCATCTGCGACACGGATATCGACTACCTCAAAATCATCCCTTCCCTGGTGGACCTCATCGGTTTCGAAGTTGAAATGATGGCCGTCCGCGGAAGAGAAATGGCTTTAAAGAACCTGCTCGAAGCCATTAGCCCGCGCTTTGAGTTCATCATCCTCGACTGCCCGCCGTCACTTAGTCTTTTGACTGTCAACGCCATGTCCGCCGCCACGACACTGCTGATTCCACTGCAATGCGAATTTTATGCACTGGAAGGTCTGGGGCAGCTCATCCAGACCATGAACCGCATCAAAAACGGACTCAATCCGAATCTCGACATCTGCGGCATCGTGCTCACCATGTTCGACAAACGCACTAACCTGTCGACGCAGGTGGCCGAAGAAGCCGAAAAGCATTTTAACAACCTGGTATTCACCACAACGGTGCCCCGCAATGTCCGGCTCGGCGAAGCCCCAAGCTTCGGTAAACCGATCCTGCTTTACGACGCCAATTCCGCCGGTGCGATCAGCTACCTGAACTTGGCCGGAGAAGTGATCCGCCGTCTCGCATAGAGGAATTTGATGACAGAACCCACTCCGATTAAGAAACGTAAAAAGATGGTGTTGGGCAAAGGGCTTGATGCCCTCATACCGAACCTTAGACTTGATGCGCCGACAGATACCGCTCCCAAACCCTATTTCTTCTGTAAGCTTGATGTGATCCAGCCCAACCGCTACCAGCCCCGCAGCCGTTTCATGCCCGAGGAACTGGCGGAACTGGCCGAGTCCATTCGCAGCCAGGGCATTATCCAGCCACTATTGGTACGGCAGGCCGAAAGCGGGTACGAGCTGGTCGCCGGCGAGCGCCGGTTGCGCGCGGCCCGCATGGCCGGCCTTGAGACAGTGCCGGTGGTCGTGCGCGATCTCTCCGATGCCGAAGTGCTGGAAATGAGCATTGTCGAAAATATCCAGCGCGAAGATTTCAACCCGGTGGAGGAGTCCGACGCCTACCATCGGCTCATGACCGAATTCGGCCTCACCCAGGACCAGGTTGCCACCCGCGTGGGCAAGAGCCGCTCGGCTGTGGCCAATTTTCTGCGGCTGCGGCACCTGCCGCAGCCCATTCGTGAAGGACTCGCCGACGGAACGCTCAGTGCCGGGCATGCGCGTGCACTGCTGGGGCTTGACCAGCAACCCCGTCAACTGGCCGCCTATCGCGAGGTGATCCAGCGGCAGTTGACTGTCCGGCAGACCGAACAACTGGTCAACCGGCTGAAAAAGGCAGCATCGACACCCACGCCCCGCTCGCCTGGATCCGAAACCGTTCACTATTCCCGCATCGCGGAAGATCTGTCCCGTCACTACGGCACCAAGGTTCAGATTTCCCGCCGGCAAAAACAGGGGAAAGTGGAGATTCAATTTTACAACGACGACGATCTGGATCGACTCCTGGCGCTGCTTGTCCCGCGTTAAAACCATGTCTGCCTTGCGGCCCAGTAGGTAACATGTCCGTCCATATTCTCATCGACGGCTACAATCTCATTCGTCAATCCGCCGCCCTGAGCCGCATCGATGCGGCGGATATCCAGGACGGGCGCGCGGCGCTGCTCGATTTGCTGGCCGCCTACCGCAAACTCAAAAAACACCGCATCACCGTTGTCTTTGACGGAATGGACGCCGCATGGGGGGTGCCCAACCGGGACCAGTCCCAGGGTATTGCGATCGTGTTCTCACGCCATGAAGAGACGGCCGATCAGGTCATCAAACGCATGGGCGCCGCCATGCGGGAGAACGCCATGGTGGTCACATCTGACCGGGACATCATCGCATCGGCCCAGCACAGCGGCTGCGCCGTCATCAGCGCCCCGGACTTCGAGGAGAAACTGAGGATGGCGGCGTTGATGGACGCCGGCGGGGGCGCATTCGAAGAGGATTCGAAAGGCTGGACGCCCACCACGCGCAAAAAAGGCCCTGGTCGCCGGCTGTCCAAAAAGCAGCGGCAACTGCAGCGCAAACAAGAAAAGCTGTAACAGGCTGCAAAAAACAAGCGCGAGTTGACCCTCCCGGGGAGATCTGCTAACGCATCATGCCGGCCGGGCAATAGCTGGTGCCACCCATGGGAGGCGCCTTGCGCCCCCGCCCCTGTCCCCTCCCACCACCAGGGGGAGGGGTATTTATGGATGACACTGGCTGGGAAAGGGATGGCACAGTGAAAACGGTATGCGTCATTGACGGACAGGGGGGCGGTATCGGCAGCGCGATCATCAAGCGGCTCAACGCTGAATATGGCCAGCGCATCGAAATCATCGCCCTGGGCACAAACGCCATTGCCACGGCACAGATGCTCAAAGCCAAGGCCAACCGCGGAGCGTCCGGTGAAAACGCCATCGTACAGACCGCCGCGCGTGCCGACGTCATCATCGGCCCGCTGGGCATCATCATGGCCCACGCCATGATGGGTGAGGTGACCCCCAGAATGGCCGAAGCCGTTTCCGGCAGCAGCGCCCGAAAACTGCTCCTGCCGCTGTCACAGGAAAAGATCGATATCATCGGTGTCGCCGCGGCGCCGCTGCCGCATCTCATCGAAGAACTCATCGAAAAACATCTCAACCACTGTTTGCACGCCTGAACGGGAGGAATCGGATATGTGCGAAGCCAAAGCCTATCTCCTTCAAGGAGAAGAAAAAACCCTGCTCATGGAAGCGGTCGATACGGTCGAACCCGAAGAAGAAGGCCTTCGCCTGGTGAGCATCTTCGGTGAACAAAAATTCGTCAAGGCCCGCATTCACGCCCTGGCGCTGGTGGACCACAACATCTACCTGCAGCCGCTGTAAGTTTCGGAAAACGGGGTGAACCGCCGCAAAGGAGCGCACGCACTGCGATGAAAATCGTCATCGCCAGGACCGCCGGATTCTGCATGGGGGTGCGTCGCGCTGTCGAGATGGTGCTGGACGCGCCGGGCACCCGCAAAGGGCCGATCTGCACCTACGGTCCCCTTATCCACAACCCCCAGGTCCTGGAAAGCCTCAAAGAAAAGGGTATCGGCACCATCGACCGCATCCCGGAAAACGGCTGCGGGACGGCACTGATCCGTGCCCACGGGGTTCCCCCCGAAACCGCCTCCGAGTTGAAGATCGCCGGCTTCGAGGTGCTCGATGCCACCTGCCCCCGCGTGATCAAGGTCCAGCGCATCATCCACTCTCATGCCCAGAATGGATCGGCCGTTATCATCATCGGCGACGAGGACCATCCCGAAGTGGTTGGCCTGCTGGGGTATGCCGGAAGCCGGGGGGTGGTGGTCAATACCCTGGACGGCCTTGACGCCCTGCCGGACTTCGACACGGCCATCATCGTCGCACAGACCACCCAGAACGCCCGGTTTTTCGAAACCGTCAAGACGTGGGCCGCCGAGCGCCATCCCCACTATACCGTCTTCGATACCATTTGCGATTCCACCCATAAACGACAGGCCGAAGTGGCGGAACTGGCCGACGCTGTAGACGTCATCATCGTCGTCGGCGGAAAAAACAGCGGCAATACCCTTCGGCTTGCGGAAATCGCACGGCAGACCGGCAAGCCGACCTTCCATATCGAAACCGAACGCGAACTGGATCTGGACGCCCTGGCCGGCGCCGAGACCATCGGCATCACCGCCGGGGCCTCTACCCCCAACTGGATCATCCGCCGCGTCTGCAGGAAGCTCGAAATGCTGCCCATCTCAAGGCAGTCACGCCTGCGGCGCTGGGCGTTCAACATTCAGCGGGCCCTTTTGCTGACCAACATCTATGTCTCCATCGGCGCCGGGTGCCTGTGCTATGCCTGCACCCAACTGCTGCAGGTCAACGACAGTTTCCCCTATGTCTTCATTGCCGCACTTTACGTCCAGTCCATGCACACCCTCAACCACCTCACCGGCAGCAAGTCAGATCGCTACAACGACCCGGTGCGGGCCAATTTCTACTCACGCCACCGCCTGTCACTATCGACCCTGGCCCTTTTGGCAGGGGGTGCCGGCCTGTTGACGGCCTACACCCTGGGTATCCTGGCAACCATCATCCTTACCGCCATCAGCGCCACCGGACTCTCTTACAACCTCAACGTGCTGCCCCCGTCCATCCGGGCACGCTACCGCCGGATCAAAGACATACCGGGATCAAAGACCGTGCTCATTGCCGCGGCCTGGGGTGTTGTCACCACACTGCTGCCCGCGGTCACCGAACCGCGCGTTTCCTGGGGGGCGGTTGCCGCTGTCCTCGGCTGGGCCACCTGCATGGTGTTCGTCCGGACGGCATTTTTCGACCTGCTCGATATTCAGGGCGACCGCATCGTGGGTAAAGAAACCATCCCGATTTTGATGGGCGAGCAAAAGACGCTATGGATGCTCTACGTCCTTCTGGCAGCCGGCATGGCAACGCTGCTGACGGCCGCCGGCAATGGATTGCTGCCGCCGGTGGCAGCGGCGCTGGCAGTGTGCCCCCTATCCTTCACCGGCCTCATGCGCGCCTATCAGCGCGGTGCGATCATGGCCGGTATCCGGTTGGAGTTCGCCACCGAATCGGTGTTCATCCTGTGCGGTATCATTTCACTGACCGGCGCGCTCATGGCGGGTTGACAACGCCGAGGGTTCAAGGGGCCGGACGGCCAAGCGAGCCCAGTGTAAGGCTCAATACGCAACACGCTATCATCAATTTGTTTTTCTTCGTGTCCTTCGTGAACTTCGTGGTAAATATTGTTTCTGTGCATCGATGAGTCCTGGACACGCACCATTCAGCGACCGATGCGCGGCTCGCTGCCGTCCAGAAGGCGCCGGATGTTGTCTTTGTGACGAAAGACGATCAAAAGGGACATGACGGCCATTACGGCCACCGAGGTCAAGGGCAGACCGATAAAAAAAGCAACCGCCGGCATGGTGACGGCCGCAGCCATGGAGCCGGCGGAGACCCGGCGCCCCAAGGCAACGATGGCAATAAATACCACCAGCGCCGCCAGCACGGCCAGGGGCGCCAGCACACCGATGCCGCCGGCGGCCGTGGCCACGCCTTTGCCACCCTTGAATTCCAGGTACACGGGATAGAGATGGCCGATAAATGCCGCCAGGGCGACCACCGCGGGATAGGCACCGCCCCAGTGGACGGCCAGCCCGTCATGCGCCATGGCCACTGCGACGGGAATGGCGCCTTTGGCCACATCGCCCGCCAGCGTCACGACCCCGGCAAAATTGCCGGCCACCCGGCGCACGTTGGTGGCCCCGATGTTGCCGCTGCCCCTGCGCCGAATATCGGCGCCGATGAAGGCCCAGGCAATGAGGAGTCCGAAAGGGATCGCCCCGATCAGGTAAGACCCGAGCAGATAGGCTACGGCAATCATGTCCACAGCAAGCGCCCTTCTATAAATGACAATGGAACCGATTCATATTCCCATCACCGACGTCCTCGATCTTCACCAGTTCAGGCCGGCCGAGGTGGCCGATCTGCTGGATGACTATTTCCGGGAATGCATCTCGGCCGGCATCCTCTCGGTGCGCATCATCCACGGGAAAGGCGCCGGACTCCTGCGCCGACGGGTCCATACCCTGCTGGCACGCCATCCCCTCGTCGGCGGCTTTTATCCGGCGCCGCCCCCGGCCGGCGGCTGGGGCGCCACCGTGGTCTCGCTGTCCCCTTCGGATGCACCGGCCGCGCCCTGAAACGCATCGGGCAGATCGGCCATTTCTGCGTGAAGATGCGTCAAAATGGCCTCCCGGGTAAACAGCGATCCGCTGCCGATTCCGGGGCACGCCGCCAGCGTCTCCTGCCAGCGCGCCGTCGAGCGCAGGTTGCTCAGCCAGAACGGATACGTGCGGCACTGGCGCGGCCGCTGGGGGTAGATGCGGCAGCCGTTTTCGTAAAAAAGGCACCGACCGTCGGCATGCTCCCGGATGCTGAGCGACCCGGCAATCGGTTGCAGGCAGGTCCGGACAAATTGCCTCTCATCCATTGCCAGGGCGGCAGCGATGGCAGCCGCCTCTGCCGCGGAAACGCGAATGATCCCGGGAGCGCCGGTGCAGCACCGGCCGCACTGCCGGCAGCGGAACCGGATGCCACTGTCGAAAAAACAGGCACGATGGAAAGGCTCGGACATCAGCGGTCTCTCAGGGAAAAGGCCATCGTCCAACGGATTTATCTGCGAATTGAATGTCTTCACCCCGCCGTGGACGCCTCAGCCATGCGGAAGCAGCGGCCTTACAAGATGGCGGAACGGCCGATGATGCGGACGGTTTTGGGCTGGTAGGCGTCATCGGCGGCCATGCGTCCGGCATTTCGCTTCACCACGATCAATGCTGCGGCAAGGCTTCCCATACCGAGCATTGCCGAAAGGGTGGTTGGGTCCACGCCCAGATGCACGGCAGCCGCATGACCGATCATGACGCCCACCAGAAGACAAATGATGGGGAACATATAGATCAGGAAAGTGGCCCGCAAAAACGCGCCGGTCTTGATGCTGACCACGACCCGATCTCCCACCTTGGCATTGGCGGCGTTGAGGGTCTTGACGATCATGTCGGTGCCCTTGCTCATACACGAGCCCTTGGAGGCGCACCCTTCGCAGGAAGCGCTTCGTGATGTCATGACCCAGGCTGTCCCTGGCGCCACTTCGGTGACGATGCCTTGTTCAACCGCCATGCGGGTGTTTCCTTTCATCTGTGGCCGGGCAACAAATAAGACAAACTCGTACAAAGTCTCAAATCACCACAGAGAACGCAGAGAGCGCAGAGATAACTTATTAATTATTCCTAATATTCTCTGCGGTCCTCTGCGGCCTCTGTGGTTCGAAATCACTTTTTACAAGGCTATCAAACAAGATGGCCATCAACGCGTCGTCGTCAACGCGCGATGGCCATTGGCGATCACAGTTGCCCCCCGGACACCGGGTTATGCGGCGCTGCGGCTGGTGTCACCGGTGAACTCGGTCGCCCCGGATTCACGGCTGTAGCAGATCAGTCCGCACTGAAGGCACCGATGCGCCTCCGCAAGCGCTGCCTCCGGAGAATACCCGGCTTCAATTTCTTTGCCCTGCATCGTTTCGGCAGCACCGCGCAGCGGCATGACCCGACGGGCGTTTTTGGCGACATGATGCACCGCACTGACATTTTGAATCTGGGACTCGTCTGTCACCACCAGTTCGCCAAGGCCCAGACCGATATCGTAAATCAGGCGGTGGAGCGAAGCGGCCGCACGCCGACCAGCGGCAATGGCGCGGATGGCGCCGCTGAAATCGGTCATGACATCACCGGGCCCGAAAAGACCGGTATCCGCGGCAAAGGCCGGCGGCTTGTAGGGAGTGATCCCCTCCCAATTGCCGCTGACCGTTTCCACCGATTCGCCGCTCGGGCGCGGTGCCCGGAAAACCAGTTCCGGCATGCGACCGGCCGCTAAGAGCAGCATCTGGGCCGCCACGGTTTCGATCCGACCGTCAGACAGGTGGACAATGTCCAGGCCCGCCAGCCGGTTGCCGCTGCCGGAGAGCCGGTTGACGGCGGCGCCAAAGCAGCATCGGATGCCGTCGGCTTCAGCGGCTGCCAGGGTGTCGGCATCGACACCGCCGGCCTGCTCGGCGGCCCGCGCCACCACGGTCACCGTCTCGGCGCCGTTGGCCCGGCACTGGCGTGCTGCGGCAATGCCCGCTGCGGCCGGAGCGGCAATCACCACGCTGCGTGCGGTGGGCAGTCCTGCATCATGGTGCTGGTGGCTGCGCAGGTAGTCCATGAGCAGGTACGTTCCCGGCACCGTGTCATCCACCGCCCCGACGGCGCCGCGCGCCAGCCTGCTGTCCCAGCCGCCGCCGGCCAGAAATACCGCTTCATGGCCGTCCGCCAGTAGACCCGCGATGGTGACGTCCCGCCCTAATTTCTTTCCAGTCTCGGCCGTAACCCCCAGGTCCAGAATGCCGCCGATGTCCCAGTCAAGCACGTCCATGGGCAGCCGTTCCCGGGCAATGGCGGTTCTCAGCAGGCCGCCGAGCGTGTCCGCAGCCTCATATACCGTCACCGCGTGCCCGAGCCGCGCGCTGAAAAAGGCCGTTGACAGCCCTTCCACCCCGCCGCCCACGATGGCCACCCGGCGTCCGGTGGCCGGCGCGCAGTATGGCTGGACCCGCTGGCCGCCGGAGCGCTCGAAATCGGCGGCAAAACGTTTGAGGTAGTTGATGGCTACCGGCTCGTCCACGTATTTGCGCCGGCAGGCCTCCTCGCAGGGGCGCGGGCAGATGCGGCCGATCACGGCCGGGAACGGATTTCGCTCCTTGATGACCTGAACCGCTTTGAGGTGGTCGCCCAGTCCGACCTGCCGGATGTACTCGCTGATGTTGATCCCTGCGGGGCAGGCCCGCTGGCAGGGAGTGGTGCATTCTTCGATGGTGTATTCCCGGAGGATGCGACGGGTGACCGAGGACAGGGTGATGATATGCTTCGGGCAAACCCGCTCGCAGGTGCCGCATCCCGTACACAAGGCCTCGCTCACCACCGGCAGGCCGTCGGCGCCCATGGAAATGGCGCCGAAGGGACAGGCTTTTTCACAGCTTCCCAGTCCGAGGCACCCAATGGTGCACACTTTCATCCCGCCGCCGAGCACGGCCGCGGCGCGGCAGTCGCTCACGCCGTCGTAGAGGAATTTGGTGTCGGCCGACTGGACGCCGTAAGTGCATCCGGGCCTGGCGATGTCCGGCTCTTTGGCCTCCACGGACACCCCCAGGATGGCGGCAATGGCTTCGGCGACATCGTCACCGGCAGCCACACAGGAGTTGGGTGCGGCCTTTCCGGTCACAATGGCTTCGGCGTTGGCCGAGCACCCGGGCATGCCGCAGCCGCCGCAGTTGGCACCCGGCAGCGCCGCCTCCACCGCTTCGATCTTCGGATCGACCCACACATAAAAAATCTTGGATGCCGCGGCCAGACAGATGCCTACCAGCACCCCCAGGGTTCCCATCAGTACAACGGCTGTCATCATCGGGTTTCGCTCCTGGTCATTTAAAAAATAGCGTCAAATTTGCATTTCTCAAAACACGTCATGCACTGGATGCACTTTTCCAGATCGATGGCCGCCGGTGTTTTCTTCTGCCAGCTGATGGCTTCCACGGGGCAGGCCTTGGCGCATGCCCCGCAGGCCGTGCATTTCTCCGGGTCTACGGTAAATTTGAGCAAGGCCGCGCAGCGCTTGGCCGGGCAGCGTTTTTCCGTAATATGAGCGATGTATTCGTCCCGGAAATAACGCAAGGTCGAGAGCACCGGGTTTGGCGCCGTCTGGCCCAGACCGCACAGGGAGGTTTCCTTGATGATGGGCGACAGGGCTTCCAAGGCGTCGATGTCTTCCATCTCGCCCTTGCCGTCGCAGATCTTCACCAAAAGCTCCAGCAGGCGCCGGGTGCCTTCCCGGCAGGGGGTGCACTTGCCGCAGGATTCGTCCTGGATGAAATCCATGAAAAACCGGGCCATGTCCACCATGCAGGTGCGGTCGTCCATGACGATGACCCCGCCCGAGCCCATGATGGCGCCGACCTTGGCGATCTCTTCGTAATCCACCGGGGTGTCCAGATGCTGCTCGGGAACGCACCCGCCGGAAGGGCCGCCCAACTGCACGGCCTTGAATTTTCGTTTCTTGGGAATGCCGCCGCCGATATCATAAATGATCTTGCGAAGGCTCGTGCCCATGGGCACTTCCACAAGACCGATGTTGTTCACATCGCCGGAAATGGCGAACACCTTGGTCCCCTTGCTGGTCTCCGTCCCCACGCTGGCATACCAGGCGCCGCCGTTGAGAATGATCTGGGGCACGTTGGCGAAGGTTTCCACATTGTTGAGAATGGTGGGTCTTTCCCACAGGCCTTTGTGCGCCGGAAACGGCGGCCGGGGGCGGGGCATGCCCCGCTTGCCCTCGATGGAGCGCATCAGTGCCGTCTCCTCGCCGCAGACGAACGCGCCGGCCCCCTGGTAGATCTCCAGAGTGAAATCGAAACCGGATCCGAAAATGTCCTCACCCAGAAGCCCGTATGCGGTTGCCTGGGCGATGGCGATCTCCAGACGGCGGATGGCCAGCGGATATTCGGTGCGTGCGTAGATATACCCCTTGGTGGCGTCGATGGCTTTGGCGGCGATGACCATGCCTTCCACAACGGCATGGGGGTCGGCTTCAAGAATGCTGCGGTCCATGAACGCCCCGGGATCACCTTCGTCGGCATTGCACAGGACATACTTGACCGGATCCTTGCTTCCCCGGGCAAAAGCCCATTTGAGTCCGGTAGGAAATCCGGCGCCGCCGCGTCCCCTGAGACCGCTGATCTTCATCTCCTCGATGACCTGCTCGGCGGAGATCTCCGTCAGGGCCTTGAGCGCACCGCGATATCCGTCACGGCCGATGTAGTCGTCGATGGATTCGGGATTGATGACCCCCTTGTTGCGCAGTGCCCGTGGCATCTGGTGGGCGAAAAAGGGAATGTCTTCCTGTTTGGGGATGCGTTTTTTTGAAACAGGGTCCTTGTAGAGCAGGCGTTCCACCGGCTTGCCGCCCACGAAATGGGATTCCACCAGCTCGGGCATATCGGCCACGGAGAGTTTCTGATAAAAAACGCCGTCGGGATGAACCACCATGATCGGGCCCATGGCACAAAACCCGTTGCACCCGGTTTCGACCACGAGGCACGATGCCGTGAGGCCTTTGCTTTCCAATTCGGCGATAAGGGCGTCTTTAACCTTGAGGCTGCCGGTAGCGTGGCAGCCGGTGCCACCGCAAATAAGCAGGTGACGGGCACCGGAATCACTCAGGCGCGCAGCGGCGGCGGTCCGGATCCCTTCAAGATCAGTTGAGGTCAGTTTCGGCATCGCATCACTCCGTTTCCGTTACCAGGAACCGTCCAGGCCCCTGAGACCATTCATGTACAACCGTCCGCTGGCGACAAACAACGAGTACCGGGTGCTCAGCACGGGCAGACCGAAAGATTGGGCCTGCTGGAGAAAATCGGCATTGGGTTTCTTGCCCCGGACGAAAACGATGCAGGCGACACCGGCGATCTTGGTGGTACGCAGCACGGATTCATCCAGAAGGCCGGTCAGGAGCACGGCGCCTTCGGCAACGGCTGAGAGCACGTCTCCCATGAGATCGGCGCCACCGCCGCCCACCACCGTGCGATCGAGATGCTCTTTGCCTGCCAGCACTTCCGCTTTCAGGATATCGCGTATTTCGTATATCTTCATTTCTATCCGCCTACCTATTGGGTTGGGAGAACATGCGGTAGGGCACCTTCTTGATTTTCGCTTTGCAATCCGGCGGTTTGCAAAGCACCGCAACGAAACGGTGCGCTGCTGGCGGCAACCAGCGCCCTCGGCATACCGGTCGCCGTTAAGCGGTCGATTGCGCCGCAGGCGGTCAATTTAAACATACTGGTCCAGAATATCGATCACCTTGTCCGAAGAAATGTCGCCATGGGTGTCTTCGCCGACCACCATGACCGGTGCCAGGCCGCAGGCACCAAGACACCTGACACCTTCCAGGGAAAAGCGGCGGTCTTCGGAAGTATCGCCTTCCGCCAGACCGTAGGAATTGGTGATCCGTGCCAAAACTTCCTTCACCCCCTTGACGTAGCAGGCCGTTCCCAGGCAGATGCGAATCGTATGCCGCCCTTTGGGGGTGAACGAAAACAGGGAGTAAAAAGAGGCCACGCCGTAGACATCGCTTTTGGGCAGATTCAGGCCGGCACTGATGGCGTCGATGAGGGCCACGGGAAGGTATCCCACGATATTCTGACATTCTCTCAAAGCGGCGATCACCGAGCCGGGAAGCTTTCGATAGCGGTCAATCACGGCGTCGATTTGATGCCACATCTCTTCCGAAATATCCGGGTGTTCCTTCACAGCGGCCACAGTCATTTCCGTCAATCTCCATTACCGGGGAATTGGGCTCCGCCGCCACACTCCGGCGGCACCGATACGGGGGGCAACATTTCATATATACCTAATAATGTCAATGCATCGTGCGCCGTGAGGCAGCCTTGACGCACCCCAAGGTTGGGTCTATGATGGCCCGCTGAAAAACCGATTATTTCCTGAGGCGCGATGGCCTGCCCGGCAGGCCATCGCGCTGAGTGCGCTCCCCGGCGCCTGACACCGCGTTGCCGGTGCATCCGGCCGCAGCAAGGACCTCGCCATGGATCCCCGACGATACGGCAAAAACGAGGCTGAAGCGGCCGCCGCCGTGCTCATTGAAACCGTGGCTCGCCCACCCCGAACGGCGCTGTTCACTGGAACGGGTCTCGGTGATATCGCGGAGGCCATGACCGTCGCGCACCGCTGGTCTTACCTGGACCTGCCGCATTTTCCCCGGGCCACCGGTCCAAGCCACCGGGGCGAGCTTCTGGCCGGCGTCCTGTCCGGCCAGCCGTTGTGGGTCTGCAGGGGCCGCTGTCACCTCTATGAAGGCTATCCTCCGGAAGCGGTCGCCTTCCCCGTCCGCGTCCTTCAGGCGCTCGGCGTCAAGCGCCTGATCCTCACCAATGCCGCCGGCGGGCTCAATCCGGATTTTTCAGCCGGCGATCTGATGATCATTACCGACCACATCAACCTCACCGGGAAAAACCCGCTGACCGGAGCCAACGAGGACAGCTGGGGCCCCCGATTTCCCGACATGAGCCGGGCCTACGCGCCAGAATGGATCGCGCGTGCTGCGGCCGGGGCTGCAAACGCCGGACTTCGCGTGCAGCGGGGAGTGTATGCCGGCCTCACCGGCCCGTCTCTGGAAACCCCGGCGGAAACCCGGTACCTGCGGCGCATCGGCGCAGACGCCGTGGGGTTTTCCACAGTCATGGAGACCCTCGCGGCGGTTCATGCCGGGATGCAGGTCCTTGGGCTCTCGCTCATCACCAATATCCACAACCCGGACCGCCCCGCCCCGACCACCCTGGAGGACGTTCTCGCCGTGGCCGACCGGAGTGCGGCACCGCTGGGTGCCCTCATCGCCGGGCTCATGGCTTCGGGGACAGAGGAAAGCCAGCCATGACAGCGTCACCAATCGCTGCTGAAAACACGATGAGGGCCGTGCTCTACGACAACCGTCTACGGCTTGTCACCGATCGCGGCCAGCCGATCCCGCCACCGGGCTGGGTTCAGATCCGTGTCCATACCGCCGGCATCTGCCAGACGGATCTCGAATTGATGAAAGGCTACATGGCGTTTTCCGGGGTCCTCGGGCATGAATTCGTGGGAACGGTGACCGCGGCCGACGATCCCCGGTGGCAGGGCCGGCGCGTCGTTGGCGACATCAATGCCGCCTGCGGCGGCTGCGGGGCCTGCCGATCAGGGCTCGGCCGCCACTGTCCCAACCGCAGCGTCCTGGGCATCGCCGGTCTCGACGGTTGCATGGCCGACTATTGCACCCTGCCCCGGAGCAACCTCAACGGGGTACCGGACGCGGTTTCCGATGATCGGGCCGTATTCTGCGAACCGCTGGCGGCCGCCTGCGAGATCCTGGATCAGGTGGCGTTCACCGGCAGCGAGCGCGTGGTGGTCATGGGCGACGGCCGGCTGGGGATCCTATGCGCCTGGGTCCTGACCACCGTTGCCGGCGAGGTGACCCTCGTGGGGCATCATGATGAAAAACTGGCCACCGCCGCCTGGAACGGACTCAAGACCCGAAACGGGTCGGCCGGAATCCCGACCGGCGCTGACGTCGTGGTCGAGGCCACCGGCGCCGCCGGAGGACTTCAGGAAGCCATGGCGCTGTGCCGCCCCCGGGGTACCCTGGTGATGAAATCGACCGTAGCGGCAACCACCGCCCTCAATCTCGCCCCATTGGTGGTCAACGAGCTGACCGTGGTGGGCTCCCGTTGCGGGCGGCTCGCCGAGGGCCTGAAGATGATGGAAACACATCCCGACATGCCGCTGGAGCGCTTGATCACCGCGCGCTTCCCGGTGGCGCGCGCCCTTGAGGCATTTGCACTGGCCCGGTCGCCGAACACGCTGAAGGTGCTCATTGATTTTAAAAGGACGCCCATCCCGTGACCGACGATATTCTCATCCTCAATGCCGCCATCATCACCGTGAATCCGGCATTTGACGTCATTGCCCGGGGCATGGTGGGTATCCGCGACGGCAAGATCACCCGGGTGGGTCCCATGCCGGCCGCCGGCACCGTCCCACCGGCCATAGAAGAAGTGGACGCGGCCGGGCACATCGTCATGCCTGGCTTGATCAATACCCACACGCACCTGCCCATGGTCCTTTTCCGGGGGATGGCCGACGATCTGCCGCTGCACGAATGGCTGACCAGGCACATATTTCCCGCCGAGAGCCGGTGGATCTCGCCAGAAACCGTCGCCCCGGCCGCACGGCTGGCCTGCGCCGAGATGTTGCTGTCGGGCACCACGACCTGCTGCGACGGCTATTTCCTGGAAAATCTGGTGGCGGCCGCCGTGGCCGAGGCCGGCCTGCGGGCGGTCCTGGCCCAGGGCGTCATCGATTTTCCGGCGCCCGGCGTTCCCGATCCTGCGCTGAACATCGCCGCAGCGGAGACCTTCGTGGCAAATTGGACCGGGCGCTGCGGATTGATCACACCATCGGTTTTTTGCCACGCCCCCTACACCTGCTCGGCCGACACCATACGCAGGGGCAAGACGCTCGCCGACGCGGGCGGGGTACTGTTTCAAATCCACGTGGCCGAAACCGAGCAGGAACGCACCGACTGCATCGCCGCACATGGCGTCTCACCGGTGGCCTACCTGGACCAACTGGGCGTGCTCGACGAAAACACGCTGTGCGTCCACGCCATATGGGTCGACGCGGCCGACCGGGAAATTCTGGCCCGCCGGCGCCCGGGTATCGCCCACTGCCCCCGCAGCAGCATGAAGCTGGCTTCCGGCAACAGTCCGGTTCAGGCATTTTTCGATGAAGGCCTTCGGGTCGGGCTGGGCACCGACGGGGCCGCCAGCAACAACACGCTGGACATGCTGGCCGAATTGACCACCGCCGCCCGGCTGCATAAAACCGTCGAGATGGATCCCACCGCTGCCGGGGCCCGCGAGATCATCCAAGCAGGCACCATCGGCGGCGCGGCGGCCATCGGCCTGGGAGAGGTCACCGGATCCATCGAAACGGGAAAAGCGGCTGATCTCATCCTCATCGACACCCGCGCCCCCCACCTCACCCCCATGTACCACCCGGCCTCCCACATCGTCTACGCGGCCCGGGCCGAAGACGTGCGCCACGTGCTGGTAGCCGGCCGGTGGACGGTCCGCGACCGGCGCCTGTTGACCCTCGATGTTGACGCCCTCATGGCGGCCGTCAACGACGTGGCCACCGCCATTGCCGCTGTCAAAGCATAATGAGCCTTTCGACAATAGTGGCAGTTCCGTAAAAAGTGGGGATCTCACGCAACGGCGCAACGATCGCAACGCTTTGGAATCGGGGGAAAAATCATATCACTGCGGCGTTCACGGAGCACACGGAGGTTTATTAACCCAAAAAGATGTTCTCGCGCAGAGGCGCGGAGACGCAGAGAACTGCGAGAAATTGAATTGCGCGAGTGCTTTTTCCCTGCGTCTCTGCGCCTCTGCGGGAGATATGAATTATAAAATCCATGGGTCAAAAATGGGGGCGGTGGCCATCGCCACCGCCCCCAGCGGTTTTTCATATAACTGAGTGCCGGCAGTATCGGCCGCAGTTTAATCGCCTTCGAATTCGGTCAAGGTAAATATGGGGTATTTGGCGATTTTCTGACGGCCGTTGAGATCGGGCAGCTCGACGATGAAGGCGCACTCCACGATCTCGCCGCCCAGTTTCTCCACCAGCTTGGTGGCGGCGTAAATCGTGCCGCCGGTGGCGATGAGGTCGTCCACAATGAGCACCTTCTCGCCCTTGGCAATGGCATTCTCGCTCATTTCCACGGTCGCGGACCCGTACTCGAGGGTATATTCTTCACTGATGGTCTCCGGCGGCAGCTTTCCCTTCTTTCGCACGGGGACAAACCCGACATTCAATCGATACGCCAGCACTGCACCGAAGATGAACCCCCGGGCGTCGATGCCCACCACCTTGTCTATCTTCATATCCTTGTAGCGGTCATAGAACTGGTCGCAGGTAGCGCGAAAGGCCTCCGCGTCCTGCATCAGCGTGGTGATGTCGCGAAACATCACCCCCTCGATGGGCCAGTGGGCAACCGTGCGGATTTTGTCCTTGATATTCATGGGATACCTCGCTCTGAGAGTGTCGCGGGACGCCGGGCGCCCTGGTTCATGACGCCCGGCCGCAGCAGGGCGCCGTTCGTTACGGCTGAGTCGCGATCGCCGGTATGGCCTTCACCAGCAGCGACTTGACCTTGCTGGCGTTCTCGTTGAACACCGCCAGGATCTCGTCCCAGGTCACCGGCTCTTCGTCCACGTTCCAACTGTCGTAGTCGGTGGACATGGCCACCACGGCGTAGGGAATCCCCGCCTCGTTGGCCAGGGCGGCCTCGGTCGCCACCGACATGTTGATGACGTCTCCCCCCCAGCTGCGGAACATGATCGACTCGGCCCGGGTTGAAAACCGGGGCCCTTCGATGGTGACCATGGTGCCTTTGTCGTGGGATCGGTATCCCAGCTCCGTTGAGACGCGGTAAAGGGTGCGGCGCAGAGCAGCGTCAAAAGGCTCTGCCATGGCGGTATGACAGGCACCGTTTTCGAAAGAATCGGCGAAGGTATTGACCCTGTGGCGCGTGAAATCGATGAACTGGTCGATGAAAACGAGATCGCCGCGGCCGATGTGGGCCCGCAGGCTGCCGCAGGCGCTGGTGGCAAGGATGTGGCTCACCCCGGCATCCTTCAGGGCATGGATGTTGGCGCGGTAGTTGACCTGGGTGGGAGAAAACTGGTGGCGGCGCCCGTGGCGCGCCAGAATCACCACCTCGGCGCCGTCGATACGCCCGGCCGTCAGCGGCGAGGCCGGCGGACCAAAGGGCGTCATCACTTCCGTTTCATGGGCATCCTTGAGAATTTGAGGGTCGTCGAGGCCGGAGCCGCCGATGATGCCGATGCGTGTCATGGATCTCTCCTTTAGGCAGTGCGCGGGCAGCGCCCTTGCGCCGCCGTCACCGGTACCGACGGCTGCCGCGGCCACCCGGGGCGCTTGTTTGCGTTGAGAAAATCATCCGGCCCGGTACTGGTCCGGCAGGCTTACCCGATTTCACGGCTTTTGTAAATTGCCGGCGTCCGTGGCGCCTTCGGCGCGCTTCTCCACCTGGTAGAGCGTGGCGCCCACCGGGGCAAAACAGAGAAACACGATATTGGCCACCGGAATCAGAAACCACACCCCGAACCCGATATGGAACGGCAGCGTCTTTACAAAAAGGCCGAAGCGCTCCTTGAAAGGCACCATCCGGCGGGCCGGCACCAGGTCGGTGTTGTCCCAGGCCAGAAAAACGGCAGCCGTCAGGGAGGACAGAATCGCCACGATGGGGCCCGCCGGCGTCAGCCACCCCACCACAAACACCAGCAGGCTGATCAGCACCGGCAAAATGGCCCGAGGCATTTCCTGCCCGATCAGATAGGCGAGCTGGCGCCCCAGGGAAGCCTCCGGCGAAGAGCGGACCTCGCCGGTGGCCATCCGTTCGGTGATGCGCGACATCAGGTCCATGATCACTACGGCAAACAGCACCTGCGCCACCAGATAGGCGCACACGGCGGCGACGCCCACCAGCAGCAGCGCCAGCAGCCAGGATGCCAGCACCCACAGCCACACCAGCCATGCGCTCTCTGGGCGGGTCCACAGCGCATTGAGGATGTCGCTATGATAGGCCAGCACCGCAGCAGATGCCGCCGCCGCCAGCGCCAGCACCACCAGCAGCCGTGCCAGACCCAGCATCAACAACCGCGGCGTTCGAAAGGCCATCCGTAAACCGCGCAACTGATAGCCGAGACCGGAGAAAAAACTGATCATGGGTGCCTCCCAACTGGTTCTTAAATATACAGACTCTGGTTACGGACAACACTCAACACCATTGTCATAAATACGTTCCGTTTGCACAACAACGCCGTGTGCACATCGAAATCGCTATCGCAATCGGTATCGGTATCGACCGTGGTAAACATCGATTTCGATCCCGATTTCGATCCCGACCCCGATCGGATCTTAGGGATCAAACGGGACATCATTTTGACAAGTACGCTAACCCACCTGATTTTTATCTCTCTTCGTGCACTTCGTGGTTCACACTCAGTGCTGAGGGCAAAGTCAACTTGAGCTTTCCGGACAAGCGTAATACAGAATAAAGTGTGACAAACGCGTAAAAAGTCTGAAATCACCACAGAGGACGCAGAGAGCGCAGAGATAACTTATTATTTATTCATAATATTCTCTGGGGTCCTCTGCGGTCTCTGTGGTTTAAAATCACTTTTTACGGTTTCATCAAGTATGATGGTCTTTGAACATCGACATTTTTCAAGACCGACTTCCAATGGCATGCTGCATAACCGAGGTCGGCACCGATTGCAACCTAACCGGCGCGCGCGCGGGCGAAGCGGTGCCACCGGATCCGCGCAAAACATCGACAGCAAGGGAGACTCGCCATGGTGTGGTCAAACCGATGGGCCCGAATCGTGTGGACCGTTTTCGTCCTCGTCGTGCTGACGGCGGCAACAGCCGCCGCCAACTGTGTCGAAGGCGACTGCCGAAACGGCAAGGGCCGGTATGAGTGGGCCAACGGCGCCGCCTATGCCGGGGACTTCAAAGGCGGCGCGTTTGACGGCAGCGGGACCTATACATTTCCCGGTGGTGCCCAGTACACAGGGCAGTGGGTGAACGATAAAAAATCAGGCATCGGCACATACTCCTGGCCGGACGGCAAGTCATACGAGGGCCGGTGGGTGGACGACCAGAAAGAAGGCTACGGGGTATTCAAATGGCCTGACGGTACGATGTACAAAGGCAATTTCAAAAACAATCAGCGTCATGGTTTCGGCACTTATTCCTGGCCCAACGGCGCCAGTTACGAAGGGGAGTGGGCAACGGGTAAAAAACACGGCGCCGGGATTTACTCCCTGCCCGACGGCAGCCAGATGGGTGGGACCTGGGAAGCGGACCAGCAGACGGTCAAGCGCGATGCCGCCGACGTGCGGGCCTATCTGGACACGCTGCGTGCGCAGCAGTCCGGCGCCGCGCCGGCAGCCCCCGCTGTGGCAGTCCCTGCGGCGGCTATGGCCGCGGGGCCGGCGACTCCGGCCACTGCCGGCGAGCCGGCGGAATCCCGGCAGGCGGCCGATGACAAAGAAACCATGGAGACGTCAACCCCGATTGAAGCCGCTGCGGCAGGCAGCTCCCAGAGCACCCCGGCCACCGCTTTCCAAATGGCCGTCATGGACGCCCCCATGGGCAGTGGCGAAAAGGTCGCAGGGCTCATCAAGAAACCGCTCGTCACCTTCGGTGATCACCGACCGGCCGGGGAGATCACCGTAAACATCACCCCCTCCGCCGGCAAGGAAAAAGGCTACACCCTTAGCCTGGCCGTGGAAAATAAAAGCCAATGCCACCTTAATTTCGACAGCTTTATCCGCGTCGACGATACCTATTTCCCGCTGGCCTCATGGCGCGGCGATCAGGCCGTGGCCCCGGGCGGCACCCAGCAAACGTCCGTCGACGTCACCGTGGGCAGTGATCTTTTCGGCGAAGACGTCGTCTTCAAGGGTCAAGGGTTTGCCGAACGCTGCGGGGGATAGCCCAAAGGGTACGGTCAGAAAGCCGTCTCACTCTGGTTCATAACGTTACCCGAACCATTGAATGAAAAACCACGAAGTTCACGAAGAAAACTCTCCGGGTTTATCGACAGATGCGGTTTGTGATGGAAAGAGAATGCCTGCGGCGCCGACGGCTGCTAAAATCGATTTTCCCGCAAACAATTCCGGAAAAATTCAACAACCGCAGGTTGTTAAAATCTTCGTGCCCTTCGTGAACTTCGTGGTTCAAGCGCCCTTTACGGTTTCCCGCCAAACGTCTTCTCGATTTCCTTGTCCAGTTCGGCGTCGGCATTTTTCGCCTGGTACTCCTGCCACCGGGCGTCGTCCTTGCGCAAGCTGCTCACCACGCCGTTTTTTACGCTCTCTTTCACGGTCGCGGCATCCATGACCACGATGACGTAAAGATCCGAACTCGGGGAGATCCACATCTCCCGCTGCTTGGAGCCGGCGAGCGTCTCGTTGGTGACCTGGCGCGTCACCTGTTTTGAAAAGGCGTCGGCCATCTGGTCATCGCCCAGGCCGACCTGCTGGACAAAGTTGTTCACCAGGGACTGCACCTTTACCGATACCTGCCGGGCCAGCTCGTCGCGCGCCTTGGCCAGCGCCTCGGTGCGGGCGAACTGAATGCCGCCCTTGCCGATCCGGGTCGACCCGACACCGGATATCTCACCGGTCAGATACCCGTCCAGGACCCACGCCGGGGCATGCGCGAACTCCTTTTCCAGCACTTCGTTATCCACTTTTTTGACCTGCTTGCCGCAGGCGGTGATCATCAACCCCACCATCAAACAGCAGACCACCGTCATGAGTCGCTTTACGTTCATCAATTCACCTCCAGTAAATTTTATGCAGAAAGCGCCAGTAGGTCTCTTCTAACAGTGATGTTGAACCACAAAGTCACGCAGGACACGGAGATTTTATAATTCATATCTCGCGCAGAGGCGCAGAGCGCAGGGAAAAGCACTGGCGCAATTCCATTTCCCGCAGTTCTCTGCGTCTCCGCGCCTCTGCGCGAGAACATCTTTTTGGATTACCCCCCCCCGTGTGCTCCGTAAACTTGGCAGTGATATCATTTTTCCCGATTGCAATGGCATCCGGTTGCGGCTTGAGCTTCCTGAATAAGCCAAATACCTTTTTAGAATGGGTGCCGGGGGCTATTGCCCGGTCCTGGTCAATTGTCCCAGCGCTGCCGCGATTTCCGAGACGACCTGCTCGGCGGCGGCGCGAACCGCCATCCGGGCCGCTTCGGTTTCATCGGCATGGGCCTTGCGCACCCGGGCTGTGACCGTCATTAATACGGCGCCGGTGCCGGCATCTACGAGGTCGGCAGTGATGAGCGCGCGCACGAACCGCGCCTTGGGATTATCGATACTGAGCGGCTGGAGCGCGATGGTTCCGGAGATACGCCCGGCCGCTGTCGCCGCGTCGTCGGTGATGCGCAGCCCTTCACGGCTCAGCCCCGCCCGAATGACGGGGATCGCGGCATCGGCCTGATCGCCCTCCAGCATAATCAGGAAGGAGATCTTCTGACGCAGCGCGGTCAGTTCGACGACCACAGCCTTCATGTCGGCAGGATCAGCCGCGAGCGCCGCGGCGCTCCCCCTCACCACGCGCAGGCGGCTGGCCAGAGCGGTTTGTTCAAGGTCGAGTCCGGTAATCCGATTGAGGGCGGCCAGTCGGGACAGGGCGCCCGTCACTGCGGGCAGCGCCGCCATCTCGGCGTCCAGTCTTTCCCCTGCCGCTTCCAAATCCCGCTGCCAGCGTGCGGCGGCCTGTCTTCGGTCCAGCACGGCGAGCGCCGCATAGGCACCTGTTTTGGCGTCTTTTCCCTGATCGACCACCTGAACCCCTTGAAGGGCTACCGTCGAGATGACCTGCACGGTGCTGGCCACCTGTTTCTCGAACTGCTCTTTCCCGTCGAGATCGAAGGCAGAAGTGGCCTGGGCCATGGTTTCCGCATAAACGGTTGAAGAAAATATCGCGGCCATGGCACCCCGCGCGTCCCTTGCTGCCTCCGCCGGGCTGTCGCCGTATCCGGTGGCGACCAGATACCGGTCTTCAGGGTATTCTGGCGTCTGGACTGTTTGCCGCGGTGCGGGGGTCCGGGCGCATCCGACAGCCAACAGGAAAAAAGCGCTCATCAGAACCAAGGTCAACCGTTTACCGATCATGGGTCTCGTTCCTTTTCAAAGACTCCGGGAGTGCTCAGCGCCCCGCCGATTGCGACACCCGGGCATCGTCGATAATGTAGCGCGTCTGACCGGCGAGAACCGTCACCGGTGCCAGCGCCCGGGGTTGACCGCAGTCGGCCACCTGCACTTGGTATGTGCCCGGCGCGGTATAGACCCGGGCCATGTAAATCTCCCCGGGCAGGGTCTGCCAGCTGCGCGTATCGGCCCGCTCCACGAACATGTTCATGATGTCTAGGGCGGCCCGAATCGTCTTCTGGGTGTTGCGATCGTCCGAGCTGTTGGCAATCTGACCGATGACCACCTGTTTGGCCACGGCCCGCGCTACGGTCCTGGCGAGGACACGCGCCTGGCGATCGGCCAGATTTTTTACCGCGATGCGGTTGATGTCTTCCACGAGCACCGCCTCAGTAAGGATCTCGCTGCCGGTATTGCGCAATTCCAGTCGCCCGCCGCCGCAGCCGGGCGGGGTGATCACCATCCGGGGAAAGGCCAGCGGCACGGGCCCGCCCTTTAGCGGAATGACCACCATGTCTGCCACCTTGCGCGGCGCCTGCCCGGCGAGCTGGATGTAGACGATGCGCCCCAGCTCCTGCGGTTGCCACACTGCTTGACGGCCTTCGGGAGATGCGTCGGGCACCGCGGCCAGGGCGTCCTGTTCACGGCCCACGCGCGCCGCCACCCGAAACAGGTCCTCTTTTAGAATCTGCGGCAGCGGGGTTCCGTATGCTGACGCATAGTCGGCGTAGCCCTTGGCGGCGCGCTGATAGTCGATGAAGGCCTCGTCAAGTTCGCCGTCATCCTCGTTGAGAATCCCGCTCAGATACCGGGCAAAAGCATCCTCACCGTAGACATTTTTCTGTTCGTACTTGGCGTTGTAGAGACCGAGCAACGTATCGAGCCGGCGGCACTCCACCAGCGCCCCGTCCAGATCGCCGGCCTTGAGAAACGCAATGGCCGACATGAGATTGATCATCACCCGCTCATAGTCTTCGCCGGGATACTGGAGCACATAGTCCCCGGTGAGAAATGAGGCGGTCTGCCGGGTGATGCTTTCGGTCCACAATGCCTCTCCCAACCGATCGGCCTCACGGAACCATCGCTGGGCCGCCGCATCGTCGCCGCAGCGCATAAACCCCATGGCCGCATCCATGGCAAAGAGCAGTTCATCACCGGAGCCGTAACCATCGGGGTGCGCCGCGATGGTCTTTTGCAGCGCATCGCAGTCGCCCGCCCCCGTATAATATTGGAGATCTCCGGACCGGAAGCCTGGCGCGCATCCCCAGAGCGCAAGCGCCGCCAGCATGATGCCCATCATGGGGCGCCGCCGCCATGCGTCGCTGCCGCGCGCCATTCAATTCACCCGGCCATTGAGGGAAGCCATGGTTGTCAGAATCCGAAACGGCTCTGCTTGACCAGCTTTTTGATTTTCTTTTCGCCGATCCAGACCTTCCGGTTAGATTCGATGTGCATCAACTCCAGGTTGACCTGGTAGTATTTGACCTGTTTGCCGTCGATCTTATCGGTGATGGTGTTGATGGATCCCTTGAGCATGAAGTCGGCGCCGGTCTCCTGCCCCTGCTCCTTGGCCGTGGCTTCGGTGGCGTTGGCGGCCTGGTCCACGCGCTCCTCCCGCAGCTCTCCGCGCTCGTCGGAAGAAGCCACCACGTCCACGTCACCGGCGTTGACGAAGGCCCGCTCCAGATCCTTGGTAAACGTGCGGGTATTGATGTGCTCATCGCTGCGATTGCGGACCTCTCCCACAATGACCACCGGCGCAGTGCCCTGGTGCTTGGTTTTAAAATCAGCGACCCAGCTTCGGCTGAGGGCGTCGGTGATCATTTCATCGGACACCATCCGTGAATCACTGTCGTTCCACATGCCGCTGAGGTCGATGGTTTCACCAACGTCCACACGCTCCACCTTGGTGGAAGCGCACCCGCCGGCGACGATCCACACAAGGGCCATCGCGGCGATCAATACCCGGGCTTGGGAAAATCGAATCCTTTCACTGAACATGTATCGCTCCTTAGTCTGAAAGATCCCAAAACGATTTGCAGCGCAACGCGCGGCAGCATTACTGCGAATAGTACGCGCCAGCCAGCGGGTTGTCAACTGCAACGGGTGGCTGGTAAAAATTTATCTCATTGAAATATAAAGATAATTAGCACAGCCCCGTGTATCCTGGGCGCAGGATTTGAGCCAAAAACCCCACGTTCGCCAGGGGCTAAAGATGCCGCCTGTGGTTCAGTGGCCGCTCACAGGCGGTATTGCTGCCCCAGCAGCGAGAATCCCTCCCTCCCGAGGGGATGTCCAGCCGGTGGACATCGGCCATCTCCGGATCCAGCTGCGGAATCATTACATCGATTCGGAATGGAAAGCGGTGGCAAGACGGTGGGATATGGGATATGGCAAAAACCGGCGCGGGTGTGCCGCGGCAACGAACAGTATGTTTTGGGCTTCATTAAATTTGACAAACTCGTAAAAAATCTGAAATCACCACCGAGGGCGCAGAGAGCGCAGAGATAACTCATTAATTATTCATAATATTCTCTGCGATCCGCTGCGGTCTCTGTGGTTCAAAATCACTTTTTACGGTTTCATCACATTAAACGGGAGGCAGTGGTCAGAATGAAAGTCGACGGAAAAGATGTTCGCCCTATCTGGTTCTCGCAAACCGATCAGACGGTCCAGGTGATCGACCAACGCCAACTGCCCCACGAATTCGTCGTGGCCGATCTCACCACTCTGGAGACGGTCATCCACGCGATCAAGGAAATGGTCGTGCGCGGCGCACCTCTTATCGGGGCCACCGGCGCCTGGGGCGTCTTTGTGATCATTCAGAATGCACCGGACGGCATCCCCGATGACGCGTATCTGCGCGGTGAGTGCCACCGGCTCAAGGCCTCACGGCCCACCGCCGTCAACCTGGCCTGGGCGGTGGACCGGATGCTGGGAAAACTGCTGCCGGCGGTCCCGGAACGTCGACAGGACATCGCCAGAGAAGAGGCCGCCGCCATCACCGAAGAAGAAGCGGAAAACTGCCGCCTCATCGGCGTCCATGGCCTGCCCCTGGTCCGGGCCATCGCCGACGGCAAATCCGGGCGCCCGGTAAACATCCTCACCCACTGCAACGCCGGCTGGCTGGCCTGCGTGGAATGGGGCACGGCCACCGCGCCCATGTACACCGCCCATGATGCCGGCATCCCCATTCACGTGTGGGTGGACGAAACCCGCCCCCTGAACCAGGGGGCCCGTCTCACCGCCTGGGAGCTGGGCAAGCACGGCATCGCCCACACGGTGATCACCGACAACGCCGGCGGCCACCTCATGCAGCACGGCCTGGTGGACATGGTCATCACCGGCACCGATCGCACCACCTACACCGGAGACGTGGCCAACAAGATCGGCACCTATCTGAAGGCCCTGGCCGCCAAAGACAACCACATCCCCTTCTACGTGGCCCTGCCCTCGAGCACTTTCGACTGGACCATGCGCGATGGCGTGGCTGAAATCCCCATCGAAGTGCGCAACCCCGACGAAGTCCGCTATATCCAGGGCCTGGCCGACGGGCGCATCACCCGCGTGCTCGTCCCTCCGGCCGGCAGCCCGGCCCGAAACGACGCCTTCGATGTCACCCCGGCCCGGCTGGTCACGGGCTTCATCACCGAGCGCGGGGTGTGCGGCGCCAGCGAAGCACAGGTGCTGTCACTGTTTCCGGAAAAGCGCGGTTTCCTTTCTTGACAGGAATCACTGGACCTTGGATGATGGTGCCGTTTGGGGAAGCGGCCGCATCTTGTGGCAGCATATCGTTTACATCCCTTCAGTACCGGTTCGGCGGTATCATCCAGGAGAGCGTCTATGGGGCGTGCTGTGGAATCCATGAGGAAGGCGTCTTTGGGGCGCTTGCTGAAGCGTGCCCCTGTTGTGGCGATGGCCTCGGCCATCATCATCCTGCTGGCCGCCGCGGGCTGCGAAAAGCGCGATCAATCGGCCGAACCGCCGAAAACGGCGCCGATTGACGTCACGGTCGTCACCGTCACGCCGCGCGATGTTCCGGTATCCTTCGAATTCATCGCCCAGACCCAGAGCTCGCGCCAGGTGAATATCCAGGCGCGTGTGAGCGGCTTTCTCGACAAACGGATCTACACCGAAGGGGAGACCGTCAAGGAAGGGCAAGTGCTGTTCCAGATGGACAAGAAGCCTTTCCAGGTCCAACTCAACCAGCAACTGGCGGCCCTAGCCATGCAGCAGGCCGCCCTTGAAACCGCCCGCTCCAACCTGGCGCGGGTCAAACCCCTCGCCCGGCTCAAAGCCCTTTCCCAGAAAGACCTCGATGAGGCCACCGGTCAGTTCCAGTCAGCCGAGGCGGCCGTCGCCCAGGCTCAAGCGGAAGTCGAATCGGCCCGGCTCAATCTGTCCTATACCACCATCACATCACCAGTGGCCGGCATCACCAGCGCCGCCAATCAGGCCGACGGCACCTACCTCAACCAGGAGAACAGCCTGCTGACCACCGTCGCCGTGCTCTCGCCCATGTGGGTCAACTTCAGCCTTTCGGAGAACGCGCGGGAAAAATTCCGTATGGAAGTGGAAAAGGGATTGCTGCGCACGCCGAAAGACCTCAATTTCGAGATCGAAATCGTTCTCATCGACGGCCGGATCTTTCCCCACAAGGGGACCATCACCTTTGCCGAGCCCTCCTACAGCGCGGAGACCGGCACCTTTCTCATCCGGGCCAGCGTCGATAACCCCGAGGGCGAGCTGCACCCGAACCAGTACGTACGCGCCCGCCTCAACGGCGCCGTTCGTCCGGAAGCGGTCCTGCTGCCGCAGCGCGCGGTAATGCAGGGAGCCAAGGGGCACTTCGTCTGGGTAATCGACAAGAACAACCAGGCCGATCTTCGCCCCGTGACGGTGGGGGAATGGTACCAAGACGAGTGGTTCATCGACGAGGGCCTCCAAAAAGGCGAACGGGTGGCAGTCGACGGCACCCTGCTGCTTCGCCCCGATGCGCCGGTCAGGGTCACCATGAAAGTCGACGCGCCCGAACAGCACGTCGCACCCAAAGGCAACTAGCGGAGGCACGGATCGATGTTTTCCAAATTTTTCATCGAGCGGCCGATTTTTGCCACGGTCATCGCGGTAATCCTGTGCCTGGCCGGCACCCTGTCGATGCTGGCCCTGCCCATTGAGCAGTACCCGGCGATCACGCCGGTCCAGGTCACGGTCTCGGCCACGTATCCGGGAGCCGACTCCAAGCTGCTGGCCGATTCGGTCGCCGCCCCCATCGAGGCCCAGATCAACGGGGTCGACAACATGCTTTACATGTCCTCGGCCAGTTCCGCCAACGGACAGCTGACCCTTACCGTCTACTTCTCCCTCGACACCGATCCGGACATCGCCCAGGTTCAGGTTCAGAACCGGGTCAACCTCGCCCTGCCCCAACTTCCGTCCGCCGTGGTCCAGCAGGGTGTCGCGGTGCAGAAGAAGTCCGCATCGATCATGATGATCATCGGCATCTTCGGGGACGGGAAGCGCTACAGCGACGAGTACATCGCCAATTACGCCAATGTGTACGTCCTCGACGCGATCAAGCGCGTGCCCGGCGCCGGTCAGTCCGCGGTGCTGGGGGTGCCCGACCAGGCCATGCGCATCTGGATGAACCCGGACCGGATGGCGTCGATGGGCATCACGACCACCGACATCCAGAAGGCGGTGTCCAGCCAGAACGCCCTCTACGGCGCCGGCCAGATCGGGCAGCAGCCCACATCGGGCCCCGTCGTGCTGACTTTTCCGGTGGTCACCCAGCGCCCCTTCACCAATCCCGCCGAATACGGCGACATCATCCTCAGGGCCAGCCGTGACGGCAGCGCCATCGTGCATCTCAAGGATGTCGCCCGTATCGAGGTGGGCCTGCGCCAGTACATCGTCGACGCCCGGCTCAACGATACGCCCGCCACCTTCATCGCCGTTTACCAGCAGCCCGGGGCCAACGGCCTCGACGTATCCGCGGCGGTCCGCGAAGCGCTCAAGGGGCTCAAGACCCAGTTCCCCGAAGGGCTCGACTACAAGGTGTCGATGGACACCAACGACTTCGTCCGGCTGTCGATTACGGAAGTCAAGCATACGCTGGTGGAGGCGATCGTGCTCGTGGTGCTCGTCGTCTACCTGTTTCTTCAGAGCCTGCGAACAACCATCATCTGCACGACGGCCATCATCGTCGCCCTGGTGAGCACGTTTACCGGCATGCTCGCGCTCGGTTTCTCGATCAACCTGCTCACCCTGTTCGGCATCATCCTGGCCATCGGCATGGTGGTCGACGACGCCATCGTCGTCGTGGAAAACGTCGAGCGCAACATGGCCCTGCACCACCTCTCGCCCAAGGAGGCGACCCTGCGGTCCATGAAGGAAATCTCCGGCTCGCTGGTCGCCGTCGTGCTGGTCATGGCCTCGGTGTTCATCCCCGCCGCGTTTCTTCCCGGCACCACCGGCCAGCTCTACAAGCAGTTCGCCATCACCATCGTCATCTCGGTGACGATCTCCGGATTCATCGCCCTGACCCTGACCCCGGCCATGTGCGGCGTCATGCTCCGGCACGCCGCGCCGCACCAGCGCGGGCTTTTCGCCGCGTTCAACCGCGGGGTGGACGGCGTCACCCAGTCCTTCGGTCACGCCGTGCTTGCCGTGATCCGGCGAACGATACCGTCACTGGCGATCCTCGCGGGGCTGATGTGGCTTCTCGTGCATCTTTTCAACACACTGCCCACCAGTTTCGTTCCCGACGAGGACCAGGGGCACATCCTGACCGCCATCATCATGCCCGATTCGGCGAGCCTCGAACGCACCCGGGCCGTTTCCAAACAGGTGGATGCCGTTTTCGCCGAAATTCCGGGGGTGGAGAACCGGGCCCAAATCAACGGGTTCAGTCTCATCGACGGAGGGTTCAAGACCAACGGCGCGACCTTTTTCGTGACCTTGAAGCCCTTCGAGGAACGCTACGCGTCCAACGCCACCGCCAAGGCGGAAAGCGCCCAATCGGTTCTGGCAAAACTCCGCCAGCAAACGCGCGAGATCAAGGAAGGCATCATCATTCCCATCGCCCCGCCGGCCATTCCCGGAATCGGCACCACGGGTGGCTTCGAATTCTGGATCCAGGACACGGGTGACGGCAGCTCAGAAGGGCTCGGTGATCTGGCGCGCAGTTTTCTCGCCAAAGCCCGCCAGCGCCCCGAGCTGGCCGGGCTGAACACCACCTTCAGGGCCTCGACCCAGCAGCTTCGTGCGGATGTGGACCGAAACAAGGCCAATCTGCTCGGCGTTCCCGTGGCGGATGTTTACAGCGCCATCCAGGCTATGTTCGGATCTTTGACCGTCAGCCAGTACAACCAGTTCAGCCGTGTCTGGTGGGTCGTGCTCCAGGCCGATCCGATATACCGGCAGGACCCGGCAGACCTGACCCGGCTGTATACGCGCTCGGAGCACGGGGCGATGGTGCCCCTGTCGGCCGTGGTGGACACCCGGTGGGTCTCCGGGCCCGACATGCTGACGCATTTCAACGGTTTTCCGGCCGTAAAGATCAACGGCAACGCCGCGCTCGGCTACAGCTCGGGTCAGGCCATCGCGGCCATGGAAGAAATCGCCGGCGCGGTATTGCCCCGCGGATACACGTTTGCGTGGTCCGGCCTGGCCTTCGAGGAGAAGCAATCCGGCGGCACTTCGACCATCGCATTCGTCTTCGGTCTGATCATCGTTTTTCTCGTCCTCGCGGCCCAGTACGAGTCCTGGACCCTTCCCGGCGCCGTCATGACGGCAGTCCCCTTCGGCATTCTCGGTGCACTGGCAGCCAACTGGCTGCGCGGGCTGGAAAACGATGTCTACTTCCAGATCGGACTACTGGTGCTCATCGGCCTCGGGGCCAAAAACGCCATCTTGCGCGTTTCGTTTGCCGTCGAGCTGCGAAAGGCGGGCAAATCGCTCATCGATGCGACCATCGAAGCCGGCGAGCAGCGGCTGAGGCCCATCATCATGACCTCGCTGGCATTTGCCTTCGGCGTGCTTCCCCTGGCCCTGGCCACCGGTGCCGGCGCCAACGCGCGCCATTCCATCGGCACCGGCATCATCGGTGGGATGATCGGCGAAACCACGCTCGCCATGCTCTACGTGCCGCTGTTCTTCTACCTCTTCGACCGGTTGACCGAATGGCTCAAGGGGAAAAAAGAACCCGACCCGGCCGATAGCACGTCACTGCCAGAGCATCCCGCCGATCCCGGACCGGAGGAAGACCCAATCCGGTAAGGGGGTCCAAAGCGTTTCGGGACTATCTACAAAATAAATGTTTGAACGAATGGGTGTCGCAGGTATCCTCTTTTTCGGCATCGGCTTCTTCTAATGATTGCTATCAGCAGCCCGCCGCCGCAGTGTGATCGGACCCGGCGCAAAGAAATGGCGGCTTGAACGGCGATGTAAATCGCCTGCTGACGGTCAAATCCTTTATCCCTGCGCCGGCGGTAATGCTAAAAAAGCCTTTTGCTGGCGGGGCCGAAAAAGAGGATGCCTGCGACGCCGGCGACTACTGGAAAACCTTACTTTCGTAGATAATCCCGAAGCGCTTTGAGGCGGTGCCGGAGAATACGCACGATGCCTTCCGGGTTCGGTGCAAACTACCCCTTGGGGCCGACGACTGGTTTGGTGCGATAGGGGTAGTTTTTCAGGCGGATATCTCCCCGCTGATGGGGCTTGGGGACGACCTTTTCGCTATCAACCCAGTCAGACCATTTGAAATTTTCGATAATTTTGGTCTGATAACTCTCTGTTAGCGGCCGCGACAGAATGTCGTTTATGTGCCGGTACTGGTAGAAACGCATCAGATCCACCTGGTACGGGTCCGGGTTCCCGCCGGCCGCTTTCACAACCTTTTTCAAATCCAGCACTTCCTGCATATCCACCACCGGCGTCCAGGCGATTTTTTCCGGCAAGACGGCCGGTTCGCCAGGGATGTTGTCGATGCCGTGTTTCCAGGTGGCCATGACCGCTTGGCCGGTGTCCTCCCGATAGAGAATGATGGCATGGCCGTATTTCTTTTCCTTGAAGAAGGCCAGGTTGCCATATTGCAGCCTTGCACCCGTCAAAAATGCGACACCGTCGGACCAGCAGGGGGAACTTCCGGTAATGCCCCACAAAACACTGCGGTCGATGATGCCATCGGGAAAGAGGACCTCAAAGGCCACCTTGCAGCAGCAGGCCACGTGACTGATTCCCTCACAGTCGTGGCCGTGAAATTTGATCATATCTTTGATCGTTATGGCATAAGTGTAAGGATAGTAGCGTCCCTGGGTTCCCCGCGTGGCAAGTATCTCAAAAACCGGCGCAAAGGGCTGGGCAACCATGGGTGCAAACCAGGCCGGAACCCGATCAGGCTGAGTAACCCCGGTTTCAATGAAAATATCGTAACCCTGGCGATAGGTCGGCTCTCCGGCCATGGATCGGGTGGCGCAGCAGACCGATAACAGCAGTAACAGGAATAATGCTCTCTTCATCTTTTACCTCCGGTTCAAATACAGAAAAGAAACAGATAGAAGCAAATGCCAAAAGCGGCTGATGTCATTTTATATATATCATGGGTTTTCAGAGTCAATAAGATCACAAATATATATGACGATACTAACCAATTCCGACCATAACCAACCAAAAATTACCCGTCCTTGTTCTTAAAAGTTTCAGCGGCCACGTACTCTTCTTTTTCCGACCCTGAAAAGACGCCTCTGGAAATCCAACCCTCTATGAATGGTAGATTTTGGTTCCCGGCAAGGCCCGAACGAGCCTTCAACAACAGGAATAGCCTGGATTAAAGACGAGTGAGAACGCCGCCGGGGGCCGACAGATGTCGTTTATGGATGGGCACTAAATAATACTGCAGTCATATTCCAGAAACTTGGGGTCATCAGACATCAAGGCCAGCTTGTGGACAAGGGATTGCGCAATGAGCATCCGGTCAAATGGATCTTTATGGTGAAGCGGCAATTGCCCCAACGCCTTGGCGGCGGCACCTGAAAAGCTAAGGATCTCGAGCCCCATGTTCTCTGCCATTTCAATCGGATCGTACTCAACACGAATTTTGCCGATGGACTGTTTGATCATCAGCTCTGCAATACTCATGGCGCTTAGGTAGATTTCATTTGCCGGAGACTCCAGCTCATAACGTCTTTTATCGGTAAGTTTTTCAGGACACGACAACATCCATAAAAAGATATGGGTATCGACCAGAATTTTCATGGCTGCCCCCCATAGAACATGGCATTGATTTCCTCATCCTCATCCAAAAAGTCATCAGGAATCTGGAGTTGGCCCGCCAGCAAGCCCAGTTTGCGCTTCGCTTTGGGTTTATAGACCACCAATTCAACCAGTGGCAGATTGTTCTTGGCGATGATCACCTCCTCGCCATGAAAAGCCATGTCGATCAGTTTCGAAAGGTTCGTTTTCGCTTCTGACACATTGACAATCATCTTGCCCTCCACTTTTGGGTTCATGAATAGATCAACCATACCCATTCAGACCAAGTAGGTCAAGTCCCTATGACCACCTGCCCATACGGCAGTCACGGCATCGTTTCACGGCACCCGACGGCCAGCGATATCCCTTGACATCACCGGCACGCCATTTTAAACCCGGCCCATGCTCAATGACATTGAAAAACGCATCATCTCCGCCATCCAGGGCGACATCGACATCGTAGCCCGGCCCTACGAGGGCATCGCCCGGGATCTGGGAATCTCTGAAACGGACCTGCTCGAGGCGCTGAGGGACCTGTGCGATCGCGGTGTCATCCGCCGATTCGGCGCCACTTTGCGCCATCAAAAGTCGGGGTTTTCCGCCAACGCCATGGTGGCCTGGCAGGTCGACACCGACCGGGTCGAAGTTGTGGGCCCCGTCATGGCCGCCTTCGATACGGTGACCCACTGCTACTGCCGCCCTCCGGCAAAAGACTGGCCCTACAACCTGTACACCATGATCCATGCCGCCAGCGAAGCGGCCTGCCACACCATGGCCGCGGAAATGTCCCGGAAAACCGGCATCTCGGACTATACGCTGCTCTTTAGCCGCAAAGAGCTCAAAAAAACCTCCATGGCCTATTTCGACGATGATGACCAATAGCCGCTAATGCCCCCCCTGCCCACAGATCGCACCGCCCCCCACATCCTGCTGGTCAACCCCTGGATTCACGATTTTGCCGCCTACGACTTCTGGGCAAAACCCCTGGGACTCTTGAGCTTGGGAGGCATCCTGCGCCACCATGGAATGCGCGTATCCTTTATTGATTGTCTGGACCGATTCCACCCGTCAGGTCCTCAAAAGGAAAACGACCGCCGCCAGGGACGCGGGCCCTATCGCAAGGTTGCCATCCCCAAGCCCGCAGTCCTGTCGGACATCTCCCGGACTTACAGCCGCTACGGCATCCCGGTGGATGCGTTGCGCCAGGACCTGGCCCGTTTGCCCCGGCCCGATCTGGTGCTGGTCACATCCCTCATGACCTATTGGTACCCCGGCGTCGTCGAAACCATTCGTGAAATCAAAACGGCGTTTCCCCAGGTGCCGGTCATCCTGGGCGGGATCTACGCGACCCTGAACACCGCGCACGCCCGGGCGCACAGCGGAGCCGATCGCGTCGTCGGCGGGATGGCCGAGGACCGGATACTGGACCTGGTAGCGGCTGTCACCGGCTTTCGCGCCGCCCCGCGGTTCGATCCGGCGGACATGGACAGCTGGCCGTACCCGGTTCTCGATCTTCAGCACCGCATGACCAGCCTGCCGCTGCTCACCGGCAGGGGCTGCCCCTTTGCCTGCGATTACTGCGCCTCCCGGCTGTTGAACCCCGGATGGCTGCGGCGCAGCCCCGGGCATGTTGCCGAAGAGATCTTTTACTGGCAACGCCGCACCGGCCTCAGGGATGTGGTCTTCTACGACGATGCGCTTCTGGTGGACGCCGAAACACACCTGATGCCGGTACTCGAACGGGTGATCCGCGAAAATGGCAACATTCGGTTTCACACCCCAAACGCCCTGCACCTGCGCTTCATCACAGGGGACATCGCGCGCCTTATGAAACGCGCCGGTTTTGCCACCATTCGCCTGGGACTGGAAACCATGGACTTCACGGCGCACCGGCACCTGGACCGGAAAGTCTCCGAAGAAGCGTTTCTCACCGCGGTGTCCCACCTTCGTGCGGCCGGCTTCGACAGCGGCCAACTGGGGGCCTATATCCTGGCCGGTCTGCCGGGGCAGACCATCGCCGAGATCGAAAATATGATCCGACTGGCCCGCCGCGGCGGCGTCACCCCGGTGCTGGCCCACTACACCCCCATCCCCGGAACACCGTTGTGGCAGTCCGCATGCACGGCCTCCCGCTACGACCTGGCCGCCGACCCGGTCACCACCAACAACGCGGTGTTCCCCTGCCTCAGCGACGGGTTTTCCTGGGAAGTGCTAACCCGTCTCAAACGGCTGGCAAAGGGGGAGATCGAATAACGACGAACCGAACACCAGAGGCGAAACGACCGATGACGCCGACCACCGACAAGACCGCAGACTGGGGACGCCAGATTCAGACCATGTTCAGCCGGATATCACCCCACTACGACCTCATGAACCGGCTCATGACTTTTGGCCAGGATACCGCATGGCGCCGGGCTGTAGTCGCCGCAGCGGCCATCCCCGCCGGCGGACAGGTGCTGGACATCGGCGCCGGCACCGGTGGCATCGGTCGGGAAATCGTGTCCGACAGCGGTAACCGGCGCGTGGTCTGTGCGGATTTTACCCCGGAAATGATGCAGGTGGGCCGTCGTCGTGCCCGGGGCGATCGGCTCCTGTGGTGCGCAGCAGACGCCCTGCATCTGCCCTTTGCCGACAATACCTTCGATGCGGTGGTCTCCGGTTACCTGATCCGCAACGTCCGAAGCGCCGAGGCCGCCTTTCGCGAGCAGGTGCGCGTCACGGCTCCGGGCGGACGGGTGGTCTGCCTGGACACGACCCCACCACCGCAGACCGTTATCAGCCCGATGGTCAGGGTCTTCATGACCCGGATCATCCCCCTGATGGGGCGCTTCATCTCCGGCGATGACGCGGCCTACACCTACCTTCCCGAATCCACGCACCGGTTTCTCCTCCCGCCGGCACTGGCCGCGGTAATGCGCCGCGCGGGCCTGATCCGTCTTCGCTGGCGCACCTTGATGTTCGGCACCATGGCCATCCATGCGGGTCAAAAACCCTGAGGCGCGCCATAGCCCCGCCGCCCGGGGCAGTCTCCAGGTGCCCCCGGCCCTGGCAGCGCCTTTAAATGCCCTTTACTGACACGACCGCATCCGGGTATGATGGCCTTGCGCCCCGGTTGTCCTGACACGACGCATCCGCGACCGGGCCAACAGCCTGATGCCACGCCCACCTGACGGCGTCGCATCAAAGACGATCAAAAGGGGAACACACACCACCACAGGAGCTGCCATGAAACGTATCTGCTGTTTTTTCGTATTGCTGATCACCCTCTCGATGCCGGCCATGGCCGCCGAACTCACCGTGGATTCCAAAATCACGGACGTGGTGGTTTTCACCGACCGGGCGCAGGTGACCCGAAAAGGCACTGCCACCGTCGCAGCAGGCGTCAACCGCCTGCTGCTGCCGGTGACGGCCTTTGCCGTGGACCCGGACGCCGTAACCGCCACGGTCAGTGCCAAGGGCGAGATTCTGGCCGTCCAGTACCGGGAGGTGCCGATCAAGGAAGCCTCCCAGGAGAAACTCCGCGGCCTCGAAGCAAAAATACGCCAACTGCAGCAGGATCGCCGCTCACGGGTGGATGAAAAAAGCGCCCTCAGCCGTCAGGAGGAATTCCTTCGCGCATTCGTCGATTTTTCAAAGACCCAGGTCCCCACTGAACTGAAGACCCGTATGCCGACGACCGAAGAGCTGAGCCGCACCCTGGCCTTCATCGACGAGGGGTTCAACCGCGTCTACCAGAAGACCCGTGGCACGGACCTGGCCATCGCCGAACTGGATGAAGACATTCGCCAGGCTGAGCGCGAACTGCACGATCTGCGCCAGCCCGGTCAGGCGCTGCAGCGCACCATCGAGGTCCAGTTCGACGCTGCCGGCCCCCAGAAAATCGGAATCACCGCTACGTATGTCGTCCGATACGCCAGCTGGTCACCGCTCTACCGGGCCGCTGTACCGGCGGATCTTTCCGGCGTCGATCTGACCCTCTTTTCGCAGATCCACCAGAAAACCGGCGAGGACTGGAAAGGCGTTGCGCTGTCGGTCTCCAACGTGGTGCCCCTGTCCGGGGCGCGTGTGCCGGATGCTCAAAGCTGGTGGCTGGATATCCCGCGCCCCATGGCCGGGGCCATGGCCGATCTCGCTGTCATGGCCAAGAGCGCCCGCGCGCCCATGGCCCAGGAAGTCATGATGGAGGCTGAAAACGTCGCCCCCGATGCCCAGCCGGCAGCCTTTGCGGAAGCTGACCGGAAAAGCTCCGAGCTGGCCTTCGAGTACGGCTTCAAGGAAGTCGTCGATGTGGACAGCGGCCAGGGCGAAACGACCCTGCCCATATTCACCCGGCGCCTGAAAGGCGACGTCTACCGCTACGCCGTCCCGAAGCAAAGCACGCTCACCTATCTGATCTGCGAAGCCGCAGTGGACAGGGAGCTGCTCAGCGGCCCGCTCAATGTTTACTTCTCTGGCCGGTATGTGGGCAAGATGATGCTCGATGAAAAGAAACCGGGAGCGAATTTCCAACTGGGATTGGGGGTCGACCGACAGGTGGTGGTAAAACGAGAAAAAGTGACCGACCGCCGGAAAGAGACCTTTTTCGGAAAGATCGAAAGAGACTCCGTGGTGCGGGAGATGGGCTACCGCATCGTCGCCGAAAACCTACGGGACAAAGCGGTAGCGCTCAGAATTGTCGACAGCCTGCCGGTGTCACGGACCGACCGCATCAAAGTGGATGATCTCACCCT
Source organism: Pseudomonadota bacterium (assembly GCA_043825735.1). Taxonomy (GTDB): domain Bacteria; phylum Desulfobacterota; class Desulfobacteria; order Desulfobacterales; family JBDRRP01; genus JBDRRP01. The sequence continues at coordinate 56,695 of JBDRRP010000009.1, read as the reverse complement.
CACCCCGGTCCCGAATGAAAAAAACATCCAGGCCCGGGAAGGCGTGATGCTCTGGCACCTGTCATTGAAGCCGGGGGAGAAAACAACCATCGATCAGCGGTTCACCATCGTTTATCCCAAGGATGCGGTGCCCGGTGGCTTTTAAATACTTTCCGTCCGGAGAAGAAGAATCTATTCATGCACAAAGCTCAAGTAGCAGTGCCGAAGGACATATTGTCATGCCGGGCTTGATCCGGCATCCAGCGCCGCCGCCGGCCGGAGCCGGTTTGAACAAGTCAAGGTACTTTGAAGTTTGATGCCTTCGTAAAAAGTCGGAAATCACCACAGAGGGCACAGAGAGCGCAGAGATAACCCACTAATTATTCATCGAATTCTCTGCGTTCCGCTGCGCTCTCAGCGGTTCAAAATTACTTTTTCCGGTACCATCAAGTTTCATACAAGAGATCGCTTCGAAGCACGCTGGGTTCCGGCCTTCGCCGGAATGACGCCGGAGGCATGTTTGGTCTGCCGTATTTTCGGCAACAGCAGGCCAATCGGAACATTATTCTGACAAATACTATAGCGCGGTGATCCAAAAAAAACTGCCGGCAGGAAGAAGCGCTGCGCCTCCCCCTGCCGGCATGGTGTTCATGGTTTAACAACGTTTAGCGTCCGCAGTTGCCCGGACCGTAGCCACCGCCCTGGCCCATCATGCCACGACCGTAACCGCCGCCCTGGCCCATCATGCCACGACCGTAGCCACGGCCGTATCCTGATGCGACGTCAGGAAAAGACTTTTGCATGTCGATCCGATGCTCCAGCCGCTTCTGATCGAAGGTGGCTTCCAGCCCGGAGATCTCCTTTTGCAGAGCCGACAGCTTCTTGGAATCCGGTGACTTCTTGGCGAACTCGGCTTTCATCTCCAGACGCTTCTGGTAAATCTCCTGTCGCAGATCCGCCGTGCCCGCATAAAATGCCTCCTGCTTTTCCTGGAACTGCTTTGCCTGGGCGTCATCCATGCCGCTGCCGGCACCGTAGCCACGCCTTTCAGCGTCACCGTCGCCGGCGCCGTTGCCGCCCCAGCGCGGGCAGTCTGCCGGGCCGCCGGCGGTGTTTCCCCAGCCCATGTGGTACCGGCCATACCCGGGATCGGCCACGGCCACCACAGCCATGCCCGCCAGGGCGATAACAGTGACAGTGATCAGGCTCATGCGCATTGCTTTGGTTTTCATGATAATGGTCCTCCTATGGTTCAATTGGATTGGTGTTTCGAGCGAACCGCCACTGCAGCTCTGCCCGTTTTGGTAATTGTGATATGAGCATAGAGCAATGGCTGTGCCAGAAGTTTCTTCATGCTGTATAAAAACGATATAACTGTTTGTAATAGTTTGATTATGATTCTAACACCCTCAGATGACATCCTGTTTTTCGTTATTGAATGATGGCCAAAACAAGTGCGACCTGTTACATAATTACCCATGCGCACTGAATCGGAGCGCCGAAATCGGGGAAAAAAGTAACACCCATCGTTTTTCAAACCGGGCGCAAAACCCCAAGCGCCCTGTTTGAAAAACCGTTTACAGCAAGGATAATTGGTGTTGGCCCAACGGCACGCCTGGCCGCGGCGCCCGCTGTACGGGCTTATGAGGACATCGTAGACATTGCCTGAGCACCGTTGTCCGGACCGCCCCCATCACCCAAACGTCTCAGGGCGTGTAAATGGTATCCGGATTGCATCAGAGATAGGGAATGAACCCGCCTTCCAACACATCTCGGTCTTTTTACGGCGCCCCCGCCCTGGGACTCATTGGTGCCGTGGTCGTGCTCATGGGCATCCTGGTATTTGTGACGGTCACCGATATCTACCGCCAGAAAGCGGGCACTACGCGGCTTCTCATGGAAAAAGGGGCTGCGCTGATCCGGTCGATAGAGGCGGGCTCACGAACAGGGATGGCGTTCTCTCCCTGGCGGGAAATGCATCTTCAGCGTCTGCTCGCGGAAACCGCCGCCCAGGGGGATATCGCGTACATCGCAGTGGTAAACACCGCGGGCCGCGTCCTTGCCAGCAGCGGCGGCAAGGACGCCGTCCCGGTGCATCTGGAGACGCTGGATCTCATCACCGTTGCCGAATCGACCAGCCCCCTGTTTCGCCGGGTGGTTTCCGCAGACGGGCGGCCGGTCTTCGAAGTCTACCGGCGCTTCATCCCCATGGGACGTCCCGGTGGCATGACCGGGATGGGCCGGGGCCGCGGAATGATGCACCACATGTTCGAGGACGACAGGAATGCGCCTGCGGGCGCCCCTCCCCAGGAACCCATCATTTTCGTGGGTCTGGACATGACGGCCATCGAAAACGCCCAAGCCGCGGATGTGCGCCACTCACTGCTCATGGCCGCCGTCCTGCTGCTGGTAGGCGTGGCCGGATTCTACCTGGTCCACGTCCTCCAGAACTACCGGGCGGCCCGCTCCACCATGGCGCGCCTTGAGAGCTTTTCCGCCAACCTGGCTGACAGTCTGCCCATGGGACTGATAACCACCGACAGTGCGCACCAGGTGGTGAGCCTCAACCCGGCGGCCGAATCCATCCTGGGAGTGCCGACCGTCGACATTGTGGGCCGTCCGGCAACGGACGCCCTACCGCCGGAACTCTACCACGCGTTGGAGCAGGTCGGCACGGCCGGCAGCATCGAGCGCGAACTGGAAAGCTGCCGGTGCACCGGCGGCACCCGTCCCCTTTCCGTCAGCGCCTCGTCCTGGCACGACGATGACGGCCGGTTTCTAGGACACATCCTGCTGGTGAAAGACCTCACCGAAGTGTACGCGCTGAGAAAGGAAATCGCCAAGAGCCAGCGACTGGCCTCCCTGGGGAGTCTGGCCGCAGGCGTCGCCCACGAAATCCGAAACCCCTTGAGTTCCATCAAGGGTTTCGCCACCTATTTCAAGGAGCGCTACCGGGACGTGGACGCCGACCGGGAAACGGCGGACATCATGATTGGAGAAGTCGACCGTATGAACCGTGTGGTGGGGCAGTTGCTGGAGCTCTCACATCCGGTAAAGATTTCACCGGCTCCGGCCGAAGTCCGGGAGCTGCTGGAGCGATCGGTATCCGCGGTGCGGCCGCAGCTTTCCGAAAAACGCATCACCGTCACCATCGACGCCGGCAACGATCTGCCGCCGATTCCCGTGGATGCGGACCGGATCCAGCAGGTATTCATCAACCTCTATCTCAACGCCGTCGCCGCCATGCCCGAGAAAAACGGGCGGCTGTCCATCGGCGCGGCCCCCCACCCACAGGGGGTGCTTATCACGGTCGCCGACAACGGCACGGGTATCCCGGAAAACCAGGTGGCCCACGTGTTCGACCCGTATTTCACGACCAAGTCGACCGGCACCGGTCTGGGGCTGGCCATCGTACATAACATCGTCGAGGCTCACGGCGGCAGCATCAGTGCCCACAGCGCGCAGGGCCAAACGACATTTTCCCTGCTGCTGCCGCTGGAAAAAGGAAAGAAGGCATGACGACATCCCCGAAGATTCTGGTCGTCGACGACGACAGGGCCCATCGCACCATGCTCAAGACCCTTCTCGGCGGCTGGGGGTACCATGTGGCCGAAGCCGACGACGGCGCCCCGGCCATCAAGCTGGTGGCTGCCGGCCCCTACGACCTCATCCTCATGGACATCCGCATGATCACCGTATCGGGTATCGAAGCACTTCACCGTATAAAGGCCCTCAATCCCGCCATCCCGGTCATCATCATGACGGCCTATTCATCGGTCGAGACGGCGATCGAGACCCTCAAATCCGGGGCCTACGACTACCTCGTCAAACCGCTGGATTTCGACAAACTCAGACTCGTCATTGCACGGGCCATGGAACACGTGGCCCTCAAGGAAGAAAACGCTCGACTGCGCCGCCAGATCGGCGCAGACTTTCAGCGCCATCGCATCATCGGCACCAGTGCGGCCATGACCCGCCTGCTGGAGACGGTCTCCCAGGTGGCGCCCACCGAGGCCACCGTCCTCATTACCGGCGAATCGGGCACCGGAAAAGAGCTCATCGCCAGCGCTGTCCACACCAATTCCGAACGCGCCGGCGGTCCTTTCATCAAACTCAACTGTGCGGCCATCACCGAGACCTTGCTGGAGTCGGAACTCTTCGGCCATGAAAAAGGAGCCTTCACCGGAGCCGACCGGCGAAAGGAAGGACGTTTTGTCCAGGCCGACGGCGGCAGCCTGTTTCTCGACGAAGTGAGCGAGATGCCGCTGAGCATGCAGGTCAAGCTCCTACGGGTGCTCCAGGAGCGGGAAGTCACCCGGGTCGGCGGAGAGGACATCGTTTCCGTGGATGTTCGCGTCATCGCCGCCACCAACAGGGATCTGGCCGAACGGGTCACCGCGGGCGCCTTCCGCGAAGACCTCTACTACCGCCTCAATGTGATAAGACTCGAACTGCCACCGCTGCGTGAGCGCCGCGAAGACATCCCGCTGCTGGCCCAGCATTTCCTCAAACAATTTGCCCAGCGCAACCGCCGCGCCATCAGCGGTTTCAGCCCCCAGGCCATGGATGCGCTCAGCCGCCACGGGTGGCCCGGAAACGTGCGGGAGATGATGAACGCCATCGAGCGGGCCGTGGTGCTGGCCAGAGGGGAGCTTATCGATACCCCCGACCTGCCGCCGCCCCTGTCCGACACGCCGGCCCCGGCGGAGCTGCCAACGGCGCCCGCCGGAGAAGTCTCCCTTGAGGAAGTGGAAAGAGTCACTATATTGCAGACACTGGAAGCCGTGGACGGCAATAAAAGCGAAGCGGCGCGCCGGCTGGGCGTCACCAGAAAGACCCTCCACGCCAAACTGAAGAAATATGAAATACAAGGGGCCGAGGGGTCAAGGGGTCGAGGGGTCGAGTGAACACACGAAAACCGCTGAGGGCCATAATTCGAACCGTGCACTGATGCCCTTCTCCTTGATGGCACCGTAAAAAGTGATTTTGAACCACAGAGACCGCAGAGAATTCGATGAATAATTGGTGGGTTGTCTCTGCGCTCTCTGCGTCCTCTGTGGTGATTCCAGTCTTTTTACATGAGTATCAACCTTGCTGGTCCTGTAAGGAGCCGGAATCTCAGGCAAAGTTGCAACAATAGAAAAGCTAACGCATTGATGTTTTTCTTTGCGTACTTTGCGCCTTTGCGAGAAAATTTCTTTTCTAACGAGTTATTCAACCTTCGGGCTTCGGCCGAACCAACCTGATTCAAGGAGGCATTTTCCTCATGAGCCAGAGCAACCCCTACCGGTATCGCTGCCACCACTGCGGCACCCGCAACAACATCCCCGTCGACAAAGCGGGAAAGACCGGCAAATGCGGCAAGTGCGGCGCGCCGCTGGAAACGGCCGACCTGCTTCGCAGCGATCCGGTCATGGTCTCTGATGCCAACTTCGAGACCATGGTCCTGAAGTCACCGCTGCCGGTGCTCATGTTCTGCTGGGCGCCGTGGTGCCCGTCGTGTAAGACCCTGGCACCGGTCATCGACGAATTTGCCCGGGACGCCAGGGGCCGGGTGCGTGTGGGCAAGCTCAACGTGGACCCGAACCCCCAGCTATCCACACGCTTTGACATCCGCAGCGTGCCCTTCCTGTTCGTGTTCGATGGCGGCCAACTCAAGGAAAGTTTTCCGGGCGGCGGCAGCAAGCATGAGCTTATGATGAAGATGACGCGGTACCTGTGATGGCATCGGACACGGCTGCGGTATCTCACCGCGAGCGACTGCTGGCGACCATACGAACCACCCTTGAAGCAGGGGTCCGGTTGATGGCATCGGACATGGCATTCATCGCGTCCGCATGGGACGTGTCGCTGCCCGGTGACCTGCCGGGGCTGCTGGCAGACCCGGCCGACTGGGGTGCCGAATCGCTCGTGGCACTGGTTTTCAGTGCCGACGATGCGGCATGCCAGCAGCTGCTGCCGGCCGTGCAGGCATCGGCGCTGACCATTGAAGATACCGACTGGCTCGTAGCCGATCTCACGGCCGCCCCCCCCACGATCACCGGCCGCCTGCCGGACGGCACGACGGGGTTCACCATGCCGATGCCTGAAGCCGGCATCCGGCGCTTCGTTGAGACCCTGAGGCCCAGCCGGCGAATCCCAGCGGCGCTGTTTACGCTGCTGACCGGACTTCTCCCGGACCACCGGCGCGCGCCTATTCTCAGCCGTCTCCGCCTGTCACGGGTGCCGTGGAACGGCACAACGCCCGACCTGCTCGAACGCTTTTGCAAGCGCCTGGGCCGCGCCGACGATGTGGATGCACTGCTGGAGATACTGATCGCGGTACTGGAAACCACTCCCTCGCAATCTGCCGAAGATGCACTGGCCCGTCGCAAACGCGCCTGCTTTCGCGCGTTGACGGAAGCAGACCGGTTCACGGAAAACGCCGGCCGCCACAACATGGAAACCCTCATGATGATGGGCGTTCGCCCGCCGTTGCTCTCCGGCGCCGAGGCGCGGCGGCAGATGAACCGCATCGACCGTGTCAGCATGGCCCTATTCGACCGAACCGAGGCCATCGCGCCCGAAGCCATGAGCGTGGCTCAAGCAGCGATAGACAGTACCGATGCCGCCATGAATTCGCTGGCGCTCATCGATGGTAACTCCGGCAAAATGTGAGTAAAGATTACTGGCCCTGAGGGTCTGCTTTAGATTGCCTCTGAAAGGGGCTTCGATGCAAAAACACAAAGGCAGAACCCTGCATCGCGCAAAGACGCAGAGGCGCAGAGAAAATCAAAACCAGGATCTCGTCGCACTATCGTGAGAAAACCCGCTTCAAGCTTACAGCGACAAGAAGCTTTTGGTCATATCCGGCGAAGAGGGAAAAACTCATGGTTTTCTCTGCGCCTCTGCGTCTCTGCGCGAGCATACTATTTCACGCTTCTCTATGAAGCTCCAGTAACCCTATGTTGCCGCAAAACGCGCCGTTCCTCGAAATCGCTATCGGGATCGCTATCGGTATCGGGTATTGGTGTTGGCAATTATTTTGTCCCTGGTTCGCCATTTGCCGCCACCGTGGCAACGGCAACCGCCGATTTCGATCCCGATAGCGATTTCGATAACACCCGTCAACCACGGGGCGCCCTTGGCGGGCAGGCTCATTCATGCCGCGTGTCCGGGCGCCGATGGACCGGACCACCGGACAGCTGGAGCCTCATAGAGAACCAAATACTATTTTTTACGACATCACCAAATATCTCTGACCTGCTCCTGGTGACCTGGATTTTAAAGGCAGATTGAAATGTAAAGCGTCCCGCCGGCCGGCGGTGCCTGCCGGAGCGCTTTGAAAAGAAGGTTTACAGCCCCATGGCTTTTTGAGTACCATGCCGCCGTTTTCACCAACAGATAGGCAACGCGAGGTTTTTTATGAAGGCAGGCAACTGGAAGAAGATGGCGCTGACCGCAGTGTGCGCCGCAATGATGATGGTGGCGTCGCCGATCGGTGCAACAGCAGCCGACAATGACGCCGAAAACCAACTGGCAGTGCTCGATAAAATCCTGGTCGGTATCGACAAGCGCTATGCCGGCCAAGGATTTTCAGCAACTTTCTTTCAGTCCTCGACGCTTCAGGCCCTCGGCGTCACCGATACGGCCACCGGGCGTCTGACGGTCAAGCGGCCAGGCAAAATGCTGTGGATCTATGACGCCCCCGAAACCCAGACCATCGTCACCGACGGTGAGCATCTCTGGATTTATCGCCCGGCCGACAACCAGGTCATGGTCGGCGGTGCGCCCGCCTTTTTCCGCGACGGTAAAGGCGCCAGTTTTCTCACAGACACCCGCAAGGTCCGCGAGCAGTTTCATGTCAGCCAGGTGCCCCCGGATCAACCCGATACGCTTCGGCTCCAGCTCCTGCCCCGCACGCCGCAGGCGGACATTGCCCGGATTCTGGTGACCGTAAATAAAAAGTCCTATGAAGTGGTCGATATCGTGACCATCAACACCCAAAATGATGAAACCCGCATCGAGCTGCGCGACATCGTCTTCCAGGACAGCCTGCCGGACAGCCTGTTCCGGTTCAAGATCCCCGAAGGCGTCGATATCGTGAGCCTGGATGAGTGAGGGGGATTTTGGATTGAGGAATTGAGGGATTGAGGGATTGAGGGATTGTTGGCGGCCTTCGGCCGTAAACCAACTGCAAGGGTGAATTAACCGCAGATCACACGGATTAAAACCTAAAGGGGTACGGCCTGCGGCCGAAAAGCAACAGCCAAACGAAAACACATTGAACCGCCCGCTTCGCTCAAGGTCGCAAAGAGCGCAAAGGGAAATCAGCGGCATCGGGTGCCCGGCTCCGCCGGCCTACGATCCCGCCGATGGTTTTGCACTTAACTGGCGGTGTCGCACCGGTGGACATCATGCTTAGTGCAAGGCGCCTTTGTTCGAATCGTGAGCCGGGAGGCTTTTTTCCCGGCGACCCGATTCGGACAAAACTTCGCGTCCTTCGCGCCCTTTGCGGTTCAATGTTTTTTCGCGCCTTGGGCTGCCCGAAGGGCACCTTCGAAAGGAACTACCAGTGAAAAACAGGATCAGAGAACTTCTAAAACAGCGAAACGCCATCATGCTGGCCCACAATTACCAACCTGCCGAGATACAGGACTGCGCAGATCTTTGCGGCGACTCCCTGGAGCTGAGCCGTAAGGCGGCGGCCACCGATGCCGCGGTGATCGTCTTTTGCGGGGTGCACTTCATGGCGGAAACCGCCTCCATCCTGTCGCCGGGCAAGACCGTGCTGCTGCCCCGTCATGACGCCGGATGCCTGATGGCCGACATGATCACCGCCGAGGGGCTGGCCATCAGAAAGGCCCAACTGCCGGGCGTGCCCGTGGTGACCTACGTCAACTCCACGGCCGACGTCAAAGCGCTCTCCGATATCTGCTGCACGTCGGCAAACGTGGTCAAGGTGGCCCGAAGCATCCCCGGTGACGAGCTGCTCATGACCCCGGACCGCAACCTGGCCATGTACGCCGCCCGTCAGACTGGCAAAACGATTCATATCTGGGACGGCTACTGCCCCACCCACGAACGGCTCACACCGGCCGACGTGGCCGCTGCCCGGGTCGCCCACCCCGAGGCGGTGTTTATGGCCCACCCGGAATGCCGGCCGGAAATTCTGGACATCGCCGATGTCATCGCCAGCACCTCCGGGATGATCCGCCACGCGGAAACGTCTGAAGAAATGGCCTTCATCGTGGGAACCGAGATGGGACTGCTCCACCCCTTGCGCAAGGCCTGCCCCGGAAAGTTTTTCTACCCGGCATCGGAGACAATGACCTGCCGCAACATGAAAAAAATCTCTCTGGCCGATGTGGTCTCCAGCCTGGAGAACATGAGCGGTGAAGTGAAGGTGCCCGAAGCCATCCGGCTACCGGCATTAAAGGCCGTAGAGCGGATGATTGCGATAACTTAGAAGAAGGGTTCGAGGGGCCGAAGGCAGACTACAGATCACAGAGGACAGACGACAGAAAAGGCGAAAAACATCGAACCGCCAAGGACGCGAAGGACGCGAAGTTTGTCCGAATCGGGTCACCGGGAAAAAGCGCCCCGGCTCACGATTCGAACAAAAGTGCCTTGCACTGAGCCCAGTGCCCACTGGTGTGGCACTGTCAGTTACGCGTAAAACCATCGCGAGATCGTAGGCCGGCGGAGCCGGGCACCCGATGTCGCTGATTTTTCTTTGCGATCTTTGCGTACTTTAGCGAAGCGGGCGGTTCAATGTTTTTTGTCTTTGCAGTTGCCCTTCGGCCGCAGGCCGCTAATCTTTATCAGCGTTATCTGCGTTCACTTGTCCGCCGTAGCCTTAGCTTTTGCGAAGGAGGATCAGCGTCCCGTTTCGCTGTGGCCGTTTTCCACACAAAAAACCCGGCCACAGGGTGTGACCGGGTTTTCCATTTTCTCTCAGCGACGTTTTCTCTTTCCCCTCAATAAAAACGGCGCGCAGTTCAGCGCCGTTTTTTATTCTTCCATTTCCTCGTCGGCAAAGTCGGCGTTGGTGTACACTTTCTGCACGTCGTCGCTGTCTTCAAGGTTTTCCAGCAGCCGCATCATCTGCTCGGCTTCCTTGCCCTCGAGCGTGTTGGTCGTCTGCGGCAACATGGTGATCTCCGAGTCGGTGTAGGCGATCTCGGCCGCGTCGAGAGCCTCGCACACCGCCTCGAAATCCTGGGGCTCGGTAATCACTTCGAAATCATCGCCGCCGTCGCGGACGTCTTCGCCACCGGCCTCCAGGACGATCTCCATCAACCGGTCCTCATTGGCGGTTTCCTTGCTCACCAGCAGATAGCCCTTTTTGTCGAACATGTACCCCACACACCCCGACTCGCCCAGGTTGCCTCCGGCCTTGGTAAAGATGTGACGGATTTCAGCGACCGTGCGGTTCTTGTTGTCGGTCAGGCTCTCCACCATGACGGCGGCGCCGCCGGGCCCGTATCCTTCATAGAGGATTTCGTCATAACTGGCGCCGTCGAGATCCCCGGTACCCTTTTTGATGGCCCGATCGATGTTGTCCTTGGGCATGTTCTCCGTCTTTGCCGCGGCAATCGCCGTGCGCAGCCGAGGATTGGCCGTGAGATCTCCGCCGCCGGCGCGCGCCGCCACGGTGATTTCCTTGATCAGTTTGGTAAAGACTTTCCCGCGCTTTTTGTCCTGCGCGCCCTTGCGATGCTTGATGGATGACCATTTATTGTGGCCCGACATGATTCCTCCTACTTCTTTCCCAGGCCAATGATGAAGATCTCCTTGCTGGCCTTTCGGGTGCTCTGGGGTTTGAATGTTTTTTGCTTGTCAAACAACTGCCTCACGGCCTGAATGACGCTGTTAAAATCAGCGCCCTGAAAAATCTTGCAAACGAACACACCGCCGGGCGCAAGGTGCTGGCGTGCGGTTTCCAGGGCACTCTCGCACAGGGCCTCGGAGCGGGTCGCGTCCACGTTCTTGATACCGGTGGTGGACGGCGCCATGTCACTGAGCACCACCGTGAAAACGCCCCCGGCCGTATCCAGCACCGCCGGCGGCAGATCGAAGGCATCACCGACCATGGTCACGGCTTGGGGCGGCAGGTCGATGGCCACCGCTGTGAGATCCACTCCCACCACCCGGCCCCCGGAGCCCACGATGCCGGCGGCATACTTGGTCCAGGAACCCGGGGCGCACCCCAGGTCCAGAACCCGGTCACCCTTTTTCAGCAGCTTGAATTTCTGCTGCAGTTCCTGGAGCTTGTACACCGAACGGGCCGGGAAATGATCCTTTTTGGCCTGCCGGGTGTAGTGGTCGGCCCACTGGTTCGATTTGGATTGCGTGCGCTTCATATCCGTTGCTCAATGGCAAGTCAACTAGGCCCTGTACCAGCACCCGCTGCTGCCCGGGCAGTTCGTTTCCGAGAGGGGACACTGTCACTATCGAAAAGGGTGATTTCCCCAGGACAATAATCTTGTCGAACTCGTAAAAAAGCAATTTTCTCGCAAAGACGCTAAGCACGCCAAGAAAAACTCCATTAATATTAGTGTGTTGCATTTGCGATCTTTGCGGCTTTGCGAGAGGTTCGGACTTTTTACGGAAGCATCAATTTTGACAAGCCCGAAAAAAGTGTGTTTCCCGAGTCAGGCCACTAAACAAAGCCGTGATGGATACTGCGAGCGCCGGCTCAAAGTGACCTGTAAGCATTTTCAACGATTTCTTTGCCATACTTTTTTTCAAGCCGACGAACGATAAAGTGACCGCGCGCCATATTCTGGAAATGATCGATAAATATCGTATTGATCAGCGCCCCGCCGGCGGCGCCGATAGCCGGGACCGCCTGTGCGGCCGCTTTCTCCGAAACCTGGATGCTGAAGCGCTCTGCGATTTGAACGATGAGCCGGACCAGCGCCGGGGCGCCTTCTTCGGCGAGGCCTTTTTCCGTAATATATTCCGCCGCTTTTGAAATCGACTGCGCCAATGCGGCGCGAACGGTATAATAACCGGACTCGGTGGCATCGTCCCGCTTGCTCGGCCCGCCCAGTGCAAACACTTCGATACAGGCGATTTTGGCTTCAATCGCCGCGATGTTCTCTTCTTCGCTTCTGGCAATATCGGCAATGGAGCGCAGCATGATCGTCGTCGATATCGGCAGCTCTATGGCCAGAGCGGGCAATCCCCAAAAGCCACCGATGCCGCCTGTCGTGGCCACCGCCAATTTGTGCCAGATATTGGACGCCTTTTCACCCGGCGCATCCTTCATTGTGAGCACTGCGGCATGAATGGCCTTGGACAGCGCCGCCCGGGTGATTTCACTGATTTTCACATTCCAGTTTTCCGGCAGCAGTTCAAATCCCTTCTCGATCGGAGCGCCCAGCAAATTTGTGATTTTTGCCGCGATGCCCGGATTTTCCAAAAGCGTCTTCGCTTTTCTCAAATCATTGAGATCTGTTTGGTGAAAATTCATTCTTGCCTTTAACCCCGTGACTATTGTTCCTCCATGGAAAGCCTCTTGCCCATCTCCAGCCCTCAATGGGAGAGGGCTGGGGTGAGGGTGACAACCCACAGATAACAAGAGATCATCTGATACCCACCCGCCCCCTCCCCTGGCCCCTCCCACCAGGGGAGGGGGTATTTATGGATGGGCTCTAGCTAAAATCCTCACCAAACAAAAGCTTCCACGCGCTCCGGTAGGCCACTTGATGCCGGGTCTCGTCCGGCAAACATTTCAGGAAAGCCCTGTGATTCTTATCCCACTCGGCGATTCTGTCGAGGCGATCCTGCCCGAGGTCCAGGGCAGACAGAAATCGCCCCGGATAGGCCACAATCAGATCACCCCATTCGGACTTGAGACCGCCAAAGGTGGCCCATACCCGCGCATGCCGCTGCCTGCTCGGGGGATATACCGACGAGGCATCGCCAAAAGCGGTATCGAAGTACAGATTCGGAAATCGCCGGATCAGGGCCTCGACGTATTCAGGCGTATAGCGGGATGTGCGCTCGATGTAGCGGATCTGCGCCAGATGGCACCAGATCACGGTGGCCTTCGGATATTGCGTCATCATTGTTTCAAGGGGCGTCAGAAGGTCATCCTCGATTTCATAGTGAATTTGAAAAGCCATGCCCGTTCGCGCGCTCAGGCTGAAAACCCGGTGCCCCGTGGGGCCGTCGATCTGCACGTGGACATCGCGGTCCTTATCGCCGCGCTTGACCTGCCTAGGCGATGGGTAGTGGCGAAATTCGTATTCGCCCAGAAGCATCATCTGCTTCTGCCCGATGGCGGCTTCCTGGGCATCGATGAATTCGTCCGGCGCCTCTGTCAGCTCGGGCGGCTGCCCGCCGTTGCCCACGGGAATGAACCGGTCCGGATAACCGGAGATCAGCCTTTCAGACAAGTTGTCAAAACGCACGCCTTTTTCAAACTGCCCCTTGCCGATATCTGCCGACAGTGCCATCAATCCGATGTTGAGCCGGTCCATGGTTTTTGCGATTGAATCGATATCCACCTTCGTGGAGTTGCACGAGCTTTCGATATCGATATAAGGCAGCTCGCCGGCGGCCAGAATTTTCTTCAGCCGCTTGGCATAGCCTGTTTTCAACTGCGAAAAATCAATGAGATTCTCAGCGTTCCCAAGCCTTGGCAGCCAGCCGATAAAAGGAAGTGCGCAGAAGGTTTTCAACACGTCGCGTCGGGTCAGCATACCGGTCTAAGGTCTCCTTGTACATGGACCCAAACAATGGTTTTTGATATGAAAAGCTGGCGCCCGAGCAATGGCCGGGCGGCATCGATTTCTCGTTTCCGGGTTGCCAACATAACTGTAATGCGCAGATATAATTATGTTTTTATCCTGTCTGGCGCTGCGTATCAAGACATTTTAAATGGGCTTTTATAAGCGCATCGCAGCCCGCCCGCGTTCGATTGATCAATTGTCATAAGATAACTATGATAGTCTGGTCATCTTTGAAAGGGGGTAGACCAATGATACGATACCACAATGCCGTTTTTGCCCTGGCAATGACCGTTTTTTTAGGCTGCTCGACGGTTCAGGTGAGCCAGGACTACAAGGAAACCACCGATTTTTCAGCTATCACCACATTCGCCTGGGCGTCTGCCGTTCAGGAAAAAACCGGCGATGTCCGGGTGGACAGTCCATTGATGGATGCGCGGATCAGAGCCGCCGTTGAAATGGGGCTCGCCGGAAAAGGATTGCGCGACGCATCAACAGGGGATGTCGACGTCCAGGTGCTTTACCAATACCAAATCCGGCAGCAGATTCACTCCACCGGCACCCGGGGCAGTGTCGGGGTCGGTTACGGCACCGGCGGCAGCGGGGGCGGCGTGATGCTCGGAACGGGTGCGGACGTGAGAAGCTATGATGAGGGTCTGCTCATTATCGACCTTATTCGCCCATCTGACGGAACACTCCTGTGGCGGGGCAACGCCACGTTTATCGTGCCGGAGCACCCCACCCCTGAAGCGTCCACCGCGCTGATCAACGAGGCCGTGGACAAGACCCTGGCGCAGTTTCCGCCAAAAACCAATTAGCCACGGCGCCCCGCGGCAGGGGGCAGTTAAATCGGGACACGCGATTGGAGCGTCATCCATGAGAGCACTGACCATTCCGGTTGCACCCCGTGACATCAGCACCGCGAAGGTAATCGGTGTGACACGGGTTTTGATGGTCCTGGCACTGGTCATCAGTCTTCTGCTGATCCCCCGAGCTGCCACCGCGCCCGTGTTTGCTCAGTCGGCACCGGATGTGAGCCCGCCGGCCGATCGGCCCAACATCATCATCATCTACTGCGATGACCTGGGCTACGGGGATCTGGGGGTCACCGGCAGCCGGGCCATCGCCACACCGAACATCGACCGCATGGCAAAAGAAGGCGTTCGGCTCACCGACTACTACGCGTGCAGCGGCGTCTGCGCCCCGTCCCGGGCGGGACTGCTCACCGGCCGGTACCCGTTTCGATCCGGCGTCATTGGCAACGTGTACCCCGGAGATGACCGATCGGCCGACGCATCGCCAGAGACTATGTGGGCGGTTCGCTCAAATCACTGGGAGTCCTCGATATCCGGGAAGGGGCTACGGTACCGGGCATTCCAGGAAAGGAAATACTTTTAAGCGAAGCATTGAAAAGCGCCGGATACCGCACGGGTATGGCCGGCAAATGGCACCTGGGCGACTACAGCAAGGAGCCGTCCTTCAACCCCCTGAGAAATGGATTCGACTTTTATTTCGGTGTGCCCCACAGCAACGACATGCGCCCCTGCCCCCTGTTTCGAAACGAGCAGATGCTCGAACCCGACATCGGCACCAATCAGGCCCGGCTCACCGGTCTTTACACCGAAGAAGCCATACGGTTTGTCCGTGAAAGTGGCGGGCAGCCATTTTTCCTCTATTTCGCCCACACCTTCCCGCATCAGCCGCTCTACGCATCAAAGGATTTCGCCGGAAAATCCAAGGCAGGCAAATTCGGTGACGCCGTGGAGGAGATCGACTGGAGCGTGGGACGCCTCTTTGAAACACTCGAGGAGATGGACGTGGCCAACAACACCCTGGTTTTTTTCACCAGCGACAACGGCCCCTGGTTCGAAGGCAGCGCCGGACCGTTCCGGGGCAGGAAAGGCCAAAGCTACGAGGGGGGCTTCCACGTCCCCCTGATCGCCCGCTGGCCCGGCCGTATTCCGGCCGGAAGCACCGCCAGCGCCCCGCTGATGAACATTGACATCTACCCGACGGTACTTTCACTGGCGGGTGTGCCACTGCCAAGCGACCGCATCATCGACGGATGCAACATGATCAACCAGTTGACCGGGAGAGAAGATGCCTCCCCCCACAAGGCGCTGTACTTCTACCATTACGATCTTCTGGAAGGGGTTCGCGTGGAGCGATGGAAGTATTTCCGGAAATTCAACCGCTACGTCTGGCCCATCCCGTTGGATGCCGCAGCCGTTCCCGACAAGCTGGGAAAAGACCAGCTCGGTAACCGCTGGCCGCTGCTCTACGACCTGTCCATCGACCCGGGTGAAAGCTACAACGTCATCGACACCTATCCGGATGTGGCGGATCGACTCGAAAAAACGCTGCAGCAATGGGAAAGCGCGGCGTCCAAGAATCCCGGCGGTTGGCGGTAACGCCGGATCACGATATTGACTGGAGCACCCGGTGCACGGCGGCCGCCAGTTCGTGGAACCGAATGGGCTTGTCTAAAAGCGCGGCAAAGCCTTCTTTTCGAGCCTGCGCGTCGCTGACCATGTGGCTGTATCCGGTGCTCAGAATGATGGGGACATCCGGACGAATCCGGCGAATGTGGGCGGCCAGTTCGTCTCCGGTCATCTCCGGCATGGTCACGTCCGTGATGACCAGGTCAAATCGCGCCGGGTCTGCCCCAAAACGCGCCAATGCGGCCGCAGGAGAAATGTCTGAATCAACCGTATACCCCAATCGCTCAAGCCCCCACTTCCCCAGGCGCACAATCGCTTCTTCATCGTCCACAAAAAGGATATGCCCCACTCCCTGATGCAGCGCGTCCGCCGCACTGGTCTCCTCGGCGACCTCGCAGGCCGCGGTAACCGGCAGCAGCACGGTGAACGTACTGCCGCGGCCAGGCGTACTGTTCACGCAGATGCCGCCGCCGTGCCCCTGAACGATCCCGTGGACCAATGACAACCCCAGACCGGTGCCCTCATCCATCTCTTTGGTTGTATAATATGGGTTGAAAATCGATCGCACCACCTCACGAGGCATGCCGCAGCCGGTGTCCTGAACTTCCAGGCGGACGTAACGCCCAGGCCCGAGGTGCGGAATGCCCGCGATGCGGTCCGTATCCAGGGTGATAGCGTCCAGGCGAACGGTAATGACGCCGCTGTTCTGCCCCATGGCCTGAGAGGCATTCCGGCAGAGATTCATCACGATCTGGTGGATTTGCCCGCTGTCGGCATGAACGGTGTCAACATCAGCGGCGAAGACCTGTTCAATCACCACGGTTGCCGGCAGCGTCGCGCGCATCAGGCGCAGGGCCTCCTTCACAACCGGCACCAGGTCCAAGGGCTTTTTACTCAGGGGGTGCTTGCGACTGATGGTCAATATCTGGCTTACCAGGTCTTTGGCCCGCAAACCGGCCTGGAGCACTTCCTGCAGGCTTTTATGTATCGGAGAGGTGTCAGGCAATTCAGCCGCAGCCATCTCGGTGAACCCGATGATGGCCATTAAAATGTTGTTGAAATCATGCGCAATGCCCCCGGCAAGCGTGCCGATGGCCTCCATCTTCTGCGCCTGCCGAAGGGTTTCCTCCAGGGCTTTTTGCTCGGAAATATCGGTGATGCAGACCACCTGGTAACGGCACTGTCCGATTCCCAGGGCGCTGCCGATTCTGAGCACCGGTATCCGCCTGCCGTCTGTAGCTGCAAGCTCGCATTCCATCTGGTCGCCAGGGATGCCGTCGTCCCAAGCGCAGGACTCAGATTGCGCCCCCGGACTCACGTACCTGCTGAACGGGGAGCCGATGAACGCCTGCCGCGTGGTCGCCAGCAGATCTAAAATGGCGGGATTGGCGTCTACCACCCTGCCGGTATCAGCGTCGATGATCACCAGGCCGGCCTTTACCGCATCCAGGATGCCCCGAAACCAGGCATCGCGCTCCTGCAAAATCCGCCGCTTTTCTGCGAGCTTGGCAACGGTAGCGGCGTGCCGCTGGATTTCCTTTTCAAGCTGGGCGTTTCTTTGCTCCAGTTCGGCGGTCCGGGCGGTCACCAGAGACTCCAGATTACACTGTATCCGCAGCAACTCGGCCTCCGTCGCTTTTTGCGCGGTGATGTTGCGAAGGGTGCCTTCTTCCCCGAGAAAGCTGCCGTCGGCGGTGAAATGAGCGTGGGCGTTGACCTCCACCCACTGAATCGATCCGTCTTTTGCAGTTACCCTGAACTGGAGCCCCTTGGTCCATTCCCGCCGGGTTTCCAGGGCCGCCATAAAAGACTGCGCGACCTTTTCCTGGTCCTCGGGACTGATGAATTCTAAAAACGAGGCCCCGACGATTTCCTCGGCCGGGTGGCCATAGAAAGTGGTGGCGGGCAGGTTGATATGGGCCACCCTGGCGTCGGCATCCAGGGCGTAGACCACATCGGGTATGTTTTCGAGCAGCGCTCTGTATTGGGCATCGCTGTCATGGGTGGCGGCACTGCGGGCACAGGTACTTTCCGGAGCGGATGGCAGGTCGCGCATTGTCGAATCCGTCTGTATCGTTTTTGGAGTCCCTGCATGAGACTTCGGGTTTCCATAGCAATAACCTCCGGTTTCCCCGAGGCGGGCAACCCCGGGGAGCGCTCCGGGCATTGCCATTATAGTGCCACTCCGAAAAATGTCATGGTTTATTTTGAGTGCATCAATAATCCGTGCCGCGCCGAAACGTCGCCGTCGGTCTCAGCAAAGGGAGCCATAAACTTTCAGTCGGATGCCGGCGCTGCCCGGCCGCCAGCGAAGCCACCCACATCGGCACTCAGTTGCCGATGGTCTTGAACTGTTCTTTGGGAGCCCCGCAGACCGGGCACTTTTCAGGAATTTTTTTATCCGTGACGTACCCGCAGACCTGGCAGACATGATAAGCCTTCACCTCGGCTCTGATGACGCTGGTGATGGCCCGCTCATAGAGCTTTGCGTGGAATGACTCGGCGTCCCGGGCGTGGCTGAAAAAAGTGGCGGCCAGTGTTTCGCCTTCGGCTTCGGCGTCACTGATAAAATTGGGGTAAGCGTTTTCGCTGACGTTCTTCTCGCGTTGAAAGGATTTTTCCAGGTTGGTGTCGGTGTCCTTGACCACGAGTTCCTTCATCAGGTTGAGGTTCCGCATGGCATGCACCCGCTCGGCCTCGGCAATGGCGCGAAACAGCAGGGCGATCTGAGGGATCTCCTCTTCCTCGGCCTTGTCGGCGTATGCCAGAAGTCTGAAATACGCTTTTGCTTCACCGATAAATGCATCGTAGACGTTTTTCTGCGTTTTCTCCTTCATGCTGCCTCCCCTCAATTATCGATGGAATGTGAGTTCAAGTTGGCAGGTACCGCTGCAACCGCTACGGCTCGTAGTCCGGGTAATGCCGCTTCAGGCATTCAGGACAGACGCTGTGGCTGAACTCGGCGCCTGAATGGTCATGAATATATTTTTCCAACTGATTCCAGTACCCCCCGTCATCACGGATTTTCTTGCAATGCATGCAGATTGGAGAGCCCGTAGTTGCTGATATAGAAAGTAAACGCCAACTCCGAAACGATCGTGCAAACGAGGGCCACGGCAAAAATTACGTAGCCGAGAACCCCTTGTCCTGCCATGGTTTTCAGATCGTTGTTCATTTGCCAGCCTTTTCACTGGTTGTTTTCTCGAAATCGGTATCGAAATCGATTTGCACGGTCAGGCCGTCAGGCGCGTATCGGCAGGCACCCAATGCCACTGTGGGCCTGCCCGCGCCCCCAAAGGCGTTTCGATTTCGATGGTTTGCTGCCGACAAGCCGCTTCATCTCACAGCAGCAAGGTGGATCGGTCCGTTGATCCTTGAACAGCGGGGTTCACTGCGTCACTGGAGCAACGTAGAAAACCGCAAAAGTCTTTTTGGCCCATATCGGTGTTGAAGCCGCGCATCAAGTTTTCAAAATACACCCATCCTGCGGGTTGATGCTTACCTTCGCCTTGATCTGAACCAAAAATCCGTTTTTTGAGATAGGTTCTATTCTTCAAGGGACAGGGTGCTCTGCCGCGACCGGTCTACGATAAGCTGGGTCACATCCGGTCGTGAATAGTGCCCGGCAGGATCAAAATTCTGGCGCTCTTCGCGTACACGCCGGTGGTCGACGAGCGCAACCAGCAGTTTTTCTTCCCCCGTGCAAGGGGAAATCACCCACCCGCCGTCGGGGCCAGCCAGACAGGAGCCGCCGTTAGCCAGGACATCCGGGCATGCCGCCACAATGGCCTCCCGGTGGGGAGTGTCCAAGGGAAAATCCTCTTTTCGCATGAGCCCTGACGCTGACACTACGAACGAGCGCCCCTCTCTGGCCATGAAGCGGGTGATGTCCTCCGTGTTGTGAATGCCTCCCGGCCATACCGCCACGTGAAGGTCTTCCCCCATAGCGTATAAGGCCGCCCGCGGCAGCGGCATCCAGTTCTCCCAGCAGTTGAGACCCCCCAGCGTGAACGGTGCCATGGCATGGACCCGGAGTCCGTGACCGTCGCCGGGAGACCAGGCGAGCCGCTCTTCGTAGGTGGGCATGAGTTTTCGGTGAACCGAACCGACAGCGCCTTCGGCGTCGATGTAGACGAGAGAACAGTAGAGGCTGTGGCCGCCTCTGTCCGAAGGCCGTTCGATGCACCCGAGATAGACGGAAATTTTGTTTTTCTGAGCGACTGCGCGAAGGGGATTGAGATGACCGGCCTCAATTTGCACCGCCTGATCCATGTAGTGCGCGTGGATCTCCTTCTGACGTCGTGAATTGAACCGCGCTCCGTCGGTCAGCTCTATCCAGAACGGGTATCCCGGCAGCAGGGCCTCGCCGAACACCACGAGCTGGCAGCCTTCTTTGGCGGCCTGTTCTGCATAGGCGATCACTTTTTCCAGTGTCCGCCCCCGATCGAGCCAGACGGGAGCCATCTGCGCGATACCTACTGTCAGCGTTTCCATTGCCATTTCCCTTAAAGCCTCGCCCGATCTTCTGAAGTCGCAACCATAGCCTTTTCTCACAAACATAAATTTGGGATAGAACCCTGACAAAGCCTTACCATAGCAGGGGGCGGGTTTCCGTTTCAATCGGCGATTGAGACAATCTTTACAGTTTGCGGGAGGGGTGTAAACCCCTCCCCTACGAAACAACCGGAACCCCAACTTGAGAATTGTGAATTGATCATTAAATTGAAATCCGGATATCGACGAGACTCCGGGGTTCAATATCCCTTTGCATAGAGACCAACTCGCGTATTGAAACACACAGGGGATACAAATGACTGAGTTACCATACCCTTTCGAAACCGGTGTTTATCGACCGCCTAGCGAAGGCGGCAGCTTTTCGCTCCTGCTGCGATTCACGCGCAACTGCCCGTGGAACCGTTGCGGCTTTTGCGCCATGTACAAAACCGAGCGATTCGAGATACGGCCCCTGGCGGAGATCAAAAAAGACATCGACGCCATCGACGCCCTTTGCCAGTCACTGCGCCGGCATTCGCGGCAGGTGGGTGACGGCGGCGCCATCACCCACCGCGCCGTCATCTCCCTGCTCGGCGAGTCGCCGGATTTGAACCACCACCCGGGCACGGCCATGGTGGTTCAGTGGCTTCAGGCCGGTTCAAAGACCGCATTTATCCAGGACGCAAACAGTCTGATCATGAAAACAGCGGATCTGGTGGCAGCACTCGAGTACCTGCGCAGCACGTTTCCATCGCTGAGCCGGGTCACGACCTACGGCCGGTCCCACACCGTGGCACGCAAATCGGCAGAGGAACTGGCGGCCATTCGCGACGCCGGTCTGGACCGCCTCCACCTGGGGCTGGAGACCGGCGACGACGCGCTGTTGAAAGTCATCAAAAAGGGAGTCGATGCGGACGGGCACATCACAGCGGGAAAAAAAGCCATGGCCGCGGGGTTCCAACTGTCTGAATACTGGATGCCCGGCCTCGGAGGAAAGGCCATGAGCGACCAGCACGCCGTAAACACGGCTCGGGTGCTCAGCGCCATTAACCCCCACTACATCCGCTCGCGCCCCTTCCGCGCCGTCCCCGGAACGCCCTTGGGCGACATGATGCGTCAAGGCACCTTTCAACCGCTCAGCCCCGCCGAGCAGCTCCAGGAACTGCGGTTGATGATCGGCGCCCTGGAGGTCAACTCCAGCGTCTGCTTCGATCACGCCGGCAATTACTGGAAAGGCCGCCGAGGGGACTATCTTTTCACTCACAGCTACGAGGGCTACCGGTTTCCGGAAGAAAAACAGCGCGTACTGGATCTCATCGACGAGGGGCTGACGGTAATTCACACCCCGTCAGGCTTTCTACGGCGTTAGCCGCAGAAAAAGCGGATATCTCTATATAAAATGCGCGCCCGCCCCCGCCGCTACCCAGCGACCACCGGCGGCAACCCAAAGCATGAGGCCACGGCGTGCATACTGCAACACCGCGCGCGCATTTTATTGGGACTTTTTCTTCTCCTGCTTGGCCTTCTTTTTTTCTTTGGGGGTCATGGCGGGTTTTTTCTTGGTGTCTTTGCGAGTATCGGTTGTCTTGGCCATAACGCTGCTCCGAAAATGGGTAAAGGATGGTACCGCTCAAGCGCCCATCGCGCAACACGCAGATCGACTGCGTGTTGCCATCATAAACAGCTTTGCGGTGATTATAAAGTGTAAATCAAGAAACCGTGAACGACCACTTCAAGCGCAAACGGCTTTTGATTGTAACCACGGCCCCGGACAAAGCGTCATCAACGACCTTTTACGCGTCAATATAGCGCAACGTGTTTGGAGTGGTGAAACAATCAGACGCGGTTCTCACTGCAGACATCGTTTGTGCGGGAGCACTGTCAGGCTGCGGAGTCTACGATCCGCCGTTTCCGGCGACGAATGACCGTGACTTCTCCGGGCGTGTCCTGATTAGGACGCGAGGTTTTTTCGGAATTCAGGTTGGCGGCTTCGATCATGCGACGCCATTTAAGTTCAATCTGTTTTTTCTTCGACTCTTCCATTTCTCTCTTTCTGGTGCTTGTTTGCAGGGCCCCCTTAAGGTCCTGCAATACGGTTCTGCTTTCAGGCAGACCATCGTTGTTAAAAAAACCGGGTGATTACGGTGAACCTGTCTTTATTGCATGGGTACAGTCCGGTTTGCCGATGGTTGCGGCAATCCGAAACCGTTGTCCCTCATTCGGTTCCACTGCAACTATCCAAGGACAGTGCCGAGTGCGTTATGAAAAATCGCAATAAAGAAGGATTTATGAGCCATATGGCGGAAACTCTGACGGCGGGGGTGCTGGCTTCCTCAGGCTCGAGACGCTCAGTGCATCGGATAGATAACTTATAGCAGGGATATTCATTTGGCAAGGGTTTTCGGAATTATTTAACCCAAAGAAACCGAAAATGACATTTCCCGGTCTGTTAACCCCCTCCCCGGTCAACGATCGGCAGGGCGCTGGCAGCCCTCGGGCGCCGGGTGCAATCGCCCCTTACGGTTCACCAGATAAATGCCTGCCGCCACGAGACTGAGCGCCGCCAGCAGCGACAGGGTGAGGGGCTCGTTGAGCAGCGCCGCCCCAGCGAGCACCCCGAAAAGGGGCGTGAAAAAAACGAACGCGGCCAAACGGGACGCAGGATAGTGCTGAATGAGCCAGAACCAGGCAAGATAGGTGACAAAGGCCACCCACACGGCCTGGTAAAGCAGACTCGCGGCAATAAGGGGTGTGATCCGCCCGACGCCCGACTCGCCCAGAAAGACGGCAACCACCGGCAGCACCACCGCGGATACGGCCAGTTGATAAAACAGGGTCTTGGCCGGTGCAATGGCCGTCAGGCGGCTCGCTTTGACGATGATGGTGGTCAGTGCCCACATGGCGGCCCCTCCCAGGGCCATTGCATCGCCCGCCAGCATCCGGTCCGCAGAGCCCGTCAGGCCGTCCCGGAACGCCAGGAAAACCCCGGCAAACGCCAGGCAGAGCCCCACGATCTTCGGCGGTGAAAGGCGCTCGTGGGGAATGAGCCAGTGGGCGCCCACAGCCGTGAAAAACGGCATGGTGTATAAAAATATCACCGTTCGCGACGCTGTTGTGAACGTCAGCCCCCAGTAGACCAGCGCGAACTCGCCGGCAAAGGCAACCCCTGCGGCAAGACCCCACCAGAGCGTGCCGTCCCGTTCAAACAGTGGCTGCCGCCGCACTGCCATCCACAGCCAGATCAGCACACCGGCGCCAATGGATCGGATGCCCGCCTGGAGCACCGGTGAGACGCCGGCAATGGCCACCTTGATGGCCACCTGCTGGAGCCCCCAACTAGCGCAGCAGACGACCAGGATCGCCATGGCCGGCAGGTCCAGCCGGTCGCGGCGGGCAATCACTGAGTTGGCTCCCCTGTTCAAGGCCGATTTCCTTTTCAAGATGGCGGCATTCGTTTTCCCGGCATGGCGCCGCGCGTCGCGACAACAGCGCACCGACAGTACCCGAGGTGACGGTAACGATGCAACAGACAAAAACCCGGGACTGTCGTTCCGCTGGCTGATGCAGCGAATCCCGGCCCTTATCGCGCGAGAAGGTTCTTGCCCCACAGGGCGGCTCAAGGTAGTATTTTCAACCTCAACAGGCATCATCCAGAACGTTGAAACGGCACCAGGCAATGGAGACCTCTCATGCGGCTGACCCTCGTCATCATGCGCGCCATTCTCAAGATCCCCTATGGCCTGCGCCGCATAACCAGCACCGGGGCCTTCGGTAAAAACGGCGCGGTCGCCGCCGACGCGCCGCCCCCGGAAGGGACAAACGCGCTGAAGGCCGCCCTGTGGGCCCACCACGTCAAGCAGTACAATGCATCATCCTGCTCCGTGGCCTCCGTAGCTGCGGTGATCAACGCCCTCCGCACGCTCCAGGGCCACGGCGGTCCGCCGATCAGGCAAATGGACATTCTGGAAACGGTGACGGCGGCCAACTGGAAAGCGCGCATGAGTCCGGAAGGAGACAACGGCCGGCGCGGTCTGCCGCTGCCCCTGCTGGGTGAGGTAGTTTCCCGCAGTATGGAAGCCTATCATCTGGATGTCCGCCAGATCGACATCGTTCAGACCGTCAAGGAACCGAGCGCCGGCCCCATCAAGGCCGCCCTGAAACGCCGGCTGGCCGATTTCGACAGCCGGGGGACCGGGCTGATCATCGCTCATTTCGATCAGGGGGCATACGTTCCGGAACTCAACATCCCCCACATTTCACCGATAGGGGCCTTTGACACCGCCACCGGTGAGGTCACGGTGCTCGATGTAGACCCTGACCAGCCCTATCCCTACCGCGTCTCCTTCGACACGTTCTACAAAGGCCTTGCCAGCGACTACCATCACGTCTTTCGGCCCTTCGGCTACCGGAGTGGGGGGTATGTGTATATTCGGCTGTAATGGTTGGTGGCTCTTGGCAAGACCTAAGCGCGTAACGGCAAAGAGATCGTTTATCCACAGATTGCACAGATTTTCACAGATTAATACCACGAGGGGTACGGCCTGCGGCCGAACAGCAACTGCAGAATGGGACGCGGATAAACGCCGATGAACGCCGATAAAAAAGCGGCTATCGTCGCCCGCAGGGCGCATTCCCTGTTTTTCTCTGCGCCTCGGCGCCGCCTTGTCAGGGCATAGCTCGCAGAGCGTAGCCTGATGCGCGAAAAGGGTGTTCTGGTGTTGTTCTTTTAGAATTCTTCGTGCACTTCGTGTTCTCGTGTTTCAAATTCAGCACGCGTCCCTATCCCTTCGCCCGAAACCGGTTGAGGGCCACCACCGCACCGAAGATCATGCCCCCGCCGACCAGCAGTCGCGGACCGAACGGGTCTCCCAGAAACGCGATGCCCACCACAGCGGTGAAGATGACCTCGCTGGACATGAACACACCGCCCTCCCATCCCCGGCAATAGAAAAACCCCTGATTCATGAGCAGCTGCGCGGTCACCGATGTGAAAACGATGCCCAGGATCATGGCCCATTCCATCGGGGATGCCGGCAGCAGCGGGTGAGAAATAAAATAGGGCGTGGTGAGCACGGCCCCCATGGTGCAAAAATACAGATAGATGATCACCGGCCCGTTCTTTTCCCGGAGCGACCGGATCAGGGTCACCGTGATCCCGGCGAACACGCTGCCCACAATCGCCAGGCTCTGCCCCAGCAGCCCTCCGGCCAGGTGAAAATCAAAAAGCACGCCGACACCGGTGACCACAACGGCAATGCACGCCATCTGGCGGGGGCCGATCCGCTCCCCGTAGATGAAAAAGGAAAAAATGGCGGAAAACACCGGGTAGGAATAGAAGATGACCAGCGCGGTTGACAGGGGCAGGGTTCGGATGGCGGTGATGAGGCAGATGAATGCCACGGAGCCGACGGCGCCCCGCAGCAACAGCAACCGGGGGTTATGCCCCTTGTAAGGGTTTTTCCCCCGGCCGAAGATGACCAGCAACAGCAGGAGGCCGCCGAAAAAACGGTAAAACCCGATATGCCAGACACTGAAGGCCGGACCCAGCAGTTTAACGAACACATTGAGCGCGGTATACAGCAGGGCGGCCGAGAGCATGAACAGTGGCCCGGCAACGGCCGCATCCATCTGCACCCGGGCGTTTTTATTTTCCTTGAATTCCAAGGGTCTTCACAGTCGCTTGCTTTTTAGTTTTTCTTCGTGCACTTCGTGTCCTTCATGGTTCACATTCACAAACCAGTCGATCAACTGCCCGGCGATGCTGATCTTGGGCGGCACCTGGGGCAGGGCATCACGGGTGAACCAGGCTGCCTCTGCGATCTCGCTGTTGTCCACGGTTATTTCCCCATCGCGATAGTCGGCAGTGAAGGCGACCATGAGCGAATCGGGAAACGGCCATGGCTGGCTTCCGAAATAGCGCAGGTTGCCCACGCGGATTCCCACCTCCTCGTAGATTTCCCGCTCGACGCAGGCCTCCAGGGTCTCTCCCGGCTCGACGAAACCGGCCAGCACGCTGAAAAACGGCGCCCGAAACCGCTTGTTGCGTGCCAGCAGGATCTGATCGTCCCGAATGACGGCAACGATGACGGCCGGGCTGAGCCGCGGGTAGTTGACGAGCCCGCAGTCGGGGCAGCGCTTGGCCCGCTCGTCGGCTTTGTCTTCGGTGCGCTGTCCGCAGCGGCCGCAATACTGGTGGCTGCGGTTCCAGAATTCGAGCTGGTTGCCCACGGCGGCCACCCAGATCAGGCGCTCCTCGAGGGACCCGAACAGCGCGCGCAGATCGGTCAGGGCCGACCCCTCGGGCAGCGGGGCGTCGCGGGGCCATGTGCCGGCCATGCAAAACCGTCCGTCCAGTCGGCCCAGCGGCAGCCCTTGCGCCGGAAAAAAGCCGCCGCCGGGAAGCTCGTCTGTGGCAGGAATCCGGTGACTGTCGCCGGAAACAATGGTGAGCAGCCGGCCTTCATCAAACATGAACCACAATGCCGTATCTTCGTCGGCGGGTGGAAATCTAAAATCGGGTACAAAATCCATGCGGTCAACCTGTCGATAATCCACGCCCTCGCGCGTCATCGGCGGGGATCAGGAAAAATGAAAGGTTTTCATATAGCGCGAATTCCGGTGATACAAAACAATAATGCGCGGTTGTTGTCCGGACGCTTGTCAAAATGAGAAGTGTCCTGTAAGGCAGGGGGCGTTGCTTTTGCTCACTAACTTTGATGGCCATGTAAAAAGTCCGAAATAACCACAGAGGACGCAGCGAGCGCAGAGATAACTGACTGATTATTAATCATATTCTCTGCGGTTCTCTGCGTCCTCTGTGGTTCAAAATCACTTTTTACGGTTTCATCAAATTAAAAAGGTAAAATGATTATGTCAAAAACTTACGATCTCAACGTCGCCAATAGAACCCCCATCATCACTCCGGATCAGCTGCGGCTGGAATTTCCCATGTCGGAGGCCGCCACCCGCACCGTGCTTGAAAGCCGGCGGGAGATCCAGGAAATCCTTACCGGCGACGACGACCGGCTCATGATCGTCACCGGCCCCTGCTCCATTATCAGCGAGCGCCAGGCTGTGCGCTACGCCGAGCTGCTGGCCGGGCTGCAAAAATACGTGGGCGACACCATGAAACTGGTGATGCGGGTCTATTTTGAAAAACCCCGGACCAACGTTGGCTGGAAGGGGCTCATCTCCGACCCGGATCTTGATAAAACAACCTATGATATGGACAAGGGCCTCCGCAAGGCCCGTAAAATCCTTTTGGCCATCAGCGACATGGGGGTGGCCGCCGCCACGGAGATCCTCAGTCAGACCGCGGCCGAGCGCCTGGCCGGGCTGATCTCCTGGGCCTGCATCGGCGCCCGGACCACCGAATCACAGAATCACCGGGAATGGGCCAGCGCATTTTCCATGCCGGTGGGCTTTAAAAACGGCACCGACGGTAACCTGGCCACGGCCGTCAACGCCATGCTGGCGGCATCCGCGCCCCAGGTCTTTATCGGCAACGACCCCTACGGCGTCACCTCGCGGGTGTTCTCAAAGGGCAACCGGTATTGTCACCTGGTGCTTCGAGGCGGCAAACGACCCAACTATGATCCTGTCAGCATCGCCGAAGCCGGCGCCCAGCTGGCCAAGCACCCGGAACTGCTGCCAGCCATCCTGGTGGACTGCTCCCACAAAAACTCCGGCAAGGACTTCCGGAAACAGGGGGAAGTGTTCAACCACGTACTGATTCAACGCATCGGCCACGCCAACGGCATCGCCATCGCCCCGAACCAGAGCATCCGAGGAATGATGCTCGAGAGCAACGTGGCGGAAGGCAAGCAGGATTTTGTCTACGGCAAGACCCCACGGGAAACGCTCGACCCCTACGTATCCATCACAGACGCGTGCATGGGTTGGAACGAGACGGAAGCACTATTGCGTGCGGCGCATGCGCACCTCAAATTGGCCGGCATCGGCCGCTGACAATTCTATTACATTATCTGCGGCCCCCAGCCGTTGCCCGCATCCGCAGGGCATGCTACAGGAGCCTGATTTCACTGCGTTAATGTATCTGCGCCGGGCTTTCGGTTTGCCTCCGATCTTCGGCCTTCCAGGCTTCAGTGTTTAAACCCACATAGAGAGCAGTCGCCATGCCTCATAGCACCGTCATCAGCGGCACCGGACTCTACACACCACCGTTCA
This sequence comes from Pseudomonadota bacterium, assembly GCA_043825735.1. Taxonomy (GTDB): domain Bacteria; phylum Desulfobacterota; class Desulfobacteria; order Desulfobacterales; family JBDRRP01; genus JBDRRP01. Next base: position 27,873 of record JBDRRP010000009.1, on the reverse strand, counting down.
GCATCAGCAACCAGGAACTGGTGAACAGCTACAACGCCTACGCGGACGCCTTCAACGAAGCCAACGCCGAGGCCATCTCCGCCGGCAGCATCGAAGCGCTGCAGCACTCCTCTACGGCGTTTATCGAAAAGGCCTCGGGTATTCAGAGCCGCTACGTCTACGTCAAGGACGGCATTCTCGACATCGAGCGCATGTGCCCGCGCATCGCCGAGCGTAGAGAGGACGAGCTCTCTCATCAGGCGGAAATCGCCGTGGCCGCCGCTCGCGATGCCATGGCCGCCGCCGGAAAGCGCGCAGCCGATATCGACATGGTCATCGTTTCGTGCGCCTACACCCAGCGCGCCTACCCGGCCATCGCCATCGAGGTGCAGCAGGCCCTGGGAATCGACGGATCCGGCTTCGACATGCTGGTGGCCTGCTCGGCAGCCACCTTCGGCCTGCACCGGGCCGTGGACGCCGTTGCCGCAGGAAGTGCCCGGTGCGTTCTCGCCATCAACCCGGAGCTCGTCACGCCCCAGGTCAATTTCCGCGACCGCGACAGCCATTTTATTTTTGGTGATGTGGGCACGGCCGCGATCGTGGAACGGGCCGAGACAGCAACCGCCCCCCACCGCTACGCGGTATTGGGGACCAAGGCCATGACCCTGTTTTCCAGCAACATCCGCTCCAACTTCGGCCACCTGTCGCGGGCCCACGACGTGGACCCCTTCGGCCCGGACAAACTCTTTCACCAGAACGGGCGCAAAGTCTACAAGGAAGTGTGCCCCATGGCCGTGGATCACATCTCCGAGCACCTCAAGAGCCTTAATCTTGCCGTGGAAGATGTGACCCGCTGGTGGCTCCACCAGGCCAACATCAACATGAACGCCATGGTCATCCGAAAACTGCTGGGGCGTGAGCCCGCCGGCGGAGAGGCCCCCATGGTGCTGGACCGATTCGCCAACACCGCATCGGCCGGCTCCATCATCGCATTCAACCGGCACCACGAAGACCTTGGCGCCGGCGCTGTCGGTGTCATTTGCTCTTTCGGCGCCGGCTACTCCATCGGCAGCCTGGTGGTCCGGAAAATGTAACCGACCCCCGCACCATCAGGGAAGGTTGAAATTTACTTCGTGTAATTATAGGATAGTGTCCGTCCAGAAATGGTAGATTTTGGTTCAGAGCAAGGCTTGAGCATTTTCGAAACCGGAGGAATAGCGTGCTATTTGTCTTAGAAACCCAGTGCTTCGCACCGGGTTCCAGACGAACAGCCCGAGGACTTGTCCGCCTCCGGCGGGTTTCGAAAAGTGCGGGCCGGCGCAGCGAGCATTGCGAGCGAATAAAGATGGCGCGATGCCTTACCGGTAAGCCCCGCGATGTCTGGGGCTTAAAAACGCAGCTCTGGGCCAAAAGATGCCGTTTATGGATGGACACTAGGCTATTGCATCTTTGGATGCTCAACCCTGCCCCCCTTCCTGAACCCAAACGCGGCAACAGGCCATGGACTACCGGCAAGTCTATCAACGCAACATCGGCGTTTTCACCCATGACGAGCAAGACCGGCTCAAAGCGGCCAAGGTGGCGATCGCCGGCGTGGGCGGCGTGGGGGGCATCGAAGCGGCCACCCTGGCGCGCTTCGGTATCGGTGAGCTGGCCATCATGGACCCGGGGGTGTTCGACGAACCGGACATGAATCGCCAATTCGGCGCCATGGGCAGCACCCTGGGCCGCAACAAGGCTCTGGCCACCGCCGATCTGCTGCGCGACATCAATCCCTTCCTTAAACTCACCGTCCTGGACACAGCCCCCGCAGAGCCCGGCGCCATCCGGGACTTCATGGCCGGCAGCCACCTGGTCATCGATGCCATCGACTACATGGGCTTCGACTACAAGGCCTTGTGGGCCCAAACGGCCCGCGCTTTGGGTCTTCTCAACATCACCGCGCCCATTCCCGGGTTCGCGACCCTGATGGCCATCTTCGATCCGGCAGGTCTCACGCTTGAAAAATTCTACAAAGCGCCGGCGGACCGCACCCGATGGGCCGAATACCGCCTGCCCCTGGACCGGATCCTCGGTTCTGAGCGATATGGCGACATCATTGCGCGCTTTCTGGACGGCGAAACCCCGTATCTGTCCACCTGCGCCGGGGCGGCGGCGCTCAACGGGGGCCTGGTGGCCACCGAGGCGGCACTGATCATTTCCGGAAAGCGCCCCCGCGAGCGTGTGGTGACGGCGCCCAGCGTGACCTATGTGGACATGCTCACCCGGACCTTCGAAATCTATGACTCCTCTGAAATCATCAGCGAGGCACCATGATCCCAACGCTGCAGTACCGATGGCAGTCGCGCATGACGGAAACGGGCCCGGCCCTGGTCTACTACGGCCTGCGCAATCCGCCTCACAACGCCCGGCAGCTCGTTTCGCTGACGCCGGCGGCCGCCGGCGCCATCGCCCGCATGGACGGTCGCACCGGGTGGGCGGACATCGTCGGCGCAGCGGCCGGGGAACTGGCGGCGCTCAAGGCGCTGGGCGCCATCGTGGACCGCAGCGAAGTCACCGCAGCGCCCGGGCCGGACAACCATCGCACCTGCGCCACCTGCGTCAACAACGATTGGGTCATCCCCGGGCTCGAATTCGACGAAAACGGTGTGTGCGCCTTCTGCCAGTGTTACGCCCGGGGAGACGACGGAAAACCCTCCTTCGTGCAGGCCCTGAGTGAGTCGGCCCTCAAGGAGGCTGTGGGCGTCACGGCCGGGTCCCGGTTCGACGTCATGGTGCTCTACACCGGCGGCAAGGATTCCTCTTTTCTCGTCTGGCACATGGCCCGCAATCTGGGCCTGCGCGTTCTGGCGGCCTTCTGGAACATGCCCTATTGCCAACCGGCGGCCTACGACAACATCGCCCGGGCCAAACGACGACTGCCCGAGGTGTCGTTCGTCGAGTGGACCCTGCCCGGCGAGACAGTCACCGCGGCCATGCGGGGGCAGCTATCCGCCATCGGCTCCGCCTGCCTGTGTCCCACGGCGGCGTTTCCCCTCTTCTACCCCCTGGCCCACCAGCACCGCATCCCATACATTCTCTTCGGCATGGAAGATGTCCAGGCGGCGGTGGTGGACTACGTCTTCCCCCGGCCGGCGGCGCCGGCAGGATGCACCGGGCCGCCGTCGCCGCGGGAACGCACCCTGGCCTTTTTGAAGATGCGCGCCCTGCCGCGGGCCCTCACGGCCCCCGTGCGGTGGGAAACGGAAATCGCCAACTACCACGCCTCGGTGCAGCATCAGCTCAGCGATTTCTTCGGCCCCCTCCAGGACATCATCGCCCAGGCGGAGGCCGATGCCGACCTGCCCATCCCCCTCATCACCCGACTCAACACCCGCGAGAGCTACGGCAGCTGGAAAGACGTCATCGATCTGCTGGGGCGGGAGCTGGACTGGCGCATGCCCGACGGCCAGGAGAACATGCTGCACACCAGCTGCCGTATCGAGCCGGTCAAGGACTATCTCCAATACATGCGGTTCAAGCAGATGCGCACCGTATTCTTTCCCCAGTCCATGGTGGAAATCAGTGCGTCCGTTTTCTTCGGAATGATTTCCCGGGAAGAGGGCCTCAAACAGGCCCGGGAACTCGGGTATGTCCACCCGCCGCCGGTGCTTTTCGAGCTTCTCGATGATCTTGGAATCGATGACGGGATGATCGGCAACACCAAGACCGAACTGGATTTCGTGCTGGCCGAAGCGCTGTCACACTGACCGGAGCATCCACCGACGATGACGACACTGCATCTTTCTTCCCAACTCATCGTGCCGGCGCTCATGACGCAGCTGACGCCCACCCTGGCCTACGTGGAAGCGCTGTCCGAGGGGATGGGATTCGACCCGCAAGAGCGATGTGAGATCCGTCTGGCCCTGGAAGAAATGCTGTGCAACGTCATCAAGCACGGATATGCCAACGATCCCGGGGGCGCCATCACGCTCACCTGCGCGCCGTTCACCACAGGCCTTCGGCTGGTGATCCACGAAAAAGGCCTGCCGTTCGACCCTGGCAGCATCCCTGCATTCGACCCGAAAGCGCTGCGCCTTGACTGTGATCCCGCCGGGCTGGGCACCTATCTGGCCAAGGCTGCCGTGGACGAAATCGTCTACCGCAACAAGGGACGCCAGGGCTGGGAAATCCAGATCACCAAGCACCTGGACGGCAAGCACGTCAACCGGATGCTGGGCGACGCCGCGCAACCGTTCCCGGCCCATGCCGGCGGAGAAAAAGACCCCCGCCACCTCACCGTCCGGCCCTTCAGGCCCGAAGAGGCCCTGGAAATCTCCAGAGCCGCCTATCACTGCTACGGGTACGGGTATGAAGACTATATCTACTACCCCGAGCGCATTGTGGAGCTCAATGGCAACGGCACCATGGTATCCTACGTGGCCGTGTCCGAAGAGGGCCGTCTCGCTGGGCACATGGCCCTTAAGCGGGAAGCGCCCGGCGCCCTCTTGGCGGAACTGGGCGTAGCTTTCGTGGCTCCGGATTGGCGAAGAATGGGCGTGGCGCAACGCATCCAGAGCGCCTTGCTGGCGCAGGCCCCGGCCCTGGGGATCACCGCCGTGTTCAGCCGCGCCGTCACCGGCCACACGGCAGCCCAGGAGTTGGTCCGCGGCATCGGGATGAAGGCCTGCGGCATTCAGGTCGGCGCGCTGCCCCACGACGTGGGGTTCAAGGGACTCACCGGCACAATCCACCAAAAACTCAGTGCCGTTACCCTGTGGGTGGCGGCGGCGGCCCCCCGGCGGCGGCGGATATTTCCCCCCCGGCGCCACAGGCCTTGGGTGGCGCGGCTTTACGGGCAGCTCGGCCTTCCCATTGACGTGGCGGGCGGCGCGCCGCTGGAAAAAGCCGGCGCCGGTGATCGGATTCTGGTCAAAAAGATCGATGTGCTCGGCACCGCTGAGCTCACCATCATGGCAACGGACGAAGGCACCGGCACTGCGGTGCAACAGGCGCTGCACCACCTGCGCCAGGAGGGGACGGAGGTTGTCTACGCCTTTTTGAACCTGGAGCACCCGGGCACACCGGTCCTGTCCGAAGAGATGACGGCCATGGGATTTATCTTTTCGGGTATCCTACCGGACGGTCTCCACGGAAAGGACGCGCTGGTGCTCCAATACCTCAATAACCTGGTCATCGACTACGACCAGATCCGACTGGCCGATCCTATCGCCTGCGAACTCAGAGACGCCATTCGCGAGCAGGACACCTTCAACAGCGACAAGGCCCCATGAACGATGCCTACCACAGAATCGAAGGCCTGGTGGATCCGGCCAGCTTCGAGGAGTTTGCCCCGGCCGGCCGGGGCAACTATATCACCGGCCGAGCCCGAGTCGCGGGGCGGGGCGTGTACATCTCCGCAGCCAACACCGCCCCGCCGACCATGACGCCGCTGGAAGGCGTCGCCAAGCAGGCGGCCTTCTTCGAGGCGGTCGAAAGAGATCCGGCCCCCCTGGCCCTGATCGTGGACGCCCCGGGCACCGTGCAGCAGGCCGGCGGCAAGACACCGATTCCCCCGGATGCCGACCGCCTGATGGTGTCCGCCGACGGCGTGGGAAGGTTGTACAGCATGCAGGCGCGGCTGCGGTACACCGTGCCTCAAATCGCGGTGGTCGTCGGCCGCGTCGGCGCAGCCCTTTCCTTCCCGGTATCCCTTTGCGACGTGGTGGTCATGGCCCGGCAGGCCGCCGTGTGCATCGGCCGCCCCGATGCGGTGCGGTTCATGATCGGTCAGGAAACAGACTTCGAACGGCTCGGCGGGGCCGCCATGCACTGCACCGTCTCCGGCGTCGGGGACGTGCTTGCGGAAGACACCGCCGCCGCCCTGGCATGGGCCCGGCGATGGTTGTCCCGAGTGCCGGAGGCGGCAGGAAGGCCCTGTCCGGTGGCCGCGCCGGCACCACCGGCTGCGGGTGCCGTGCCGCCTGACGATATCGTCCCCGCGGACCCGAACCGACCGTTTGACATGCACGCGCTGGTGGCGGCCTGCGGTGACGCGGGCTCTTTTCTCGAAACCAAGGCCCTGTTCGCCCCAGAGAGCCTGGTGGGCCTGGGAAGAATCGCGGGGCGGACGGTGGGTGTTATCGCCAACAATTCCGTCGCCCGCGGCGGCATCCTTTTCCCGGAGACCTGCCGCAAGATGACCGACTTCATCCGTTTCTGCGACGGATTCGGCATCCCCATGGTCTTTTTCGCCGACACGCCGGGGTTCATGGTCGGGGAAGAGACCGAAGCCACCGGCATCGTCCGGGCGGGCGCCGATCTGTTGGCCGCCATCGCCCGTGCCAGCGTGCCGAAACTCTGCGTGGTGGTCCGCAAGGCCTATACGGCGGGGCTTTACGCCATGGCCGGACCGGGTTTCGATCCGCGGCACGTCTGGGCACTGCCTTCGGCCTCCGTTTCCATCTTTGGCCGAAAGGCGCTGGAGCGATTCGCTGCGGCGCGGGATATTAACCCCCAAGACCGCCAGCGGGTGGCAATGATGATCGCCCAATCGGAGGACCCTCGCCTGCTGGTTGAAAAAGGACTTATCGAGCGGGTGATCAGGGCCGCGGAGCTGAGGCCGGCCCTGGTGCGGTTTTTGGAAAATGCGGCAAACCCCGCTCTGACGCCGGGAGGCTGACATGCTGCTCCATGAAATGTATTTGACGGCCCTGGAACGCACGCCGGACAAGGCGGCGCTGATCATCGACGATGTCGTGGTCACCTACCGCCAATTGGACCTGGCGGTGGATCGTTTCGCCCGGGCGCTGCATGGCCTCGGTCTGCACCCGGGAGACCGGGTGTCGCTGTTCATGGGAAACCGCCCGGAACTGGCGGCGCTCTACCTGGCCTGCTCGCGGCTCGGGGTGGTGGCCGTACCCTCGAAGTACTACTACAAAACCGAAGAGCTGGCGTATGTGACCAACCTGTGCGGCAGCCGCATCCTTCTTGTCGGCGCGGAGAAACTGCCGGCAGCCATGGGCATCCGACGGATCGCCCCCTGTCTGGAAGGGGTTTATGCGGTGGGCGGTGACCCGACAGGGGACACACAGCCATGGACGGATGCCCTCTTCAGCGCCCCGCATACTGTTGCGTGGCCCCGGGTTGACGGGAGCCATCCCGCCATGGTGGCATTCACCTCGGGCACCACCAGCCGGCCAAAGGGCGTGACCTTGACCCAGGAGAGCCTGTTTCATGCCATGGAAAGCCGCCGCATCACCCTGGGTCACACGGCCGACGACGGCTTTCTGACCTCCAGCTGGCTGTGCCACGGCGCCGCGGTGAGCATCGTCCTGCTGCCCATGATCGCCTGCGGCGGCACCGCGCTGCTGATGTCGCAATTTTCTCCGGAAAGGTATCTGACCCTGCTGCGGACCCGTCGTCCCACATTCGCCGCAGCCGCCCCTATGCAGGTTCAGCGCCTGCTGAACTGCCCGGACGGCATCCGGGAAGATTTCAGTTCCCTCAAAGCGATGTTCAGCGGCGGGGATGCCACCCCCCTCGCGCTCCAGCAGGATTTCTTCCGGAAGACCGGCCGGGAGCTGCATATCGGACTCGGGCTCACCGAATGCGGCGCAGCCATCATCGGCCCCATCGACCGCCCGTTCAAACCGGGCACCATCGGCTTGCCCATGCATGGTGTGGACGCGCGCCTCATCGACGACCGGGGACGGCCGGTCACGCAGGGCGAAGTGGGAGAAATCATTCTCAGGACGCCCAGTGTGATGGCCGGGTACTGGAACGATCCGGAAGCCACGGCTGGTGCCATTGTCGACGGATGGCTTCACACTGGCGATCTGGGACGCCAGGACGCCGATGGTTATTTCATTTTTATCGGAAGAAAGAAAAACATCATCGTCCGCGATACCTCCAACATTTCTCCGGCCCAGGTGGAAAACGACCTCAACACCCACCCCAAAGTGAAGGCCTGCGGCGTCACCGGCATCCCTGATGCGGCGCACGGGCAGGCCGTGGCGGCATTTATCGTACCGGCCGACCCGGCTGATCGGCCCGCAGAGGACGAACTCACCGTCTTTGCCCGGGCGAAAATGAATGACCTGGCGGTGCCCGGGCTCTGGTTTTTTATCGATGCGCTTCCCCTGACCGACATGGGAAAAATCGATCGCCAGGCGTTGGCGCGAATGGCACTTGCCTTGCGGGAAGACGATTAAATGACTCAAGGGCACAGCCCGGTTGCCGCCGAAAACCGCATCAATCGAACGCGGGCCATCGTTTTCACCGTGGCCATGGCGTCTTTCATGGGACGGCTGGACGGATACATCGTCAACATCTCACTGCCAACCATCGTCCACGATTTCCATGCACCCATTGCAACGGCCTCAATGGTGATCCTGGCCTACACGCTGGCGCTGGCCGGATTCACGATGATTGCCGGCACTCTGGGCGACCATCTAGGGTTGAAAAGAATGCTGCTGGGGGGGTATGCGCTGTTTACCGCCAGCTCACTGGCCTGCGGTCTGGCCCCTTCGGCGCCGTGGCTCATCGGCGCCCGCTTCGTCCAGGGCCTTGGCGGCGCCATGCTGCTGTCCATGTCTTATGCCACCGTCACCCGAAGTCTTTCCAGAGACAAGGTAGGTTCGGCCATGGGCACGCTGGCCACGGCCGCCGCGATGGGGACCCTTCTGGGCGCCCCGCTGGGGGGCCTGCTTTCGGGCTTTTTGTCATGGCACTGGGTGTTCTGGGTGAACCTGCCCATCGGCATTCTGGCACTCTGGATGGCCAACCGTGTGCTTCCGGCAGATCCACAGCCGTCGCGGGCAGCCAGCGACCTGCGTTTTGACGTCTTGGGCGCAACCATGAGCTTTGGCGGCTTAGGACTGCTCATCTTTACGCTGGCCCTATGGCACCGGCTGGGCGGAGCGCAGCTGTCGACGATCGCCCTGCTGACGACATCACTCGCATTGCTGGCCGGTTTTCTAGGGTGGGAAGCGCGGCACCCGAACCCGATCCTTGACCTGTCACTGTTTCAAAACCGGGTGTTCGCCCTGGGGCTGTTGTCCAAATTCATTGTCTTTTTGCAACTCGCCGCCCACGGGTTCATGATCCCTTTTTATCTTGAACTCTTGCGACGGATGAATGCCCAGCAGTCCGGCCTGATGGTTGCCCTGTTTCCAGCGGCCATCCTGGTTGCCGCGCCCCTGTCCGGTCGTCTCGCCGATCGGATGGCGCCATCGCGGCTGGCCACCGCCGCCATGGTCAGCGGCACCGGCGCCAACGTGTTTTTCACCGCTACGCTGTCGCTCGATGCCACTTGGCCGCCCGTTGTTTATCTGCTGTGGATGGGGCTGTCTTTCGGGTTTTACCTGCCGCCAAACAACAAACTGGTTCTAATGAACGTTCCGGATAACCGCCGGGGGTCCGCTACCAGCGTCTTTCAAACCAGCGGCAACCTCGGCCTGCCGCTGGGCGTGGTTCTGGCCACGGTCATCTTCGGCAGCAACACCCTCGGTAGTCATGGCCTGAACGGGTTGCGGCAACTCACTCAGCATGCTCCCGCTTCGGTGGCCGACGGGTTTGGGCGGGTCTACCTCATGGGCGCCGCCCTCTGCCTGGCGGCGGCGGTGAGCGTCTGGGCCGCCGGCAAGGGCGTGCACGCGGCAAACCTCGACTCCGGGGTTGGGGCGAAACCCTGAAACCCGGCGCCCACCCAACGGAGAGGGTCGCAACGGCTGCTTGGCAATTGGCAATCCGTGGTTACAGTAAGGCATCGAGACGGTCCTGCGCCGACCATGCTTGAAGAAACCGCCCGGAAACGAGACCGCACCGATTCACCCCGTAACGGAGCCTTGCCATGTCCGACCCCCTGATCACCGATGATTTTCAGACCGTTCTCAGCCTGGACCCCCTGCTGGATTTCTGGCGGGAAAAGGTAGCGCCAAAGTGCATCCACCAGGCAGAAATGTTCCGGGTTTTTGAAAACCGGGTCCAGGAAACCCCGGCGCTTCGGGGCGACATTGCCGATGCCGAAACCGCTGCAGCCCGTTCCGACATCCTGAGCCCGCTCATGACCGTGGCCTTTCCCTCCGCCACCTGGGACACCGAAATCGCCGCCGCCTTTAAGCCGTTCACCCACCAGGTGCTCTACTGCACTCCCGGCTACCGGCGCCACCTCGTCGATGCCAACGGTCTGATCGCCGGCCGGCGCAAAGATGATTTCGACGCGCTCGACACCCTGCGGCGGGTCAAGGCCTATTCCTTGATTCTCCAAAGACTGTACGACATCGACCAGGGGGCGGAGGCCCCTTTCATTCGCGTGGTCTCCGACCCGGATACCGGCCTGGAGCGCTACTTTCAGGTCACCCCCGATTTCCAGTTCATCAGGGTGGGCACCGTGGGCACGCCCATCGAACTTTCCGACGAGGAACGCCGCCTCGTCATCGAGCACGTTACAGACCCGACCGTGCTGACCACGGTCCTACCCCCTGAAAACTTTGTTTTCAGGGGGTTCACCGTCGTTCGGGCGGTGGATGTCACCGCCTCCGAGATCACCTCGGCGGTGGAGCGCGATCTCATCGACCAAAAATCCATTTTTTCCGCCGAAGGGTTCAGCCGCCTCCAAGAACGGCTAAGGACCCTGTTCGGCAAGCCGAGCCTCAAGGCTGGGCTGGCAGCCGTTCAGGGCGAGCAGGTGCTGGTGCTCAATGACGGGCACCGCTCCACGGCCAACTGTCTCTTCCGCAATTCCAACCACATCCCCATGGCGGATTTGGAAAACTCAGTCTGGCTCCAGGCGGTGGACCAGGAAAAAATCCTGCGCATCGCCGACCTGAGCGAGGAGCCCGGTCTGTGCCCGGCCGAGCAGGACGCCGTCAACAACGGGGCCCGCTCGATGCTCATCGCCCCGCTGCGCTTTGGCGGTGAAACCATCGGGACGTTTCACGTACGCACCGATCGCACCGGCGACCTGGGTGCCGTGGACGCGGAAAAACTGCGCCATCTCGCCCCGCTGTTTTCAATGGCCCTCAAACGGGGTCTGGACGACATGAACAACGAGGTCCAGGCAGTCATCAAGGAAAAATGCACGGCGGTGCACCCGTCGGTGGAATGGCGCTTTCGCCGGGCCGCCCTGGATCATATGGAGCGGATCCGCCGGGGGGAGCACTCCGAGATGGAACCCATCATCTTCAGGGAAGTCATCCCCCTGTTCGCTCAGTCGGACATCCGCGGCTCCTCGGACGTGCGGGTGCAAAGCATCCAGGCCGATCTTACCGAGCAACTTTCCCTGGCCGGAAACGTCATGACCGCTGCGGGAAAGGTGAGACCGTGGCCGCTGCTTCAGGAACTCGCCTACCGCATCAACCGGCAGTCGTCAAAAATCCAGACCGGATTGTCCACTGAGGAGGAAAGCGCCACGGCCGCATTCCTTCAAAATGAGGTGGCGGCGGTCTTCGACGAACTCCGGGACTTCGGGCCCAAGGTGCGCCGGGCCATTGACACCTACACCCAGGCGGTGGACCCGGTACTGGGCGTCGTCTATCGCCGCCGACGGGCCTTTGAGGACAGCGTCGCCACCCTCAACGAGCGGTTGTCGGCCTACCTGGATCAGGAGCAGGCCCTCGCCCAGGCCATTTTCCCCCACTACTTCGAAAAGCACCAGACCGACGGCCTCGACTACGTGATCTATCTGGGGGCCAGCATGCACCCGGACGGCAAATTGAGCCCCTTTTACCTGAAAAACCTGGCCCTGTGGCAGCTCATGGTCACCTGTGGACTGGCCTGGCACACCCGGCAGGTGCAACCGGAGTTGAAGATCCCCCTGGACACTTGCCATCTCATCCTGGTGAACCGATCGCCGCTGTCCATCCGATTCCGTTACGACGAAAAACGCTTTGACGTGGACGGCGCCTACGACGTGCGCCACGAGATCGTCAAGAGCCGCCTGGACAAGGCGGTGGTCAACGGTGGAGAGCGCCTGACCCAGCCCGGCAGGATCGCCGTGGTCTATTCATCCCCCAAGGAGGGCCGCGAGATCCGCCAGCACGTGGAATATCTCCAAAGCCGGGGGTATCTCGATGACAACATCGAAGCCCTGAACCTGGAGGATCTGCCCGGTGTCCACGGGCTCAAGGCCATGCGGGTGGCGGTGAATCTCGAAGCCGAATCCATGCCCCAGGGGCTGAGTCTGTTGGCAGTGTAGAAAAACCCGAATTCTGGGATTTAGGAATTGAGGGATTGCGAATTGGCGGCCTGCCGCCTTCGCCAAGGCTACGGCGGACAAGCGGACGCGGACGACCGCTGACGATTGATACGGCCTGCGGCCGAAAGGCAACAGCAGGGGCCATATTGGCACGGATTACACGGATTCCGCGGATAAAGGGCGGCCTTCGGCCGGAAAGCGTGCATCCAAAGCAAGGTATTTGACAGGATTTACAGGATCAACAGAATGTGGGCGGTCGGCAACGCAGCTGGTGAGCGGTTTAGCCAAGAGCCTACAGCCAAATGCTGCCCGCAGGGCACATTCCTCGGTTTTCCCTGCGGCTTTGCGCCTCCTTGTCAGGGCATCGCTCGCAGAGCGAAGCCTGATGTAACCTTTTGCCGCCTCTGAACGTCTTGCTCCCAGAAATCGGACAGGCAGCGTTTCAAGGCGGCCGGTCCATGACAACCACTGACCACACATCGAAAGGAAAAACAAATGGACCGGAAAGCCGAACTCATGGTAGCGCTGGGAACCGCCATCGGCGCCAACTGCATCCCCTGCTTTGACCACCTGTATGCTAAAAGCAGAGAAATCGGCATGGCCGATGACGACATTCAGGCGGTAGCGGCCGTCGCCCACAAAGTCAAGAACGGCGCCGCCATGTTCATGAAAAGCGCCGTGGCGGAGCTTGCGGGAGAAGCGCCTGAAACGGCGGCAGGCTGCGGCGACGGAGCCACCGGGTGCAACTGCTGACATGACGAGCCCAATACCAACAGACCAGTATGCAGTCTTTGACCGTCACCACGCACGGGTCCACCGATTCGTGACGGTGATGGTCAAGGACGCGTGGCTGGCCGACGACATTACCCAGGAGACCTTTGTCCGGGCCATGCGGCATATCGATGGCCTCAAAGACCCGGACAAACTCACCTCCTGGCTGTTTCAAGTCGCCCACAACCTGTGCCGGGACCATTTTCGCACCTCAGCGCGGCAGGCCACGGATCCACTGGAAGATGAAGGCGATATCCCGTCAGACGCCCAGCCAGGCGTCGATACCCAGTTAGAGCGCCACCAGATGAACGCCTGCGTGCAGCACCAGATGGAAAAACTGACGGAAACGCATCGGAGCGTGCTATGGCTCTTTGACGTCCTCGGGTTTTCCCTCAAGGAGATCGCCGACATTCTGGATATCAGCCTTGCCAACGTGAAAGTAAGGCTTCACCGGGCCCGCCGGCAACTCAGGGAAATATTGACTGAAAACTGCCAGTTCAGCAAAGACGGTCGCGACGTGCTGGTCTGCGTGCCCAGAGAGTGAGCGCCGAAAGGGTTTTGGAAGGTTGCAGCGAAAAGCGGAATGGGACGCTGATCCTCCTTCGCCAAGGCTTCCACCTCTGCCAAGGCTACGGCGGACAAGTCGGCGGACAAGTGAACGCGGATTACACAGATGGCGGCCTTCGGCCGGAAGGCAGTCGCGAAAGGCGGCAAACGCTGCCCGCAGGGCAAATTCTACGGTTTTCTCTGCGCCTCAGCGTCTCTGCGCGAGAATGGTGTTCTGCTGTTGTTCTTTTAGAAGCCCTCAATCCTCGCCCTTTCTGCCGTCTGCTTGCCCGCCGTAGCCTGGGTTGTTAGCGACCTGTCCGCCATAGCTATTTATAGCGACGGCGGAAGGCGGGTCATCTGCCTTCTGTCGTCTGTCCTCCCCGCATGCACCAGGCATAGGCCGCCACGAAGGGGATGTTGATGGCCCCGGCCCACAGGAATCCCTGGCCGAAGCCCGCGGCTTCGATGAGGGGGCCGATGCCCATGGAGCCGGCCATGAGGCCGAAGTAAATGCTGCTGTTGTAGCCGCCCATGGCCAGCCCCCGAACGGCCGGGGCGGCGGTTTCGGCGATGAGGGCACCGATGGAAGTGAAGGCCACAGCCAGGCTCACCCCCAGACCAAATGCCGCCAGCAAAAATTGGATAAACGTCGTGGCCGGCGCAAACCCGGCGATGGCAAACGTCACCAGCACGATGCCGGCCAGGGCCTGGTGGTGGCTGCGGCCGAATCGGTCGCTCAGCGCCCCGAAGGGAATGCGGGACAGGGCGTTGGTGACGGACTGTACCAGAAATACGATGCCGATCTCACCCACAGAGAGCCCGCGGTGATGGGCCAGCAGGGGCAGGAAGGTGAAAAACACGCCGGCGATGATGTTTGCGCCCAGGGCCGCCGTCCAGCAGCCGATGAGCGGGCGGTTGGCCAGCACCTGCCGGGCCGTGTCTTTCCAGCGTGGACGTTCCTTTCGGCTGACAGTGACTTTCGAGCGCCTGGGAAGCAATTGCTGAAGCGGCCAGATGTTGATGGCCACCAGCGCTGCGCCGGCCAGAAAAACCGCCGGAAATCCCACCCAGGCGCCCATGGCGCCGCCGGCCGCCGGCCCCAGTCCCAGCCCGCAGAAAAGGGCGGTGGTGTACCAGCCGTAAGCACGGCCCAGGTGGGTGACCGGTGAAATCTCGGCCACCCAGCTCATCATGGTGGGGCCGAATGCGGCGATGCCCACCCCCAGCAGCAGGTAAATACCGGCGAGCTGCACAAATGAGTGGCCGACATAGAGCAGGAGCATGCCTATACACAGGATCACCGAGCCGCCGATGGCCAGGCGTTTTCTGCCGAAGATATCGGACATGGCCCCGGAAGGCACGGCCAGCAGGCCGGCCATGAGGTAGAAGACCGCATTGATCACACCGATTTGGGAGGTGGTGACGCCAAAGCCTTTGGCATGGAGCGGCACTACCGGCAGGCGCATTGAAACGGCGAAATAGCAGGCGAAGGTGACCAGGCAGCAGATGGTGAGCAGCGTCGCGAAGGATCGTAGGTCATCGGCGCAGGGATCTTCTTGGATCATTGGGACGTCTTTCGATGGCGCGGGGGCGCTTGGCGGGTCTGCACGCGCTGCAACCGCACGATCAGGCGCCGGCGCGCTGCCGCAATGCCGCGTAAAGCCGCCGGGTCACCGGTCCCACCGACCCGTCGCCGATGGTTTTACCGTCCACCGTTACGATGGGAAGCACCTCGGTGATCGTACCTGTCAAAAATGCTTCGTCGGCACCGTACAGAGCGTCGGTGTTGAAAAACCGTTCCTCTACCGGGATCCCGAGTTTTTGGCAAATATCGAGAATTATCATGCGGGTGATGCCGGGCAGGATATTCGGCGTCAGCGGATGGGTGATCAGGGCGCCATTTTTAACCACAGCCAGGTTGGAGCTGGTCGCCTCCCGAACGATGCCTTCGGAGGTTACGAAAATGGCATCGAACACGCCGGCGTCAACGGCTTTTTGTTTGGCCAGCACGTTGGGCAGCAGCTGCACGGTCTTCAAATCGCAGCGCCCCCAGCGGATGTCTTCCACAGTGATGGCGCTCGCGCCTTTTTCCCGCATTGATTTGGGCTTTTCTTCAACCGCTCGGATGGTCATGATGAATTGCACCGGCGCAGCATCCGGAAACGGGTGGTTGCGCTGGGAAACGCCCCGTGAAATCTGCATGTAGAGACCGGCCCTCGGGATTTCAGCCTTTTCAAAGAGCGCCAGAACGGCAGCTCGAATCTCGCCCCGGTTCATAGGCGGAAACGCGAGCCCCTGCAAGGAACGCATGAGCCGGTCGAGATGTTCTTCCATGAAACACAGTCGGCCGTTGTAGCTGGCGATGAATTCGTAGACCGCATCGCCGAACTGGTAGCCCCGATCTTCGATGGGCACTACCGCGCTGCCGATTTCCATCATTTTTCCGTTGACGTAAGCCAGTTCAGGCATGGTGCCTCCGTAAGTTGACGCTGTTGCTTTTGGTTGGTTCTGTTGGTGCATTTGCCGGGGTGGTTTCCAGAACGCCCCGGGCGATCGCCCTAGTTAGTGTCCGTCCAGAAATGGTAGATGGTCCTTGGACACCCTGCGCTGCGCGCTGGGCGTCAGGATTAAACCGTGTGGTTCAGAAAGCCCCGCGATTTTTAGGGGCTTAAAAACGCCGCTCTGGGCCAAAAGATGCCGTTTCTGGGCGGATACTCGATATCATGATCCCAACACATCTTCCAGCCCCTGGCAGATGGCCATGATCGCCGTATCCATCTCGGTTTCGGAAATGATAAACGGCGGGGCCACCAGGAAGGCGTCGCCGTCGGTTCCGGCCAGCCCCGTGGATTTATAGACGATCACCCCGCGATTGAAAACGGCTTCGTAGAGCCGTTCGGCCACTTTTTCTTTCCGTGGGAACGGTTTCAGGGATGCCTTGTCGGCTACCAGCTCAACGCCCCACAGGAAACCGATGCCGCGGACATCGGCCACGTGGGGATGACCGCTCAGAGCCGTACGCAGCCGCTTTCCCAGCACCGGGCCGAACTCAGCGACCCGCTCAACCAGGCGCTCGCGCTCTAAGATGCCGATTGCGGCGAGCCCGGCCGCAGCAGCCACCGGATGATGGGAAAACGTGCCGCCGTGGACAAAGTTTCCGCTGCCCCCGCGGATGGCCTCGAAATGTCTTTCCTGAACGCCCACGGCCGACAGGGCCATCGCACCTCCGGCAATTCCCTTGCCCAGGGTGACGATGTCCGGGGTGACGCCGTAGTGCTCGCAGGCAAACCAGCGGCCGGTGCGGCCCATGCCGCACAGCACTTCATCGAGAATCAGCAGCACGCCGTAGCGTCGGCAGATGTCGGCGATGATGCCTAAATATTCCGGTGGTGGCGGATAAGCGGCCAGGGTGCCTCCGGAAACGGTCTCGACGAGAAAGGCCGATACGGTCTCGGCGCCGAGGTTTTCAATGGCCTCTTCCAGCGCCAGCGCGCACCGCACGCCGCACTGCGGGTACGACTGCCCGTAGGGGCAGCGCAGGCAGTAGGGGGCCGGGATGTGGGTCACATCGGTGAGCATGGGGGCGTATGGCGTGCGAAAGACCGTGCGCCCCATGGCCGAAAGGGCCCCCATCGTCAGGCCGTGATAGGACTTCCACCGGCTAATCAACCGGAAGCGCTGGGCGCGGCCCGCTTCCAGGTGGATCTGCCGGGCCAGTTTGATGGCCGTTTCCACGGCTTCGGAACCGCTGGAGACGAAATAAAAGCGCGAGATCCCCTCCGGTGCATGGCCGGCGAGCACATCGGCGAGTCGTTCCACAACCGGTGTCGTAAACATTGTCGGGTGCGCGTAATAGCAGGCCGAGATCTGCTCTGAGACCGCATCGGCGATTTCCCGGCGCCCGTGGCCCACGTTGACCACGATGGCACCGCCGCTGGCGTCCAGGTACCTTTTGCCGGACGCCTCTTCGATCCACACCCCCTCGGCCCGGGCAGCCACCGGCAAGGGGCGGTCCAGCCGGCGCGCAAACACATGACCGGAACTCTCGTTCATTCTTCGAACTCCTTCACCATGCTTCAGTATTCCACTTTTTTCCGGCCCACCGCCAGAGCCACCAGCGCCAGCGGCCGACCCGTTCCACCCGGATGCCCAGCAGCGTGCCCGAGCGAAATGCGGACAAGTCCACATCCCGTCCGTCGACGCTCAGCCGGGTCCGGTTCACAGATTGCAGGTAGAATCGCAGCGGGGGCACCGGGCGCCGCTGCTCGTCCACAACGAACCAATCCCCTTCACGGTGCATTCGCTCGGCTGCCGTGTTGGGCAGTCCCGATCCATTCGAGGTGAACCGCGTTTGTACCGCCACCAGTCCTTGAGCGTCATTTACTTCAAACCGCCCTTCCACCGGTGTGCGCTCCACCGAGTGCAGATAGTGGATCCGGATGTCGCTGCCGGAGGTGACCGGCAAAACGGACATGGCGCCCGAAGTAAAGCGCAGCGCCCGGACGGTCAACACGTCCATGGGCCAGACCAGCAGGGCTGCGGCCACCGCCAGAATCACTGCGGCGGCGACGGCCGAGAGGCGGCCTCGCATCACGCCGGTTGCGCCGCTGTTTTCCGTTGACGCGCGCGCTGCCACAGGAAAATCATCACCATTGTTGCGATTGCAAATCCATTGACCAGGTGCTGGTTGATGTGGACGCCGCCGAGGCTCAGGTGGCCGGGGTTGACGAGCAGAAACGCCAGCCCCAGGAAAACGAACCGCTCCCAGACATATGTCCGGATGATCCAGTGCCCCTGGATGAACACCGACCAGCAGAACATGCCGAGCAGACTGATAGGGATGATGTACGCCAGCTCCATCCAGTTCGTGTTGATCATCAACAATTTGGTGTTGTAGATGAACATGAACGGCAGGGTGAACGCCGCCAGATCCAGGCGGAAACTCTTCCAGCCCGTCTTGATCGGATCCGAGCCGGCGATGCCGGCGGCCGCATAGGCGCAAAGGCCCACCGGTGGCGTATCGTCGGCCACGATGCCGTAGTAGAACACGAAAAGGTGAACGGCCACGATGGGCAGGCCGAGGTTTTGCGTGGCGCTGATGGTCAATATGGCCGGCGCGGTCATGGATGCCATGATGATGTAGGTGGCCGTCGTCGGCAGTCCCATCCCGAGAATGATGGAGGCAAACACGGAGAAAATGAGGGTCAGCAGCAGACTGCCGCCGGCCGCTTCCGTGATCAGCGTGGCCATTTTCAGGCCGAGACCGGTGAGGGTCACCACGCCGATAATAACGCCGCAGCAGGCGCAGGCCGCTGCGATGCCGGCCATGTTGCGCGCGCCGGTCTCCAGTGCGCCCAACAGCTCGCTGCTGATTCTTCGCCAGATGAAGCCCTGCGGGCGCTGTCGATAGTCTTCGAACGCGTTGGGATCCTCTGTCAGCTCCGCTGTTCCCGCAAGCACCCGGGGAAACTGAGACCGGGCGCGGTAGACGTTGTTTCCGACGGCGACCGAGCAGGCGATCAGAATCGACCAGGCCGCCGCGGTCGTGGGCGTCCACATGGTCACCAGCAGCAGCCAGATCAGCACCAGCAGGGGGATCAGGTAGTGGAGACCCGAGAGCAGCGTCTTGATCATCGGCGGGCACTCTTCCTTGGTCAGTCCGCGGATGTTTTCTTTTACGGCCTCCAGATGGACGATGGAAAAAATGGCGGCATAGGAAAGAATTGCCGGAATGAATGCGGCCTTGACGATGCTGATGTAGGGCACCCCGATGATCTCGGCCATAATGAAGGCCGCCGCACCCATGATCGGTGGCATGAGCTGCCCGTTGGTGGAGGCGGCCACTTCGACGGCGGCGGCCACATGGGGCTTGAACCCCACCTTTTTCATCAGCGGAATGGTCATGGCCCCGGTGGTCACGGTATTGGCGATGGAGGATCCGGAGATGGACCCCATGGCGCAGGAGGCCACCACGGCCGCCTTGGCCGGTCCGCCCCGAAAACGTCCCATGAGCGCAAAGGACAGGTTGATCAGGTATTCGCCCGCGCCGATCCTTTCAAGGAAGGAACCGAAGAGAACAAACAGGAAAACGAAGGTGGCCGACACCCGCAAAGGGACGCCCCACAGCCCCTGGCCGGTCATGAAAATGTGATCGATGATCCGCTTGACGCGAAAGCCCCGGTGGGCGAGATCGCCGGGGAGATAGGGGCCGAAAAAGGCATACAGGAGAAAAACGATGGTGATGATCGGAAGAATCGGTGACACGCTTCTGCGGGTCGCCTCCAGTATCAGCACGATGAGAACGGCCCCGATAATGATGTCATAGAGCGGTGCATTGCCCACCGAGTGCACCACGTGGTCGTAGTTCACGAATAGATATAAAGCGGTGCCGCCCCCGATGACCGCGAAAATTGCGTCCGGAATCGACACCCGGTCTTTCGATGATCTTTTGGAAAACGGAAAACACAGAAAGCACAACACCATGGCAAAGGTCAGATGAATGGAAAGCTGTTTTGCGCCGGGCAGCTCACCGAAAAACCCGGTGTAAAGCTGAAACAGCGACATGGAAATCGCTATCAGGCTGATCAGCATGCCGGTTTTTCCGGCGAGTAGTCGTGAGCCCCCCTCCGAGGCTCTGGCCAATTCCCTGCTGGCGTCCGTGTCCTGAATCGCTTCTTTCGGCAAATCCCACCTCCATGAAAAATTCAGTCGGGGAGCCGGCAACCCAGTGCCGGCCCCCCAACCGTGTGCTTTGTTTCGCCTGTGGCGCCGATTACTTCAAGACGCCTTTTTCCTTGAAGTATTTCGTCGCACCGGGATGCAGCGGAATGCTCATGCCCACCAGGCCGTCTTCCATTTTGATGTCCTTGAACTTGTCATGGGCCATCTTGAGCTGGTCCAGGTCGGAATACATCGCATTCATGATTTTGTAGACGATGTCGTCCTCCAGATCCGCCCGGGCCGCCAGCATGGCCATTACCGAGACCGTGGCGACATCCTTGTCGTTGCCCTTATAAGTGCCGCCCGTAACGATCTGCTTGGCATAGAAGGGGTAGGCTTTGATGAGTTTGTCTACATTTTTACCGGCAATGGGCACGACATCGGTCTCGACGATCAGGGATGTATCCATGATAACGGCCGCGCCCACTGCCACAGTGAAAAATGCCGCATCCAGGCGGCCGTCCTTGATGTAATCCGCCGATTGGGAGGCGGTGAGCTGCTCTGCCCGGGCCAGGTCTTCGACCGTGAGGCCCCAGGCTTCCAGAATCTGCTTGGCGTTTTCAGCGGTGCCCGATCCCACGGGACCGATGGCCACTTTCTTTCCCTTCAGGTCGCCCGGCGACTTGATCTTGGAATCCTTGCGGGCGATAAGCTGCACGTGCTCGGGAAACAGGGTGCACACGCCCAGCAGGTTTTTGATCGGGCCGTCGAACATGTCCGCCTTACCGGCGTAAGCATAGGAGGCGATGTCGTTTTGCAAAATGGCCAGGTCCGTGTCACCGGCGCCGATGAGCTTAGCGTTGGCAACCGAGGCGCCGGAGGACTCGGCGGTGACCTTGATGTTTTCCTCCGCGAGGTGTTTGTAGGCAATCCGGGAGATGGCGCCGGCCATCGGGAAGTACGCCCCGGTGACCCATCCGGCGGCGATGGAAACGAACCGCCGCGCGGCTCCGGCCTGGGGAACGATCATTGTCATGCACAGCACCAGAACGAGTACCAGCGGCAACCAGAATTTTTTCGTGCGTTTCATCGATTGACCTCCTTCAAATTATTTAACGTTACATGTTGAAAAACGGCTTCTACGCTTGCATACAACCTGTTGTTGCTATCACCCCCTTGGCTTTACCGGTGGAATCCCAAGGATTTTGAAATCCGTTCGGCAACTGAAATGACTGCGGGAATCAGTTTCGTTTCAACCTCCGGCGGTTCGTAGTGGCCGGCGTCCACGGCCAGGTTCAACGCTGCGACCACCTGGCGGTCATGATTTCGAACCGGTGCCGCGACGCTGATCAGTTCGGGGGCCATCTCGCCGCGGTTGACGGCATACCCCTGACTTCTCACATCATCGAGTATTTTCATCAAGAGCGTCGTATCGGTGACGGTATGCCGGGTAAACGGTGTCCTGACGGATCGCTCCAGGAGTCGGTGCGCTTTGGCCCGCGGCAACGAGGCCAGCAGAACGCGCCCCATGGACGTGCAAAATGCCGGAAGTTTTGATCCGATTTCAAGATTGATGTCCAGAATCTTCTTGGTCTTGACCCGGTCGATGTAGAGGATCTCGGTTCCGTCCAGGACCGCCAGGTTGAAGGTTTCATTATATTCCCGACGGGCCTGGATCAGGTGCTGGTGAGCAAATGACCAGAGATCTGAGGTGTCAAAGAAACTGTGGGCCAGCCGTACGATCCGGGGCGCAATGCGATACTGTTTCAGGTCCGGAACACGCTCGACCCATTCCAGGAACTCCAAGGTTCGAAGGAATCGGTAGGCCGTTGGCAATCCCATGTCGACCGCCTCGGCGATCTGGCTGAGGCTGAGCGGTTTTCCGGCATCGGCCAAGGCTTCCATGACGTTTGCGGCTTTCACCACCGATTGAATGGTATTGCTCGGAGGCGTTTCGCTATTTCGCATCGTGAAATACGCTTTTCGGTTGGTGAAAGCCCACCTAACCACACGCAGGAGGTCATTTCAAGTGGAAATGCCGCTATCATAAACGCGTTGTGCCGTTTCAGCTCCGGTTAAGATGCAGGATCCGGCGGGCGTCATCAGGAGATGCGATGTCGCGGCCCAGTTCGGCGGAGATCCTTACCATGCGCTCGACCAGGCGCTCGTTGGATGCCGGCTCACCTTTCCGGTAGAAGACATTGTCTTCCAGGCCGACGCGGCAGTGGCCGCCCATGACGATGGCCAGCGTGGTCATTGGCAGTTGGTGGGGACCGATGCCGGCCACGGTCCATGTGGCCCCTGCAGGAATACAGGATTTCAAATGCACGAGGTTTTCGATCGTCGCGGGGATGGCGCCCTTGAGCCCCATCACGAAGTCAAAGTGCAGCGGTGCTGCGGCAAGCCCTGCAGCAGCGAGGGTTACCGCATTTTGGACCATACTCACGTCAAAAATTTCCATTTCAGGCTTGATGCCCAGCTCGTGCATGTCCTTTGCCAGGGCCGCGATCAACTGCGGGCTGTTTTCGTAGACACTGTCGGGGAAATTCACCGATCCGGTCGTGAGGCTTGCCATTTCGGGCTTCAGGCGAAGCCGCGCGCTGCGCTGTTCATAGGCCACGCCGGCCCTGCCACCGGTGGAGATCTGGACAATCAGCCGTGTTTCGGATCGCAGCCCCTCGCAGGCCTCTTTGAACAGTCCATAATCGGTCGAGGGCGATTCATCTTCCAGGTTGCGCACGTGTACATGGATGATCGCTGCGCCGGCCGCCTCACAGCGGATACCGCAGGCGACGATTTCTTCCGGCGTTATCGGAACATGGGGATTGTCTTTTTTTCGGGGAAGAGACCCCGTGGGTGCGACGGTGATGATGAGCTTTTCCATGATAAACCTCGGGGTTGTAAAACGCTTTTTGCTGGCGGTTGATGTCGGGCGCATACTATAGGAATCGAGCGGTGCCGGCAATAACTGTCATGGCGGTTTTGCATTTTGGGCGCATGCGAGGTAAGTGACTGCGATGGCGAAACGATATTCTTTCATCGATCTGGCGGCAACGTTGCAAGGGCAGATCCACACCGATAAGTTCCGGCGACAAATGCTCGCCACCGATGCCAGCATCTTCAGCAAACTGCCGTCAGCCGTCGTCTATCCGCGCACGACGGCCGACGTGCAGGCCGTGGTGCGCTTTGCCGCTGAACACGGCCTTGCCATCCATCCCCGCGGCGCGGGCAGCGGTCTTGCCGGCGCTGCCGTAGGCGACGGGGTGGTCATCGATTTTTCCAAGTTCATGAATCGGCTCCTGCGTCTGGACACCGCCGAGGGCTGGTTCGAGTGCCAGCCGGGTTACCGCTTCGGCGAGTTGGAAGAAGCACTCAAGGGCAAAGGGCTCTTCTTTCCGCCGGATCCCTCCAGCGGCGAATACGCCTCCTTCGGCGGCATGTGCGCCACCAACGCCAGCGGCGCCCATTCGGTAAAATACGGCAACGTGGCCGACTATCTCCTGGATGCCGAGGTGGTGATGGGAGATGGCAGCGTCCACATGCTCGATCAAGTGGCCGGCACAGCCCTGGATCGTCTGCCTTTCAACCTGGGGGCCTTGGCCGGTCTCTATCGGGACAACGCTGCGGCCATCGAGTCGGCCTACCCGCCCATTGCCTGCAACGTAGCGGGCTACAATCTGAGGGGGCTGGTGGATGGCGGCCGGTTGCGACTCCACCGGCTGCTGGCCGGCGCCGAGGGCACCCTGGGGATCGTCACGCGCTTGCGGTTTCGCCTGCTGGCCCGGCCGGCTGCGGACAGCCTGGTGGTGGCTTATTGCGACACCATCGTCAAGGCGGCCACGGCCGTTCAGATGGCCATGCCCCTGAAGCCCTCGGGCATCGAGATCATGGACAAGTCCCTTCTGGCCATGGCCCGGACCGGCAACGCCGCGCTTCGGGAGCAGATCCCCGATGGGGTGGACAACGTGCTCTTGATCGAGTTCGACGGGCCGTCGGCGGATGCGTGCGCCCAGCCGGCTGCTCAGATTCAACGCCAGCTCGAGGCTGCCGGCCTCGTCCGCCAGGCCCACCTGGCCGTGTCCGCTGAAGAAAAGGAAACGTTTTGGGCCGTGCGAAAGGCGGCCGTGCCGATTCTCTACAAACTCAAGGGGCGCCGTAAGATCCTTGCCCTGGTGGAGGACGCCGCTGTTCCGGTGGACCGTTTGGTGCAGTATTTCAATGGAATCTACGGAATTTTTGAACGCCTCGGGGTGGACTTTGTCCTCTACGGCCACATCGCCAAGGGGCTCATGCATACGCGGCCGCTGCTGGATCTAAAGGACCCGGCCGATGTGGCCAAGCTGCGGCCCATCGCCGATGCGGTCTACGAGCTGGTCGACAGCCTGGGCGGTACCGTGAGCGGAGAGCACGGTGACGGCCGCCTGAGAAGCGCCTATCTGCGCCGAAAGTATCCGACCATTTACGACTTTTTTATCGAAACCAAACGGCTGCTGGACCCCCGGGGACTATTCAACCCCGAGATCAAGGCTGCCGGCGAGGCCGATCAGATGGCCCGTCACCTGCGCTATGGCGGGACCTACCGCAGCCGCGAACTGCCGGGAAAAGCGCTCAACTGGGCGGAAGGCTTTGCCCTCGAGGCGGAAAAATGCCACGGCTGCTCCAAATGCACCACCGTCACCGTGGCCACCCGCATGTGCCCGGTCTACAAGCTCACCCGGGACGAGGCTGCCGCCCCCAAGGCCAAGGCCAACCTGCTGCGCGCACTGCTCAGCGGCGCAGTGACTGAAGACGCGCTGTATTCGTCCGATCTTCAGTACGTCATGGATCGCTGCGTCAACTGCGGCAGTTGCATCAAGGAATGCCCCTCCAACGTCAACATCCCCAAGCTCGCCATGGAAGCCAGAGCCCAGTATGTGAAACGCTTCGGCAGCACCCTGCCG
The DNA here is from genome assembly GCA_043825735.1 of Pseudomonadota bacterium. GTDB lineage: Bacteria > Desulfobacterota > Desulfobacteria > Desulfobacterales > JBDRRP01 > JBDRRP01. The sequence goes on along the minus strand of JBDRRP010000009.1, from coordinate 2,796 downwards.
GACATTCTGACGGCGAATGTGGAAACCGCGGCGCGGCTGCTCGGCCCCATCGCCCCGCTCATGGCACCGATGGTCAAACCGTTGTTTCTCAGAAGGCTCGCCGGGGTGGCAACCGGTCTGGCGCCGCAGCGGGCGGTGGTGCGCTTCAACCGGCGAAGTCTATTTCAGCGACTGCCGGCGGAATCGTGCGCAGGCGCCCCCACGGTGCTGTTCTATGCGGGGTGCCATGCCGGATATATCCGGCCCGAAATCGGGGAAGCGGCCGTGGGGGTGCTTGGCGCCATGGGCATGAGCGTCCTGCTGCCGCCACAGCACTGCTGCGGCCTACCGCAGCTCTCCAAGGGAATGGCCGCCGGCGCCCGGAAAAAAATCGACGGCAATCTGGCAGCCTGGAAGCACCTGCTGCCGCGGGTCGATTACATCGCGGTGACCTGCTCATCGTGCGGCTACGCACTCATGAGCGATTGGGGCTACCTGGCGACGGGCGTGGATATCGATGAGGTATCGAAAAAGACCATCCACATCTCCGATCTTATCAACCGCTACCGGCGGCGGCTGGCGGCGGCATGTCCGGATACCGCCGTGGCCTACCACCAGCCCTGTCACCTGAAGATTCAGCCGGCCGCCGCCAGTTCAACGACGCTGCTGTCAGCGATTCCCGGAATCTCTGTCACCGATTTGAAAAGCCATTGTTGCGGCATGGCAGGCAGTTGGGGGCTTGCGGCCAAAAACTACGATCTGAGCACCGCCATCGGTGCACCCATGATTTCACGACTCGCTGCTTCGGGGGCCCGGTGGGCCGTCACCGATTGCCCCACCTGCGAGATGCAAATGGCCCACCTGGGCGCGCTGCCGGTCAAGCACCCGGTGGAGGTGGTGTGGGAGGGGGTTAAGGGCAGAACGGCAGATGACAGAGGACAGAAAAGGCGATGATTCAGGGATTTAGGAATTCCGGGATTGCGCCTATACGGCATAAAATGAGACAGGAATTTGTCCGCCGGTATTTTGTGGCGGATTGATGAATTCTAAAAGACAAAAAGGTGAAAATCCTTCTCGCGCAGAGGCGCAAAGCCGCAGAGAAAACCGGGGAGTGTGTGCCCTTCAGGCAACGCTTTGCTGTTGGCTCTTAGCTTAGTGTCCATCCATAAATCCTCCCCGGCGAAAGTAGATAGAGGAGAGGGCGGCCGGTATAAGATTATCTATTGTTATCGGTTGGTTGTCACCCTCACCCCGGCCCTCTCCCATCAAGGGAGGGAGCAAGAGGCTTTCTATGGATGGACACTAATTAATAGTTGCTGTTGCTTTTCGGCGGAAGGCCGCCCTTTATCCGTGTAATCTGCGCAATCCGCGGTTCATTCTCTTTGCAGTGGCTGTTGCTGCGTACCGTGCACCGTCAACCATTTTCACCGAGGTTTTCCATGATCGAATCCCGAATCACCCAGGACATCGACGGCCACATCTTAATGATCGGCCTTAATCGCGCTGACAAGCGAAATGCCTTTGATGTGGCGATGTATCGGGAGCTGGCCGCCGCCTATGGCCGGCTGCAGGCCGATGCAGACCTCTGGTGCGGCGTGCTCTACGCTCACGGAGAGCACTTTACCGCCGGTCTCGACCTGCCCCAGTGGGCCGGCTCTTTAGGGGAGGGTCGATTTCCAGAACTGCCCGAGGGCGCCATCGACCCCTTGGGGATCTACAGCGAAGCAATGCTCTCCAAGCCCATGGTCATGGCTGTGCAGGGGATCTGCCTGACCATCGGCATCGAGCTGCTGCTGGCCACCGACATTCGCGTGGCCGCCGCCGGCACCCGCTTCGGGCAGATCGAGATCAAGCGGGGCATCTATCCGGTGGGCGGCGCCACTATCCGGCTATTTCAGGAAGTGGGCTGGGGCAATGCCATGCGCTATCTGCTCACCGCCGATGAGATATCGGCCGAAGAAGCCTATCGTGTCGGCCTGGTCCAGAAACTGACCACCCCCGGCAATCAATTCGACAGCGCCATGGCCATCGCCCGCACCATCACCGCCCAGGCCCCTCTCGGGGTTCAGGCCAGCCTCAAATCCGCCCGCCTGGCCCGCCGCCAGGGCGAGATCGCCGCCATCAAGCAGCTGTTGCCCGATCTTCTGCCCCTCATGAAAAGTCGCGACGTCCAGGAAGGCATCACCGCCTTCATCGAACGCCGGGAGGCAAGATTTACGGGCGAATAAACGGCGCGGAGCATGTTGCCGGCGGAGTCCTGCTGAAATGCTCCCAGTCATGGCACGGGGCCGCAGAGAGAAGTTAACTTCGGACATCGAATGCTGAACGAAAAAACGAACGGCGAAACGCCTAACCGGTGGCTGTCTCTGGGTTTTACATTCGATGTTCAGCGTTCAACGTTCGATGTTGGAAGTTCATCTTTTAAATACCATCGCCGTCGCTGGCCTATTTGATCAAAATGCGACAACGCCCCGGGCGCCGTAGGTCCATCCGGTGGTGTCGACGCCGGTGCCGGCGCCGGCATCGAATCGGTTGTCCTGGTATTGCACGTCAAGCGTCAACGCGAACAGCTCGCTCAGTGCAACGCGCACATAGGCCTCACCGACCTGCGCGTTCTTGATGCCTTTGTTGCCACCGTTCAGGTAGCCATAGCCAAGGCCGATGTTGTCCTGCGCGCGGCCCCACAGTCCCCCCTTGATGTCGACGCCCCCGGTGTAGATGTCGGCATAATTCACGGCCGCATCGGTGGTCTGGGCGCCAAGCCGCATCCACACGCCCCACCCCTCGGCCACCTGCTGGTCGAAGGATAGAAACAGC
>JBDRRP010000008.1:0-4278 GCA_043825735.1 Pseudomonadota bacterium | reverse complement strand
GGCTCCAGCACTCCATCGCCTTTTCCACCGCCGTCCAGACATGGGCTTTTATCACCGGAAAACGTATCGATCCGGACGAACTGCAACTGAACGCGGCATAGAGGTTTTTCATGGCATTGTCCCCATCGTTACAGTTCATTTCGGATGTTTTCGGCGATAAGCCAGATGAGCTTTTTATCCAGCTCTGGCGCAAAAACCTTAAAGGGAAGGGCGGGCTGACATTTTGCACTCAAAGCGTCCGAGAGGCCGCAGAACACGCCGAAAAAATCGGAAAAGACGTCTACATGGGTGTTGGCCTTGCCGAGGCCCCGGTTGCCGCAACGGCCCGCTGCGCCCAGGAGAACATCGCGGGGATCGGCGGGCTGTGGCTTGACGTTGACATCATGGCCGATGCGCACAAATCAAAAAAGCTCCCGGCAACCCTGGACGAGGCACTCAGTATCGTAAAAGGAAACGGCTTTGACCCCACCATGATTGTGCATTCCGGAAACGGCATTCACTGCTGGTGGCTTTTTAAAGAATCGTGGGCATTTGCTGACGCCGCAGAGAGAAACAAGGCGCGTTTTCTCTCCCAGCAACTCGTTGAATATATGCGCCGGAAGGGGAAGGTAAACGGCTGGGGAATCGATGGAACGCAGGACCTTTCCCGGGTGCTTAGAATCCCTGGAACCAAAAACGTAAAAGACCCTGACAATCATAAGATTGTCCGGATACTTGAGCGTGGCGGCACCAGATATAATCCAGAAGATTTTTCCGAATATTTCGACGGAATAGAACTGATCGTTGAAGAACCGGTACCGGAAGCAGGGGCCCCGGCGGTGGAATTTGCAGTGAACGCCACTGCCGAACCGCCCCACGAAAAGCTCGACATGCTGATGGAGATTGACGAGAAATTTAAAGCCACGGTTCAGCGCAAACGCACGTTTCCGTCCGGCGATAGTTCAACGTCAAGCTATCACTTTGCGCTCACGTTCTTTGCTTTAAGGGCCGGCTGGAGCGACCAGGAGGTTGCCAATCTTTTGGTCTATTGGAACCGGCGCCATGCCGCCAATATCCCGGCAGATAAGCTCGATAAAGTTCACCGCCCCGATTACATCAATCGCACTCTTTTATCCGTTAAAAAAAAACTCAAAGACGATTTTTCAGCCCAGATCCTGGACGAGCACGATGCAGTGTGCGGGACAGCGGCCTACACGCCCGAAGACAAGGCCAGGGCAAAATCGGCGATCAGTCAAAAGCTGGGCATCAATATCATCCGCATTGTCCAGTACATGCAAGATGATCCGACGTATCTTATCGAAACAGACAAGGGCAATATTCACCTTCCGACGGTGACCGACCTTTTAACCCAATCACGCCTTCGCGCGCACATAGCGAACCTATCCCTTCAATACATGCCGCATATTAAAAGAGAGGATTGGCCCAAATACGGTAGAGCGCTTTTGCTGCTTGCCGAGCGGGAAATGGTGTCAGATGAATCAACGGCCGCCGGCCAGGTGCGCTCTTGGCTTACTGCCTACATCGAACAAAAACCGGCGCTTCCGAGGGAAGATGCCGCCCCCAATCTTGAGCCGTATCTGCACATCGATGGCTGCTGGCACATCTTTGCGGATAAGTTCCAATCGTGGTGCGTTGACATCAAATACAGCAATTTTACCATCGTCAAACTGCGCCGGGTTTTGCATGAAATCGGCGTCCGTGAAGCCAAAAGATTCAACATTAGAATTGACGGGAGATACCATACCCGCCGCCCCCTGAAAGTGCCGGCGTCGATGTTTGTGGGGCCAAGATATAGCGGATTTGATAACGAGGTGGAAGATGACACGGCTGCGCCCGAATGCAGCGCGGCGTAGGAACAATTAGATTTGTCTTTGTTGTTCTTTTGGAAATCTCAACTTCCAAACAGAAAGGCGACATGTGATGGCCTTTTGTACAACAAAAGCCCAAATCTTAATTGATTTCGACGTCCACTATGAGTGCGACGGTGACGAAATCGAAGTGACTTCGCTTTCTTTCCGTGGGCAACTTCTACCGCCGTTTTTAGCATGCGCCATCAGGATTTGGCACGGCCACGCCATCGATAAGGCGTGTGAGGAAAATGAACGGATTAAGCGCCAGGAATTGATAGATGCCCGCGCCATTGAAGACATCGAAATGGGGCAAAAAGCAGCATAAAACAAGGATCGCCGAACGGAGAACAAAGATCATGAGCAGAAGCGTATGTATCCACAGTGACTCCAGCGCCCGGTTTCCGGTGCACACCCATGGCCTCGGGATTGCCGGCCTGCCCGAATTCATTTTTGAATCGCCAGCCGTTGTGCCGGAACAGGGCGGACTCATCATGGCAAAAGTCATCGACATGGCCATAGCGAACAAGGAGCTTGGCCATATGATTATCGACGGCCAGGACGTAGTTTTCGACGGTGTCGTTGTCGGAATCGATGGCCGGCCAAAGCGCCTTTATTCGCGGCATGTCTCGGGCGCATTCACCGGTGTTCAATCCGCCTACGGCAATGTGGAAATCAAGCCGTCAAGAGTTCTGCAGCTCTATGTCGAGGGCGAGGATTTTGTTCTCAATGAGCCGTATTTTCAGGTGCCAAGGATCCCGATCCGCGAGTTCGAATGCGCCTGCTGCGGCCAGCCGACCTTGAACTGAGAGGACTGTCCCATGAGCCAGGAATCACTCAACCATGTCGTCACCGGCGCCCTAAACGATTTCATAGGGTTTCTTACGTCCCGCGACGAGCGCCTTACCCTTTCCGCGGCCGATGACGCTGCGCCGGCTGTGGAAGCCGTCCAAGAGTTTTTGGCAAGGCGAGGCATTGCCTACGCCCCGCCGCTTTCTCAGTGGGAAAGCCGGTGCGACAGGTCACAATCGGCGCAGGCGCAAACCGCACAAGCTAAATCGGGTCAGTTTTGGGTGATTGATGGCACCACCTACCACCGCGACACGCCCCGGCAAGTGGTCCGCGCTCTGGAGGACGCCCGGCAGCGCAGCCCAAAACCGCGCGTCAGGATTTTTCTTGGCGACACGGAAACCGGCCGCGACTGGCTGGAGGAAAACGATGTCACCGGGTTCATCGGGCGAAGCATGGGGCCGGTAAAGGTGCCGCTGCTTCTTCACACGCGACACTCCGATGGTGGCGGGGCCATCCTCGATCACTGCATCGTAAGGCTTATGGTCGACGGCGTGGAGCGCTACCGGCATCCGAAGTATTACCAGCCCAAGATCGAGAGGGTAGCGCCCGTCACCGAGGGATACGCTGCGGCCTATAATGTCGATGGGCAACTTCATGCGCAGTTCGAATCAATCGAGAGCGCGGATCGCTGGTATCTGTTCATGATGGGAGAAAGGGCAACCAAATGAGCACTGACGAAAGATACGGGGCCGAGGATCGCCGGGTGTTGATTGTCGGCGGCGGCCACCGTCACCACGGCAGAAAAATGCTGGCGCTCATGGAAGCCGCGCAGGGCCTCATCAACAGAAGGGGCATCGGCGCCGTGCTGCCGTTCATCTGCGATGATATGCGGCCTGCACCGCCTATCCTGCGTGCACCAGCTCGCCGCACGGCCTTTCGCAAAGCCTGCGTCCTCCGCAAAAAAGCGCAGCCAGGTAAAAAGCCGAAACGAAAGGCCACTGCAATAAGCCGTCGCTGCAACCGGAGGAAGAAGTAAAGACAAGATGAAAAAGTTCCTCACAGCTCTTGGTATCTATCTGTCAGTCGCCGGGCTGGTCACATTCAGCCTGTTCATCCTGGAAGAATCACTTCAAACGGCAATGTTCGGTTCCTGGGCCGCGCAGGACGCCGAGGCTTGGGAAATCGTCCACGAATCGTGCGTCTTTATGGAAAACATCAACGGCACCATGACGGTCATGAATTACAGCGCCGGCTGGGTGCAGCCGTTCGCCTTCGTGAGCTACCGGGCGTACTCCAAATCTGCGGAAATCTATATCCGCGCGCTCAGGGCGAAGGTCTTTGCCCGCGCCCCGGAGCTTTTCATCGGCCAGGATGTGGATTTCAATTTCCGCCCCGATTCAATCGAGGTCGTTTCAGACGATGCGCTGCTTCTTAAATCCGGCAAGATAGCCGTTTTTGTCATGGGCAACACGCGCAAGCCCACGTACCGAATCGTCGGGCGCATGATTCAAACACCAAACGGCACCCTGCTGAGCGATACCAGATCTTGAGGGGGGCGCAGGATGGGGGGGAGCCGTGATCACCACAGATATTGACCGACTCCATGCAGCGGCCACCGGACAGATCACCGGGCGCAGAT
>JBDRRP010000007.1:0-9278 GCA_043825735.1 Pseudomonadota bacterium | reverse complement strand
GCTGTTTCTATCCTTCGACCAGCAGGTGGCCGAGGGGTGGGGCGTGTGGATGCGGCTTGGCGCCCAGACCACCGATGCGGCCGTGAATTATGCCGACATCTACACCGGGGGCGTCGACATCAAGGGGGGACTGTGGGGCCGTGCGCAGGACAACATCGGCCTTGGCTATGGCTACCTGAACGGTGGCAACAAAGGCATCAAGAACGCGCAGGTCGGTGAGGCCTATGTGCGCGTTGCACTGAGCGAGCTGTTCGCGTTGACGCTGGACGTGCAATACCAGGACAACCGATTCGATGCCGGCGCCGGCACCGGCGTCGACACCACCGGATTGACTTACGGCGCCCGGGGCGTTGTCGAATTCTGACGACCATATATATGAGGCCGGATATATGAGGCCGGTTTGCCAATATTCCGCCAAAATCTGAAAAAATCAGAATGAATCTGATATTACTCGCCGGTTGACAATCAGGACCAGGCCCCGTTTATTTTACAAGGGGGCGTAAAAATACACCTATGCCCGTCAGGCCAAAAAACCATATTAAACCAGGGTAGTATATTCGGGAGGAAAGTCTTAGACCCCATTAGCATCTACAAAAATGAATAACAATCTTTTTCTCTGCGGCAGGCGTGCGGCTGATGCCTTCCGATGGACTCAATGCGTTATCTCTGCGCTCTCTGCGTACTCTGTGGTGATTTCAGACTTTTTACGCGTTTCCCATTAATTTACTTTCACTGGATGGGTTTGCGGCGCTGGTGTCACCTGGTCCTTGGCCGTGAAATAATCAATGGCCAGCACCGCACCGCCCTTCAGGGCGGTTTCGACCTTCCAGTTGCCAGCCTGGACGCTCGTGTGGATGAAACTGTAGGTACGCCAGCCCTCCTTGCGGCCCCCCACCATGGATAAGGGAATGACGCCCCGGGACAGCCAAGCGCCGCGTTTCTCGTCCCGCAACCACCAGCGCTGTTCCAGGTCAACGGCAATGTTGGTCGGGGCAAAGACCGCACTGAGGTTATATATCTTTTCCCCCTTTTCAAAATGAATGACATCTCCACCAATGCCCAAGGCCCGCCAGAAGGGTTGTTTTTCAGCCTGGCACTGATATTCGCCGCTCTCGTCGCTGAAGTTCTTGCAGACATAACTATCCTTCAGTACCAGGGGCACCGGCGGGATGAGCTGGAGCTGATACAGGGCGACCAGCAGGATAACCACGCTCAGGGATGGCGCCATCTGCCGCAGCTCCATGAGATACTGTGTTTTTCTTTTGTCGATAGGCATGGACTCCCGTTGTTTGGCATTGGCAAAAACATGGATGGCGAAGACGATGGACAGACTGAGCGTGCAACTCAGGTAAAACCAAACGGCCCTGATGGAATGGGCAATATGAGGGATGAGAAAATTGAGATACATGGTTCCGCAGACGGTAAACATGGTCCAGCTCAGGGTGCGGCTCCGGTATTTTTCTGATAGAAATTCATTGGTCACCAGAAGAAGCACCAGACCGATCACCACGATAAATGTGTAAAACGAGCCGGAGCTCTTGAAATAAAAAACCACCAGGGCACTGAACAGACCGCCGAAGCAGAACTGGACAAAGAAAGTGAATCCGGTCTGCCACTGGGGTTGTACCTCTCGAACCAGAAGAATGAGGACGAGGGCGGCTCCGAAATAATAGGTGGTGAGGACCAGGAGGTCGTAAAAAGAGACCACCCGCCCCATGGTGATCGAATCCCAGGCAAAACCGCAAAAAAACGCGAGGGCCGGCAGGAAACGGCGGATGACAGCGATTCGGGGTTCATACTGCTTGAACAGTGCCTTAAATCCCATGAAGACACTCGGGCTGATGTGCGGTCAAGACGATGAGCGCCGCATAATGGTTAGATCGCCTTGAATTCATTGATGGCGTACCGCCGTGATAAGTCTTTTTCAAGTTGTTTGATTACATCGCACAATTTTCTGAATGCCAAATCGCCATTCATTTTTCATCCAAAACTTTACGCACCAGTTCGGCGACGTTCTTCATCACCACGGGTTTCATGGCAAACCCGCGGATGCCCATGGTCGTTGCCGTTTCTTCGCTGATGCGCTCGCTGTAACCGGTGCAGATGATGATGGGAATGTCCGGGCGGATGGCAATGAGCTCCCGGGCCAGGACGTCCCCGGTCATCCCCGGCATGGTCATATCGCTGATGACCAGATCGATGGCCGCCGGGTTGTGGCGGAAAACGGTGAGCGCTTCGCGCGGATCGGTGCGGGCGGTGACCCTGTAGCCCAGGCGGCTGAGAATCTGGGCGCCGATGTCTACCTGAAAGGGTTCGTCATCTACGAAGAGAATTGATTCGGTCCCGCCCGGCAGCGGCGCCGGTGTTATGACGGCATCCGGTGCGCCGCTGTCGATGATCGGCAGGAGAATGTCGAAACGGGTGCCGACGCCCGGGGTGCTATGAACGGTGATGGCGCCGTGGTGGCTTTTGACGATGCCGTGCACCACTGAAAGGCCCATCCCAGTGCCTTCCCCTTTTTTCTTGGTCGTGAAAAACGGGTCAAAAATCCGGTCGAGGGCTTCGGGTGCAATGCCGTGTCCGGTATCCGACACGCTCAAGCACAAGTGGCGTCCCGGTTTGAGGTCGGCGATGTGCGCCACATCGGCGGCACCGACTTGCCGCTCGGACAGCGCGATCCCAAGCATTCCGCCGGCCTCGGCCATGGCGTGGGCCGCGTTGGCGCACAGGTTCATGAGCACCTGATGGATCTGGGTGGGGTCGGCCATGACCGTGGCGTCTGTGGTGGCATCCTGCCGGATCTCGATGGTGGCCGGCAGGGTGGGCCGCAGGAGCGTGAGCACCTCCTTGATGATGAGGCGCACTTTCACCGGCCGTGGTTCGATGTCGCTCTGGCGGCTGAAGGCGAGAATCTGCTTGACCAGATCGGATGCGCGCGTTCCGGCCTGAAGGACCTTTTCCATGTTCGCCCGAATGGGCGAGCCAGCCGGTGCATCGGCCAGGGCGATTTCCGAATACCCCATGATGGCGGCCAGGATGTTGTTGAAATCATGGGCGATGCCACCGGCCAGTGAACCCAGCGCCTCCATTTTCTGGACGAGCTGCATACGGGTCTGGAAATGCAGTTGTTCCAGTTCCGCCTGTTTCCTATCTGAGATGTTTCGGGCGATGCCGAGAATGGTTTTTTCCCCATGGATGTCGATGGGAAGTGAAATGATCTCTGCGAAGACATGGGTGCCGTCTTTCCGGATCAATTTGATTTCTTCCGGTCCTGCCGGCTCGCCATTGATATTTTTCTTCAGAAGGGCGGCGGCTTTCGGCACCTCTTCCATGGGCAGAATCGACAGTTCAAGAAAGCTGCTGCCGATGAGTTCCTCCTTGCTGTAGCCGATCAGTTGTTCGGAGGCTTTATTTCCGTCAAGGAACCGCCCTTCCAGATTGCTGAGATAATAGGCGTCCGGGGCGAATTCGAACAGTGCCTTGAACCGGGATTCGCTTTCCTTCAGTGCGGCCTCGGTCTGTTTGCGGCCGGTGATGTCCCTGAACATGACGGCCATGGCGTCCGGGCCGGTCTTGAATGCATAAATAACGAAAGCGCCCTGAATCTGGTGATCGGCGTAGTCGGTCTGCTCGGTTTTCCAGGGGGATCCTTTCCGAATTACATCCCGGTAGCGTTGGGGGATTTCGGTTTCAATCAGATTGGGAAATGCAGTCTCGATGGTTTTGCCGGTGAACTGGTTGTGATCGACGCCGAGGATACTGTCGGCGGCAGGGTTGGCCCCGGTGAAGATGAGCCGGCCGGCGCCATCCAGGCGATAGGTGTGAATTCCCATGGGTGAGTTATCGACGATGCGCCGGAAGCGTTCCTCCGATTGGCGAAACGCTTTCTCGATGCGCTTCATATCGGTGATATCGCTGAAAGTGGTAAAGGTCCTGTATGGGGCCTGTTCATCGAGCCGGTATTCCGGAACCGCGTCAACAAGCAGCCAGCGGCGCTGGCCGGTGTCGGCGCAGTTCACGCCGATGACGGCGTTGCGGACCGGTTGACCCGTATCCAGAGCCCTCATGGACGGGTAGTCGCTTTTCGACAGGGGCTGACCGTTTTCGGCCACGCCTTGCCATCGCGCGTCGGCGGCCGAGCGTTCCGCCAGGTCTGCCGGGCTGACGCCGAGGATGTTTCGCGCGGCCGGATTGGCGGCCAGTATGCGCCCCGCGGGGTCCTGATACACCACACCCAGGGTCATTGAATCGAACAGTCCACGGAACTGTTCCCGGCTGGCATCGCGTTCTATTTCGATCTGCCGGCGGTCGGAGATGTCGCGGCTCATGGTGAGCACTGCCGGATACCCCAGGTAAACATACGGAATGGCGCGCGTCTCGATGGGGATGATCGTGCCATCCTGGCGGCGGATCTTTTGCTCCTGGATGGGCAGCACCTTGCCGGGCGTTTCCAGTGCGACAGGCCGGCCGGCTGCCGGAGCGCGGGTCTCCGGTGGAAAGAAATCGCCGATGGGTCGACCGGTGAGTGCGGCCGGGGCATCGGCACCCAGCATGGCGGCACCGCAAGGGTTGGCGTAGACGATCCGGCCGTCCTGGTGAATGATGATGCTCTCGGGCAGGGCTTCCACCAATTGACGGAATTGTGCCTCGGAGGTGTTCAGGGCCTCAATGGCCAGGGCCTGCTCGGAGATGTCGATGGCCACCCCGATGGCGCCCGTCATGGCGCCGGCAGTGTCGGTCATGGGGGCGTAGCGGGTTTCCCAGGACCTGTTTTGAGCGGTGGAGGTGGCTGAAAACCGTTCACCGGCCAGCGCCCTTTTCGCGGCAGCGATCAGAACAGGATCGCCGGCATAGATGTCAAACAGGCTGCGCCCGACCACTTCTCCGGGCGAGAGTCCCAGCGTGGCCAGCCCGCCGCCTTCGGATACCGTAAAGACGCCGTGCCGGTCGATGCACCAGAGCACCAGCGGCGCGTGTCGGAGCAGATCTCTCAGTGGGTAGTGACCGGGTTGGGCGAAGGTCATTGAAAAGTCCTTCCACAATCAGCGAGGCCGATTACAGATAGTGTCTGTTGTGTGGTACAGTTACTCGGTCCATCTTAACCTCAAGTACGGCGTTTGCAAGGGGCTTTTTGGCCGTCTTCAGCCCGGAAACGATTGCCACCTGTCGTTGCGCTTGAATTCCTATTCGGAAACCGTCATGATGGGTGCGCGCACACGATGACCCCTCCTGTGGAGGCGAGACCATGACGCCGTTAGAGATCCTGCCGGATTTGTTTTTTATCGAGCGTGGATATCTCAGCGCCAACCACCTCGTTTATCGATGATCCCCGGCGCATGGGCCGGGATCTTTTGAAAAAGATTATGGTCTATACGCTGCTCATGCGGGGGCCTGTGCCGGCATCGGATTTTTATCAGCAGCTCAAGGGTACCGTCTGGTTTCCGGAAACCGTGGCGCTCTATTTCGACGGCGACACCCAGGCGTGCTACAGCGAAGTGCTGGACGGTCTCACCCGGCGGGGCATCATTCTCAATCGAGACGGACTGCTGTCGACCACGGTGGCGCCCTGAAATGAGTGGCTTGATCGTGTTTATGGTGCCAGCGCATTGTTATGGCAAGCAAGAGGCCAAAAACCGCAACCCCAAACCCGATCTCGCGCAGAGACGCCAAGGCGCAGAGAACTGCAAGGACAAAAATAAAAAATACGCTTGCCCAGAGTGGTCACATTGACATTATCCGAACCATTGAATGGTTAACCACGAAGAACACGAAGGCCACGAAGAAAACCCTTTACACCAGGGTTATAATAAATTCGTGAACTTCGTGGCGATTATAAAACGACCATTCGAGAGCGACCGTTGAAACCACACCGTTTCTACGGCGCTTAGCGCCGCATTCCCTCTGCGTCTCCGCGTCTCTGCGCGAGAATGGTTTTTTTTGCCCTTCTTTCTGGTCTTGAGTTTCTGGCTTGCGGGCACCGGTTTCAGCGGCAATGGCGCAATCGATCCATAACCCATACGAGTGATTTTGGAGGGTGCCATGATCCGGCGATGCAGGGCCCTGGGCATTTGGCCGGCGTTTCTTTTGGCGCTGGTGTTTGCGCTGTCTTCTCGATGCGTTGACGCCGATGAGGACGACGCCAAGTACCGGCAGGCCCGGGAAGCGATGGTCAGTGCGCAGATCATCGGCCGCGGGGTGAGGCATGCGGACGTCTTGAGGGCCATGCGCACCGTGCCGCGCCACCGGTTCGTTCCATACGGCCAGCGGCGCCATGCCTATGCGGACCGGCCCCTGCCCATCGGCAGCGGGCAGACCATCAGCCAGCCGTATATCGTCGCCCTGATGACGGCGGCTCTGGAGCCCGGACCGCAAAAGCGGGTTCTGGAGGTGGGCACCGGTTCCGGCTACCAGGCAGCCGTTCTGGCAGAGCTCTGTCGTGAGGTCTACTCCATAGAGATCATCTCAGCGCTGGGGCGCGGCGCAGAGATGACACTGAAGGACCTGGGGTACGGCAATGTTCACATCCGCATCGGCGACGGGTACCAGGGATGGCCTGAAGCCGCCCCGTTCGATGCCATCATCGTCACCTGCTCGCCCACGCATATCCCCCGGCCCCTGGAAGAACAGTTGGCCGAGGGGGGCCTGATGGTGATTCCGGTGGGCGAGCGCAGCGCCCAGGAACTGGTGCTGCTTAGAAAAGTCAACGGCCGGATCCTTCAGGAGAATATCATTCCGGTGCGGTTTGTCCCCATGATGGCTCCTGACGGGAAGCGCTACTAGGGGCTGTTTCTAAATTGTCTTTTGGCCCAATCTCTGCGTTGGGCGATCGGTTTCAATCCTCGAAATACACCAGTATTCCTCCGGTTGAAACCTCACGGCCGCCTTGACCTTGAACCAAAATCCTAATTTAGAAACAGCCCCTAGAACCCATCTCCGATTGTTAAAATCGATTTCGATCCCGATAGCGATTTCGATTTCGAGAAAACCACCTATGAAATGGCTGGCGCTTTCTGCATAAGCGTAAAAGATTTTTTAAGACAGGTTCCAAAATGATTGCGGGCCTGACAACGGTGGCTGCATTGACCTGCCATCGACAAGAAGTTATCTTGGCACCAGTACACCCATGCTATGTAAACGGTATCACCGGAAAGGACATTGCCATGAAAGATACTATGAAGGCGTTAGTGCTGGCCTCCTTTGCAGCTGACGCGCTTGCCCTGGGGCCGCACTGGATTTATGATACGGCCCAAATCGACACCGCGTTCGGCCGGGTGGAAGACCTTCGGGATCCGCTGCCCACGACTTTTCACAAGGGCAAACGCCGCGGGCAGTTCACCCATTACGGGGATCAGGCGCTCATGCTGCTGGAATCGGTAATGGCGGAAAAGTCCTTCGACCCCGCCCGGTTTGCCGGCGACTGGCAGCGCATGTTCGCGGGTTACACCGGCTACCGGGATCACGCCACCCGGGCGACACTGGAAAATCTTTCCGAAGGCGCGTCGTGGGAAAAGGCCGGATCAGGGTCCACCGACCTGGGCGGGGCCTCCCGGATCGCGCCGCTGGGGGCACTGTTTGCGGAAGATCCGGAGCGATTCGCTGCTGCTGCGCGCCAGCAAACGGCGCTGACCCACAACCAGCAGGATGTGGTGGATGCCGCCGAGTTCTTTGCCCGCGTCGCGGCGGCGGTGGTCGCAGGCAGCGCACCCGTGGCAGCGGTGGAGACGGTGGCCGCCCGTTTTGACCGTTCCTCCGTCAGCGACTGGGTGGCCAAAGGCTTTGCCAGCGCCGGGCGCGATACCCGGTCCGTCATCAAAGACTTTGGCCAGCAGTGCAGCATCGGAGCGGCGTTTCCGGCCGTCATCCACCTGCTGACCCGCTACCCCGACGATCTAAAGACGGCACTGGTGGAAAATGTCATGGCCGGCGGCGATTCGGCCGCCCGGGGGATGATCGTGGGGATGGTCCTTGGGGCTCATCTGGGAACGGCGGCCATTCCGCAGAACTGGCTCACGGGTATGGCTGCTTACGCGCGCATCGTGGCGTTGATGCAATAGGTGAACGATACCTATGGACACGAGGTGGGCGATCAGGTACTCAAAATGGTAGCACGCACGCTGTCTTCCAACGCCCGCGTTTTCGATGTGATCGGTCGCTGGGGGGGAGAGGAGTTCGTTGCCATCCTGGTGAATATGGACGCGGCCACACTGAACACGGTGGCAGAGAAGTTTCGCCGACTCGTCGGGCAGTCTTCCATGGATCAAGAGCCCAGCAACCGTGGTGATTTCAGATTTTTGACATGGCCATCAGTGTTGGGCCTTCAACCGATCAACCTTATCCGAAGGACACCATGATCCACATCGACATACCGGACTTTGGTGTGCTCAATCTGGAGCACATCGTGCTCGACTACAACGGCACCCTGGCAGTTGACGGCGTTCCCATCGAGGGGGTCAAGGCGACGCTCAGGCATCTGGCCGGTCAGCTTACCGTCCACGTCCTGACGGCGGATACCTTTGGCCGGGTAAAAACCGAGATGGCCGATGTGCCCTGCATCGTCACCGTGCTGGGCGCGGGTCAGCAGGACCGGGCCAAGGAAGCCTATGTGCGGCAACTGGGCGCCGATACGGTGGTGGCCGTGGGTAACGGGCGAAACGATCGTCGCATGCTGCGGGCCGCCGCCCTGGGCGTCGCCGTCATCCTGGCAGAAGGGGCTGCGGGCCTGACTCTCCTGGAAGCCGACGTGGTGGCCACTGATATCCTCAGCACCCTGGAACTATTGATCCGGCCCCTTCGCTTGGTGGCCACGTTGAGAAGCTAAATGCCTATCCTCTCCGCATTCAAGGAAAACCGGTTCCTGTTTCTTCTCATATCCATGTTTCTGCTGCTGTTGATTCAACCGGTGCTGACCGTGACCGGAATGCATTTTACCCAGGTGTTTCTCAGGATTTTTGTCAGCCTTGTCTTCCTTTCCGCCGTCTATGCGGTGAGCCAGACGCGGCGTATACTGCTGATCGGTATCGCCCTGATGCTTCCTTCCTTCAGCATGCAGTGGGCAGAGCATTTATCAGAGAGTTACAGCGTCGCTGTCGTGTCGGAGCTGATGTTTTTAATGTTCTTGTCTTATGTCACCGTGGCCATCTGCGGTGGACCCCGAAATTCGGACAATGTGCTAAGCTAAGAGTCAGACCACTTCAACCAAGGAGGATCTGACAATGGGGAAGAGACGAAAAACGCACAGTGCCGAGTTCAAAGCCAAGGTAGCCTTGGCGGCAATCCAG
>JBDRRP010000006.1:0-50894 GCA_043825735.1 Pseudomonadota bacterium | reverse complement strand
GAACGCGTGTCTCCCCATGTTTGAAACCCCAGGATGCGCGGTTCATCCCCGCGTGTGCGGGGAACGCCTTTGGATTATCATTTCTGGAGCGACTCCCAGCGGTTCATCCCCGCGTGTGCGGGGAACGCGCTGTGGTCACGTCCGGGACAAAAGACAGCGCCGGTTCATCCCCGCGTGTGCGGGGAACGCGCCATCTTTTTGAAATCTGCGGGTGGTATACCGGTTCATCCCCGCGTGTGCGGGGACCGCCGCTGAGATTGAATCTTCGGGTGATCGCACATCGGTTCATCCCCGCGTGTGCGGGGAACGCGCAACCGGCTCGCATTTAGCATGATAAACTGGCGGTTCATCCCCGCGTGTGCGGGGAACGCATCTCAACCGGGTAGATAGCCTCAACCATGCGCGGTTCATCCCCGCGTGTGCGGGGAACGCACTAATTCTAAGCTTATCAAATGATTGAATTTTCAAAGAGCCTTCAGACGTACCGAATTATTCGGTGCGTGAAACTGTTGATTCATCCGGCTTTTCCAGGGGCAAAAAGGAAACCAGTTTTACCCCGTCCCTCTCGAACGGGATTCGTCGGTTCTTCCCCAAGGTTAGAAAATCGAACCCCGATTCGGTGTTCGTGCTCCAAGCCATCACAGCGTTTCCTTCGGCGATTCCTATCTCGACCTGTTGCCAGATCATTTCGCGGATCCTGCTGGAAACCTTTCCCACATAAACACCGGCCCGCACTTCGAGCAGCCAGACAGCCATCCGCCCCCGAAGCCGGTTCGGTGCATTTTCAACCACGATGACCAGCATCCCCAATCCCCTCCTTGTTCGGAATTGCAATGTCGATGGCCTCCTCATGGGCCTTGGGCATTGCAATCTCCCCGGCAGCGAGTACTTCCTCGATGGTTGGTATGATCCTTCGCAGCATTCGGGTCTTCCGGAAAGCGTCACGACAGGCGATCCGGACTTCCCTTTCGGGCTGGGAAGGGTTTCGGGCTGCAATTTTGAACGCAACCGGTACGACGGTTTCGAATTTGAAGATATCAGCGATGTCGTAAACAAAGGATTGCGGCTTTCCGGTATGAATGAAACCCACGGCAGGGGCATAACCAGCCGCCAGGATCGCCGCTTCGCTGATGCCGTAAAGGCACGCCGTTGCGGAGCTGAGGCACCGGTTGGGCACGTCCCCGCTGCCCCACTGGCTATGATCATAGTTGCGGTTTCTCCAATTGACGCGGTATTGACGGGCGATGAGTTCGTACATCTTTCGAACCATAGCCCCTTCGATGCCGCGAAGCTGCTCCACACTACGCCGCTCCGGCGGTTTCTCTTTGAAGCGGAGTTCGTACATTTTGCGTACGACCTTGAGCCTGGCGTCATCGTCCAGGGCCAGCCGAGCCTGATACAGCAGTCGATCGGCACGCGCACCGCCGGGCTGGCCGGCAGAGTATAGCCGAACTCCGGCCTCGCCGACCCACACCAGCAGGCACCCTACCCTCGATGCGAGCACCGCGGCCGCATGGGAAACACGGATGCCGGGTTCGAGCATCAAGCAGGCCACTCCACCGACCGGTATGTGGGTGCGCACGCCGTTTTTGTCGACCAGCACGAAGGCCCCGTCGAGGACGTCCAGATTCCCTCTTTCGACGAACAAGACCGAAACGCGGTCCTTGATCGGTATCGGTTTCAGTGCCGGCAGGATGGGTTCGTTCATTCGATTTCCCGCTTCGTTTTCCGTTTCAGGCGCTTCCTGCTCCCAGGTTCCTCAGGGTAATTCTCCGATGACACGACCAGACCATGTCATTCGGTCAATATCCTCCAGTTTTCCGCAGGCTCTTCGGCAATCTGCCGCCTTTACAGACCACTGTTTTGTTTTCGCCAAAGCCACGAGCATCCAGTTTTTATGTGATTATAGATGCACTAAAAACGCCATTGCCTTATCTCACTGGCGCCAAAGACAGAAGCCCGAGCCCCATGCTTTTTCCGTGGCCGATGCCTTTTCGGAGTGCTTCTCTGAATCTGTCGGCCTTGGTGATCGAGAGGAAGCCATCGTAGAGCACCGAGAAAACGCGAATCCCATTGCCGGAATGCTGTCTGCCCTGGAGCATCTGAGGGTGAGAAATCCGCACATCGACTCGCGGTTGCGCGGGTTCCGACAAATCGAAAGATGCAGCGCCCGGCAGCGAAAAACCGTGCAGATCCCCCTTTCGCAATATCCACGATTCCTGTTCCGTCAGTTTCAGCAACCCTATCCGTTTCCCATTTCTGCATACACACGGATTGGCCCGCAACCGGAAGCGAAACATCATGCCGCTGGAGAACACTTCGCAATCGAGACGTTTTTCAAGGTCGACGGGTGGGTCCGCCTTTGCAAGCCACCCTTTCACACCGATGCCCTCCCAGTCCGGAATGGATCGGCTCTGCACCAGAATCCGGGGCAAACCGAATGGATCGGTTTCGGGTTCGAGGCGCCATAGAAAAAGTCCTTCGAAACATCTTTGGT
Source organism: Pseudomonadota bacterium (assembly GCA_043825735.1). Taxonomy (GTDB): domain Bacteria; phylum Desulfobacterota; class Desulfobacteria; order Desulfobacterales; family JBDRRP01; genus JBDRRP01. The sequence continues at coordinate 48,397 of JBDRRP010000006.1, read as the reverse complement.
CAGGAGGGCAGAATGCACGGCACAATGTCGAATGAAGTTGGTACGGGTCCGCCAGGTCACGACGGGCTTCCTTGCTTCTAGGGTCGAGATGGATCCTATGCAGGTACATGGGCCACCTCCTGCGGGAAAGGAATCCACTCCGACCGGATGAATCGAGCGCCGAAACGGCGTTCGGCAAACGAAGAGAGCGGCTGATCCATTTTCAATACACCTGATTCGTCGGCGGATTCAGAAGACAGAAGCAGTTTCTCCGGCGGCGATTCCCATTTCCTTTTCGTCGCAATCCACGGATAATTGGATACGACTTCTCTCAACGCGCCACCCTGCAGACCGTCTTCCATCGGAACGGGTTCCGACGGAACGTAGGCTTTTCTGCCCAACGAAAGGGACCAGCAGGGGTTCGCCAGCGCAGCGGATGCCTTTTCGAGCAAACCGATATCGCCGCCCTCCAAACCGACAAGAAAGACCGCGTCGGCAAGATAGTAACGATGGGAGACCACACCATCCTTGGACAAGGATCCATCGGCCTTGATCATTTTATCGGAAGCGGCACAGCCGGCCGTTTGGTAATCCCGCTTGAAAATCCCGGGCCGGTCATGTCGCACGGCCATCGAAAGTTTTGTCAACGGCTCGAGATCCACCCAGTTGGATCGATCGATTCCCATCGCGGCCGCCAGCAACCCGATCACACCGGACTTGCAGGGTTCTTTTCCGGTGTCTCTATGATCGAAACGACTCGTCGTCCCCCAGGACTGCATTGGACCGGCCAGGCGAAGCAGCAGTGTCGGCATGGCTCACTCCTTTATTGCATTGATGGACCGATCCAAAAGTTCGGAGAGGGTTGGAACACTCTTGCCGAAGCCGTCCAGGTCCGCGCCGGTGAGGTTCAGGCAAAAGGTTTCTCCGTTGCCGCCATAAGCAGCCGCAAGCGCTTTGGCTTTCTGGACCAACAACTCCACCGACTTTTTTGTCAGGGACTCTTTATTACGGACTCGAACTGCTGTTTCGAATGCATTTGCAAAACTTCTGGGGGCGCTTTCGCGACGTACCGACACGGCCACGAATTCGGGCGGATTGTGTGCGGCGAAAGTGTTCTGTTTGCCGGTCGGCTCGGCAATGACAAAACCTTCCAGAAAAGCACGCAATCCTTTGGAGGCCAGGTTCGCGTCGTCCTGCAGGTTTGAAATCAGTTTCTCCCAATCCACCACCGCATAACGATAGAAGCAGGCGGAATTGAACTCGATGGTGCCCATCATATCTGCGCCGGCGTTATCGTCGGGTTTGCGGTCATCGACAGCGGTATAGAAATCGAACTCACGTTCGATTGCGTGTGTCGATATGGCATGGGCCACCTGACAGGCGGCATCTTGATTCTTCTGTGGCATATCCGCCAGCATCCGTCCGAAAAGTGCCACATCCACAGCCTTGCCGCCGTCGAACACCGCATCGAGCGATTTCTTCAATTCCGGGTCGGCGCTTTTGGATGCCTGTTTTTTGGCCTTACCCGCTTTCTTCCCCTCGACCGGCGCCGTCTTGTCGGCTGTGATATTAACCCACTGCTGATCGATGATTTTGGCGATTGTATCAATCTCTCGCTTACCCACGAACAGCAGATACTCGGTCTTGCCATCATCCTTGACCTTGATTCCGACAGCACCCAAGGCGAGTCGCACCTTTGCTTCCGCTTCGTCCTTATCACGATCAAATTCGACCAGTTTTTCAATCAGGGGCTCCAGGATTCGCTTGGTTCGAAAAGCTTTATCTTCCTCGGATAATTCCCCCTTTGCCAAAAGGTCGCCAAAGTGCTGCCGAATCGACCGTTTGAGGCACTGGCTCGATACGCGCGACCGCCGGGAACCACCGAACAGGGCATCCTTGGGTGCGCCGGTATCGTCCCGGTTCAAATTTGAGGGAGCAAAGTTCTGCAGCGCGTGGATTTCGATGATCTTCTTCATTGGACAACCTCCTCCTTTTTGGTGGTGATATCTTTTTCTTCCATCGCGGATGCTCTGTAGAAGTCCCGAGCCCATGCGTTCTGGGTCGGCTTCCTATCGGCGTTCCAGTACAGGAGCCCTTTCAAGAGCGCCTCGAAATCAATCGGGTAGTCCTTAAGAAGCGCGATGATTTGCCTGAGGCGATTTGGCAACTGATCCTCATCCGAATCGAGCAACGTGATGAATCGCCGCTCCGTGCTTGTCGAGCCGCTGGCGGTCTGATAAGCGGCGCCGGCCCTTCCAAGGGGAATTACGCCCCCTTTTTCACCTTCACGCCAATGCGCAGCCCAAACGCCGGCCACCAGATAGTGGGCTTTCCGCCGCCAGGAGTTGGTTTCGTTTTTTACAAACGGTTCCACATAAGGATAAGCGGGTACAAACTGCCCCGGATCGAAGGCCAGACTTCGCCGGAGTACCGCTCTCACCTTGCTATCCTTTTCACTCAGCGTTTCAAGCCATTCGATGAATCCGCTCATACCGCCTCCCTTTCTGGTTCGATTTCGGCAATTACTTCCGAAAGTGTTGCCAACTGCTTACGCACTGTGGTTTCGGCTTTGACCAGTGCACGGATCGTCCATGCATCCCCCATGGGAACCGATTCGCTGAGTTTCCCCCAAGCATCCCGTAATGTATCTCGAACATGCTTGAGCCACTCCCACCTGATGTCATCCGGGTTCCTATCAATCGTGTAGTCTTGTAAAATTTCGTGAAATCGTGATTCCAGGGTCGACCAATACCAGGCGCTCACCGGCATCTGATCCAGAAAGCCTTGAATGTCCTTTTTCTCAGGTTTACGATCACCCTGGCTCAGGATATTTCGTGCGTAGGCCCTACAAGCGGCCCAAAGTGCATTGTGGGTTTCCTCCGCATCCTCCAGAATTCGCTTGATGTCAGACCGAATGAACCGGTCCCCTGCTAATGCAGTCGGCAGGGCGAAGCTCTCCATACGCCAAAAGTCAACGTTTGCATTCGGAGGTGCGTATTTTAAACCAAGAACCAAAACAGATTTCGGTAGCTCCTTCGCTCTTTTGCCGGCTAACCGAAACGCGTTTTGGACGGTTGCCGGCGCAAGTGTGTTTTCGCCGGGAAGTAATGAGTCAAAATCCCGCCAAGTTCCCCTGTTTAACTTAAACTGGATCGGTAGAAGACCGTTATCCCTGTCTTCTCTGTGAGGCTGCATCGGATCAAGCGACTTAATTGAGTTATCAAACCCATAGCCGGCCACGAATCCCATTTTTGAAACTTCACAATCGGTTTTCGCCTCAAAGAGAACGAATCTCGCTGGCCATGTGTAGAGATCCGCGTACCCGGACGATAAACGTTTGGGTGTTGTAAGTGGCAAAGCTGCGGGCTCCCGCTCCCACAATGCCGAATCTCCCTCCATAGCGAATCGGTTCGGATACGGGACCAGATTGTAACAAAGCGTCTTGAACAGATTTTGGCCCAGAGCGATACAAAACATCGCATTCGGTGACGGTGACGGATAGTACCCTCTTCCACCGGCGATCGAAAAATTCATTGTTGCCAGCAACCATCGCACGCATTCTTCAGGCTTTCTGCTACCTGGCAGTTTTGTGTCGGTGTGATCGAATAGGACCTTGTTTGAGGTGGCATTGTGCTCGGCCGTTAGTTTGGTCCACGGCTCGGTCCTACCAGCAGGAACGTTGATATTCTGGCCAAATGGGTATTTCTCATGAAACAGCCAAAACCGATCACGGCTTTCTTGGAGATATTGAACCACTTTATCTTTTGGAAATCCGTCGCTGAACAGGCTTCGTGCGTTGTCAAAATCGGCCGGCCCCTCCAGCGCACGGTACAAAACAGCCAGCAAGAATCGATACAACGCAGCGACAACCAAAGGAGATGGATCCTCGATGGACGCGATTTCCCCTGCCCGAAGTAGTGTATCGCGTATGCCCAACTCATCGCGGCTGCCATCCGGGAAACGCACCGGAATCCATTTCTCGTCAATCAAATTGAAGCGGCTCATTGTGCCTCCTTCGGTTCGTAAACGATTCCCAACTCATCATCCAAACGCGCTGACGGATCCTCGATCCACCGGCCGTCATCATCCAGAGTCAACGGGTAACAGTTTCTCAACAGCGGCGATTGGTGCCAGCCATCCGGAACGCCGATCGTTCTCATCGTGCGGACAACATGCGTTCTCGACAGGCTGACCGCCCTGCCGTACCAATCTTTGGCCGTTGGAAAACCGGGAGTTTGGTCTTCCCTAAACCCATCCTCCACGGACAAAGGAATAGAGAGAACAGATTCTCGCCCGATACGTGTCCGGGCCATCAAGGTGCGATGAACGCCGGGGGCATCATCGTCGAAGAGAACAAATCTCGTCGGATCGTTCCAGGACGCGTCATCCGGCAGCCCGATGATGGCCTGGTGGGCCTGAATACTGAGCGCAAAGGCGTCGCCGTCATTATTCTCAAGCGCCTTTTCCAATCTTGCCCGAATGGAATCGGTAACGTCGATTTCTTCTTCGTATACCGCCTTCACCAAGTCATCGATCTCCTCCGGCAGATGCAAAATATCCCGCCCCTTCAGCAAACACCAGGTCCGCAGCAAAACGTCTTCACGGTAAACCGAACTCCACCACAACGGTTTTTCAAAAGAGGATGGGCTCTCTCCGACAAGGCCAGAAATCAGCAGCATCGGGACCGGAACGGCCCGATGGCTCACTTCGTGGCGCCACAGCCTGCCCGCACGCTGTAAAACGAGGTCGATCGGCGCCAGATCTGTCACCATCACATCGAAGTCCAAATCGAGACTTTGCTCCGCCACCTGGGTGGCGATCAGTATTTTTCTCCCTTTCCGGTCGGCGTCATTTCCGAATACAGCAAGCACCCGATCCTCTCTGACCTGCCTGCGGTCGGCAGGAAACCTGGCGTGAAAGAGATAGATTTCCGTGCCGTCCGCCAAACGCTTCCCCACCCTATGCCCCTTTGACGCCATTGGTTCGCCTTCGGGAAAAAGCCGGTACAGATCCTGAGCGCGTTGAACCGTATTCATGAGGGCCAGGCCCAGTCCACCTTCAAACAGACGCTGAACGATGGCCGAATAAACGGATGGCAGGTCTTCCGGAATTCCTCCGAGGCGGATCTCACGACGCCGCTTCGGATCCGGCATGAAATGAATCTGGCTGACCGTCCCGGAATGGAAACAGGTCAGGCGGGGGTAGGGCGATTCGATTTCCGGCATACCTGAATTTACCGCGTCGGCGATTTTGCGTCGTATCGAAGGGGGCAACGTCGCCGACAGCAGCACTATCGACGAACCCAGAGCCAGAAGCCATTTCAGAAGATGGACCAGAAGCGTGCCGGTATAGGCGTCATAGGCGTGAATCTCATCGAAGATGACCACCCGGTTGGCAAGCCCCCAAAGCCTTACGAATTGATGGCGCACCGGCAAAATCGGCAGCAACGCCTGATCCACCGTGCCGACCCCGTACTCCGACAAAAGGGCGCGTTTTTTTTGGGTGAACCATTCGCCCGCACGAATTCCCCCTCCCGATTCCGTGTCATGGACCCCGGAGAATCGGAGGTCCTGAAACGCATCATTCAACAGGGTGCCGCCGTGCACCAACTGAAGGTCGAGCACCCTTTCCTTGCGCTGGCCGGAAAGAAAACCCAGCGTGCGCATAAACATCGCATTGCCGGTGGCTTTCGTCGGCAGCGCCACATACAATCCCCGGTGACCCAACCGGCGTTGCAGTTCCAAGTGGGCATAGAAGGCGGCCTCGGTCTTTCCCTCCCCCATCGGCGCCTCGATCAACAGTACGGCCGGTCCGGTAATATCGGGTAAAAGGTTTTCGACCGTTTCCTGAAGAGGCCTGGGATTCAGATTGAAAACGTCTCTGAATGAAGTGTGTTTGGCAGAAAGCGGCTTCCGCCGGTGCCAGCCGATGGCATCCAATGCCTGATTTGCTTTCAGGCGCCGATTTTCTAACCACCCCTTTAAATCGTTACAGTCCTCGGGCTTGCCGAATGAAAACCACTCCTCGTTTGAACCGATCCAGTCGGTGAAACTGGTCAATCCGGCCAGCAGCATGAAGTCGGGACCAGACAAGGTATGCTTGCGCGGTGGGTCCCCGGCGCCGAGCGTTTCGATGACCGCATCCAGCAGATAGCCCCGAGCTTTGTCCCAAGCCCTGTCGCCGCGAGCACTCCGATCGCCCCCCAAGGTATCCAGTAAAGCCGGATTTGCCCTTTCCCCATGGTGACACCCGACCGCATCGGCCGCCAGATCCGACAGTTCTTCCGGCCATCCTTTTTCGATCAAGGCTTCCATCAGTGCGATTTGACTTACAAAGGCGTGGTTGATTCTCGTATTTGGGCATCTTGGCAATGGCAGGCCGGTATTCGGCGACAAGTCCGGCCATTTGCACTGGAATCCCGGGCAGCATTTCCCCAAGTCATGAGCGGCCGCCAGAACCAAAATCCATGCTCGGGCCTCATCCCATTGACCACCCAAAACAGCGCCAAATCGATTTCTCGTCGCTTTCGGCTCTCTGCCCAGGATTGCGTCGGCGCACGCAGCGACATCCAGCATGTGAAGAATGAGCGGATGCCATTTACCGCTGACTTGCCCGTCTGTCTTCGCCCACAGGAATTCAGTGCTAAAACCCATCGTAATTCCTCGAAATATTAGATGGTGAAGATGAACGATCCTTGATCACTCTATCACCGCCTTTTGTCAGATCAGGTCACACACTGAATTATTTTGCGACATTTCAGCTTTTTTTCGGCGCTCATCCAGTAACGAGTGTGATCGCGCCTGTCGGAGCGCCTCGGCGGCTACGCGACGGGGTCGGCCGAGGCGATGCGGAGGGCGATACGTTCATCAGAAGTTGCTCCCGAACGGAGCAAGAGCGTCGGCGGTGTCCTCGAACTCAGGAATCCAAGTCGTTTCTGCTCATTTCTATGGCATGTGGCAACATTGTGCCAAAATACGAGTGAAAACTCAAATAAAATCCGTCGTTTTAGCTTAATTCGGTCGTGCACTAGTCAAAGTAGCATGGGCTGGCGGTGTGTCTCATAGTCTGTTTTCGGTTATTTATTGGTGGGCACTCGAAAAATGATCTTGTATTATTTCCCCGAAACTTTGATAAGATATTTTGGGCTATCATAGAATTGGAATTAGGTGTTCTATGGGACATCACTGCTGTCCAAAATAGTCCGAATCGTCTAACTGGCAGTATGTAAAATCAAGGCGTTAAGAGGCAATCTGGCGCCTTTTCAAAATCAGGTTGCAAATTGCTCACGATGCTGTCCAAAACGAAGTGGGAGTAAATCTTGGACAGACTTGGGCGCAATTGGCAAGACGTCGTAAGGTTTGTCGATCCACTCCCACAGATTTCGGTATGTAAACAGGTTCCAGCGCAAAAAAGCGACCAGATTCGACAACGACCAATCGAACCGGGATTTGAATTTGAGATACTTGATCAGAAGCATGGCAATTAGTGCTGTCCAAATCTGAATGTAAAGGGCGTTCTCGCTGGTGCCGACAAAGGTTTTAACCTTCAGGTTCTGTTTGAGGGCTTTGAAAAAGAGTTCAATTTGCCAGCGCTCCTTATAGATGGCGGCGATGGTGGTTGCCCCAAAGTCCAGGTGGTTTGTAAGCAAAACGATCTCGCACTCGTTGACTTTGTCCCAGACCACCACCCGGCGCAAGATATCCTGGCATACCTTTCGTGCTTTCAGACTGGATAGCCGGATCAGCTCGTCAGAGAGTACGCTACGGCGTTGTGGCACTTTTCGTTGTTCGAGCACTTCGTAGTCGGCGTTGTCTTTAAGACGGGTGACAAAATAGATCCCGTCTCGGGTCCACTGAGAGTACAGACCGTAATCATTGTATCCGCGGTCCATGGCGACAATCGATCCGGGAGCCAACGGCACATGGCGCGCCGTGGTTACCTCGTGACGTTTTCCATTGGTGATATACACATATGCAGGCAGATACCCGTCATGATCCAGCAGCATATGCAGTTTGACCGCGCCTTTGGTGCGCCGGAACTTTGCCCATGGGAAAAGTGACAGGCACAGCGAGATGGTGGAACTATCCATGGATAGCAGCTTATTTTTGAATTTAAACCGATGCTCAGGGGCCTGCATGCGCACATGATCCAGCGTCTGGTAAAACATGTCTTGAAAAAGCTGCCACGGGCGATGGGTGTTGGCGTAGCTCAGTGTGGATTTGTTCGGCGCACGGCGCACTCCTAAGTGCCGAAGTTTGCCGGCGCAGCAGGACAATCCACCGCAGATCTCGCGCAGGCTCTTGGCTTGGGCCAACTGGCAAAAAAGCATGGCAACAAACTGGTCCCAACAGGAAAATCCTTTTGCGTATTTCTCGGCCTTGCGGTCGGCTACCAGCTTATGAAACCGGCTTCGGTCGAAAATGGAGATCAATTGACTGAAAAGACTCGCATGCCGTATCATGGGCCATCCTCCTTGGTGCTTGGGCGTTTGTTAATCGTCGCAGATCAACATTGCCCCCAAGGAGGATTTTTTCAATGACTCACTGATTTGCTTCCAAAAATCGGTTTTTGGACAAGAGTGATGGGACATATAAGATTAGGTAATCTTCCTCGCACACGTAAATGGCAGCAAGTTATTGCTCTTATCGAGGGCGGAGCTGGGACTGCGCAAATAGCGAATGCAACGATTGCCGCTGCAGAGCAGGGTTTTAAACTGGCTGCGGAAGACAAGGGCCTGGTTGAAACGGTATGGCTCCTCACTCAATTGCCCCTTGCAGCCAAAAGCGACGATTTTGGACAAGCCCTCCAGAGCGCTGGTCTGGATGTGTCGGATTCACCAAGTCTTATGGAAGTGATGGGTGCTTTCTCGGATGCCATCGACAAGAAACTAGCCAATAACGGCGGGAGAACAGATCTTGGTGAAATGGCCCAGATGACCGCCTCCGAAACGATGACACAAATCATCGGAAGCCGCACACAAAGCCTATTCGGGACGACGTCCGACGATGTTAAGGACGCTTTTTCCAAACTTGGCACCAACAAACAGTTCAGCATATTCGCAAGAGACTTTTTCGCCCGTCTTACAAACAAGTGCCTTGACTATTTTATTAGCAGAGCTGTTTCTTATCACGTCGGCGAAGGGAGACGCTTCCGCACCCTTGCTCAGCAGGGTGAATTTACAAAGGCATTAGGAACCCACAGCCGAGAAGCATCCAAGATAATTGAGGAATTTTCAGGTGGGTGGTTTTCAAAGACCAACTGGGAAAAGAAGGGTATATCAAGAAAAGACGCGTCTGGATTCACCCATGTAGTGATGAAAAAAATTGTGGCTGAACTCAAAGAAGGAGCGCAGACAGATGGCTAATGAGCGCTCAATTCTTTGTGGCGATGTCACCCGGGACGCTCTCCTATTCGATGAGAAGAAGCCTATTTCTTTGCATTTATGGGGCAGGGGGGAGAATGTGTCCTTGCGCATTAAAGACATCAACAGCCAACTCCTTAAAAATATTCCATCCCAGTTTCATGATTTAGTCGAGATCGCGACCTATGTATACTGCGCGGATCAAGCCGTCACGAGAGGTGGCGACGGTGTTGACAATTTCGGGGAAAACTGGCGGCGGAGAATGTTTTTCAGAATCGCAGTCAGGAATCCTGACTTGTGGAATTCTTCACCACTGAAAGACCTGTTGATCGAAACCCTCAGCTTCCTTTCAGAGGATGAGTATCATTTCGATTTTGTGAAATTGGAGAAACAGCCACCGAACCAAACCTATCTGGAGTTCGGTGCAGATCCGCCGGAGGAAGTCATGCTGTTTTCCGGAGGGCTCGATTCCCTTGGAGGGGCTGTTGAAGAGGCCGTGGCGAATTCACGAAAAATCGTAATGGTCACTCATAAACCGACGCATAAGCTGAATCGACGGCATAGAAAACTGCTGGAACTTTTATCATCAGCAGCGGCTCACAAGCCCCTGCATATCCCCATCACTATTAACAAGAAAAAATTTCTCGGGCGAGAATACACCCAGCGAAGTCGATCATTTTTATATGCTGCCCTAGGTGCAACGGTAGCTCAAATGTTCAATCTCCATAGAATTCGGTTTTATGAAAACGGAATTATCAGTTTCAATCTTCCTCTATCAGCGCAGGTCGTGGGGGCAAGGGCTACGCGAACAACCCATCCGCAAGTCATCAATGGCTTCGCAGATATTTTCTCTACGTTGTCCGGAAAACCCTTCACCGTAGAGAATCCTTTTCTTTGGAAAACAAAGACAGAAGTCATAAATGACATCGTCAAAGCAGATTGCGCAGATACCATAAAATTTGCAACGTCCTGTACTCACACATGGGAAATGACTAAGCTCCACACCCATTGCGGAACATGTTCTCAGTGCATTGACCGGAGGTTTGCGATACTTGCCGCAGATGCTGGAAAGCATGATCCAAAAGAAGCCTACGGTGTTGATCTGTTGGTTGGTGAACGGAAAAAAGGCGAACCGAAAGCAATGTTGGCGGCTTATGTGGAAACAGCAAATGAACTCGCAGATTTGACCGCTCTGGATTTTTTTGGACGGTATGGTGAGGCCGCACGGGTTCTCAAACATCTCAACGGCTCGCCAGACACCATTGGGCTGCAAATATATGAATTGCATCGCCGGCATGCCAAGTTCGTCACAAAGGTTGTAGATGATGCCATAGCCCAGAACCGGAGTGCGATCCGAAAGCGGCAATTGCCTTCAAGCTGTCTTCTTCGGTTGGTTTGCGATTCTAGTGGCGTGCAAGCAGGTCCGGAAGTTTCAGATCCTGAACCTGTTTGTGAATTGGCAGACAACTATATTTGTACCAAGGGGCAGTGCTGGGCGATTCGATACGATGGCAATGAAGAAAAGATTTACACCCCAGACATCGGTTTTACCCACCTTCAAATCCTTTTAGAGAATCCGGCCGAGACTTTTTCGGCATCGGAACTTGATGTCATGGCAAGACGGATGACCAAAAACGAACTTTGCGGGTCAGTCTCTGCCGGAGAAACCCCTACTGAAGAGGCGGCAAGTGTTCTTGGGCAGACGGATGCAGGCCCTGTGATAGATGAAGATGCCGTCCGTTCATACCACACCAGGCTGCAAGAGATTGAGGGGCAACTTGAAAATGCCCGAGCTGATAATGATCTTGGCAAGGTTGACTCGTTGTTATCCGAAAAAGGATGGATAGAATCAGAACTGGAAAATGCCAAGGGGCCCGGCGGCGTAATTCGCAAACTCGGTGATGACCGTAATAAGGTCAGGAATCGAGTCGGCAATGCGATTCGCCGTGCTCTAGGAAAAATCAAACAATATGACAGACCGCTTTCAGATCATCTTCAAAAACCCATCCTGAACTTAGGTCACACGTTGAGCTATGTGCCTCGTGACGGCTTAACCTGGTCCTCAACACCCACTCAAAATAGCTGATTTTTTCCAGATGCTACGCGATTTGTAGCATCTGCAATGCCGGATGTAGCGCCACCCAAGTGTAGGCTTGGTCCGGCGACCATCCGATTCAGGCAACAACGCCCTTAATGCGTTGAAGCACCCCCGAGAGAGCCTTTCGCCGGGCCAGTCTCTCGGGGGTTTTTTATTCGAATTGAGGCAATGGAGGTAGAGAAATGAAGCGCACTATTCTTAGAATGCCCGACGTAAAGCGAGAATCTGGCCTTTCACGCTCCACCATCTACCTGCGGATTGAGCAAGGACTTTGGACAAGACCTGTGCCACTTGGCGCGCGGGCGGTCGGCTGGCCATCCAATGAGGTGGAGACTCTCAATGCGGCACGCATCGCCGGCAAGTCAGATGATGAAATCCGCGAGTTGGTGTCAACGCTGGAAGCAACTAGAAAGAATGCCATGCGATGGGCGCAGTTATGAAATCTGACATGACAGTTTTTCGATCCAATCCGGAAGAAACCGGAAAAACCGATGAAACCGATGTCGTCGGCAACAATGATTTCCTGCTGGCGGTCTTCGGCCATGAGACTGCTGGGTCGTTGCCGGTGGTAGTCAGCTTCAAAGGCAACCCCGCCACTGTGCCGAGCAAGGCCTGGGCTGGTAGATCGTGGCACGGGATCAGCGTCCGGGCTGCCGATTTACCGTCTGATGCCAACAACTACTTCAGCCTATCGGTATTTGAACCTGGTGAGGATGGGGAATATCGACGGCAGAAAAAGCATTTCCGGGCCCTGCACGCGGTCATGCTCGACGATGTGGGCAGCAAGGTTCCCCTGGAGCGGCTGACCCTGGAACCATCGTGGCTGCTTGAGACATCCCCGGAAAACTACCAGGCCGGGTATCTGCTGCGCGAACCCCTTGTAGATGGCCTAGCAGCCGACCGACTGATGAACGCCATCGTGTCTGCCGGCCTGTGCGACCCCGGGGCCGGCGGGCCGAGAACCCGCCTGGCCCGGCTGCCGCGAGGGGCCAACGGCAAGCACTCTCCTCCATTTGTTTGCCGCCTGATGGAATGGTCCCCAGAGCTTCACTACTCGGTTGAAGACCTGGCAAAGGGGCTTCAGCTGGAAATGGCGCCGGCCGGCCGAAGGGGAAAGGAGAGCACACGCGTTTCGCCAGGGCAACCGGCTGACGGTGACCCGGTGTGGATACCACCACCGAATGAAAACGCCGTTTTGGTCAATCTGAAGAAATGCGGCCTTTACAAAAAGCCGCTTGGCGAAGGCAGGCATGACATCACCTGTCCCTGGGTGCATGAGCATACAGAGCAGGTGGATGCTGGCACGGCATATTTCGAGCCTGACGACCTCTGGCCCATTGGGGGCTTCAAATGCCACCATGGCCACTGTGCCAACCGGCATATCAGCGACCTTTTATCGTTGCTTGGCGTCGAGCGCAGTGCGGCGCGGATGAAACCGGTTATCCGGGTTGTGCCTGGAGAACTGCACTGCGTGGTGGATGCGGCCGAACGCGAACTGGCGAAGTCACGGCGGCACTACCAGCGAGGCGGGTTGATCGTGAACGTGGTCACGGACCCAGGCACCCGCGAAACCCGTGTGCAAGAGATCAGTCAGCCGGCCCTGGTCAGGGTATTGGCTGGTGCCGCAACCTGGGAGCGCTTTGACGGCCGCAGCCGGGACTGGGTGCGGATTGACCCGCCGGCCCGTCATGCCGGCGTTCTGTTTGATGCGCCCAGCTATCCGCACCTGCCGGTGCTAAACGGACTGGCGCGCCAGCCCTACCTGCGCCCCGACGGCAGTCTGGTTGCGGCTGCGGGGTATGACCCAGCCACCGGGATGTTCGGCGTATTCGATGCGCGGGACTTTGATATTCCCGAATCCCCGACTCGCAGGCAGGCTCAGGACGCCCTGGACCTGCTGAAAAACCTGTTTACGGAGTTCTTCTTTGCCGGCACATCAGACCTGGCCGCGGCTTTGATGGGGATACTCACCGCCTCGGTGCGACCGAGTCTCGCCCATGCACCGATGTTCCACGTTCGCGCACACATGGTCGGCTCCGGCAAGTCCTACCTGTGCACGCTGATGACGGCCTTTGCCACTCCCCAGCGGGCGACCCCGACCACCTTTCCCTCTGACGACGAGGAGTGCCGTAAGATGCTGCTGGCGGGGCTGTTGCAGGCGCCGGCAGTGATCGAGTTCGACAACCTCACCAGTGACCTGTTGGCCCACAAAAGCCTGTGCACGGTCTTGAGCAGTGAGTTCATGAGCGGGCGTATCCTGGGGGTTTCCAAAACCGCCACCGTCGGCACCCGGGTTCTTTTTCTCTCCAGTGGCAACAATGTTGGCCCGGTCAAGGACATGACCCGTCGATGCATAACCATCCGGCTCAACCCCGGCTGCGAGACACCCGCGGCCCGAAATTTCAAAAGGCCCGATCTGGTGAGGGAGGTGCTCCAGGATCGGGGCCGATATGTATCCGCCGCCTTGACGATCGTGCGGGCCTGGATTTCCGCCGGCCGACCGCTGACCACGTGCAGGGCGCTGGCGGGTTTTGCCGACTGGTCGGAGTTGTGCCGGCAGCCGCTCCTATGGTTCGGGTGTCCGGACCCTGCGGTGTCGGTGTTCGAGGCCATGGCGGACGATCCAGACCGGGAGACGCTAGGGCGGCTGCTCAGGGCCTGGCAGGCCACATTCGGGAAGGGACCAGGCATGGTGCGAGATGCCGTGAAGCTCGTGGAGGGTAACTCGCAGGAGCACCAGGTTTTGGGCGAGGTGCTGCGGGACATCGCCGAAGAGCACGGTCAAATCAACCGCCGCAAGCTGGGCTGGTGGATCAAGCGGCATGTCGGTCAAATCGTCGATGGCATGCGCTTTGTTCGTTCCAGCGGCAACCGTTCGGCGGAGGCCTGGCAAGTTGAAGTGCTGGAATCGGTTTCGCCGGTTTTACCGGTTTCCACTCCGTCAAAAGGAAAAACTGTCAAAGCTTCGAGCCAGATCAAGGATGATTTCGGCCACGATCATGACAGGCAACTTTCACTGTTTGGATAGGCAATGAAAAGACGTCAACCCAACCACCGTCTGGTTAAAATCCACCGTAGCTACACAGTGGAGGAGATCGCCACGCTGTTCGGCGTCCACAAAAACACCGTGCGTCACTGGGTAAAGGGTGGACTCGCCACTGTCGACGACAAGCGCCCCATGCTCATTCTCGGTCTCGTCATAGTGGACTTTCTGAAAGCCCGCCGAACTAAGAACAAACAGAAGTGCAAACCGGGGGAGCTGTACTGCGTGCGCTGCCGCGCGCCTAAAAGGCCGGCCGGCGACATGGCGGATTATGTCGCTATCACCGATAAAATCGGCAATCTCGTTGCAATTTGCCCCGACTGCGATGTCATCATGAACCGACACGTCAGTCTGGATAAAATAGATCAAATCCTTGGGAAAATAGACATCAGCTTCCCGGAAGCACTGCGACACATAATTGATAGGGTCAACCCTACCGTAAACAGTGACTTCAACAAAGGGGATATCCGACCATGAAAAAACACAACCCGACCAATGAGCGCATCAAGCGCAAATACTTCGCCTTCCTGAAGGAGGCCAAGCGCCACAGCGAGCCAACAGTCGATGCGGCCGCGAAGGCCCTTAGCCGCTTTGAGGCATATACCCGGTATCGAGATTTCAAGGCCTTTCATTTCCAGCAGGCCGTGGCCTTCAAGAAACATCTTGCCGAGCAAAGGGGCCAGCGGTCAGGAAAAAAGCTCAGCAAGGCGACCCTGCATGCGACCCTCACACAGCTCAAGCGGTTTTTCCAGTGGCTGGCATGGCAGCCGGGCTACAAGTCACGGTTTCAGTATTCGGATGCCGAATATTTCAACTTGTCGGACAAGGACACCCGGATCGCCACTGCAAAACGGCAACAACAGGTCCCCACCCCGGAGCAGATCAGGCATGTGATCAGCACGATGCCGGCCGGCACCGAGATCGAGTGCCGAAATCGTGCTTTGATGGCATTCACCCTTTTGTCCGGAGCCAGGGACCGCGCCATCGCCTCGCTGAAGCTCAAGCATGTCAACCTGGCCGCCGGATGCGTTCACCAGGATGCGCGGGAGGTTGAAACGAAGTTCAGCAAGACCTTTGTGACATATTTTTTCCCCGTGGGTGACGAACCGCTCGAAATATTCTCCGACTGGGTGTCCTATCTTCGGGATGAAAAACTGTGGGGCAATGATGACCCGCTGTTTCCGGCCACATTAATCTGCCAGGGAGCTACGCGCCAGTTCGAGGCCGCGGGATTGAAAAGGGTTCACTGGAGCAACGCCACGCCCATCCGAACAATGTTCCGAGAAGCTTTTGCCTGCGCCGGGCTGCCGTATTTCAACCCTCACAGTTTTCGAAATACCCTTGTTCAACTCGGTCAGAAGGTCTGCAGGACGCCTGAACAGTTCAAGGCCTGGAGCCAGAACCTGGGACATGAAAAGGTGTTGACCACCTTTCTAAGCTACGGCGAGGTATCTTGCGCACGCCAGGGGGAGATTATTCATGGTCTGTCAAAACCAGCCCCTACCCAACAAACGGGCGCCACAGAAATCGCCGATGCTATAATTGAAAGATTCCGGAAGTCAGGGATGGTTGCTAAGTGATAATTGTGCAGATGAAGGCGGAAAGAGAAAGACGCCGACGGTATATCCGACGGTATTTTTTCCGTTAGTATTTATCTATACGTTTCTTTTCAGATAGTTACATAACCAATTTGACAGTTAGTTAAGGAATCAAAGCATATTTCGAGCACCTCGATTTTCAATTATCGCGGGGTGGATGGACATGTATGTTACCCGGTGCGATGCACCGGAATTTGGGCAGGATGCACACAAAACTGTGCACCGTTGGAATGAGTCAGATATTGGTCTATTGAAGCGCATCGACCGGCATAGACCAATGATAGGCGGAATGCACGGTTTGTAACGTTGCAAATTACCGGTGCAAATGGAGCGCAGCGGAATTTGCATCCGAGTTAATTTGCCTTGTTAGGCGCAACCGTGTTTAATGTTGGGCCTGAACTTATTCTTGCCTAACTATGTCGACCGAAATCTCCACCGCAGGAACCGTTCCTCTGTTCTCAAGCCAGTGTGTCGTGTTCCGGTCCTCGGGCCAGCCTACCCCCGGCCCATAGTCCGTCGCGACTCCATCTCGATGGTCAGTGATCGTTCCTTGTAGTATATAGACAATGCCCGGTCTGTCTTTATGGTCGTGAATCGGGCCGAAGACGGCTCCGGGTTCGAAGGTGAACATGCGCATTCGGAATTGGCGTCCTACCATGCCCTCAATCTCAAGGCCAAGGTCCATAGTTGCAAGCAACTTCACCGTAATCCCTTTGGTCTCAGGTGCCACCTGTTTGTTGCTCATCGTGCTCTCCTCTCTGTACTTCTATGGCCTAACAATAAATAGATGGACCCGCATAAGATGCGGAATTTTTCGTTTCTGTCCGTATAAGGCACCTTCAGAAACTCTACAGAAATTGACTTAACCCCTTGTGACTCAAAGCATTTTTATTGGTCGGTCAATTTAGATCGGCGTGTTATGCGGGTCGTTATAAGACGCCTCTCAAAGACCGTCCACAGGATTCCGTACGCCGGATGACCCACGATTGAAGGCATGGGCATAGATCATCGTCGATTTGACATCTTTGTGACCGAGGACTATGCAACCGAATGTAATATTCTGGAATCATTTAAAAACTGTTGGAATGAGTCAGGTATTACTCAGTCTTCCAGAGCCTTAGATTAATATCAAGGTGGGACCTACCTAAACGGCCCCATAGTCTGTTTTTGGTTTGCCATCGTTCCCCCACAGAGAGCCCTTATAGGTCGCCGGCCGGCGGCTGGGAGTCGCCTTCTAATTATACGAAAAAACCGGGGAAGGGATGCCCCGCCCCGGCTTAGAATTTGCCGATCCTACCAATATCCCGAAATCACATGGATTTTGCAGATTGGCACCTTTTAGGTGCCCATCTTTCCCAGCATGTGATTGATGACCTTACTATGCTCGTCCTGCGGGCTGAACAAAATGACCTCGGCATCTTGGCCGACTTTGACCGTGTGACCGGGCGGCCAGTAAAACAGGTCGCCGCCGCTTACCATTTCTTGGTTGCCATCTGCGTAGGTAACGGTAAGTCCCCCCTGCAGAAGATAACCCCAGTGTGGACTTTGGCAAAGATCTCCTTCCAACCCCACAAGTAATGGCGAGATGTCCGCACCGGCGCCGAGAGAAAAGTATTCACCGCTAATCCTCCCATATCCGGTCGCGTCGCCGAAATTCGTCTTTTGTCGTGCCACCGCACCCGGTGCGTTAATTTTGACTGGTATGTCATCCTTGGCTATCTTCATCGAGTGCTCCTCTCTGAATTTGTGGTTGTGATGGATAAAGTGATCTAACAATGGCTACATGGTTTCCATAGGACTAAGTCAGCATCCCATCTATAGCCACTGCTGATAAGCGGATAAAATGCTTCTATGCTTAGGGAAGGAATTTGAGGTGAGTAGCCTCCCCCCTATCCACTGGGGAGGCGTAATGCTGATTCTAAAACTAAGACATTGGTTAGTGAAATGCAACTTAAACAGTCGGAATTAACAATTCCCTGTTAAACGGTCGATTGTATAATCGGCAAGGATAAATTGATCGAAGGTATTTTTGCCCGCAGAACATTCCTGTGCGACAAAGAGGCCATCCGGTGGGTTGAAACCATCTACGGATAAAACATGAAGCCGGGGAAGGGATGATCCCGGCCCCGGCTTTGAAATGGTATTGCTCGGTTTTCAGGTGTCAGGAATATTGAAGGGGCATAGGCGTAGATCACGGTGTGATAACAAAAAAGGCGGAGCAAATAACTCCGCCTTTTTTTGCTTTGGATATGGAGAGTCGGTTACTTTTTGTTAAGTTTACGCCGTGCCCCGGCAAGCCCTACAAGACCGGTACCGAGAAGAAGCAAAGTTGCGGGTTCAGGGACAGGATTAGGAAAATTTCCATCATCAAGCGTGAAAGCAGAATAAGTTACGCCGGCTTGGGAGAAGTTGTAAAACGCAAGGCGCCCATCTGAAAATACGCCAGCAATATCAAGTTCGAGAACGTCGTTTACAAATACTTCCAAGTCATTCGGACCAAAATCAAAGCGAAATTCGTATTGAGTGTCCAGGCCCCACCCAGTAGCACCCAAGGTGTTTGCTCTCTGGAGTTCTTGGAGCCCACCTCCTGGATTTTCAATAAAGTTTTTATGTCCCCAAAACTCATCCGCCGTGGGTATCCCTGTTACTCTCGATACAGCAAGCCCCGCGTATGCTGTACTGCCAGGGGTGCTTACGGGTGTCCCGGTGAAATTATAGTTCTGAGTTGCGCTTTTCCAATCGATCAATAGGTAGTCAGCCGCTGCGTTTGAAGAGTCATTGGGTTGGAACCCCAATGCAAAACCAATATAATCATCATCGGTGCCGGTTACTAATATTTTACCCTGTGCAAGCGTTCCGAAAGCATCGAAATCACTGTAGAAAAAAGTTGGCTGGCCATTATTTGTTTGGGTAACCGTACTCCCATCAGCAGACACGGACCATGATCCTGCCGGAAAGCCAGATACCGCTGGATAAGACTCTGCTGTCCACGTATTCAAGTTAACTGGGTCAGCCCCAGCTGTTCTTGAAAAACTGAATGATA
The DNA here is from genome assembly GCA_043825735.1 of Pseudomonadota bacterium. GTDB lineage: Bacteria > Desulfobacterota > Desulfobacteria > Desulfobacterales > JBDRRP01 > JBDRRP01. The sequence goes on along the minus strand of JBDRRP010000006.1, from coordinate 29,275 downwards.
ACAAAAGAATGCATAAAATGCCAAATACTCTTTTCATAATCCACTCCTATTTGGAAATTTGGATTGCATGTATTGGAAGTAAAAAAAGTCCGAACCGCGTCACTGTAGCCAACCCGGCTGTCTCTCGGATCTGGGGCCCTCGCCCCTGAGAGATCCATGGCTTTCCGTCCCTCCCTCACGGGCGGTTTGGCTTTGTCTTGTTTCCTGAAATTGAGTGATGATGTAAGCAAGAATCATGCAATAATCCGGAAGGTAATAGAATGCCTTAGTGGTGCGGGTTTAAGTGATGGATTCCATAGAGACAGGCAGAGATTTGGATAGGTATTTTCCTAAAATTGTGACAAAAAGTACAGAAACCTAAAATAATTTATTCATAAAAGATCCGCAGATTGAGTTAGGTTTGAACCACAGAATGTTTGCCACCGACGATAATATTCCGGAATCACTTATAAACCGTCGGAATGATACTGGTATTGCTCAGTCTGCCACAGCGCGAGATCCAAATCAAGGTATGGCCGCTCAGCCAGCCCTCCGGTGGCCATTCCGCAACCCATATCGCCTCAAAATGGCCGTTTGGTGACTATCTCGGTAGGTGCACCCCGCCTTAGAAATGGCATTCCACAGTTTTCATCTGCCAGGAATATTGTAGAGGCATAGGCGTATGGGGTGGTAAGTCGAAACAGGATATTTGGGTTCTCTAACCGAAGGAATGATGGTCGTAGTTTGAGTTCAGTTCTGCTTTATTGGCCATATAATTAAATGCGAAAGTCTTCCTTGCCAAAGGAAACATGCATTATAGAAGGCTTCACAATGAAACACTAACGGCGACTATCACCTACAATGGCATAGGGCGCCCAAAAAATAGGATGGGCATAAGAAAACCCCTCTTCATGGGTTTTCGAAATCATGGCATTCATGGTCAACCGCAGTGCCTCCGCTCGATTGATACCCGGGTTGTCCAGCTGCCTTTTGAACAGATCGGTGGTCAAAAGCTTGGCGCTGATCGTTTCTACCGGCCAACCGGTCACCAGAAGGGCGCGGGCACCCGCGTAGAAGAAGGCCTGCCCCAGTCCCGACACCGCTTCGGCGCCTTCGCCTTCGGCCGCCCCGGTGTTACAGGCCGATAGGACTACCCAGTCGGCATTCAGACGCAGCCCCATGATCTCGCCCATGGTCAACAGGCCGTCCTCGTCGGCATTGCCAGTGACATCCGGGGCACTCAAAGCCAGGGCTGGTTGATCGAGCCCGTCCAGGTCGCCGGGCACCAGGCCGTGGGTGGCAAAGACCACCACCCTGCGGTTGCTGAGATCCAGGGATTTAATGGTCTGTTCACTGGCCTGCTTTCCAAAGAAAACATCTTTTTCAGTATCCGCCTTCAAGGTAGCGGCAATGTTGATGACCTCCTCACGGGTATCCGGCAGGCGGTTGAGCATACCGATACCGATGGAGGCGATTTTCTTTTTATCGAGCTCACCGGCTTGTGTAACACGAATGCCGCGCAGTTGGATGGGGGCATTGCGCATGGCAAGCAGCGCCTCCTTCTGCTTGGCCTCATTTTCAGCCGCGGCCAGCTGTTCCTGGTTGAAATAGGGATCACCAAAACCGACATAGGCGGCCCGCTCTGTTTCTTCGGGAACAACGGATCGCAGGTTGACCAGGGCGGAAACCGACGGCAAGACCGTAACCGAGTGGGTATTGATCAGCCACTTCACATCGCTGTAGTTAGAAAAGACCGGCTTGCCTGGGACGCGATCGGTCTGAAAATCTGACGTGGTCGGAAGGATGGAAAGCGGAATTTGTCCCATCGGTCCCTGGATGACCACGATCAGGTTCTTGGCCTGTTTCCAGCCGGCTTCAACCGGCTTTAATGTTTGCTCATAAAGACTGTATGCAAGCTTTAAATCAAATGGCGGCAATTCCATGATACTGAACACCGCGCCGGGATCAAGGGCCTTTCTCAATTTACCCACCAAGCCGGCCATTTTGGCTTTTCCAATCGGGGCCTTGGCCAAGGACACCGGGCCGGTCTTCGGAATGGCCCAGATGAACGTCGCGTTTTTGCCGGAAAAGATGGAGATCAGGGCCTCGGTGTCATCCAGCGTATTGCGGACTTTGGCCACATCGGCATTATCCGGGTTGACGATATTTGCATACTCGGGAAAAAGGCTCTTGATTTCTTGTTCGAGGGTTCCCGTAGCGAGGTTGAGGGTCTCTACCTGGTTGCGCAGCTCTGTAATAACCTCGGTATTTATCAGCTCAGGGGGCGCATAGAGGGCGTTGGCAAGCCGGTTTTTAGAGGAGGAAAGTTTCATTTCCAGATCCTGTTGTTGCCGGATCAGGTCGGTGAGAGCGAGATCCTTCACCGCGGTTCGGGCCGAGTTCAGGGCCACCGCTCGGCCGATCAGCTTGTCCTGCAAAGCGCTGGCATATTGAAAGCTTCTTTCGGCGTCTGCGGGCTGTCCGCTGTCGGCAAGGAGCGTAATGTAGGCTTCCAATATCAATTTGAACTTGAAGGACCGGGCATTTTGAGAGTTAATACCCTCTTCATTGGTTTCCCATTTTTTAAGAAGCGCGGGGACGTATTGGTCAAACGCTTTCAGCGCAGCATCTGGTTGCCCGGACTGGGCCAGCGCCATGGCGTGCAAGGCACGCAGTTCGGCCAGGGCATAGGTATCGGTACCCAAAATATTTTCACTTTGCCGGGCAGCGAACTCCAGTTGTTCCATGGCCGCCTGGGCATCACCGTTCATCAACAGCGCCAGGCCCCACTCCGCATTCCCCTTGAACCGGCGGTCAAAGGTCGCAGGATCGGTCTTTAACTCTTCTTTTATCAGGTTAAACTGCTGCAGAGATTCCTTGTACTGCCCCAGGGCTAAAAGTGCGCGCGCATAATCTGCACGGACATTGGCCCGAATAAAAGCGTCAATGGGCACCCGCAGAGTCATCGTGATATGCAAAGCCGTACGGGCGCATACCCGGGCATCTTCAAAGCGCCCCTGCGCAAAAAAAATTTTGCTCAAGGCAAGGAAAGCATGCGGCATGCAATTGGTGTTTCCCAGCCGAATAGCCTCGCGCACATTGATCTCTGCCTCCGTTAGGCGCCCCTGGGCCAGTAGAACCCGGGCAAGGTTTACCAGGGCTTCGGGTTCGTGATTCGTGGGCTCAGCCAAAGCGCCACTGTGCCGGAATCTATCAAGGTCAAGCAAAAGCTGCCGATACTCCTGCTCTGCCGCCGCCAAATCTCCGCGGGAAAAATAAATTGCAGCCCTGGAACGAGTCATGAATGCCGTCGCCAGCAGTATTCTGGCGAGAATGCCACGATCTCCACTTACCCGCCTATATTTGCTATAAAAGTAATCTGCTGAAGAAAACGCTGACTCGGCCCCTTTGTAGTCACCGGCCTCTGCCAGGATCAAGGCTTTGAATGCAAAACCTTCCATGTTATTTAAAACATAAACAGATTTGGGGGGCACCAGATCTACTAACCGGATTGAAAGGCTGAGGTTGCCCAACATATATTCATTATAAGCCCACGTGGCATAGTATCTCGGTTCCGCCCAATCCGGTGCTCCGCTAACGCCTTTATACACGTCATTGAGTTCATCATCCGTGTACTGCTTTCGCGGCACCAGATATTCAGCGGGTAAGTTCGGTGGGTCTTTGTAGTACGCTACCTGCTTTTCGATCGTCACTCCCAAGCCCCTCGGGGGCACGGTCTTGTACGTCCCCTGAAACTCGACAGCAACATTCTTGGCCTCCTCGACTGACATATTTACAGTTTTGCAGCCCATCAAGAATGCAAGGAAGTAGATTAGAAATAGAAATGATGGGATGAAGCCACGTCTAATTCGGCATAGATTGGATCCGCTCAAATTGCTATACGGCATGTCCACCTCAACTTTTTGGGGGTTCTATGTGAATATTCTTTTACTGGGTTATGCAGATGTCTCAAGTGACCCTTGGGTGTGACCGTAGCTGTCACAGCTATTGCGCAAAGTTTTATTCTCAACATTACAATTCAGGTCAGCACAGAGATATCTTCTTGATATCAAAATTAGCGAATAGAGGCACCCATATTTCACTGAACTGCCGCGAGCTCATAACCGCGGACTATTTGCCACCAAAGGTAATATTCTGGAATCGTTAAAAAACCGACAGAATGAGTATGCCAGTCTTTAGTTTTCAACTTTAGGAATAACAACGATCTAAGCCCTATTGGTCAATTGGAACTCTGGTAATTTAAAGGATGATGTAGCTGGCTTCACTAAGTCGGATCATTACACATTGCTCGTATCTAAAATTAGACGTATCTTCTTGGATAATTCGAAAATTTTAAACGGCTTTTGCAGAAAACCGTCACATCCTTGGTTCATTATTTCAGTTGCCTGACCGTTGATTGCATATCCGCTGGATAGTATGATCGGAATCGTTGGATTAATCCTGCGAATCTTCTCAAAAGCCTTGCCTCCGTCGATACCCGGCATAATTAGATCAAGAATTACTAAATTGATGGAATTACCTTGATTAACCACAATTTCTATGGCTTCCTGACCGTTAGTGGCGACAAAGACTCGGTACCCGAGTTTTTCCAGCATTGCGCACCCAACTTCCTGTATCATTTTTTCGTCATCCACCAACAAGATAGTCTCCGACCCTTGAACCGGAACACTTTCCTCCGTGTCTACTATTTCTGCCCTGCTATCCGAGGCAGGCAAATAAATGTTAAAGGTGCTTCCGTGGCCGACTTCGCTGTTGGTTGTAATTTTTCCATGATGATTTCTAATGATGCCGTAAGCAGAAGCCAGACCGAGACCCGTACCACGCCCCTTTTCTTTGGTGGTGAAAAATGGGTCGAATATCCGCTGTTGGGTCGCCTCGTCCATGCCGACACCCGTGTCTGTGATAGAGGTCTTCACATATAGCCCTGGTTCTATTTGTTGCATTTCGCTATCAGGCTCGTTGAAGCTAACTAATGCAGTCTCGACGTAGATGTGGCCACCGACAGGCATTGCTTGCCATGCATTGATAAAAATGTTCAGCAGTACCTGCTCGATCTGTCCCCTGTCCGCCACTACCACCAATGGCCCGACTTCTAGTTTCTTGTGAATTTGAATTTCTTTATGGGTACGCCCGAACATTTCAGCGGAAGCCACCAAAATTGTATTCATATCTATTGGCTTGGTCTCGTATTTTCCGCCCCGTGCAAAACCTAAAAGTTGCTTGGTTAATTGAGTTGCACCTTGAACGTATTCTTCTATCGCTTCGATATGTTCCTTCTGAGGATGGGATGAGCCAAGTTCCATATCCAATAGTGAAGTGCGCCCCTGGATACCCATCAGAAGATTGTTGAAATCATGTGCAATTCCGCCGGCAAGGGTGCCGATGGCTTCCATCTTGAGTATCTGCATCAATTGGGCTTCCAATCTCTTTCTCTCAGTGATGTCCTGCAAAATTGCAACGCTTCCCTGAAGCCTCCCTTCAGGATCGTTGAAAACCGCAGCACTCAGGCTAATCTCAATGATTTTGCCGGATTTGGTCCGCCTGCGTGTCTCAACTCCAGAACTGCTCCTGCCAGCCAAAACCATTTTAATTAGCTTTCTGGTCTTTGGTAATTCCTCCTCAGGGACGAAATCGATTTTGCGCCCTAAAAGCTCCTGTTCCGTCCACCCGAAAACGCTTGTAAAAGCGGGATTGACATAGGTAGTCCGTCCCTCCATGTCGTAGGTGACTATAGGATCAGGCGAAGCCTCCAGAACTGCTCGGTGCCGGGCCTCGGCTGTTTTCAACCGTTCTATGGCCGCCTTTCGTTTGCTGATGTCTCGACTGACGCCCAAGATGCCTATGGGCTGGCCCATTTCATTGCGGATAAAGGTAAAACTCGCCTCGCTCCAGTAGGTGGAGCCGTCTTTGCGAAACACCTCGAGCTCTATCGTACGGGACCTTTTGGGATCAGCGCTACCGGCTGCGTCGATCTCCAACTCCTCGGCCAAGACCTGCGCCGCGGTCTCGACGGAGTTTGGGGCCAGATGGTCGGTCAGCTTCATATTCATCAATTCTTCAGGAGTGTAGCCGCGCACCCGCAGAACGGATGGGCTGATGTATGTCAGGTTGAGGTCCATGTCCACGGTGTAAATAACATCCATGGCGTTTTCGGCCAGAAGTCGATATTTCTCTTCGCTTTTTACCAGAGCTTCTTCGGCAACCTCCCGTTGGGACATTTCCTTCTTCAGTCTTTTATTGGCGTTTTCCAGTTCGTCGCCCCGTCGGCTCATTTTCGCTGAGGTGTGCTGCTCATCCCTCAATGCGCGATCCAGACGGCTGAGCAGGAATCCAACCGCCAGACTGCTGGCTAATGCGAGAACCCAGGTGTTAAATAGGAAAACGATCCATCTGTTCGGTGGGAGTTCGTAGACTGCGGACCAGGCAGGGTTTGCTGGCCCCATCAGTAAGTAAAGGGAAGGGAGCAGGCAGATATGGATTAGCCCTGCGGCTATCGCTCCGGGAATCCCGAGGAATATGGCTGAAAACACCGCGCAGGTGACAAGCCAGACCGGACGCACCTCAAAAGGACCCAAGGTAATGTGAAACAGGATCGTCATGAAGTAAATGGCGGCCAAAGCTACGTATTTGTTGGTCTTGGGCGGGAACCTGAAAATGAACAATTGGCACACCAGAAAAACCCAAAAGGCTACGTCAGCGGCGATCAGACCGTATCTTCGCTCAGAAATGAATAAGGGAACAGTGAAAAGCATCGCTAGAGGGAAAACGACGACCCCGAAAGCGAGCATCGATTTTGCAAATCGGCTCCGCCATTTTTCAAGGTCGTCAGGTCTGTCCGGCTCCGATCCCCACCAGAAGCCTTCCCAGTTAAGAAATTCCGGCTTTTTGAACATATTTGGAAACCAGATTATATGTATTGTGATCCACCAGCATACAAATTAAGGGTGTGTGGTGGGACGACGTCGATTAAACAATTCTTGCATTATCCGAAAGTATTGCCCGGTTTTACAATTCCAATGATATTGTCAAATCCTACGAACCCGGCACATAAAAGAAATGGTACCAAACCGAGCAATGGAGTTTATGCCGGGCATTTTAGCAGAGATGAGCTAATTGGCAACAGCAATGAGGATGTCCAAGAAGGCCCGATGACGCCTGGGATTTCTGATGCCTTAGACCACGTAATAGTTTGCCACCGAAGGTAATATTCTGGAATCATTCAGGAACTGTTGGAATGAATCCGGTATTGATCAGTCTGCCAGAGCCTGAGATCAAAATCAAGGTAGGGCCGGTCAGCTTTTTCCCCTCGATGACCAGCTGCACCCATCTCGCCTCAAAATGGCCGTTTGATGACCATCTCGGTACACCCCGCCTTAAAAAAAATGGTATTCCATGTCTTACAGCTGTCAGGAAGATTGAAGAAGCATACGCGTTTTCTATACCCTAAAGTGTTTGATCTAATTAATCAAAAGGGAAAAATTCTTGTATATTTCAAGGCTGTAATTTCTCTAGTTCCTGCTTAACGGCCAGCCCTAATATTTCAATAGTAAGTGGCTTTTTCAAGTAACGTCCGGCGCCTAAATTTTGAATTGCCTTTACGTCATCCGTCTCAGCGTACCCACTGGTTATTATAGCCTTTTGTCTAGGATTTATCTTGACGATGCGCTCATAGGTTTCGCGGCCATTTATTCCCGGAACCATAATCATATCAAGCAATATTAAATCCACGGAATGTTCCTTCAAATATTCAATTGCATCCTCTCCGCTGGAAACAGATTTTGTTTTGTAGCCAAGAACGGTTAACATTTTACACGATATTTCTCGCTGCCTTTTCAAATCATCAACGACAAGTATCATTTCGCTATTGCCCATATAGTCTTGAATGGACATAGACAAATCCTTAGTCGATATCTCTTCTCTCGTTATCGGAAAGTATATTTCAAAAACCGTACCGTTTTTATCACTTTTCACGTCAATAACACCTTTGTGGTCTTGTACTGTATTCCATACAACAGCCAAGCCTAAACCAGTACCGCTTCTGCCCATAATTTTTTTGGTAAAAAACGGCTCAAATATTCTCTCAAGATCGTCTGGAGATATTCCTGAGCCATTGTCTTTTACAGACAGAACAACGTATTCACCGGCTGAAAAATTCTCATATCCCTTAAAGGGCTTATCAATATATCGATTCATTGTTGACACAGAAATAATACCACTGCCCTCAATAGCTTCTGAAGCGTTTGACACTAAGTTCATTAGTATTTTTCTGATGTGGACATAAGAGGCTTTGATGTTGAGTAAATCGGCATCTAAGTTTATCTCGACTGAGACTAAAGGGTAAAACTGTTTTATTTTATCATGCTCCGGAGAACTCAAATAATCGTTTATAAGGTCATTTAGATTTATCGGTTCTTTTGTAGTGGCTACGCCTCTTGCAACGGTCAATAAATCCTGTACAATAGCGGCAGCCCGATGCCCGGACTCCTGCATTGTTTCAATCGGTTTCCTGAGTTTGCTGTCCTCGGGCAAATCCATTAACAGCAACTCCGGATAACTTACAATTCCAGAAAGAATATTGTTTAAATCGTGAGCGACACCGCCTGCTAATAGCCCCAAAGATTCCATTTTCTTCGACCTTATTAGCGTTTCTTCACTTTTCCGAAGTGCAAATTCTGCCTCTTTGAGGCGGGTCAGGTCAAAAATATATCCTATCAAGCCTGGGGAATCGCTATCGAGCGTTGGCCTTGTATTAATGTAGCCATAATAAGTACTGCCGTCTTTCCGCCGAATTTGATACTCCGCGCCATCCGAGTAAATGCCTTGTAAAACTTGATCGTACAATTTCAATGCAGTTTCATGACTTTCAGGGGCAATAACATCTACAATATTTAAACCTTTTTCAAAATCACTTTGGTCATAGCCAGTCATTTGGACCCCAGACTTGTTGGCAAATTTTATTTTGCCTTGGTTGTCTAACTCAAATACAACGATGGGCAATAATTCAGTCAGAGTCCTATATTTTTCCTCGCGCTTTCGAAGTGAGCTCAAATATTCGCCATAAAGCTTGGTATAGACTATAATGATTGGGATATATAATGCTAAAAAGAAAAATATGGTTGCTATTGACCGCAGTAAGTTTTTCTGAAGTAACTTATTTATATGAGTGATATCATAATCAGCGCATGCAAGATATTTTACGCCTCCCGGTGACTTTTCAGGCACTATTACAGTTCTTACAGTACCCCATTGGTCTGATACAGTTTTATAACTTGGCACCTTTTTTTCAAAAGCACTTATAAAAGTATCATCGGCTCCCTCATATTGATAGAAATAAAACGTCCCCCTCTCGGTCTCAGGGTCTGCTGAAATATCCGATGCCACAAAAAACAGTTTTTGCCCCTGTTTAATAATGGTGTAGGCGTATTTAAGACTTGTTTCTTTGACCAGCTTTGTCAGCTTATTGGCAATGTATTTATCCTCGTTAGCTGAAATAGATTGCCCGTCAACCGCTCTATCGTGGAGATCTTCTGGTAAAATATACTTCAAGGCAACTGCACTTCTATATAATTCAGAGTCGATATTCTTTAGAATTTCCCTCTTATTATAAAAATAATTCCAACCGACGTAGCCCAACAGCGCAATTATGTATAAGACAATTGCGATCATAAACGTTGACCTGTTTGCCGCTTTAAATATATTCATAAATCACTTTTATTGGACGATATGCATTCAGAAATTGTCAAAATTAAAAAAATTGTATGCGCTGTTCTGATACAGATTGTCTTGTCGCTCGTTTAAATTTGCGCAATATCAGCATTTTTCACCGCGAATCAAAAGACGAGCACGTTTGCCAACGCCTCTAATATTCTGGAATCGTTTCGAAACAGATGGAATGAGTATGCCATTCATCAGCTAATCATTTCTTTGGCTAATCTTGATCCAATGGCTTTAAACTCGGTCAGTCAAGCGACTTTCAGTCTTTTATTATCCAGCCAAGTCCTTTGGCGTGAAGGCTCTGTACATAGAGTCGATCACTGGTTTCAGTAATTGCGGTAGTCTCGGGATAGGCCCCTTTCGGGTCCTGCAAATCGGCCACAACCTTTCCGTCCTCGGTAAATGCAATCACGTGTCCATAGGCTTTGGGCACCGGCCACAATACACGCGGCAGGCGAAAAATGACCTTGCGTAGAAAAGGTTTGTCTGCCATCGAATCTACTATCGAGCTGCGAGGCTTTACAAAGCCCAGCCAGATTTTCCCGTCCAGGCCGCGCATAAGGTTATCCGGATATCCAGGCAGGTTGTTTAATAGAACGGAAGCCTGGGATGACCCGCCAGCCACGTTCAAGTTGTCAGCATCAACCGCAATCTTCCATACTCGATACTTGCCGCTCTCGATAACGAACAGGGTCTTTTGGTCATCGGACAGAGCCACACCGTTGGCGAAACTAAACCCATGTGCCACGACTCGTGTAGTCTTTTGGGAAGGATCATACTCAAGAATTCGACCCGTGGACGATTGCTCGAGTAAATCCAAGATGCTTGCCTCAAAGGTGCCGCCCCATACCGCCGGCGAAAACCGGGTCGACGCATCACTGAAATAGACTTTTCCGTTTCTGGCCACAACTACTGCATCGGCATAGCGAATCGGGTCCTCTCCGACTTTATCAGCCAAAACCGTGATCTCTCGACCGGGACTTATGGACAAGAGACCCTTGATAGCGTCAGCAGCTATAAGGTTCCTTTTACCGTCGAAATCGAAGCCAAAAACCCGGCCTCCAGTATTGATGAACACCTCCTGAGCCGAACCATCTGGATTCATCCTGAGGATGTTGCCGCTGGCTACGGCGGCATAAAGCTTGTCATCCTGACCCAGCACGATGTGCTCTGGGCCTTCCTCTCCGCCGAGGGAGATAATATTTAGCCCGGACAATCGACTGTTAGCCGAATGTACGCCTGTGTATGACGGTGCTGCTGGGGCTTTCCAACTCACCGGTTCTATGGGCACAGGCCACAAGCAAAGGTAGGCTCCTCCCGCAATCACGATCAATGCCAGTACCCAGATGATCTTTCTCATAATCCTTCCTACCCAAGGATGCTATTTTAGAGGAATGAGGGCTCCTTCTGAACCGAGCACTGTTTGCCACAGTCCTCGAACGGGATTTTCAAGGAATGTTGCCTGTATTCCTCACAATGTCAGTGAGAACAATACCTCTATCGAGTGGTTGCCACCCTAAATCATCTTGACGCCACAAAGCTCTCCACGCATAATTTATCGAAATGGTTCATAAAGCCCCCAAGCGTGGTGCTGGTCAACGTTATCCTTGTAAGGTGTTTTTCCATTCAGATCGGAGCATGAGGTGGATAATAACAACCTGACATAGACTGTGATCGATATCAAGGTGAGGGAGCAAGCCGTTATCAAATAGAATTATTGCGTTATGAACTTTTTTACAACGGTATTTTTGACGGTATATTTTTTAAATCGAATTGTAATTTGAAAGTATTACAGTTAGTTATTGATATATTTTGATGGTCCCCGCCTCCACCATTTAAAAAAGACAGACCCGTCCACTAACCGCGTCTGGTTATTGGACGGGTTTTGTTTTTCTGCGTTTTGTCAGTAACTTACGCCGATTTCAGGGTATCGGCGCTACCGCCCCGATCACTCCCTTTTCGGGAAATCCGTCACACCCCGCTTCTCTTTCGCCTCGAAATTCTCCGCATTCTTACCCCCATTCTCCGGACCTCGTCCGGTTTCCTGCATTTTTTCCAGCAACCGCTGCTCGGCGATTTCGTCGGCAAACTGGTTGATACTCTTCATGATTCCGTCAAACAGGTCGTTGATGTCCATGGTCGGTCACTCCTCGATTTGGTTTATGCCCTTACTTAACGGAGAAACGGAGAAAGTGTCGGGCGTCGGGGTTTTTTTCGTGCTCACTGATATCCATGGGGCTTACTTACCGGGTGGCGGCGGGATGTGTCAGTTCAGGTCGTAAAAAATCTTGGCCACTCCTTGTGCTTGTTCGGTCAAGCTGGCACACGACCTATGGCGTCGATTGAGTTCGCATAAATTCGGCCGAAATCGGCAAAGATCGTTTGACTTCGTACGAATGGCCTATGTATATTAAGGAAGTTTTTATTCTGGGTGAGGTGTGTCCAGCACCCTCCCGTTTCGCCTCTGGCGGACGTGGCCGCAAACCAAACGCCCGTGGAGTTTTGAGCATGAACGAGATGGAAGACCGCTGGTTGTCGATAACCGAGATCTGCAAATACCTCGGGGTCAGCAATGACACCGTGTACAAATGGATCGACAAGCATGGCATGCCCGCGCACCGCATGGGCCGCCTCTGGAAGTTCAAGAAAAGCCAAGTGGATGCCTGGGTTGAATCCGGCGGCGCGGCGGAGAGTGCGGAGTCGGTCAAGAATCGTGGTGGCCAAGATGAATTGTAATTTAGTGAACAAGTAGGGATGCAGCCTATGAGCACAGAAGCTGATGCCCGCATATTGATTGACAGGCTGCTTGAGCAGGCAGGTTGGTGCATCACCAACAAAGCGCAGGTCTCCACGGAGGAGGCTGCCGCCGACGGCCGCGCCGATTACCTCTTGAAGGATACGCGGAGTCGTCCGCTGGCAGTTCTTGAGGCCAAGCGTTTTGCTGTCGATCCCTACACCGCCAAGGAGCAGGCCAAGGCGTATGCCCTGACGCTGAAAGCGCCTTTTGTCATCCTGAGCAATGGTCAGGAGCACTATTTCTGGGATTACACCGATGGAGATGCCCGGCCGGTGATGGGTTTCCCCAGCCAGGCCGATCTCGAACGGCGGGCCAATATCAAGGTCCACCGCAAGGGAGACATCCGGCAGAGCCTGTCACTGCAACCCCTGCCGCATCGCTTCGATTTCAAGGGCGAAGAGGTCGAGGCACGTCCCTACCAACTTGAGTGTCTGCAAAAAGCGGATGACGCGCTCATCGCCGGTCGGCGACGCATGCTCTTTGAGATGGCCACCGGTACGGGCAAGACCCTGACCATAGCCATGATGATGAAGCGATGGTTGCAAACGGCCATCATTTCCCGCGTGCTCTTTCTGGTCGACCGCATCGAATTGGCCAAACAGGCCAAGGAAACCTTCGACGAATACCTGCTCGACTGGCCGACGGTCATCCTTTACGGCGGCAAGCGCAGCCTGGAAGGGCAGATCGTCGTCGGCACCCTGGACACCATTGCCACCCAACTCGGCGGCAACGGTTTCGGCCATGGGTATTTCGATTTGGTGGTCACCGACGAATGCCACCGTTCAATCTACAACACCCACCGGGCCACGCTCGGTCACTTCGACGCCATCCACGTCGGCCTGACTGCTACCCCCAACCCCGGAGAGTTGCACTTTATCAGCGAACACGAGCGCCGTCTGGTTCGCAACACTTACATCTTTTTCGATTGCTGGGACGCTGCCAAAAAAGAAGGCCGCCCTACCTTTGAGTACGGCATCCAGCGCGGCATCAACGATGGGTATCTCACCAAGTATCGCGTCTATCACGCCGAAAGCGTTTTGACCTTCGAAGGGGCCGAGTGGGAGGACGAAGAGATCAAGCCCGGTGCCTGGGGCCGCGACGTGGAATCCGAAGACCGGCTCAAGACCATCCTGCAGGAGTACTACGCCGCTGACGCTGAACGGGCCAGGGTCAGGCCGCGCAAGACCATTGTCTTTGCGGTGTCTGAAAAACAGGCGTCGATCCTCGTGCGCCTGTTCAACAAGCTACTTTCCGACGAAGACTGCCTGCGCATCTCGGGGCAGATCAACCGTTCGCCATCCGAGGTTCGGCAGAGTTTCGCCAAGAAGATCACCTGCTACACCAACAATGGCAACCCCAAGCCGATTATCGATGAATTCAAGTACGACCCGCTGCCGCTGGTCGCCGTATCCGTGGACATGCTCGACACCGGTTACGATCAGAAGGACATTGAAAACCTGATCATGCTGCGGCCGACCAAGTCGCCCATCAAATACGCTCAGATGCGCGGACGCGGCAGCCGTCTGTGCCCGAAGATCGGCAAGGAAGAATTCATCATCTACGACTTTGTCGGCAACTCGAAGCGGTTCAACGACCCCGGTGAGCGGTACGACAAACCGAAACTGGTCGGCGTCTCTCCCGGTTCACGTCCGGCCGAAACCGGCGAGATTGAAGAAGGCGACGTGCCGCAGCCGGAAACCGGAACCACCTATCCCGAGGGCGGCCATCGCGAGTTTCTCACCATCGCCGAGGGTTCGCTCGACGACGAAATCCGCTCCCGCGAGATCATCCTGGTCGGCCCGGAAGGGTTGGCCATGGATCGCAAGACCTACCGCGAGGAATGGGAAAAGAAGGTGGTCGAGCTCAAACGCACCGATCCGGCGGTGGAAAAGATCTTCCGTGGCGAGGAACTGGCCGACGATGAATGGGAGGCGCTCGCACGCCGTCTCAACTCGCCCCGGCACTATTTCAACGAAGAGACCCTGCGCCGGGCCTTCGAGCAGCCCACCGGCTCGCTCACCGATTTCATCCGTGTGGCCCTGGGGCTGGATCGCTTCCTCACCCGGGACGAGCGCATCGAGAAAGCCTTCAACGCCTGGGTCTCGGAACACTCCAGCAGCATCAATCCGGCCCAGGCCCAGATGCTTCGCCTGCTCAAGGCGCGGGTTATGACCGGCGAGGAGATCACCATGCGTCTCTTCAGCCAGCCGCCGTTCTCCCTCTGGGGCGGATTGACCCGTATGGAACAGCTTTTCGGCAAGGAACAGCTGCTGGAAATGGTCGACGAACTGAACGCCCTGCTTGCGGCGTAATAAAGATAAGGATTCCTGATGGACAGCGGTCAACTGCAAAACACCCTCAAATCTCTCTGCAAGGTGATGTGGGACAACAACGTCACCAACCCCATCACCTATGTCACCCAGATCTCCTACCTGCTCTTTCTGAAGATGCTGGAGGAGATGGACCACGAGCAGCAGGAGGCCCGCAACGGCAACTACCGCACCTTGTTCGGCACGTTCAAGGAAGGGAATGAGGAATTCGATTTCGACCCCCTGCGCTGGAGTGTGCTTACCTCCAATCCGGACAATGAGGCCATGCTGCGCACCCTGCGCGACACCCTGCAGCTGCTGGCCAAGCACCCGGAGCTCTCCCAGGGGGCGCGGGCCATTTTCCGCAACGCCGCCATCGTCATCCCCAACGGAGCGACCCTGCGGCGGGCAGTGGACATCATCGCGCCCATCTCCTTTCTCGGCATGGATGCCGACGTCAAGGGCGACCTCTTCGAATATCTGGCCAGCGAGCTGGGCGGACAAAAGAAGGCGGCTCAGTTCCGCACCCCGCGCCACCTGATCCGGGTGCTGACCCAGATGGTCGATCCCAGGATCGGCGGCACCGTCTGCGACCCGGCCTGCGGCTCCGGCGGTTTTCTGATCGCCGCCTACGAGCACATGCTGCTGGCCAACACAAGCCCGGAATTCGTCCACGAAAAGGTGTCGCCCGACGGCGGGGTGCGCAAGATCGGCATCGGCGACAAGCTGAGCCGCGCCCAGTGGGATTTCCTGCAGACCGGAGCCTTTTACGGATTCGACGGCGATCAGGACATCCTGCGCATGGCCGCCATGAACGCCATGCTCCACGGCTTCGACCGCTGCCCCATGGTCCAGCGCGACTCCATCTGCGGCGGCGAGGACAAGTGGGACGAAATCCAGTTCGATTACATCCTTGAAAATCCGCCCTTCTCCGGATCGCGGGGCGACGCCAAGCGCTCGCTGCGCATCGAAAAGGGCGACAAGTACGTCCTCTTTCTGGCCCATGCCCTTCGCAGCCTGCGGCCCGGCGGCACCGCCGGGATCATCTTCCCCAACGGCATTCTTTTTGGCGATACCGGAAGCCACGTCACCGTCAAGGAGCGGCTGCTGCGCGAGTTCGACCTGCAGGCAGTGGTGATCCTGCCCAAAGGGATGTTCGAGCCCTACACGCCAAACCCCACCTGTTTCTTCATCTTCCGGAACACCGGCAGGGCCACCGAAAACGTCTGGTTCTTCAAGGTGGACGGCGACGGTTCGTCCCTTTCCAAGGCTCGAAAGTTCGGCAGCCAGTACCGCAACGACTTCCCCGACCTGCTGGCCATGTGGCCTGAGCGCAAAACCGAGGAGGGCCGCGCCTGGCTGGTTCCGGCGCAGCGGATCATCGACAGCGGCTACAACATGACTCTTTCCGGGCTGGGCCTGATCGAGGCGGAGACGGTCGAACACGCCGAGCCGGAGGAGATTCTGGCCTCGGTCGCCGCCAAGGAGGAGCGGATTCTGGGGCTGATTGCCGAGATGCAGGAATTGCTGGCCGGAGGGAATGGGGAATGAGTGATTGGCCCCTACGAAAACTTGGTGACGATGAGGTTTGCCTGCTAAACCCTAAGAAAAGGGAAGTCGCCAAAGTCGAGGACGGCATCCCCGTTTCATTCGTGCCAATGGCTCGTGTTGACGATGTCTCAGGGACTATGGACGTGTCGGAGGTGAAAAGCATTGGAGAAGTACGAAAAGGGTATACCTATTTTGCCGAGGGCGATGTCGTATTTGCCAAAATTACTCCCTGCATGGAAAACGGAAAATCTGCAATAGCCCGTAATCTGATGAACGGAATTGGTTTCGGAACGACGGAATTTCATGTTTTGCGTTCGGGACAATTGACTACCCCTGAATGGCTGCATCTATTTGTTCGCAACAGAGAATTCCGCGAAGAAGCAAAGAAAAATATGCACGGAGCCGCTGGGCAACAGAGAGTTCCTGTGGATTTTCTTCGAGAGGCAACAATTCCCTTGCCTCCTGTTGACGAACAACGCCGGATCGTGGCGCGGATCGAGGAGCTGACCCGCCGCGCCGAAGAGGCTCGGAATCTTGCCGCCGAACGGGAAGCCGAGCTTGATGCACTGCTCCAGGCACTCTACAGCAGAATGATCGAAGGGGTTGAGTGGAAGCCCCTCAAAGAGATTGCGTCACTCGTTCGCCGGGCGGTCAAGACTAAGCCGGACGGTCATTATGAAGAAATGGGCATCCGCAGCTTTGGCAAGGGCACCTTCCAGAAGCCGGTGTTGACCGGCAAGCAGATCGGCAACAAACGGATTTACACCATCCACCAAGGCGACCTCGTCTTCAACAACGTCTTTGCCTGGGAAAAGGCGATAGCTGTCGCCAAGGCCGAAGACCAAGGCCGGGTCGGTTCGCACCGATTTATTACCTATGTGCCCCACGAAGGGCAGGCTACGTCAGAATTCCTCTGTCACCACTTTCTGGGAGAACGCGGTATCGAAAACATCCGAGCCGCTTCACCCGGCTCGGCAGGAAGAAACCGGACACTTGGGCTCAAAAAGCTGGAAAAGATTCTTGTGCCCGTTCCGGAATACGACGAACAGAAACGCTTTGCGGAAATCGCCAAGCGTCGGCAGCTCATCCAGCTTGAAACCGCTGGTATCGAGGAAGAACTCAAGGCCTTTCATGCTGCACTTCTCGCCAAGGCCTTCAGGGGGGTACTATGAGCAAAGAATTCGAAGCCGATGTGCCGGATTCGATCCGCCCCTATTTGAACGAAATCGCGGAACGTTTATGGGCCGAGCGAGCCGCTGTGATGGTCGGCGCGGGCTTCAGCAAGAACGCGGGGAATGGGTTTCCCGATTGGAACCAGCTGGGCGACCTTTTTTATCAAAAGGCGCATGGGGTTACGCCTGATCCAGCCAAACAAAAGTATCTGAATGTCCTGCGGCTGGCTGAGGAGGTTCAGGCGGCCATCGGTCGGCCCGCGCTGGAGAATTTGCTGCGCTCCAACATCCCGGATCTGAATATCGAACCATCCGGCCTCCATGTCGAGTTGCTTGAGTTGCCGTGGGTGGATGTGTTCACCACCAATTACGACACCTTGTTAGAACGGGCCAGCGCCAAGGTCGTGACTCGGCGGTATGAGCCGGTGGTCAACAAAGAAGATATCCCTTACGCCATCAAGCCCAGAATTGTGAAGCTCCACGGCAGCTTCCCTTCGGAGCGCCCCTTCATCATCACCGAAGAGGATTACCGGCGTTATCCGCACGACTATGCCCCTTTCGTCAATACCGTTCAGCAGGCGCTTCTTGAGAACACCTTCTGCCTGATCGGATTTTCCGGGGACGACCCCAATTTTCTTCAGTGGATCGGTTGGATTCGCGACAATCTCGGCAAGGACAAGACGCAGAAAATCTATCTGGTCGGAGTGTTTGATCTGTCGTCCGCCAGGCTGCAACTCCTGGCACAGCGCGGGATTATTGTCGTTGACCTTTCGTGCTGCGACGGGATCGAGAAACACGACCACAAAAAGGCGTTGAGCCGGTTTTTCGATTATATACGGTCTAAAAAACCGGATGCCCTTGACTGGCCCTACAATCCCAAAACGATGCATCCTGCCCACGGTGCGGATCGTATCGAAGAGGTTCAGAAGATCACGGAAGAATGGCGGCGGCAGCGGCAGGCCTATCCCGGCTGGCTGATCCTGCCGCATGGCAACCGTGAGAACTTGTGGGTGTTTACGGACGCCTGGGTTAACTACCTTCCGGGCACGGAAAAGCCACCTCCTGGGTTGGATATTCAATACGCTTTCGAGCTGATCTGGCGGCTTGAAAGATGCCTGCTGCCGGTTTTCAACAACATCGCAGAGTTCTGCGAAAAACTCCTCGAAAAATATTGGCCATTTCAAAACGGAAATCCGCCCGCGAAGAGCCAGATCCACCCTGGGGAAAATAAATTCCAAGATCTTCCTTGGAATGACCTTCGGCAGGCGTGGCTGGCCATCGCGGTGGCGATGCTGCGCTTCTATCGGGAGGAGGGATATCTCGATAAATGGAAGGAAGCAGAAATCCGGCTCAAGACCCTTTCCGACCATCTTTCGGCGGAACAAAGGGAATTTCTTAATTACGAAGGCTTTCTCTTCAGCCTTTTTACCCTGGATCTACCCAACGCTAAACAGCGGCTTGAAAACTGGCGACCCAACGAATCGCAGCCCTACTGGATGGCCAAGCGTGCAGCTGCGCTTGCTGAAATTGGTTTGCTCAGTGAGGCGGAAACAATTGCCAGGGATGCACTTGAAAACGTCAGAAAAAAACTGAATCAGAAGGTTGGTATGGCAGATCTCACCCTGGTTTCCCTGGAGAGCAATGCGATGCTATTGGGGAAATACATTCAGGATGCCGCTTCTCTCGAAAAAAGTGAATGGGGAACACTGCAAGACAAAAGGACGCAATTCAATGATCGATGGAATGAATTAAAGGGGTTCAAGTGCGACCCATGGAACGAAATAAAGCTATTCGAGTTGACTCTGAAAAATCCGCCGGTTGAGAGGAAAATCGTTACTGAGAAACGAGAATTTGATATAGGCCGGGTCACTCGATCCCGCCACTTTAGCAGTACCGACCAGGAAGCGCTTAGCGCCTATTCCTTCCTCCGATTCTGCGAGGAGGTCGGCTTGCCATTCGGTGTCGGAAATTTTTCTATCGCAAAAATAAAAGACACTGCTAAGGCAAGTCTGCAACGCATCTCGAGATACTCTTCATTTTGGGCGATTGCCACACTCGCCAGGCTGGGGGATACGAAGGCTGTTGATAGCCTCTTCAGCCGCGAGTCCGTTTACAGATTCACAGCCCATGAGGCCGATCAGCTCATTCACGGCTATCTGGATGCGCTCAATAAATGCCGGGATGACATCCACGCGGGCGATGCTTTCCGAAATGACAGTTACGGTGTGCGCCTCGCCCAGTTGCTGCCTGAAGTCATGTCGAGACTTTGCTGCAAATGTTCAGGCGAGACGAAGCACCGCGTCCTTGAGTTTGTTACCGGAATCTATGCTTCACCCGACAAAACGAATTACCGGAATGTGAAGGACCTGACCAACCGGCTCATAAGCTCTATGTCTGAAGTGGAGCAATGCAGTCTGGTTCCGGACTTGCTGAAAATTCCTTTCCCCGAAAATCTGAATCTGCTCGTCAAAGATGAATTTCTGAACCCCTTCCTGCTGCTCGAACTCGATCATAAGCCTGAATGTGCGCCAGCCCTGGAAATTCAGCCCGGATTGGTAGACCATTTGTTCCGGCAAGCGACGTTGGATGACTCAGATCGTCGACGTTGGGCGATAACATCCTTGGTAACACTGCACAAGTTACAACTGCTCGACGACGGCCAAAGCAAGAACCTCGCAGAAGCCATCTGGCGTGTAACTGATCAGTATGGCTTGCCGGATGCTACCGATTTCTACAAATTTGCGTTTCTGGGATTTCCCCATCCCGAGAAGGTTGATCCTACTCAGCTTTTCAAAAATTATGTGATGTCCACGATTTTCCCGATTCAAAAAAACAAGCAAGACAAGGGAGTCGGCATAACGGGGGGAAATATCCCCATCGTGCACGAGGTTATTGGTGCAAACGGCAATGGCGGAAGCATCTGGACAGCGGAAGACGCCACCGAGATTCTGCAACGCCTGCTCGAATGGTGGGACGCCGACAAGGACAGACTGAGTGAAAAGGAAAATGTGCCTGAAGGTTTTTCATCCATACCAGAGGAGTTTCGGGCAAGATTTGCCCGTATGCTCGAACTGCTTGCTGAGGTCGTAGGCCCCAAGCTCAGCACAGATTCACCTGACGAAATTAAAACTCCCCTCAGTCGACTTCTTAAGGAAGTTCGGGAGTACGGATTGCCTGGCCTTGCAGCTGAAGCGGCGTGTCTTCACATCTACCCCGACCAAAAGGCTGACGTTTATAACCGAATCAATGAAGCATTGATTCCGAATCAAGATAACATCCAAAGAGATGGTCTCAGGGCAATCGCCAAAATTATTCTCGATGGCAACGATGCTGCTGCAAGTTCTGTGGAACCTGATCCGGCATCAATGCTCAGCCAATACCTCAAGTGGTGTCCAACACATTCCATAAGCTCGGCGCTGTGGATCATCGTCCGTATCCTGAAAAACTCGCCAACCAGTTTCTCTCACAGTCTGGAGGCAGCTGCCCAAAGGCGACTTGATAGACTACTTGCCGATACGGCATACGATAGCGACAATCCAGATTTGAATTTTGACGAGAAGCTGGAAGTCCGACGCATCTCATCAATTCTGGTAGCAGCGCTCTGGTCATATTACAACTCGCGGAGCTTGCCTGTTCCAGAGGTCGTTGAAAAATGGCGTGCGGCATGTCTGTCTCCTGATGAGTTTTCCGAAATTAGAAACGCATGGGGGGATTGCGAGAGAGTATGACGCAGAAGGTCATCCAGATTCCCCGGATCAACGATGGAAGGGCAGACTTTGCCACGCTCTTTTCGATCTGGAGTCAGACGAACGACTATTTCGAAGATGTGCGCTTTGATTTTTCGACCTGCTGGTTTCTCCGGCCTAACGCTGTCGCCTTTCTCGGTGGCTTGGCGCGGTTGATTGAGTCTCGGCTCGGGAAGGTGGAGTTTGATTGGAATTCCCTGCGCGACCAACGGGTCATTACTAACCTTTGCCAGAACGGTTTTGCCGGAAATTTTGGCTATCCGACCTCGGCCTGGAGCGGCAATTCCATCCCGTACCGCGAGGACAAGACTCGTGATGTCGGCGGGATAATGGATTATCTCGAACAATATTGGCTGGGCCGGGGTTGGGTGCAGGTAAGTAAGCGGCTGCGGGACGCCATCGTCGGGCACATGTGGGAAATCTACAACAACGCCTTTGAACACAGCAGCAGTGAAATCGGCGTGTTCACCTGCGGTCAGCATTTTCCTGGCAGGTATGGCAACGAAGAAACACTGGTGCTTTCCGTGGTTGATTTCGGTCAGGGCATCCCGGCCAAGATTCGCGGCTTTTTCCGCCAGCATGCCGATGAAGAGCTGGTCGCCAAGCTCACGGGCTCAAGCTGCCTGCGCTGGGCCTTTCAGGCTGGTAACACAACCAAGGTCGGAGAACCGGGTGGCTCGGGTCTCGACCTGCTCAAGGAATTCGTCCGGCTCAATCAGGGCAAATTGGAGATTTACAGTAACGACGGCTATGCCATTGTCGACAAGGACGGCGAGCGATTCGAAAACCGCGATCTCGCCTTTGAAGGCACCGTGGTGCACATTACCCTGCGCTGCGACGAGAACCTTTACCGGTTCCGCGACGAGGCCGAATAGCCGTTAATAAGGAGGACAGAATCATGAAACTATCTATTAAGGACCAGATCGGTCCACGCTGCATCATCAAGGAGGACGGGCAAAAGATCTATGACGCCGTCCACGGGGCGCTGCAAAACGGTGAAACGGTCACCCTCGATTTCGAAGGTGTGAGCCAGTTCGCCTCGCCTTTCTTCAACTTCGCCATCGGCCAGTTACTGAAGGACATCGCTGAGGTCGACCTGCGCCGTCTGCTGCAGATCGAACATCTCAATGAGACCGGCAGACTGGTGGTCGAACGGGTCATCGAAAACGCCGCCAAATACCACGGCGACAAGGATTACCGCAAAATCGTCGATGACATTCTGGAACAGCAGGCCAAGGAGTCGGACTGATGGCGATCAACTACACCGTGCAGGCCGAGGTGGTCGACATCTCTGCAGACACTCCGAAGGCTGAAGATGCTTTTCTGGTGGACACCAATGTCTGGTATTGGCTGACCTATTCCAGGGCCAGCCAGAGCGCACGCCCACCGGCCTATTACCAGATTTCCAATTATCCCAACTACACAAACTCGGCTCTTGGTGCGGGTGCGCGAATTTTTCAGTCCGGACTGAGCCTGGCGGAGTTGACCCATCTTATTGAAAAAGCCGAATACGAGATTTTTGCACAGGCGAATCCAGCTATTTTCCCGAATCCGAACAAATTCGATAAAAATTTCAGGCATGACCAGACACATGAACGTAGGCAAGCAGTATCCGAAATTGAGGCTGCCTGGGCGCAAGTAGCCAGCCTTGCTGAACCGTTGTCCGTCACCATCGATTCTCCTACGGCCACCTCCGCTCTGAACCGGCTGCAAACTGAAAAGGTCGACGGCTACGATCTGTTCATTCTCGAATCCATGCGCAACCATGGCGTGGTGCAGGTCATCACCGATGATGGCGACTTCGCCACCGTACCCGGTATTCAGGTTTTCACCGCCAACCGCAATGTTATCCAGGCAGCCCGCGCCCAAGGGAGGTTGATCACCCGATGACCTCCTCATTCCAGCCCCAGTTTACCATCACCAACCGCATGACCCAGGCGATCACCCGCATCGAGCGGGCGCGAGGCTTTCTGGAGGCGGCGCAGCTCTCCGCCGATTGGGTGCGCGAGGTGGGCGAACAGGCGCTGATCCGGGAGGCGCACCACACCACCCACATCGAAGGCACCCGGCTGACCCTGGATCAGGCCGAGCGGCTGTGGAAGGGGAAAGCGGTACCAGAGGCCGATCCTGATGATGCGCGGGAGCTGCTCAACGACCGCACCGCATTCGAGTTTGTCTCCGAGTGCCTGGACAGCGGCGACCCGATCACCGAGGGAATGATCCGCGAGATCCACCGCAAACTGGTGGAAGGCGTGCGCGGCGGCAGCGCCGCGCCGGGAGAATACCGGCGTATTCAGAACTACGTGGTCAACTCCAGCACCGGCCAGGTTATCTACACCCCGCCAACGGCGGTGGAGGTGCCGGTGATGATGTCGGAGCTGGTCAAGTGGCTGAACGGTGATCTCGATATTCACCCGGTGCTGGTCAGCGGCATCGCCCAGTTCCAGCTGGTGCATATCCACCCGTTTCTCGACGGCAACGGCCGCGCCTCGCGGCTGCTCTCCACCCTCTGCCTTTACAAGGACGGGTACGATTTCAAGCGGCTGTTCACCATCAGCGAATACTACGACCGCGACCGGCCGACCTTCTACAAGTCAATCCAGAGCGTGCGCGACAACGGTATGGACATGACCGTATGGCTCGATTACTTCGTAACCGGCCTGGAAACCCAGATGGTCGAGGTGCGCGAGCGCAGCGAGCAGGTCATCCGCCGCGACGTGCTGGTGAAGCAGCACGGCCTGAACGAGCGCCAGGGTAAGGCGTTGGGTTATCTCCTCCAGCATGGCAAGCTGGCCATCCAGGATTTCGAGGCGCTCTGCCCGACCGTCAACCGCCGCAGCCTGCAGCGGGATCTGAAGGGGATGTTGGACAAGAATCTGATCGTTGAAGTTGGCGCGGGAGCGACTGACCCGACCCGCCATTACACGTTGGCTGAGCTATGACAAGCTGTGACACCGAGCTGTGACAGAGCTATGACAATAGCTGCGACATCTTGGGGGCTGACTTGAGGGGTGACTTGAGGGCTAATGTTTTCCAACGACATGCTGATGGCGGAGTATGGATTTTCCGAAGAGTGACAAGAGCCTGAATGAACAGGACGAACTGCGGCGACTGCGCGAAGAGAATGCCCGCCTCAAGGAACTGCTGACCCAGCACGGTATTGCCTGGGAAGAACCGACCATCCCTGAACCCGTCCCCGCCCCAACCGAATCTGCACCAGCCCCAACCCATTTCACCACGGACGACAAGATCGCCCTGTTCCGCCGACTGTTTCGGGGGCGGGAGGATGTCTATCCGCAGCGCTGGGAGTCGGCCAAGGGCACGTCAGGCTATTCACCGGCCTGCGGTAACGAGTGGAAGCCCGGCATCTGCCACAAGCCTCGGGTGAAATGCGGCGATTGCAACCAGCGCCAATTGCTGCTGGTGACCGATCAGGTGATCTATGACCATTTGGCCGGAAAGCAGACCATCGGTGTTTATCCGCTCCTGAGCGATGACAGCTGCTACTTTCTGGCGGCTGACTTCGATGAGGCCGACTGGCGGGAGGATGCCAAGGCTTTCATGCAATCCTGTCGGGAGCTTGGCGTTCCGGCGGCGCTGGAGATTTCACGCTCCGGCAACGGCGCTCACGCCTGGATCTTTTTTGCCGAGCCGGTTCCGGCCCACGAGGCCCGGCAGCTCGGGGCCGCACTGATCAGCCACACCTGCGAGCGCACCCGGCAATTATCCCTGACCAGCTACGACCGCCTGTTTCCCAACCAGGACACCATGCCCAAAGGCGGCTTCGGCAACCTGATCGCGCTGCCACTGCAGAAACAGCCGAGGGAATCGGGACGCAGCGTGTTCGTTGATGAACACCTACGACCCTATTCAGACCAGTGGGTTTTTCTGGCGTCCATCCGTCCCATGTCCCGGCGAGACCTGGAAGACGCCATTTTGCGGGCCAGCGGCGGCCGCCATCCACTGGATGTGGCCTTTGCCGCTGAGGAAGAAGATAACAAGCCATGGCAGCGTCCTTCACCTGTACCCGCAAGAATTACCGGTCCGCTACCGGAATCACTGAGCCTGGTGCTGGCCAACCAGATTTTCATCGCCAAGGCCGATCTGCCGCAGCCGCTGGCCAACCGCCTGATCCGTCTCGCCGCCTTCCAGAATCCTGAGTTTTACAAGGCCCAGGCCATGCGCCTGCCGGTATGGAACAAACCGCGCATCATCGGCTGCGCCGAGAATTTTCCCCAACATATCGGCCTGCCGCGTGGCTGCCTCGATGCGGTGCTCGACCTGTTACAGGAGAACGACATCCGCCCGGAGCTGCAGGACGAACGCTTGGCCGGACGGAAAGTGACGGCCAAGTTCACCGGCACCTTACGCAAGAACCAGAAAGCGGCGGTACGGGAGATGCTTAAACACGAGGTCGGCGTGTTCTGCGCTCCGACGGCCTTCGGCAAGACCGTTACCGCCGCAGCCCTGATCGCCCGGCGCAAGGTCAGCACACTGGTGCTGGTCCATCGCACTGAGTTGCTGCGTCAGTGGCAGGAACGGTTGACAGGATTTCTTGAGTTCCCGAAAGGAAGCCTGGGTGTCATCGGCGGCGGCAAGAAAAAACCGTCCGGCAAGATCGACATCGCCGTCATGCAGTCACTGTCCCGGCGGGAAGACCTGGGCGAACTGCTTGACCAGTACGGCCAGATCATCATCGACGAATGCCATCACCTGTCGGCCTTTTCCTTCGAGGCGATCCTCAAACAAGCCAAGGCAAAATTCGTGGTGGGCCTGACCGCCACCCCGATACGCCGCGACGGGCATCAGCCGATCATCTTCATGCAGTGCGGGCCTATCCGACATAGCGCCGCCAGACCGGAAACCGCCCCGGCGCAACTGGAGGTCTGGCCGAAGGTGCTACCCGCGCCGGAAATCCCGCCGGATTCGCCGATTCAGGATGTGTTCCGCATTCTTGCCAACGATGCGACCCGCAACCGTCGCATCGCCGGGGATGTACTGGCCGCCTACCGCGAAGGGCGAAAGGTGCTGGTGCTTACCGAGCGAACGGATCATCTGCCGCTGTTGCAAGAGGCACTGGGGGATGAAGTCGAGCACTGCTTTGTCCTGCATGGCCGTTTGTCGAAGAAACAGCGAACGGCGGTGTTCGAGGAACTGGATGCGTTGGATGAGTCGGCACCGAGGGTATTACTCGCCACCGGCCGCCTGATTGGCGAAGGCTTCGATCATCCGCCGCTCGACACGCTGGTGCTGGCCATGCCGATATCCTGGAAGGGAACCTTGCAGCAATACGCCGGACGCCTGCATCGGGAACACGCCGACAAGCAGGATGTGCGTATCTACGACTATGCAGAGACCGATCAGCCCCAGCTCAACCGCATGTGGGACAAACGTCAGCGCGGCTACCGGGCCATGGGGTACGAGATCAAACCGATGGAGACCGTAGTTTTAGGAAGCGGCTCGAACCTAAAATAAGACGAGCCGCTATTTCAGGCTCGTGGCTCCATTTCCAACAGAAACCGCCAGACCGGCACCACCTGAATGGTGCCGAAGCCCACGGGGATAGTCTCATCGGTGCGCCAGGTGACGATGGTCCCCTCCGCCACCTCCAGCTCGACCATGGCTTCGGAGAGGGAACGCACCTCGCTCTGCTTGACGCGGGGATCGGCCAGCGAGGCGCAGACCTGGACCAGCATGACGGCTCGTTCTTGGCCCGGCATTGTTGGCAGTAGCGCAACGAGGTCCACTTCCCGGCCCGTCTTGGTCTTGTGGTAGAAGATCTCCGGCGTTACCCGGCGCAGCGCGGTGAACACCAGATTCTCCAGCAGGCTGTCGCGGTTGGTAAGGATGCCGGAGCTGACCGAGCCAGCCTGGGCGTGGTCGATGCAGTAAACCTTGCGGGGATTGACGCTGATCCGGGTCGGCGAGCTGGAAAAGATGTTTACGCTGAACAGCAGCCCTGCGTCCTCGAACGCAGCACACCAATCGACCACCGAACTTTTACGCATCCGGTGGCCGAGGGATTTCAGGTAGTCGGTCAGGTGACTGACGGCGTAGAAAGAGCCGGTGTTGTCCACCAGCCAGTGGGCCAGATTGATCACCGCACGAGGGTGGGAGATGTTGTGGTGTCCGATGATGCTGGCGAGGATGTCGTTCCAGTTCGCCTGATGGGCTTCAATACGTCGCCTCTCGTCAAGGCTGTTCACGCCGGGGAAGCCACCGACCTGCCAGTAGGCCTCGAACGCTTTCTGAATGGTTAGCCGCTGCTTGGTGGATAAGGGGCCATCGCTCTTAATCTCTTTGCCGTCGAGGAACTCCCGGAACGAAAGCGGGAAGATCTCCCAGGAGACGATCCGGCCGGTCAGAGGGCTGGCGGTTTCCTCCTCCGGTGAGGGCAACAGGGAACCGGCAACGGTGACCTCGCACTTTTCGGTGCGCATCAAGCGGTCGATGTAGAGCTGCCAGTGCGGGAGCGCCTGCACCTCATCGAAAAAGCAGTGAACCGTCTCGTTGCCGCGCTTCTGCGGGTGGAGCTCGAACCAGGCCTCCAGGATCTGGTCCGGGTTTTCATGCCGCAGCCAGTAAAGCTGGTTGTCGGCCAAATTGAGATAGAGAATGTTCTCGCGTGGAACGCCGCTCTCGACCAGCGGCCGGATGCGCTGGCGTAGCAAGGTGGTATTGCCGCTCCCCCTGACGCCGGTGACCACCGAGACCTTGCCCGGCAGAGAGCCAATGGCGACACGCCGGGGCAGCAGTCCGCCTGGCGGCTCAAGGTTCTGGTATTCGCGGATGATTCGTTTCAGGCATTCGATCATGACATGGCCCGGTGCTCCCTGTTCGTTTTGGCAACCGGTGTCATTCATGCTTGGCGT
The DNA here is from genome assembly GCA_043825735.1 of Pseudomonadota bacterium. Taxonomy (GTDB): domain Bacteria; phylum Desulfobacterota; class Desulfobacteria; order Desulfobacterales; family JBDRRP01; genus JBDRRP01. Next base: position 1,114 of record JBDRRP010000006.1, on the reverse strand, counting down.
GCCGGAAAAAGCAAATGGTTTGTCGAAACAGCAGCCGATTCCATTCGATTCCGTTTTCGGGAGCAGAACCGGCGTCCGAAAACCGGATTCGAAGTTGTTGCGGCTCGACGCCAGGTATCCGGTTTTACTGCAAACCCGTCACCCTCGTCCGGTGCCGGGAAATCGGGGGAGAAAATCGCTTCCTTTGACATGAGTCGCCGCCGGATGTCGGCTGGCATTATTTCTCATGTCACATCAATAACTTATGGGGCAAGTCGAGGGTGGAGACTGTTTTGCGCCAGGTCGACGCACCCTCCACCAGCCTTCGCTCGAGTGAAACGAGAGTGAAGGCTGCCCGCCGTAGCCTTGGCGGAGGAGGGCAAAACGCTCTCCGATTTGACGCATGCTACGGCTGGCAAGCCAGCTCAAGGCATGAACCCATTTTTTCGCTCGAGTGAAACGAGAGCGAAGGCTGCCCGCCGTCGAAGTCCGCCATAGCGTAGCGGAGGCGGAAGCCTTGGCGACTTGTCCGCCGAAGCGCAGCGAAGGAGGAAGGAGGGCAACACTGTCCTCGATTTGACGCAGCTACGGCTGGCAAGCCAGCTCAAGGCATGAACCCATTTTTTCGCTCGAGTGAAACGAGAGTGAAGGCTGCTGCACACCTACCCTTCCTCAGGGATTCTGGAACTCAGCGGCTGTGTTTCTAAGTATCCAATTCAAATCCCAATCCGGTCATCGCCATGAAATACGTCTATCTCATCAAAAGCGTGAGATATCCGACGCGTCGCTATGTCGGCATCACCACCAATCTTCCCGAGAGGCTGAAAGCCCACAACACCGGCCAATCCCCCCACACGTCAAAACACCGCCCCTGGCGCCTGGTCACCTATATCGCCTTTTCCGATCACCACCTGGCGACAAAATTTGAAAAATACCTCAAATCCGGATCGGGCCGCACCTTCGCCAACCGGCGACTCTGGGGCTGAGCTGCTTGTAACTCAACTTTCGGGGTTGAGCTTGGGCAGTAAAAATATGACCTATCTTGCTGATTTCATGAAGAAATAAGTTGAAGAGCCCAATCCGTTGATTTATAGTGGATTTGCGACAATTCACAATAATATCAACAGGAAAGGGC
>JBDRRP010000005.1:0-27353 GCA_043825735.1 Pseudomonadota bacterium | reverse complement strand
GCCCTTTCCTGTTGATATTATTGTGAATTGTCGCAAATCCACTATAAATCAACGGATTGGGCTCTTCAACTTATTTCTTCATGAAATCAGCAAGATAGGTCATATTTTTACTGCCCAAGCTCAACCCCGAAAGTTGAGTTATTCATATTATCAAGCGACTTAACAGGAAAAATATCTGGATCAATTTGTTCTAAAATTGTATTTCCGAAACTTAATACTTTGACAAGTCTCAAAAGACTTGAGACTATTTCATCATCGTTCTCTATAGTGAGTAGTTCTTCAATTATAGTTTTGACATCGATAAAACTTTTGTGGAACTCGTGCTGCTCAAAACGTTCTTTAAAAAATTCCATACCCCCCCCAATTAGTGTGATTTCTGTAAATGCTTAATCATCCTCCCCTAAAAATAGTATGTCAAGCAGATTCTAAGTCCTAATGGGTATGAACATCGCTCTCAGATAGCCCAGGATCAACGATCAGGGCTTGACGAGTGTCTGTCTATGTGGTTCGATTTAAGTCAATCCTCCGCCCTTTTAAAATATTCTTCCGCAAATTCAATAAACTTAGCCTTTGCGTCCCAATCACGATTTTTCCTGGTTTCTTTAAATATATGAAGTAGTCTTAGATATTTTGAATTTACACCCGATTCAGTATCAGGTTGCTGCTTAGTATAAATGTAATGGAAGTAAAGTTCACAAAATAATTTATAAATGTAGCTATCTGAAATAATATTATCGTTTGTAATTCTTACATCTACAAGATGCTGGAAATGAGTATCATTTTTATACAATGTGGTTAGTTGATTCTTAACCGCATCATCTGACTGCCCTATCATTTCTTCCTCGACGTACTGAACAATTGTGGAGCGGATCAAACCAAAATACCGGTATACTGTTTTTTCGTTCAACTTAATCCTATCCCGGGAAATTTCCTCAACATATCCGTGACTTGACCCATAAAGCGGTCGCTCACAAAACAGTCGCACCAGTTTCCTGAACTGGAACTCTGAGATCTTAGAATTCCTGAGATATTTGTTTTTCATGGTCCGTTCTGGTAGCGGATATTAAAATAATTATGCCACAATATCAGTTATTTGTAAATAGAACGTTAAACGCCGAATATTTAAATATGTTACATAGGGAATAGGTAATGTAATGGTCAGCGTTTTAGAAATATTTATTTTATTAAAACTTTTAACGTAAAGAGGTAGCAGCGAACCATGACACAATTAGAAGGTTAAGCGGTATCCGGAAAAACCGTTAGAAATCCAATCGGCTTAAGTGTCCTGGGATTTCGGCAGGGTGTTGTCCCTGACTAACCCGCAATAACTCTTTAATGAAGCCAGTGAGCGGGACGTGAAAAGAAGTTTAATCGCAACTGTCAATTAATGTAATGTGTGAAATTTAAAATTGGAAAAGTTATTTTTAAATTTGTAGGAGATTTTAATTATGCAAAAATATGATGAAGTTGTTAAAACGATCAATGAACTACATTCACAGTATAAGAAAAAAGATGAAGAAATCGAAGCGATCAGAACTGAAAAGAAATTTGTAGCTATAGAACTCGGTTCGCTTCTAAAGCCAATAAAAGATGATTTGGGCCACGGGAACTGGGGGAAGTGGTTAAAAGCTAATTGTAATTTTACACAAGCTACAGCAATAACTTACATTAAAGCGTTCGAAAGTGCTGAAGAACTTGAACAGAGTGATTTGAATTTAACCGACTTTATAAATTCAAAGCGCAAGAAATCTGTAACACCAAAGGCTGTTACAAAGAAAGATGAACCAAAAGAACCTGAGACACCTCCAAAACGCAAATACAATAAATTCAGTTGGCCCTCATTTATTGAGCAAGTCGAACAAACAAAGCCAGTAATTAAAAAAGCTGAAAAGCAGATTGCGAAATTTGAATTGAAAAGTGAAAACGTAAATGAATTTACAAAGATCTCTGATAAAGTTTTTGAGATGAAAGAGATTCTTGAAAAGCTAAACAACCAGATAAATGAAATGTGGTCCGAATACGAAGACAACAGACAAGAAAGAAAGGATAAATAATTATGAAGAAAATTGTTAATGTTATTTCAGATCCAATCGAAGATATAAAAAATATTATTGATGATTTAGAATACGGTAGGCCTTATAAAGGTAAAGTCTATCAAATCGCATGTGAGATAAGAGAAGAGTTAGAATCTTACGCAAATAATAACAATATAGAATATTCTGATATTGATGTTAACAAGTATATTGATATGACCGTTACAAAGAAATTTTATAGATCTGTCCATATTCCAATATACGATAATAGTAAGTTTTTTGAAATAATTAAGAAATGTATAAAGAAAAATAAATAAAACAACTTTCCGCAAAAAAATGCTGCGGTTGTCTTTATGATAGCCGCAGCATTTTTTTATTCAAATGTTACATATATTTTTTTAAAACTAAAAAGAATATATTATAATTAAATTAGAGATGAGAGACGTTTAATTAGCATAGTCGTTAAGAGCATTGATAGTAAAGCATTTACAAAGAAAATGCCGAAAACTTTATTATCTAAATATATAGGCAAAACTTGAAACGATGAAAAATTCTATTATCTAAATGTAACAGAAGTAAAATTGATCGAATGAAATATTTTACTATCATATAGATACCAAGTTTTTTAACTAACAACTTTCAACTACGTCAGGCATGGCGTCATTAGACAAGTAGACATATCAGGAACGTCCTCCTCTCTTTCTTTGATATGTCTACTTGTCGAAGTTGAACAAAACAGAGGGGATATCTTAATGGCTAAAGAAAAACAAGAAGTCGGTGAGTGCAAATTATTTGGTTCCAAAAAATGTTTCAAGTGCGAGTATTTATCAGAGTGTAAAAAAGAATATTCAAAATTGAAAAATAACTTTCTATTTCAAAGGATGCCACATTTTATGGAAGAACAGATTATGAAGTTGAAGTCAGCGGGTGCTCTTAAATTATTACTGTATTTAAATAAGAGGGCGCAATTTAATATTGACAGTGAAAATTATGGACAGTGGACAGATACTTATGAAAATATTGCAAAAGCTATCAATGTTTCTGAAGTATCATTAAAAAAAATGCGAACTGAATTAGTAAATGCTGGTTTAGTTAAACATCATTCAAATCATATTCAAAACGGAAATACTCATTCTTCATATCATCGTTTTACACTGTGTTGGATGGAAGATTTTAAGAAAGTTTTGAAAAAAGTATCTTAGTTTTTCGTAGCAAATAAGCTACGGTAGAAAAGCAAATAAGCTATTCTGCCGTAGCTTATTTGCTACGGTAGAAAAGCAAATAAGCTACGGAGAAATAGTTTAAAAACTACACTTTATATAGATATTATTAAAGATACTTATTAAAGATATATTAAAGATATTAAAAAAGATAAAAAAGCAAATTTTACAGATCACTAATCCCTTCGGGATTAGTTCTCAAACCAGATTCGCTACGCGAATCATTTTTTAACTGCTTTATAATTCTTTACTATATAAAATCTTATATTAAACAAAACAAACATTATAAGAAAGAACAACATTATGGGAGTAAATACTATTTGGGGCAGAAATATAGCCTCGCGTCACGCTTGATCTTATCTCAGGAACACACTTTTAATGTCATATTACGCTCAAGAATCGATTATTATTGAAAAAGCATATGCAAGTATACATCAAATATAAAGAAAGGGTATTTATGCGAAAAACAGCGTTATTTTATATATTGAAGAAAAGAGGATTAACACAGACAAAACTGGCAAAAGAACTGAAAATGAGCAGGACGGCCCTGAATTTCATTATCAATAACAAAAGGCCACCGACAAGTTATCAGGTGCGACAACTTGTGAACTATTTTCAGATGGACGAATCAGAACTTTTAAAAAGGGAGGTGTAAAAATGATCGAAACAAAAGAAACAGATTTTATAGAAAAGAAATATGGCAAGCATTGGTTTCTAAATAATCCCACCGTTGCGGACCCAATGCTCGTAAATTTATGGCTTCAGGATGAGCGTATTATACATTTACTGGAAAAGATTTTGAATGAACTCAAAGCACCTAATCAGGAGGATATGTAGTTATGGATGGATTTAAAGATTTAGAAGAAGCAAACAAAGAATATAATAAACTATGTCAGGAATACAATTTACTCTTAGGAATCTTAAAAGACGTGGTAAAGTTAATCATTGGAATTCTGAAAGGGAAAAACTTTGAAATATAAAGAAACGGAAGAACAATTAAAACAAATATTCAATTTAGATAATATTTTAAAGAACAAATTATCAGAAGACTATCATATATATGATTTTAGATTCTTTATGAACAAGAAGGGAAGGCAGCATCATATCATTCTTTTTGACAGTAATCAGAAAGCTGTCTCTATATATATTGATGAAAATGGAACGCTTGATATTATAGATATCCCGTACAAGTGTAATATTCAGATCTGATGGGTCATTTACAAGTATTGCAACTATCTTCTATAGTTCAAGATGCATGCAATAATTCACGGAACAGAGTGGAGCGATAAGTCATGCTTTTGCTTACATGCAGATATTTGATTTCACAACGATAATACAAAACAATTATGACACAGAAGCACAGCATTAATGGAAGAGTATCTTAAGACATAAATTCAAGGTAATAATTTTGTAACATTGTTACAAGTGCCCAAGTCGGAATATGCAAAACAGAATGACGCTATAAGCTATTGAAATTACTAAAATGACTGATAATAACTATTTATGTCAACTTCTAATGGTATCAGTAACTTAGCTATATTTTTATAGTGCTTAATAATGCATTTATATCATTAAAACTGAGAAACTCTTTGGCCCTGGAAATTGATAGTTCTTTGAGTCTACAGGATATGTAGATGGGCGCGGGTATTTCTGAAACTTTTCAGCGAAAGGTGGGTGTAGGGCAGTAAGTTTTGTGTAGAATGATATAATTTTTTGAGAATTCAAATAAAAAATAATATAAAATAAATAGAAAACAATTATGCGCGGTTACGCTCACTCTAAAGTAGCTATTATTCACCGGACTTTTCACCCGCAGATGGATTTTAGTTATGTGCGAACACGGAGCGACAATAACCGCCATAAGCTTTACCATCGTGTTCGCACTCGCAGAACTGGACAATCTTCAACCAGTCAGTAGACGGGTCCAGTTTTGTTAAATCATTCATATTGCCGTCTACTGACACGAATACAACGTGTGCTACGCACCAGTGAATCAGGTATTTCTACATATCTTTAATCCCGGGCCTGGTGCGTAGCACATTTACTTACAAATATAGAAAGGAAAAATATATGGATTCACAATTATGGATAGCTTTGAAAAACACGCTCTATAGCGAGCTTTTGTTAAAAGAAATTAAGTCGAAAAAAACTAATCTTGAAAAAATGGCGAAAGCTTTAAACATGATCGAAAGAAAAGTGACTGCAAAATGGATAATGCCAAATGGCAAAACCTATTTTTCAAAAAGAGAACTTGTTGCCGATTATCCAAATGAAAAGAAACTTGCTCAGTTTATGAGAGATCATATTGTATATGGCCAGAACCGCTTAAAGCTATATTTGTTCAGTGACAAGTTTATAACCTTAGATATGGATACTGAAGATAAAGTTTGTCGATACTTAGATCTATTCGCAACCGCTGAAACTGAATTTGGAGAAAAGCAGGATCTGAGCAGGTTAGAAATTGATCGAATATTTCCGAAGCGTCGGCAGGTTCTAACAGATATTTTTAGAGCTAAAGGTTGGGTTCAAGATAGCAGTGAAGATTTAACGGTAAAAGGTGAAAAGCTTCCAAAGATTAAATTCATACTTGATCATAGATTGCGACAACAAACAGAAAGAGCACTGATCCCAGGACGTATTCAGGCGCAACTTGATGAAGACAAAAAAAGACTTCACGAAAAGAAGAGAAAAGAAAAGGAATCATTACTAAAGAAATGGGGATTAGCAGGATAAGGAGGAATAAATATATGATAAAAGAGATTACAGAAAATTATGAGAATACGTTTGAATCAGTAGGTATTGACGAAGCAAATAAGATTATCAAAAAAGTTTGTGTATTTGGGTTTAGAAAATCCAAAAACGGGTACGAATATTCAGACAAAGCAATTGCAAGTATTGCACGTTTAACAGAAGGCTTAAAATCATTCTATAATCATCCAGCAGCCTCAGAGCGTAAGGAACGCGGAGGCGTTAGGGACGTTAGGGACTGGCTCGGGATTTTCAAGAATGTTCAAAGAAGTGGGGATAAAATTTATGCTGATTTACACTGTCGAGAATCAAGTTTCGGTCTATTAAAAGACATAGCAAGATTGCAGCCACAAGGCGTTGGTAATAGCATTAATGCAAGAGTTAAAATGTATAGGGATGAAAAGACAGGTCAAGAATCTGTAATTGATGTTGATCAACTTAGAAGCGGCGACATCGTGGCCTCGGCAGCTACAGTTTCTAACCTTTTCGAAGCACATACAAAAGGCGAAGAATGGACGGCTGAAGATGAGGTTCTTTTAGCTGACGTTCTGAAAGACAGAAAGGGCCGGATTTTAGGTGTTGATGATTTTGTTCGGTCAATGAAGGGCCTATAAAATGAGGCATGACAAACAATGGGAATTTGAACTTGGGATTTTAAAGGCTGAACCGTATAACAATCAATTTATTAATGAGAAGTTTTTACAGATACCGCTTGAAAATGAAAATTTGTTAGCGGTCAAAACACAGCCACGATATGAAGCAATTTATTATTGTAGAAGGTGCAGAACTTATTTCAGGCATCAACTTTATCGACCGTTTAAGGGTTGTCCATGCTGTTGGGGTAAATAACAAGTAAGTTTATAAAATACAGCATTTACAAAAAAGCTCATATTCTTAATTGAATATGGGCTTTTTTGTTTCGTTTAGGTGGTTGGTAAAAACCTGTTTACATTTAAGGCTAACTATGTTATATAAAGAACTGTTATTGCAAAATATCTTGTTAATCGAAAGGAGCACAACATGAACAATGACAGAGGCGACATTGTTATAATTCTTGCTGCTCTATTAGCACTTGGATTTTTTGCACTCGGTATGGGCGAAGGCATTTATAAAAAGAACAAAGATCAATCTTCTCCAGAATATCAGTCAGAGCAACTTCGTCAAATTAATCAAAAACTGGAGGATAAGAAATGAAAGTCGTCGGCTATTGTAGAACATCGACAATGGACAATTCACAAGAGCGCATCGAATCTCAAGAAGAAGATATTATCAATCAATCTAAACTTGATCGAAATGAACTTGTAAAAGTCTTTAAGGATGCTGGCAAATCTGGCGGCAATATGGTTAAACGAACAGAATTTATTGTTATGCTTGACTATGTAAAAGAAAACGATATTAAATTAATCTATTGCCGTGATTTGGACAGATTCGCCAGAAACTTCATTGAATGTATCAATACAATAGATGAATTGAAAGACAAAGGTATAGGTGTCTATTTCATCAAACAACGCACCAACACGATGGGCGGTGATTTAACAAGCGATCTTGTCTTAGGGATTTTTGCAATCATCGCACAATGGGAAAGAGCAGTCATTAAACAAAGGACACAAGGCAGGAGGGATGCACTTAGAAAAGAGAAAAAGATATTCGTAGGACGTTCACCACTTGGCTATGTCTGGAACAAAGTAGAAAAGCAATTTGATATAGAGCCAGAAGGGGCCAGGTTATACAAGCGCATGGTGTCACTATATATAGATGAAGGACTGGCGTTTTTAGATGTTGCAGCCGTTATTAATAAAGAACTAAAGCAAGGTCTATATGACATTAGAAATAAATCATATAGTGATGTAGGCGTTAGAAACGCTGTCAAAAATCCGCTTTATCTTGGCTATTACAAGGGCGACAAAGAAAACAAAGAAGACTATGTATTATCGTATGAAATGACTCCCCTGATAACTCAAGAGCGTTATGACATGATATTAGAGCGAGTTAGAACGAATACCATCTCCGCAAAGAATACACAGCGCATACAATCATATTTTTGCAGAGATATTATGCGCTGTGGAGTCTGTGGCGCAAAGGTCAGGGCAAACGAATTAAAAAAGAAAGGTGAATATAAGCGGTATTATTGCTGCTATTACAAACACGCATCTAAAAAGAAATTAGAGGCAGATGGAAAAAAACGTTGTGAACTGTCATTTCTCCCTGCTGATGATGTTGAAAGCTATGTTTGGATGAAGCTGACTTCCAGGATGCTTTTAAATCCAGACAAGTTGATTTCAGAGTCAGACATTAGTGACCAGATTACGCAGCAAGAGGCGAAGATTAAAGCCCTTAAATCTACATTGAAAAAAAAGGAGACAACGAAAGAAAATCTATATGAGCTTTTAGAATCTCAGGAATTCAATCAAACATCATTCATTGAAAAGTTTAATCAAATTGAAGGAGAAATTATTGCATTAAAAAATCAGATTCAAGATAACGATCAGCGGCTATTACAGTTCAAAGAAAGCGCAACTAAAGAAAAGGCTTTATTAGACTATCAGAGAAAGAATGGGAAGAAACAGATTAGACAGATGCTTGATGAACTTGGGGCTTTAAGTGAAGCTGATAAGAAAACCTTCGTTGAAGCGAATCTTAGCGGCCCTTGTGTCGTGCAATTTGAAGGTGGAAAGGAGAAGCGATGGTCAATAGATGTTCCGTTTTCATTTAATGCTACTCTGTTTCAGAAGTGGCAAGAGTCTGGAAAATTAACGGCATCTTTCACTAATAGTTTTCCCACATAGTTTCGGTTGAACCAGTGAAGGCCCATGCTCACGTCCAGTTCACGAAAATCGGGAGATATCCGGCGCACCCGGATGCCGGCGCCCAGATAGGGCGGGAAGAAGTTCAACAGCAACCGCATCATGCGGTGGTCGTTGGTCAGTCGGTGGATGAATCCCATCGTTATGATAGATCCTTTTTCGGCTCTTCTCCAATTTAGTTGGAGAAAAGGGTTCAAGGTTTCGAGGGTTCAAGGGTTGCGCCTATACGGCTTAACAGCGGCAAGGGGCCAAGTAACGGCATCGGGCGATATTCAGTATTTTTTCGGCCGGCAGCAGTTCCGAGCGGCTTTCATTTCATGGTTATATCAATATTATATTTCTCTTTAAATTTCTGTTTTACCCATTTTTCAGCATCGTCCCTATTTTTAAAAACCATGGTATCCCAATTAAGGCCTTTGACTTTAACGACGGACTCCCACATTCGTGAGACACCAAATTCAAGATTGTTTGGCGCGATAACAGCTACAATGTACTCCGGAATATATTTTGCGATCTCACTATCCTGGGCCGCTATGATTTCGACTTCAGGGGTCGATACATCATATTGGGTAGCGTCGGAATAGTCTATAATGCAGTATTTGGTCTTCTTCAGTTTTTCTTTGAGAGACAAAAGGTCATTGTTTGCTTCAATAATTTCTTCACCGGTAACAATTCCTTTGCCGACAATCGCACCGCCTAAACCGACATCCAGATTTTTAAGCTTAATTGGCATTTTTGATATTCCATTGTAATCGAACTCATTTTGAAGCAGATAACAAGCGTAATGAAAATCAGTCATGCTGCGGGCAATACCGACAAGTTCATCGGCATCCCAGGCACTCACCATAAGATTACTATTTGAAATCATGCCTTGGATGCATGCCCTGTCGTCAGCAGGACGGCGCATTTTTCAACCGCCCCCGCCACTGCGCTTACCGCATCTGCCGGACACGCACCGCGATGCCTTTTTCCGCGCCGAGAAGATCGGTGAGCGTTGCCGGATCCGTGTCCCCGGTGTGGTAGGGGTAAAGCACCGCTGGCCTGAAGGCTCTGGCCGCATCGGCGACCATTTCGGGGGTCATGGTGTACGGCAGGTTCATGGGAAGAAAGGCAACGTCGATGCCCTTCAGGGTTTTCATCTCGGGGATGTTTTCGGTGTCCCCGGCGATATACACCCGTTTGCCGCCGAAGGTGACCACGTAGCCGTTGCCTGCGCCCGTGGGGTGAAAGGGCTGCCCGTTGTCGCGGCGATGGACGAGGTTGTAGGCGGGGACGGCTTCGATCTTGAGCCCCTTGAGTGTCTGCACGTCGCCGTTGTGCATCACCACGGCACCGTCCAGCTTATCGGCGGCGGTCGCATTGGCCACCACAACCGTCTCGGCCGTGCGCACCTTGCTGAGGGCGTCGGCGTCGAGATGGTCACCGTGTTCGTGGGTGATCAGCACCAGATCGGCCTTGGGCAGAGCGCCATAGTCGGCGAGTTTGCCGTAGGGATCCACATGGATGACCTTCCCGTCGAAGGCGAACATCAGCGAGCCATGCCCGATAAAGGTGATCCTCAGGTTGCCGGCCGATGTCGCGAAAACATCGACTTCGAACGGCGTCTGACCGGCCGCCGCAGAACCGGGTGAGACGGCGAGAAACCCCAATAGGAATGTTGCCATAACCATCGCCACACCTCCTTTTGAAAATGGGCTCATGAGATCCTCATTTCTTTGATCGAAAAGTGAAAACAGGCCTCAGCGAAAGGGAGGAATGCTCGGAACACCGCGGCGAGTGGCCTGAGGCCGATGGTTTTTGCAAGTATACGACATTGCCGTTTCGCTTGAAAGCGGTGTTTTATTGCCACGGGCAGGGGAAAATGCCGCGGTTCAATAGATGGACTTGATTTCTTCGAGGACGAAGGAACTGCGCGTGGCACTCACGCCATCGGTGTTGAACACGTCCTGAAGGACGACCTGGGAGTAGTGCTGCATATCACGGGCAACGATTTCGAGCATCAGATCGACTTCGCCGGATACCGCGAACACGCTGACGACGCCCTCGATTTTGGCAAGGTTGTGAGCGAGTTCCTCCCACCCCACGGTCGCGTCACGGATCACACCGCAATAGGCCCGAACCGAGAGCCCGAGTTTTTGCCGATCCGTCAGGGCGCGATAGCCGACGATGACGCCCTCGCGTTCAAGCCGTGCGATACGCCGGGAACAACTCGAATGGGACAGGTTGACGGCACTGGCGGCATCGATGTTGGAAAGTCGTCCGTTGGCCTGCAGCGCGGCAATTATTTTCCGGTCGTAGTCATCCAGTTTGGTCATTTGCAAAACCTTTGCAGTGGGTCGCTCAGAAGCAGTATGGAATGCCATAATATGGCATTTTTACCTGATATCTGCAAACGTTTTGATAATTTACGACTACTATCATAATGTCTTTGCAAATATTGCCATACATATTTATATTCAGATTCACTTCTCAATGAAACGACAGGTTGTCTCAACGGCCACTTCGTACGAGGATTGGCGCATGACATTCTTTTCATCATCTGCAAAGCCCTCCGTGCTTAAAGCGGGGCTGACCGCCGGATGGCCCATCTGCCTGGGTTACCTGCCCATCGGCATGGCCTTCGGGGTGTTGGCCCAGAAAGCCGGGCTCACGCCCCTCCAGATCGGCCTGATGTCCATCATGGTCTTTGCCGGCAGTGCGCAATTCATCGCCGTCTCCATGCTAACCGCCGGGGCTTCGGCGCCGGCCATCATCACCACCACCTTTGTGGTCAATCTGCGCCATGTGCTGATGAGCTCGGCCCTGGCGGTCTATTTGCGCGCTGCCCACCGGGGACTGCTCGCGCTGTACGCTTACGGGGTGACGGACGAGAGCTTCGCCGTCAATCTGCCGCGATTCAATGCCGGTGGCTGGAGCCTGTCCCGGGCCCTGGTGGTCAACCACGCGGCCAACCTGACCTGGTTCGTCAGTACCGTGGCGGGGGGCATCGGCGGCCGCTTTATTCCTGAAGGCGCGTTTGGGATCGATTATGCCCTCATCGCCATGTTCATCTGCCTGCTCATCTACCAGATCAGAAAGCTGATTCATCTGGTGACCGCCGTGGTCGCCGGCATAACCGCCGTGGGTCTGGCCCTGATGATGCCGGGCAATACCTATATCGTTTGCGCATCCAGCATCGCCGCCACGGCGGGCGTCATCATCCAGCGCAAGTTGATGCGGACCGGGAGCAGCAATGGCTGATTACCTGCTGCTCCTGGCGGGGATGGGCCTGGCGACCTATCTGCCCCGATGGCTGCCCCTGCACTATCTTTCCCGTCGATCCCTACCGGAGTGGTTCATCCAGTGGCTGGAGCTGATCCCGGCGGCCATTCTCAGCGCGCTGCTGCTGCCGGCCCTGGTCCTTGACGGGGACCCCAGACATCTCGATCTGCTGAGACCGGAGCTGTGGGTATCCATTCCGACGTTTGCCTTTGCCTGGCGCACGCGGTCATTGGGCGGAACGGTGGTGGTGGGGATGCTGCTGTTCTGGCTGGCGGGAAAGGTGGACCCGCAGTGGCTTGCCTGGATGGGATAATGCGTATCGATCATTCAGGACCGTTTTGAAAAATCCGCGGGCGGGGTCAATCCCCCTTCTGCGCGAAAGCCACTGCTGCCGTTGAAGACAGCGCATAATCAATACCGGTAATTTTCCTTCAGCCTTCAGTCTAATAACTATGTAAAAAGTCTGAAATCACCACAGAGGACGCAGAGAGCACAGAGATAACCCATTAATTATTCATTAAATTCTCTGCGGTTCTCTGTGTTCTCTGTGGTTCAAAATCACTTTTTCCCGATCCTTCCGTGTTCAGTCCGGAATTTTCAGTTTTTTCCCCGTGATGGCAAACGATCCGGTGCCGACCGCGATGGTCCTGCCGTCGGGGGTGGTCGCCGTCATCTCGCAGATCACGGCGGTCAGGCCGGCACGGATGACCCGGCCCACTGCCCTGACGGCCTGACGTCTTGCCGGTTCGAGAAGGCGGATGTTCACGTCGGCGGTCAGCACCAGGCGACGGGACCGGGCCGCCGCGGCAAACCAGCCGGCGTTGTCCATGGCGGTCATGATCATCCCGCCGTGGACGTCCCCCATGCCGTGGAAAAAGGCCGGGTTCGCCGGCAGGGTGAACACGGCACGGCCCTCGGCATCGAAATCGATGCTCATGTCCAGAGACTGCCTTAGCGGTGATTTTCCGAACATGGCCATTAGTATGCCGCTGAGATCCGCCGCTTCGCTGACAGGGCTGTCTTTCAGGGCACAGTGCGGAGCTTCCTCCGGCGGTTCCATAAAGGACAGGTGATAGAACAATTTATCCCGGAAATCTGCCGCAACGGTTTTTTCCGGGTGGATGCCGGTCAGCCAGTCGGCGGCATCGGCGCAAGAGCGCACCGCGAAATCTTTCCAGGAAAGGGCAGGGCGGTGCTCGGACGCGCACCAGGCGAAACTTCCGGTGCCGCCGGCGGCAAAAGGCATGGCTGCCAGAATTTCTTTTCCGGCAATGGCCCAAACCTCGATGCCGGCGATGGCCACGCCGGCGCTCCGGCAGGTGTCGATGACGCCCGGCACTGCCTCCCGGGGCCATGCGTAGTGGTCGTCACCTTTCACCGGGGCGGTTTCAAGTTGGTTGCGAAGACGCTGTTTCCAGTTCATTTGTTCATTTCTTCCAGTTAAATTGAACCACGGAGTTCACGGAGAAAGTCAAAAACAATTGATATTGGTCACAAAATCTCCGTGCCCTCCGTGGTGATCAAAACTGTAATTTACATTGAATCGCAAACGGCAATTCGGCGGGCTCCCGGCACAGGACGCTGGCACCGGCACCGGACAGCTCGGTCTCGGTGCCGTATCCCCAGAGCACCCCAACGGCGGTGATACCGTTATCCAGGGCGCCGATGATGTCGTATTTCCGGTCGCCGATCATGGCGGTTTTCTCCGGATCCAGGCCGCTTCGGGCCATCACGCCGGCGATCATTTCAGTTTTGGACGAGTGGCTGCCGTCGGCGGCGCTGCCGGTAATGCCGGCAAAGTAGGGCGCCAGTCCGAAATGCGCTGCGATCTTTCTGGCAAACACCTCGGTCTTGCTGGTGACCACCCACAGGGCGGCGCCACTATCACGCAGCGCAGCGAGCGACCGGCGGATGCCCGGGTAGACCGTGTTCTCATACATGCCCTGCGCGGCGAAGTACTCACGGTAGCGGGCCACGGCCGTTTCCAGCACCGCGGGCTCCTTCGTATCCAGCAGCAGCGCCAGCCCATCGCGCAGCGGTGGGCCGATCAGGGACTGGAGCTGCGCTGTTTCCGGCGCCGGCCGGCCCATGGCGGTCATGGTGTGGCAAAAACTGTTGACGATGCCCGGATACGAATCGGTGAGCGTGCCGTCAAGGTCAAAAAGGAGGTTCATAACTACCCTCGGGGCAGTAAAATGACTTTGCCGCGGGCGCGTTTGGTTTCCACATAGGCGTGGGCCTCGGCGACATCTTTCAGAGCGTACCGCCGGTCGATGACGGGTCTGAGCTGTCCGTGATCGACCAGTTCTCCGAGATATTCCACATCGGCGGCGCGGGAGAAGACCACCACCAGGCGGGCCTTTTGGGATGAAAAAAACCGCGTCCACAACCGATCCCACATGATCCGCCAACCAGGGACCGTGGTAATGTAAACACCATCGGGTGCAAGCAGACGCCGGACGCGGCCGAAAGACCGGTTGCCGAAGACATCGAAAAACACGGCAAACTGCTCTTCGAGCGAATCCAGATCGGTCGCGGCGTAGTCGATGATCCGATCTGCGCCAAGTGATGTGCACAGCCGGCTGTTCTGGTCACTGGATACCGCGGTGACGTGAGCCCCAAGAATCTTGGCAAGTTGGATGGCTAACGTGCCGACACCGCCCGAGGCGCCGTTGATGATCACCCGGTCGCCTTCCTGGACGTTTCCGATATCCCGCAATGCCTGGAGCGCCGTTTGTCCTGCCAGGGGAACGCCGGCGGCCTCGTCAGGCTTGAGACGCGGCGGCACCACGGCGCACTCGGTTGCCTTGACTTTCACGTACTCGGCATAGGTGGCGCCTTGCCACCCGTTGATCATTCCGAACACGTAGTCGCCCAGCTTGAGGTGACGGATATATTTGCCCCGCTTCACCACCACTCCGGAAAAATCGTAGCCCAGTTGCATGGGAAACCGCCGGCCCGTGAACAGGCGGAACTTGCCCTTTCTCACCAGGACGTCCTTGGGATTGACGCCGGCGGCGCTCAGGCGCACCAGTATCTCTTCGGCACCGACAGACGGCAGCGGCACCTGTTCGAGCGTCAGCGTGTCGGGGGCGCCGAAACGTTGGATCACGACGGCTTTCATCATTGAACGGATGCGTTCACTCATTTTTAACCTTTGTTGGCAGAAATAATTGCGCAGGACCTATATCAGAATGGGGTGGTGAGGAAAAGCGGTTTGCGCGGGCGCCCTTTTCAGGGCAGGTTCAAAGCATTTGCTTGCCCTGACGCTGGCTGATAACCGCTCCAAACGAATTATCTGCCCGCCTGCGCCAACCCAGGCGCTTGCAGACCAGCCCCGGCCGGCTATTGAATAACCCCCATGTCGCGCAGCGTTTTTTCTAGGGTGGCAACCCGCCGCCGATTGACGCCAAAATCAGAGTACCCGGTGCGGGCGGCTGAGCGGATGGAAACACTGCCGTCATCGTGACGAAGGAGTTCCAGATCGTCGATGAAACGGAAAAGAAAGCTGGAACAGGTGGCATGCAAATATCGGTCGTCTGAAAGGTCCACCTGGGTTCGTGGCAATGCACGCACCTCGCGCACAACAGCATCCCAGGCACTGTCGCCATTGCCTTTGAGCTGAAGGGGCGCGATCCGCTGGCCCGTGCTGTCGGCCGCGCTGGATACGCAGTTGGGGCGCGCGGGGCAACCGGCCAGCGACTGAGGGCGCACGCGCGCCAATTCGGGAGCAGAGACCGTACACCCGGCCGCGATGAAGATTGCCGGCAGTAAAAAACGGGACGTCACAAAAGTCATAGGATTCCTTGGAAAGCCTCAATGTCTGTTAAACCGCGAACAGCGATTTTGAACCACAGAGATCGCAGAGAAACGCAAAGAATAAATTGAATTATTACCGTGTTATCTCTGCGCTCTCTGCGTCCTCCGTGGTGAACTCGGTTTTTTTCAGGGGCAGTTTATTTTTGTGGCAAATAATCCTCGCGCACCGGCGAAAACACCTCGATGGCCACGGCGTCTTCCAGAATTTCAGCGCCGTGCTCGGCGCCGCCAGGGATGCACCAGCTGTCACCGGGAGCGCAGTCATGGAAAGCGCCGTTAAAGAACAACCGGATGCGGCCGGAAACGAGATACCCCGTCTGCTCATAAGGATGGCTGTGTCGCGGCAGGACGCTGTCTTTTTTCAGGAGAAATTCCGCCATGAGGGTCTTTTCGCCGTACACCAGCGTTTTTTGCCGAATGCCGGCCACCGGTGTGCGGTAGCCGGTAGCGGAGTGTTGGGTAAACATGGTGCGCTCCTATTTTTTAATGTTTTCTTCGTGCACTTCGTGTTCTTCGTGGTTCACCTTCAGTGCGGTATCATCCCGGCAAACAGGCGCTGTTTCCAGTTCGGCTTTGTCGGTGAAACGGTCGATGAGAATGAACTCGATGCCCCCCCAGATCATCATGACGAATCCAAAGATGAGCGACACGAGGCCGAAGGATTTGTAAGGGGCAATATTGATGAAATGAAACAGCGCCAATCCCAGCCCCCAGAAAGCGACGGCCGTCCGGAAAAACGCCAGCAGTGTCCTGATGTTGGCCAATCGCACCTGTTTGCCCGGCAGGGTATCTTGATTATCCTTCGCTTTCACGTTCAGGTATCCGAGAGTCGACGCACGAGGGTGGTGGCGAAGTTTTTGAAAAACAGCAGTTGGATGGACTCGCTGGAGCGGTCGATGAGGGTGGCGCTGATTTTCATGAGGATGCAGTCGGTGTCGGCGATCACCGATGCGGTGCGCGCCTGCCCGGCGATACAGGCCATCTCCCCGAAACATTCGCCTACACCGATGGTGGCAATGATCCGGACGTTCTTGGTGATCCGGGCGCGTCCGGACAAAATGACATAAAAGGTGTCGTCAATGTCCCCTTCGTCCACGATTACGGTCTCGGCGGTGAATTTGATGATGGTGGTGTCACTGACCAGCTCGCTCAACTGGTCACGGGAAAAATTATGAAAAAACGGAACATTGTGTACCAGATCGATGACATCCCGGGCCTTGCCGTCTACGGCCACGGTGTTGGTAAGTCCCCGGAGCGCCACCCGCAGGTCGTAGGCGAAATCCAGACAGGTCTGATAACGCTCCCGGCGGTCCTTGGCCATGGACTTGCGGATGATGTTGCCCAGGATGGTAGGGATTTCAGGTTTAAGGGATTCCACGTCGGCAGGGGTGGTATTGGTGATCTTGTACATAATGGCGAAGTTGTTCTCGCCGGGGAATGCCCGCGCACCGGTGAGCATTTCATACAGGACGCACCCCATGGAGAAAATATCGCTGAAGCTGCCGATTTCCTCGTCTTTTAGCTGCTCCGGCGCCATGTAGCTGGGAGTTCCCCAGACACCCATTTCCGACGTCTGCTCGGTAATTTGAGCGATGCCGAAATCGGCGATCTTTGGCATTCCAGTGGCGTCCAGCATGATATTGGACGGCTTGATGTCCCGGTGGATGACCTTCTCTTTATGGGCATAGTCCAATGATTGGCAGGCGTGAAAGATCGTTTCCACCGCTCGATGGATGGGCATCAGGTTGTCCGGGGAGCAGTACGCTTCCAGGGAATTGCCCTCGATGTACTCCATGGTGATGTAGCAATAGGACTTGTACACCCCGGCGTCGAAAATGGCTACGATGCCCGGATGATTGAGTCGGCCGGCGGACTGGGCTTCAAGAAAGAACTTGCGGCGGGATTTATCCGTAGTGGGCTGAGATATTTTTATAGCCACCTTACGCTGGATATACGGATCCATCCCGAGAAAGACCACAGCGGTGCCGCCCTGGCCGATTTTACGCTTAATTTCATACCTGCCGATAGTCGTCAGGTCCGCCAGATCTTCGATGAACCGCTTATCAACGGCGGGTGTTTCCTTGGTGCCGGGCGAAGCGGGGCTGGTACTGGCCATGGAAGAAATCCTAAACAACCGCGGGTGGCAATCGAAAGTAAAAACGGTGTCTGCCCACAGATGCCGTTTGTGAATGGGCACTTACTATAGAGGCTTCCGCCGAAGGAAGTCAAGATATTGACAAAACGCCTATATTCGACCTTTCTCGAGCATTTCGAGATATCCCGCCACAATGGGAGAGGCCACCGCGTAGCGGTGGCCGTCATCGACGTTCTTGAGCGCCATCTGCTCCCGGATTCCCGATGCAGTGATTTTTCCCAGCTCTACGCCGAACTGATCAAACGGATTGATATCCCAAAGAAAGGCCTCATAGACGGTGCGTGCCTCGTAAAACGACAGCAGACGGCCGATGTTTTCCGGAGAAAGAGATTCCATGACGATGGTGGATGACGGGCGGTTTCCGGAAAAAGCGCGGGCGGGCGGGGCGCCCGTGTTGCCTTCGGCCAGGGCCATGGGCTGGGCAATGAGGTTGGCCCAGAGCTCCTGGTGGTTGGTGACGCCGCGGGATTTTTCTGAATACGCCGCATAGACCGGGTGGAGGACCCCAATGAATTCGATGGGCAGAGCGCGCCCCTGGTGGGCGAGTTGGAAATAGGAGTGCTGGGCATTGGTGCCCGGCTCTCCAA
The DNA here is from genome assembly GCA_043825735.1 of Pseudomonadota bacterium. Lineage (GTDB taxonomy): Bacteria > Desulfobacterota > Desulfobacteria > Desulfobacterales > JBDRRP01 > JBDRRP01. Next base: position 8,726 of record JBDRRP010000005.1, on the reverse strand, counting down.
AAATGAACGGGCCGGCGGCCTCGGAAAGAGGGCTGCCATCGACGCGTGCCGATTTGCCGTTGCTTTCCATGTTCAGCTGCTGAATGTGGGCTGGCAGCCGCTGAAGCGGCGCGGCATAGGGAACGATGGACATGGCGGTGTAACCCAGCAACGAGGTGTTCCAGAAAGTGACGAGGGCCGCGATAAGGGGTAGATTCTCACGGATAGGGGCCGAGGCGGCGTGATTGTCCATACTTTCCGCCCCTTTTAAAACGGCCTCGAACACATCGTATCCAAAAACAATGCTCAGGGGCACCCCGCCGACGGCCGACGACACACTGTAGCGCCCACCGATGAAGTCAAACATGTGAAACGTGGCCAGCACGGGCCGTTCGGGATCGTCGCCCGGAGATCCCTTGGCCGTAATCGTGACCATGTGCCGGGCAGGATCGAGACCGGCGCGGCGCATAAGGACTTCGGCCTGACGGGTGTTGGCCAGGGTCTCGGCCGTGGTGTAGCTTTTGGACACGATCACCCACAGGGTTTCTTCCAGGTCCACCGTCCCGGCGATCTGTCCGAAGTTGTTGATGTCCACGTTTGAAAGAAATGACAAGCGAAACCGTGGGTCGGCCGCGTGTCTCAAGGCGGCTGCGATAAACTCGGTGCCGAGGTAAGAGCCCCCGATACCCACTACCACCACGTGTCTGAGCGGTTTTCCCGTGGTGCCGGTGATGCACCCCTGCCGGATATCCTCGGAAAACGTTCGTATCTGTTCCCGGACGCGGGCCAGTTCCGACACCACATCAACACCGTCCACCCAGACGGGATCCGGGGAAAACCTTCGGCAGGCGGTGTGGAGGGCAGCGCGGTTTTCGGTAACGTTAACTTTTACCCCGGCCATCATGGCGGCAAATTTTTCTTTCAGCCGCCGGTGATGGGCCAGCTCCGAGAGCATGACCATGATATCGCCGGTGATGCGCTGCCGGGAATAATCATAGAATAGTCCGCCGCCCTTCACGGAAAACCGTTCCAGACGGCTCTTCTCGGCAATGAGATGCTGCAGATGGTTTGCCGGCAGATCCATTTCCTCGGCAGCTGCCAAAAGCTTTTGCCAGATATCGTTGTCGTTGACCGGGGTGCATGCCATCGTTTTATCCTCGCTTGCCACAGCAGGTCGCATCATCGGACGGTCGGATACAGTGACCGGTATTTATTTTCGTCGCGTAGAGGAAATACTGTCCGTCAGGGCCGTGTGGATGATGTCCAGCCAACGGCAATTGTTTATGCACTTGGGAAACTGGGGCCTGAATTCGCACCCTTTGCACGGGCTTTTGACCAGGGTTCCCACCTCGAAGTCGAACCGGTGGTTATGACCATATGGTTTCACCTCTGGCTTCATCGGTCACCGCCGAGTTTGCACTGACACTGGAAGCAGTTGCAAAAGCTAATTCGATACATGATGCAATATATTTTATTTATATGATTTATTAAACTAAATTGAATCAATGCGGCAGCCGCGATTATGATATCGATAGTATTCCACCATTTTTGCAAATGCCTTCACCGCACGCTCGGGGGTTTCGTAGAATACGCTGTTGGTGTCGCTGCCCGCCACCCTGCAGACCGTGGGATCACCGGCATCGGTGAGCAGGCGGACTCCGAATACCGGTTTGTTGTAGCGGTCCATCAGCGTAACGATATGCCGGATATATTGAGCTTCGAAATCCACCAGCATCTGCTTGGCGGCCGCTATGATGGCCGGGTCAGCCTTGGGGTCGGCTTTTTGAACCGACGCCACCATACGATCTACAAAAATTCGGCGGCCCATGATGCCCAGGTTGATGACCCCGTCGCAGCCGTCCCATTTCATGAGTTCTTCCAAGATGATCATGGGCAGCGAGGGGTCGTTTTCGCCGACGATATCCACAGGATTGGCCCGGCTCCAGTATGGTGGCAGCAGGGTGTCGATACGGGCCACCATGTCGGCCGGAAGCTCCGGGACCTTCAATCCGTAACGGGCGCACAGATCCGCCGTCACCACGCCCCATCCGCCGCCCAGGGTCATGATGGCAACGCGCCCGCCCGCCGGCAGGGGCAGGGATGAAAAGGCGGCCGACAGATCCAGAAGATCCATGGGATGCTCCACTTTGACGATACCGGCCTGCCTGCAGACGGCGTCGAACACGCGGCTATCTGAGGTCATGGCGCCCGTGTGGCTGGCCGCAGCCCGGTTGCCGGCGCTGCTCTGTCCGCCTTTAAGTAAAATGATGGGCTTCTTTTTGCCCACCCGGCAGGCGCTTTCAAAAAAACGCCGACCGTTCTTGACGCTTTCGATATAGAGCATGACGATACGCGTCACATCGTCAACCTCGAAACCGTCAAGGTAGTCTTCGATGGTAATCATGGCCTCGTTGCCCGAGCCGGAAAATGCCCGTATGCCGATGCCCTGACCCTCTGCAAATGCCAGCAGCTGGGTCCCCATGTTGCCCGATTGGGCCACCATGGCCGTGGCGCCGGCAATGGGCTTGACCGGGCTGCCCGTACAGTAAAGGTTGATGTGGGGATTGCAGATGCCCATGGTGTTGGGCCCCAGGATCAGGATGCCGGCATCGGCAGCCGCAGCGACAAGCCGCGTTTCCAGAGCTTTTCCTTCCGGCCCCGTTTCACCGAATCCGGAAGTGATGAGCAGAATATTGGAAATCCCCTTGTCCCGGCACTGCGGCACCAGATCGATCACATTGGCGGCCGGCAGGGTTACCACCGCCAGGTCCACGGGACCAGGCACATCGGCCAGGGTTTTGTAAACCGGGCGATCGGCAATGGTTCCGCCTTTGGGGTTTACCAGATAAATAGCGCCGCCATAGCCTCCGCTGATGGTATTGCTCAGCAGCATGTTTCCCCATTTGCCCATCTGGGCGGATGCGCCCACAAAGGCGATGGACCGAGGGTAAAAAAGACTGCCGATGGCGGCCGGCGGCACGGGCAGTGCCGCAGGGGCGGACGGAAATGGCTGGGCAGATCCAAGCACCACGAGGGCATCCACTGCACACAGGCTGCCCTCGGTGTCGGCAATCAACGGATTGATGTCTATTTCGGCGATTTCCGGGCGTTCCACAGCAATCCGGCCCAGACCGGTGAGGGTGTCGGAGAGCTGGCGAAGGTCCACGGGCGCTTCGGATCGGAACGCCCCGAACAGCGCCTTTGACCGAAGCTCCGAGACCATCTCAACGGCATCCGTATCGGATAACGGGGCTAGGCGAAAGGTCACATCAGCCAGGGCTTCAGTGAAAATCCCCCCCAGACCCAGCATGACGACGGGACCGAACTGGGGGTCCCGGAACATGCCGGCAACCAATTCCCGGCGACCGGATACCTGTCGCTGCACGACAATCCCCGAGGCGGCATCCCCGGCGGCTTCGAGCAGTTCGCCAGCGGCCGACCGCACCTTCTCGGCGTCCATGAGATGGAGCCGCACGAGACCGCTTTCGGTTTTGTGCAGCAAGGTGGGGCCAACGGCTTTCAGGACCACGGGGTAGCCGACAGCGTCGGCGGCCGTTACTGCTGTCGCAGCGTTGGCACACACCCGTTCAGATACCACCGGAACGCCGTAGGCGGCCAGCAAGGCCTTGGCCCGATCTTCGGTCAATGCGCTGTGGCCAGCTGCAGCGGCTTCGGCAAGAATATCACCCGGGTTCATGTCTATCGATTACCTGTAATGAAAGGTTTTAAAACGCAGTGAAAAAACAAAATTGTCTAATGGTATCACCTTGTGGTGTCAAGGGAAAGTCACTTGAATTTGCTTTGCCGGAGACCTGTGATAAGGAGATGACCCCATGAGTATTTGTGAGTACTCACTGGCCGGGGAGGCGATTTATGAGAGTGGGCAATGGTATCGACGTGCATCGGCTGGTGCCGGGCCGGAAACTGATACTGGGCGGCGTGCAAGTGCCTTACGATCGCGGGCTGGATGGTCATTCCGATGCCGATGTGGTCCTTCACGCGGTCTGTGACGCCCTTCTGGGGGCGGCGGCGCTGGATGACCTGGGGGCACATTTCCCGGACACCGATCCGGCTTTTAAAGACATCGACAGCCGGGTATTGCTGGAAAAAACCGTCACCCTGGTACATGCCGCCGGTTTCGTCGTCTACCAGATGGATATCACCGTGATTGCCCAGGCTCCGCGTTTAGGCCCTTACCGCAGGCAGATGCGTGCGGCAATCGCCGAGATAGCCGGCATCCCGGCGGATCGGGTGGGGCTTAAGGCGACCACCACCGAAGGGCTCGGATTGTTCGGTCGGGGCGAGGGCATCGGTGCGATGTGTACGGTACTGCTGGAAGAAAAGGACGGCTAAATGTAATGCTCAACGCTGAATGTTGACAAACTCGTCAAAAAGCTATTTCTCGCAAGGGCGCCACGGTCGCCAAGAAAAACATTTTTAATATCAATACTTAAACTTTACGATCGTTGCCCTTCGACTTCGTTCAGGGCCGTGAGCCTGTCGAACGGCGCCTTTGCGGGAGGTTCTGAACTTGAGCATTGAGAATGTTGAGGTGTTTATTGTCTCTTTTCGATCTGCACTCCGAATTCACACCCGCCGGTGACCAGCCGGTAGCAATCGATCGTCTGACGGCAGGGGTCCGCGAAGGCAAGCCCCACCAGGTCCTGTTGGGGGTAACCGGTTCGGGGAAGACTTTCACCATAGCCAATGTGATCCATCGCATGGAGAAACCCACACTGGTGCTGGCCCCCAACAAAACGCTCGCCGCCCAGCTCTACCACGAATTCAAATCATTGTTTCCCGACAACGCGGTTGAATACTTTGTCAGCTATTATGATTATTACCAGCCCGAGGCGTATCTGCCGTCATCGGACACCTATATTCAAAAAGACTCATCCATCAACGATATGATCGACAAGATGCGCCACTCGGCCACGCGATCCGTGCTGGCCCGACGCGACGTTATCGTGATCGCCAGTGTGTCGTGCATCTACGGCATCGGTGCACCGGAAGATTACCTGGCGATGCGGACCGAGGTGGCCGTCGGGGCCGAACTGGATCGGGAGTCGCTCCTGCGTGCCCTGGTGGCCATGCAATACGAGCGCAACGACATCGATTTTCACCGGGGTACGTTTCGGGTCAGAGGGGACCGGGTGGAGGTGTTTCCCAGTTACGAAGAGGACACGGCGCTGCGCATCGATTTTTTCGGCGACGAGGTGGAGGCCATCTGCGAGACCGATCCGCTCAGGGGGGTGGTGAAACGGCGCCTTCAGCGGACAGCCATCTACCCGGCCAGCCACTACGTCACCCAGAAGACCACACAGACCCGGGCGGTCCAGACCATCATGGCCGAGTTGAAGGAGCGCTGCGAGCACTACCACCAGAGCAATAAACCACTGGAGGCCCAGCGTATCGAAGAGCGCACCCGGTTCGATCTGGAAATGATGCAGGAGTTGGGCTACTGCAACGGCATAGAAAACTATTCCCGGCACCTTACCGGCCGCCGCCCCGGTGAGCCGCCGCCCACGCTTCTCGATTATTTCCCCGATGATTTTTTGATGTGCATCGATGAGAGCCACATTGCCGTTCCTCAGATCCGCGCGATGTTCAAAGGCGACCGATCCCGGAAACAGACCCTGGTGGAATACGGATTCCGGCTGCCGTCCGCGCAGGATAACCGTCCCCTGACCTTCGAGGAGTTTTCTCAGCGGGTCAAGCAGGTCATCTATGTATCGGCAACGCCCGCGGATTACGAGATCGCCCAGTCCGAAGGGGCCGTCATCGAACAAATCGCCAGACCCACCGGGCTCATCGATCCCACGATCCATGTGCGCAGTGCCCTGCAGCAGGTTGATGACCTCTATAGCGAAATCCGTACCCGGTGCGAGCGCAACGAGCGGGTGTTGGTCACCACCCTGACCAAACGCATGGCAGAAGACCTCACGGCCTATTATTCTGACTTGGGGGTTCGCGTCCGTTATCTGCACTCGGATATCGGCACTCTGGAACGCATAGACATTATCAGAGATCTACGCTTGGGCGTATTTGACGTCCTCATCGGCATCAACCTGCTCCGCGAAGGCCTCGACATTCCCGAAGTCTCTCTGGTGGCGGTGCTCGACGCCGACAAGGAAGGGTTTTTGCGGTCCACCCGTTCTCTCATTCAGACCTGCGGACGGGCAGCCCGGAATGTCGGCGGCGAGGTGATCCTTTACGCCGATACCGTGACAGCCTCCATGAAGGCCACCATCGATGAAACCGAGCGGCGACGTGCGATTCAGACGGCCTATAATACCGCCCACGACATCACTCCGCGCACCATTCGAAAAGATATCGCAACGCTCTTTGGCGCAGCCCCTGGTGGCGCCGCCGCGCCGGTACCCGGGGTGGCGGAAGCCACCGCGGCCTTCGAAACCCTGGAAGATCTGGAAACGGCGATCATGACGCTCGAAAAAGAGATGCACGCTGCGGCCGCATCATTGGATTTTGAAAAAGCCGCCGGCCTCAGGGACAGGATGCTGGTTCTGAAAAAGATTCTCATGATGGGTCTGTCAACAGATGACTGAACCGGAAACCACATCACTGGCGGAAAAGATTCAGCGGGTCGGCCCTTCGCCAGGTGTCTACCTGATGAAGGATCGGCAGGGGCGGATCATTTATGTGGGCAAGGCCCGCAACCTCAAGAAAAGACTGACCAGCTACGCTAAGCCTATCGATCAGCTGGACGTCAAGACCGGGGTTCTGGTGCGGCGCATCGCGGATGTGGAGACCATCGCCACGGCAAGCGAAAATGAAGCCCTCATCCTTGAGCAGACCCTGATAAAAAGGCATCGGCCGCGTTATAACGTTGTCCTCAAGGACGACAAGCGTTACCCGTCGCTGCGTTTGGAGATGGTCCACGCCTACCCGCGGCTGAGCATTGTCCGAACGCCGCGAAAAGACGGCAACCGGCATTTCGGTCCGTTCGCGTCGGCCCATGCGGTGCGCCAGACCCTCAAGTTCATCGACAGCACCTTCAAGCTGAGAAAATGTCGGAATGCGGAATTCGACCGGCGAACCCGCCCCTGTCTCCATCATCAAATGGGCGCTTGCCTTGGTCCCTGCTGCTTGCCGGTAGCACAAGATGCCTACGCCGGCATCGTCCGGCAGGTCGTCCTGTTTCTCAGCGGCCGTACGCCGCAACTGCTCACGGAAATGCGCGCCGACATGCAGAAGGCGGCGGCGGACCAATGCTACGAGCAGGCGGCGGTGCTCAGAGACAGGATCGCCGCAATGGAAAAAACCCTCGAGCGTCAGGTCGTGGTCACCCAGGATTTCACTGATCGCGATGCCCTGGGAGTGGCCGCCAGCGAGACGGTCACGGTGGTCACGCTGCTTCAGGTTCGAAACGGCTATCTCATCGGATCCCGGCATGCGGCGGTAAAGGAAACACTGGCCACCGATCCGGAGCTCGTCGGTGCTTTTATCCGCCAGCACTATACGGATTCCGCTCGGATACCCCAGGAAATTCTTCTGCCCGTCACGACAGCGGAGACCCTCCTTATCGAAGCCGAACTGCGGGAAACGGCAGGACATGCGGTTCGGATTTATCAGCCCAAACGGGGAGAAAAAGTGCGGCTTTTGGCATTGGCGCTGCAGAATGCCGCCGATCGGCTCAAAGAGGTCCAGATGTCTGCGGACACGGACACCGATCTGCTCTTCCGACTTCAAAAACGTTTACATCTGAGCGAGTTCCCACACCGTATCGAATGCATCGACAATTCCAACCTCATGGGGACCGCACCGGTGGCCGGTTTGGTGGTATTTGAAAACGGCCGGCCGGCCAAGGCCATGTACCGGCGCTACCGCATCCGATCGGTGACCGGGGCCGATGACTATGCCACCATGGCCGAAGTTCTCACCCGGCGGTTCATCGGCGGCGGGGCAGGGGACGACACCCCGTTTCCAGACCTGCTGCTGCTTGACGGCGGCAAAGGGCAACTCAATGTGGCCATGGCGGTGATCGCATCGATGGATCTGGTGGGACGCTTCGGAGTGGCGGGAATCGCGAAAAAAGACGAACGATGGGGTGACACCCAGGACAAGATCTATCTGCCCGGACGCAGCAACCCGGTGAATTTCGGACGTGACGGCGACGTATTGCTGTTTTTACAGAAGATACGGGACGAGACGCACCGGTATGCCGTAGGCTACCACCGTCAGCGCCGACGCGCCGACACCCTCCGCTCGGTCCTTGATCCCATTCCGGGTATCGGCGCGACCCGAAGGCGCATTCTTCTGACCCATTTCAGAGAAATCGCGGCGATCCGGAAGGCTACAGTGGCGGAGATGGCCGCACTGCCGGGCATGAGCCTCAAGGCCGCTGAAGCGGTGCGATCGTTTTTTAACGATCCCCCGACTGAAGAATGCGATGCAAACTCAACGCATTAACGCTTGGCCATAGTGCATTGCACTGATGTGTTCCTGGGCTCAGTGTCCGACCGGGTCATCGGCAAATGCCAATGGCCGGTGCTTGTCATCAGCATAAAAATGCGCTCCCGCAAAAGGCGGGAGCGCATTTTTTTGAGATTTGAAACACCCTTTAATAACCGAGTTTTTTCAGGATTTCCTTGAGGCCTTCGACCGCCGCGGCCGATTTGTCCAGGGCGGCCTTTTCGTCGGCGGTCAGCGTGATCTCGATGATCTGCTCAACGCCGCCGGCCCCAAGCTTCACCGGCACGCCGATGAAAAGATCGTTGTAGCCGTAC
>JBDRRP010000004.1:0-111471 GCA_043825735.1 Pseudomonadota bacterium | reverse complement strand
GCTGTTTTACTTCAAAGGGGTGGCGCCGCCGGAGTTTACCATGATGCACATCTATCGCGGGATCATCCCCTTTGTGATCCTGCAGCTCATCGGGCTGCTCATCATGGCGATGTTTCCGGCCACCATTACCTGGCTGCCCTCGGTCTTTTTCGGCTCTTGACGGGGGGCGTGGTGTGTGGGTGCCCTCGGTGCTATGCGACTTCCATGGACGCTCTGCGGCAATCCCCCATTTTTGACCGGACGGGGGAATAAGGTTGCGCCGGGGCGGCCAGCGCAACCGTTTTGACCAGATTTAATTCAAGGAGTTTTTGGAGATCCGGGCGAAGAGCAGTATCCGTCACGTTCAACGTTTCGCCAATATATGAAATACTCCGCTTACCGTCGATCAGATAGTAAATCCGAAGCATGCTGCCGGAGATGATCACTTCCGTGAAATTCCAGTCAGATGTCCTCTCAAAAATGGTGGCCGAGGTGTATGCAGGGTGTGCAGTCATCATTACCTCCAGTTTCCGAAAATCTCAAACGAAGTGAAACGGATGGGGGATTATTGTGCCAAATCCGATACGGCGGGCTTTCAGAAATACCGGTTCAGAATTCCAGAGCCCCACCGACAGGGGGGCTCTTTCAATTTGGTCGGGGATTTCCGGGAGAATTTTCCGGTAATGCTACCCTAAAAACCAATGCCCATCGGTCTACATTCAGATAGAGCAAGAAGCCTGCCAGGGGGACCAAATATTATTATTGAAATAAATACAATGTGTTGAAGGCGAAATGATAACCGCCGCCGTATTCGTGAAAAACGATATTGTTTGAAATGGATAATGATTTCTTCAAAAATGTTATTTTCCCGTGTAGGCTATCGCATGCGCAAAATCGCTTTTGGATACTCAACCCGGTGCAATATTCGTTGCGCCCACTGCGTGGCTGCGGGAGATCTTCCTGCCGGCCGGAAAATGGATCTTGCCAGGGCAAAAGCGCTCATTGCCGAAATGGCCCAGGCCGGTGTGGGCGGGATCAGTTTTTCAGCGGGTGAGCCGTTTTTGTATTTCGATGACATTGCAGCGCTGGTGAATCTTGCCGGACAAATCGGAATCTATACGAGAATCGTTACCAACTGTTTTTGGGCAAAGACGGCGGCCGATTCCGACTACTTTGTTTCAGCGCTGAAAAAGAACGGGCTTAGCCAGTTGCGTTTGAGCTTCTCACGGTGGCACCAGGAAAATGTAAACAGGGACAACGTGTTGACTGCGGCGCGCAGTTGCCAGAAGCTCGGGATAGATTATTTCATTTCATTTGTTACCGATTTTTCCGAAGCCGATGATCCGTATGAGCAGTTTTTGCGTGATCACGGCCTCACGTTTTTTCCCGAGCCGGTCATCTATGCCGGGCGCGCGCAATCTTTCAAGCCTCGTCGCATTTTGACCGACTATCAGGCCAACTGCTGCGACATGAACCCCTATCTGACGCCTGATCTTGACATGAACGCCTGTTGCGATGCGGGGGCCCATTTCAAGGAAACAAACTTTTTTTACCTCGGGAATCTGAGCGGCAATACGATCGAGCAGCTTTTTATGAAAAGTGAAACAGATCGGCTGTACAATCTCATTAGAACCTTGGGGTTAACCCATATTGCATCCTTTGCCGGTATGAAGGCCCGTGAGATCATCAACTACAGCAAATGCGGCCTGTGCCGGAATCTGTTCAATTCCCCGGAGACCTTGACACGACTACGGGCTGAAGTGTCGCAACTGGAAAAGTGGCACCGATAGTGAAGCTTGCGTCCAGCGGGTCCGGTGTTGCGGGATCCGCCGGCCGGCGCGCCGGATGTTTTTCTGGCGATGTACACCACGTGCCGGCCGCCCCGGCCCGGACGCTGCCGGTTAACGGAGAACCGGGTCGCTTTCAGCCGCTTTTCAAAGGCCGCGTCCGGATCCTCCGACCACACTGCAAGCACGCCGTCCGCCGTCAACGCCGAGCGGGTGGTCGTCAGAGCCGCTTCTCCGTAGAGATGTTCCCATCCCTTGTACGGGCCTTCGTACAGATCCAGAATGATGGCATCAAAGCAATGCCCGGTGCCCTTCAGGGCCGCAGCGCGGATGACGGCGGCCACATCATCGATCACCACCGTGACCCGCGGGTCGTCAACGGCGCTGTCCGTCAATTGAGCCATTGGTCCGCGGCACCAGGTGACGATGATCGGGTTGAGCTCGGCCACCACGACCGCGGCATTCGGCGGGAGACAGTCGAGGGCCGCCTTCAGGGTGAACCCCATGCCCAGACCGCCCACCAGCACCCGAGGTTTCTTCTTGTGCTCCAGGGGCGCGCACGCGAGCTGCGCCAGGACGATCTCGGAAATGTTGGCCGAGGCGTTCATCAGCACCCGCCCACCGATGGTGATCAGAAAATCCGTCTCGCCCCGCTGCCGGAGATCCAGAAGCCCCTCATCGGTATCAATGCTGTCAACGATGCGCCAAGGCCGGCTCATTTAAAATCCTTAACTGAGTGTCCATCCACAGAAGCCGGTTCTATGCAATTTCGCTATCAACAGTCAACCGGTGACTTCAGGCAAGCCGGATGAGTCCACGAAACGGCTTCACCCATTGACATCAGGGGGGCATTGGGGCTACAGAGAGTAACCAGCATAAGCGTCAAACTATCGGGCCAGAACGGTGCACGTCAAAAAGTGCAGCCTTTCTGGCATTCGTGTTTTTGGAGCTGGTAAGATGCTGACCGTCAGTGGCGAGATCCGCTTGGAGAAAATCCAAGCTAAGCGTGGCGTTATCGGGCATTTCAACGGGAGGGAGCGAAATGCCTGGGGTGAATACGCGGTTCAGTCAGACGATCTTTTTAGATTCGGCCACCCATGAGATCATCTTTGAATGGAGAACTGGCATGTCCGGTGGCGTGATCGAGGTGATCAAGGTGAGCCGGGGAGTTGTTGAGTTAAAGGGGATTGCACTGCACAATTTCTGGAGCATGTTGAACATCGACAGAACGCTGAGTGTGGAGGTAATACCAAATATTCAGGATGATGAATACGGTCACCACTAAAGCTCACGTTGACACGGTTCAGCTCATTTAGGTGAGATCATCAGTATCAAGGGGAAAACATCATGCCAAAAATCGTTCGCTTTCATGAAGCCGGAGATGCCGATGTGCTCAGGATCGAGGAAATGCCGCTGTCTGAGCCGGGAAAAGGTGAGATCCGGATCAAGGTCGCGGCCCTGGGGCTCAACCGCGCTGAAGTAATGTTTAGGCAGGGCATTTATCTTGAGCCCCCCACGTTTCCATCCCGCATCGGCTATGAAGCGGCCGGCACGGTAGATGCCCTCGGACCCGGTGTCGGCGGGTTTCAGATCGGCGAGCGCGTGAGCACCATTCCGGCCTTTTCGATGGGCGCCTACGGCGTCTACGGCGAGAGCGCCGTCGTGCCGGTCCACGCCGTGGCCCGCTACCCGGAAAACTTGTCTCCGGTTGAAGGCGCTGCCATCTGGATGCAGTACATGACCGCCTACGGCGCGCTGGTCGAGTACGGCAAGCTGACCGCCAAAGACGTGGTCCTGATCACGGCAGCCAGCAGCAGCGTCGGGCTGGCGGCGATACAGGTCACCAAGTCACTCGGTGCCACCGCCGTTGCTACAACGCGCGGTGAGAGCAAGAAGCAATCGCTCCTCGATGCCGGCGCAGATCACGTCATAGTGACCGATACAGAAGATGTGGGAGAAAGGGTGAAAGCGATCACGGCCGGAAAGGGCGCGCGTATCATTTTCGATCCGGTTGCCGGGCCCTTCCTGGAAAAACTGGCACAGGCCGCCGCCCCCGGCGCCACCATTTTTGAATACGGCGCGCTGTCGCTGGCGCCCACACCGTTTCCGCTGTTTGACGCCCTCCAGAAAGGCCTGAGTGTGAGGGGCTATACGCTTTTTGAAATCGTGTCCAATCCCGCCAGCCTCGCCCGCGGCAAACAGTTCGTGACCGATGGTCTCACGCGCGGCGCACTGAAGCCCGTCATCGCCAGGACATTTCCCTTCGAGGCCATCGTCGACGCCCATCGCTACATGGAATCCAATCAGCAGATCGGCAAGATCGTGGTGACGCTCTGAGGAAAAGGCCCTAAAAAACAGTGAGGGCTCACGGTGGGTGATGAGATGGGTATTTACGGTGTCGAGATGTCAACCGGAGAGCGTTTTCTGGCAGCTTTAATGAAGGCCTTGTCAAAGGTGACGAATCTGTCGGCATGCATACTGGACGCCAGGTGGAGGGCATCGGCAAAATCAAGACCGCCTTCATACCATGAGATGGCCTGGTAGACATTTTGCTGATCTTCGACCTTCACATTAGGCAGGCCCATCAATTTTCGGAAACCTGTCATGATGGCACGCCTGTCGATATCGTAGGCATATCTTAAGACCCACGCCATTTCCAGAAAGACGGTTTTGGGGATGAATATGTCATCGGTAGCCAGTATTTTCGCGGCTTGCTTTGCCTGACCTGGGTCATCTTTTGTCAGCGCCCTGACCAGTACATTCGAATCTACGGCAATCATCTGTTTCCCTTTGCGCCTTTTGCAATGGCCGCTTCCATATCCTGCAGCGATTTTGCAGGGCCTTTATAGCCGACACATCCCACCACTTCTTCGATGGTGGTTTCCTGATACGGCTTCATGGGCTTTAACTTGATGCCGTCGCCAACATCTTCGACGATGAATTCAAGTCCCGGTTTCCAGCCGTGCAGCATTCTCACCGCCTTCGGGATAACGATCTGGCCTTTATCGGACAAGCGTGTCTTTTCCATTGGTTCCTCGGAAACATCAGTCAATATAATGGTAAGATATGAGTAAGACCATGGTAACCATTTCTGTTTACCAATGCAAGCAGGATCGAAACGCCAATCGATACACCGGTGGCTGCCTTGTCGATTCCAGGCAGTCATCCGCCACTGGCACATTTCGTTCAACCGTCTAAAGGCAAACCTTTCCGATAACAGCGCACCGGCATGGTGTTGAACATGGCAGCAAAACACTTGTTGCAGGAAACACAAGATGCCTCTGAGGATGTCCCCTCTGCAAATCGGCGCACCAGCGACGGCTCCCGGATAAACGGGCGGGACATGGAAATCATATCGGCAGCCCCCCTGGAAACGATGTCTTCCATGTGGGACAGACGGCGCATCCCTCCCACCAGAATCAGGGGGACCGCTGCCATCACCGGCTTGATGGTTTGGGCCGCAGAAAGATTGTAGCCTTCTGTGAAACGGTTGCCGGCTGCCTGCAGGTGCATCTTAACCCGGGCCACCGGTCTCATCCATGCCGGCAGGGCGCGGGCCAGTTCCGCACCGGGGATCGCGCCGCGAATGGTCCTAAAACCGTAATAAGTGCCGCAGCTGACTTCCACGGCCGCCACGCCCAGTTCAACCAGCCACTGGGTATAGACGGCCGCAAGATCCGGCGTGATACCGGCCTGAGGGGTATAATCGTTTGTGTTCAGTTTGACGAGAATCGGCATGCCGTCGGGCAATGCTTCTCTTACCGACGTAAAAACCGCTTTTAAAAATCGAAAGCGGCCGGCATCGGTTCCGCCCCATGCATCTTTCCGGTGATTGTAAAAAGGGGAGAGAAATTCATTGATCAGATACCCGTGCGCGGCGTGAAGCTGCACGGCATCAGCCCCGGCGACGCGAGCGCGTTTGGCCGCCGAGGCGAAGGCCGCGATGGTTTCCAGGATCTGGTGCTCTGACATTTGCACGGGCTTGTTGAGGCTGACCGGATCTCTGCGGTTGCCGGAGGGGGCCAGCGGGGTCTGGCCAAGTGTTTTTCTGGTACACTGGCTCCCGCCGTGGGCCAGTTGGAAAGCGATTATTCCATCATGGGCATGCACCGCATCAACCAGGTTCTTCAAGCCGGAAATCATGACGTCGGAATGGATGCCGCCCTGCTTTTCATGCGCCTTGCCGAGCGGATGCACAAAAAGGTGTCCCGGAATGATGAGACCGATGTCCCCTTTGGCCAGGCGGCGGTAGCGCTTTATCATCTCCTCGGTAACGGCGCCGTCGTCAGCGGCCATGGCTTCGTGGGTCGCCGAGTGGACGAAACGGTTTTTGACGGTCACGGCGCCGAGCGTGATGGGCTGAAACATGGGTGACATAAGATGCTCCCGGTTAACTGTTGCCCCTAACCCCCGATGTTTTTGATCACCACGAAGTTCACGAAGGACACGAAGATTTTTAAATCGAATCGTTTTTTAGGGTTTTCTTCGTGTTCTTCGTGGTTCTCATTCAGCGCTACGGGTACAGTCAACTTGATGATTGTGCATCAGCAGGTTCCTCAATTCGATGTACTGCCTACCCTTTTTTCTCCCAGACTGTCGCCTGCGATACGGTATGCTGGAACTTGCGGCGGGTTTCGCGCAGCACGAAAGGGATATCCACGGGTTCGCCGACCTGCCGGAAATGCGCAGACAGCAGGTCGCCGAGACCCTCCAGGGTCAAGTACGGCTCCCCGTCTTTTCTGAAGCCGCCCACCCAGTCCTTTTTTTTGGTGAATTCTTCGAGCCAGGTGTAGGGGGATGTGAGCACCAGAAGGCCGCCCGGGTTGAGCCGCTGGTGGATGGTGGTGAGAAACTTTTTCGGATCGTAGAGGCGGTCAATGAGGTTGGCGGCGAGAATCAGGTCGTAGCCGGTGAACAGCGGTTTCAGGTTGACGGCGTCGGCCTGGAAGAATTCGATCCGGCCGCTTAGCGATTCCAGCCCGACATCGGACAGGCGTCTTTCGTGAAAGGAGACGATCTCTCCTTCTTCGGGCAGCTCATAGTGAATCACGCCCTTTTCCTGCATCTGGAACGCGACGCGGATAAATCGGGCGGAAAAATCAAGACCGTTGACGAACTCAAATTCCCGGGCCAACTCGAAGGCGGCCCGTCCCACGGCGCAGCCCAGATCGAGGGCGCGGTTTTTGGGTTTTCCCGCCATCTTCTCAAGGCAAAGCCGCGCACAGGCCAGCGGGAAATTGACGACGCCAAAATAGGCGGGGCCATAGTGGCTCTCGCAGTATTGGGAGACCAGGGCGTCGGTTTCATACATGGCTTCGGGAACGGCCACCGGCTGTTTGGATTCGACATACCTGAAGCCGGCATGCTGGAAGAAGTGACGCCGAAAGGCATAGCGCGCATCCCGGGTCGCCTCGTTTCCGGTCGATATCCACGAGCCCCCCTTGATGAGATTATGCCGGGTGTCGAAGGTGGGGGTGGAAAAATCATCGTAGTAGGGGTGCACCTCAAAGCCCTCGAATCCAGTGATGGGTGTTTCGGTCCACTGCCACACGTTGCCGATGATATCGAAAAACCGGCCGAACTGGAACCGAGTCACCGGGCACGGCGAGGCCCAGTGCTCAAGGTTGATATTGCCCGGAGCGGTTTCCCAGTAGGGCTGGTCCGGGACGGCGTGAAGATCGTGCAGGCGATGCCATTCGTCCTCTGTGGGAAGACGCACGGGGCTGCCGGTCTTTTTGGCCATCCAGTTGCAAAAGGCCTTTGCCTCCAGATAGTTGACCTCCACGGGCCAGTCCCAGGGCATGTCGATCTCCAGGGCCATGGTCCGCAGCCGGTAGTTGCCTGCGTCTTCGATCCAGAACAGCGGATAGCGAGCCTTGGAAAAGACCAGCCATTCCCGGCCTTCTTCGGTCCACAGCTCCTGTCGCTCGTATCCGTGGTTATCGACGAAGCCGAGATACTCCCGGTTGGAGACCAGGTACTGGGCGGCTGAAAAGTCCCAGACATCGACGCTGTGGCGGCCGAACTCGTTGTCCCAGCCATAGAGGGGGTGAGCCCTTGATTTTCCCAGTACTACCGGGCCGCCTGCAACGGGCAAAAGCTGGTTGGCCGGCGCCTTGCCGGTGTCGGTGCAGATCTCCCACAGCGGGAGCGGCCGCACCTTGTCGATGGGCATGCGCCGGATAATCACCGACGAGGTCTCCAGGTGGATCCGCTGGTGTTCGATCCCCATGACGATGGCCCAAAACGGACTGTCCCAGGTGATGGGCATCTGAAGGGGCAGGGCGGCGATGACCGCATCCACGACATCGCGCACCTGGCCCCGGTAGGCTTTGACCTCGGCAACGCTTGGCCAGTCGTAGTGGGCGTCGTTCAGGTCGTCCCAGCTCATTTCATCCACTCCCACGGCAAACATCGATTCGAACCGCGGATTGATGCGCTCGTCGATGAGCTTGGCGATGATGAGCTTGTTGATATAAAAGCTCGCCGTGTGGCCCAAGTAGAAGATCAGTGGATGGCGCAGCGGTTCAGCTCTCAGATAGAAGGCCTCGTCTGAGGCCAGGGTGTCGTAGAGCTTTTCATCGAGCGTGTAGGTATTGTGAAAATACTCCCGAATTTCCGAGCGTTTTTCTTCGGGAGCCCCCTTGTCGAGAATCATTGTCCGGGTGTTCCGAATATCCATGATGCCCTCCGGGACAGGTTAAGCGGTGCACGGTTGGCGCCTGTGGCGCGTTAGGATCGTTGGGATCGTTGGGATCGTTGGGATCGTTGGGATCGTTGGGATCGTTGGGATCGTTGGGATCGTTGGGATCGTTGGGATCGTTGGGATCGTTCGGATCGTTGAGATCGTTTAGAGCGTTAGGATCGTTTGGGTCGTTGAAAGGGCAGCGAACAGTGAATGGTAAAAAGTGAAAAGTTAAGAGAAAATCGACCGTTATCGGTTGTCTGTCGTCTGCCTTCTGGCTGTTCCCGGCCGAAGGCCGCCACCCCTATCTGCGTCCATCTGCGGTTAATTCGCAGTCGCAGTTGGTTTTTTTTATGGGTTTTTCCGACCTCCGACCTCTGCCCTCCGACCTCCGACCCTCTGCCCTCCCGGGCTGGCGGTTATTTATCAGTGGTCTGATCGAGCTGCTTCACCCGCTCGTCCTGGCCGGTCTGAATCGCGCCGATGTCCTGTTTCATCTGTTTCATCTGGTCCACTTTTTTTTGCCCGCTGAGCTCTTTGACCGTGTCGTCGACCTGCTCCCGCGGCTTGCTGCCTTCACAGCCGTAAAAAACGGGGGCAGCGAGCAGGAGCAGCAGGGTCAGACACACTACTGTTTTTCTCAGATAAATCATTGGGCCTCCTCCTTTATCGTTCACCGTGAGCCGGCTCGAAGAAGTCAATCGCTCACAGGCACTATCCCACGGTTACGGTGTCGCCCGCAAAGGTGACGATTTGCCCTGGCCGGATTTTATAGCGTTTGCGGAGTTCCACCGCGCCGTCGACAGACACCTGGCCATCGGCCGTGACGGTCTGGGCCATGCCGCCGGTGTCGCACAGGCCGGTAATTTTCAGCAGCTTGGTCAGTTCAATGTAGTCGCCGGTGATCTTGAATGTCGTTTCCATATTGTTCCGCCTTTCCCGATGCCGGTCAGGCTTGATGGCCGATAACGGATCATCCGGGCGCTGCGCCGCGGAAAACTCGGATTATCGGGATTGCCTGCTGAAAGCCATTGCATAGCTTATTTCATCCATTCCGGCCAGAATGTCAAAAACAGGTACTGCAGATTTGTGTCTGTTGGGTCTTCATGTTAGATTTTGATCGTTTTCCTTGGCTGCTTTTGAGAGGGCGCAACCATGATGGCACCGAAGGTTAACGACCCAGAGTTCAAGGCGCTGATCGAAGGCGACCCGGAGCTCTTTATGCTTTTCACGCAGATGTTCGAGCAGGTGCCGCGCACGCCGCCATACTTGACCGACCCCACGGGCAGTTTTTATCTGTGATCCGGCGGTGCCCTATTACGGATTCGCATCCTGGGATGATTTCTTCACCCGTCGTTTTCGCGACGGCCGCCGCCCGGTGGACAGCCCGACCGATGATGCCGTGATCGCCAATGCCTGTGAGTCGGCGCCGTACCGGGTGGCGACAAACATCGGGCTGCATGAGCCGTTCTGGATAAAGGCGCAGCCGTATTCGCTTTACCATATGATGGCCGGCGATCCATTGGCCCAGCGATTCAA
This sequence comes from Pseudomonadota bacterium, assembly GCA_043825735.1. Lineage (GTDB taxonomy): Bacteria > Desulfobacterota > Desulfobacteria > Desulfobacterales > JBDRRP01 > JBDRRP01. The sequence continues at coordinate 101,481 of JBDRRP010000004.1, read as the reverse complement.
GGGCGATCCGCTCGGCATGTTCCATTTCGGCGGCTCCACCCACGTTCGCTTCTTCCGTCCGGAAGTGGATATCGCATTCGATCTGCACGGCCAGACGCCCGGCCTGCACTCTGAGAACATCCCTGTCAGGGCCCGGATCGCCACGGTGAAAAAGCGCCCGGCCGGAAGTGCCGCGGTGAGTGCCGGCCGCCGGCCAGCATTGGCAACGGCGGCGTTCTACGGGTGGCCAGGCCAGTGAGGCGGCATTGAACTGACCTCTCGGAACCCAAAGCCTCGACTTTGAACTGCCAGAAATGTTATCAATCATGATAGTGGTATGCAGTTTTCAGGAAAGATGCTAGTGATCGCAACACCGACCCCCCTTGAGATCAGTGAACAATCATGTCGAGAAAACCTACTTATAAAGAGCTGGAAAAACAGGTTCTTGAATTACAGCAGGATGAAAAATACTATCGATTGATTGCTGAGAATTCAATGGATATGATCAGCAAGCATGAGCCCGATGGCATCTACATTTATGCCTCTCCCGCATGTCGTAGCCTGTTGGGATACACCTCCGACGAACTCATCGGCAAAAGCGCCTATGACTTTTTTCACCCCGATGATCGCCCAAAAATTAGTGATAGTCATGCGAAAATTCTTAAGGCAACTGTAGCGACTGCCGTTACGTACCGGATCCGGCATAAAACGGGTCCATATATTTGGGTTGAAACGACGAGCAAAACCGTGCGTGATCCGAATACCGGGGAAATTGATGAAATCATTGCGATCACACGCGACATAACCGAGCGCAAAAAGGCCGAAAAGGAACTTGAAGATTTATATGAAACGATGGATCTCACCCAAAAAATGGCGGGTATTGGGTATTGGAGTTATGACAAAAAGACCGAAAAGCGGATGTGGTCCAGCCAGATGTATGAAAACTTTGGTTTGAATCCGATGCTCGGTCCGCCGCGGTTGGAGGACATTATAAAAGTATTTCATCCGGAAGACAAAGAAATCTATCAACGCAATATACAAAATGCTCTTGAAGGAACTCCTTATAACCAAGTGGCGAAAGTCTTTTTCCCTGACGGAAGCATCCATTTTGTCCACACCAAGGCATACCCCAGAACCAACGATGCCGGCGATATCATCGGCCTGTTCGGTACATCCCAAGACATAACTGAGCGGATACTTGCGGAAAAAGCACTACGGGACAGTGAAGAAAAGTATCGCCACATATTTGAAAACTCTGTCGTTGGCTTTTTCCAGAGCACACCCGAAGGCCGTTTTATCAGTGTAAATTCCGCCTTTGCCAAAATGCTTCGATATGAATCCCCTGAAGAACTGTTGTCCATCATTACCGATATTGGGGCACAATACTATGTAAACCTTGATGATCGACGCCGCTATCAGAAGATTCTTCAAAAGGAAGGAAAGGTGGACGGGCTAGAGTTTAAGGCCCGATGTAAGGATGGATCCGAAATATGGGTTTCCAACAGCACCCGCGCTTATTTCGACGATGTGGGTCAGGTTATTCGTTACGAAGGTGTTGTCAATGATATCACCCATCGAAGACTCGCCGAAGAAGCCCGGCGCGAAAGTGAAGAAAAATTGCGTGCTATTTTGATGGCCAGCCCGGACCCGATGGTAATGTATGACACCAATGGCGTTCCTCAATACATAAACCCTGCATTTACAGATGTTTTCGGCTGGACCATGGACGAATTGAAAGGACATCGCATTCCTTTTGTTCCGGCAGACCAGCAATCTATCACTTCAGGCGCCATCCGTGAGGTGTATCACAACCAAGTCACAGCGAGTTTCGAGACACAGCGCCATACCAAGGATGGGCGCACAATCGACGTTCTCATCAGTGCTGCGGCAATGAAGGGACCGGACGGCGATCCCTCGGGCATGATCGTCAACCTGACCGACATCAGCCAGAAAAAGGCAATGCAGGCGCATTACGAGCAGGCGCAGCGGATGGAAGCTCTGGGGACGCTTGCCGGTGGCATTGCACACGATTTCAACAACCTGCTAATGGGGATTCAGGGAAGGATTTCGCTGATGGCCGAGGACTTGGGCGACACAGATTCCCATGCGGAACATATCCGCGCCATCGAGGATCATATTCAAAGCGCAACCAGTTTGACGACACAGCTGTTGGGCATCGCACGCGGGGGCAAATATGAGGTCAACCCTATCGACCTCAATGAACTCCTGGTTACCAGCGCCAATATGTTCGGAAGAACCAGAAAGGAGCTCCGGATTCTCACCAAGACGCATGGTTCTTCTTTGGTGATCGAAGCCGACAAGCGGCAGATCGAGCAGGTTTTCCTGAACCTTTTTGTCAACGCGTGGCAAGCAATGCCTGAGGGTGGCGAGCTGTTTCTGGAGACATCACTTGTCGATCTGGAAAAATCGGACTGTGAACCTCACGGGATAGAACCCGGAAGCTATGCCCGGGTTTCCGTAACCGACACCGGCATTGGCATGGAAAGGGCCATTCAGAAACGGATTTTCGATCCGTTTTTCACGACCAAAGACAAGACGCGAGGTACCGGTTTGGGGCTGGCCTCGGCCTACGGGATCGTTAAAAACCATGGCGGCATGATGAATGTCTATAGCGAAATCGGACATGGCAGCGCTTTTCACATCTATTTGCCGAAAGCAGACAAGGGGGCTCTTGGAGAAAAAGCCACCCAGGACAGGCTGATGAAAGGCTCGGAGACGATACTATTGGTCGATGACGAAGAGATGATCCTGGAGGTGACCCATGCGATGCTGCAAAGGTTGGGTTACCGCGTCATGATGGCTCGCAGCGGCATGGATGCCGTCGAGGCGGTGACCCGAAATGGAGATGCCATCGATATCGTTGTTTTGGATCTCGTTTTACCAGGTATGGATGGGGGCGCCACTTTCGATCAGATCCGGCAGATTTGTCCTCAAATGCCGGTAATTCTCTCCAGCGGCTATTCCATTGACGGACACGCCGCAGAAATAATGAAAAGAGGCTGTAACGGATTTATCCAGAAGCCGTTCAACCTAATGGCGCTTTCTATAAAAATCAGAAAAGTGCTGGATGATGGAAAAAACGAAAGCGGTCTCAGCTGATGCTGGGACCGCTTTCGTTTTTATATGGTGCCGAAGGTCGGACTCGAACCGACACAGGCGTCGCCCACAGCGCCCTCAACACTGCGTGTCTACCAAATTCCACCACTTCGGCAACAATCGTTGGCAGCCGGGATATTATTGGCTCTTTGAGGGGGTCCCGGACTCCGTTGTCGCAGGCGGCGGTGTGGCCGGCTGCGAAACGGGCGCTTTTTCTTCCATCATGATCGACTTGCCGCCAGACGGGTTCCCGGAAAAGTAGGCCAGGCTCAGCGACGTCAGCATGAAGATCACCGCAGCAACGGTGGTCATTTTGCTTAAAAACGTGGAGGCGCCGGTAGAGCCAAACAGCGTCGAGCTGGAGCCCGCACCAAAGGCCGCGCCCATGTCAGCGCCTTTGCCTGTCTGGAGCAAGACGATCAGGATCAGTGCGATACAAACGACGACGTGAAGCGTAGTCAGTACAATCGACATAATGTGTCCCTATCAGAATCGGACGATCTGGCTGAAGGTGTCGGCATCCAGGCTGGCACCGCCCACCAGGGCGCCGTCAATGTCCGGCATGGCCATCAGTTCAGTGACATTGCCCGGTTTGACACTGCCACCGTAAAGGATGCGGATCCCTTCAGCGGTTTTCGGCGCGAGCCGCTGGGCCAGTTGGTCTCGCAAATGCCGGTGAACATCCTGAGCCTGCTGGCTGGTGGCCGTCTTTCCGGTACCGATGGCCCACACCGGCTCGTAAGCTACGACCAAATCGCCGGGTTTTTTCAAAGACACGCCTTGTAGCCCGATTTCGACCTGCTTGTCAAGAACAGAAAATGTTTCCCCGCCGTCGCGCTGGGCCGCGGTTTCTCCGACACAGAAAACAGGAATCAAACCGGCCGCAAGGGCAGCCTTGATGCGCCGGTTGACGGTTTCATCGGTCTCGCCGAAGTACTGCCTGCGCTCGGAGTGGCCCACGATCACGTAGGTGCAGCCAAGGGCCGTGAGCATGCCCGGAGCGATTTCCCCGGTAAAGGCCCCTTCGGACTCCCAGAAGAGATTCTGGGCCCCCAGACGGACCACTGTGCCGTGGGTTTCGCGGGCCACGGCCGACAGGGCCGTGAAGGGCGGCGCCACCATGACCTCCACGGTGGTGACCTCGGACACGGCCGCGGCCAGGCGCCGCACCGTGTCAACGGCGTCTGCCTCGGTTTTGTACATTTTCCAGTTGCCGGCAATGAGCGGTGTGCGCATTATCGTAGCCCCCTATATTTGATGGCTTCGTATAAAATCAGAAATCACCACAGAGGACGCAGCGAGCGCAGAGATAAATCCTTAATAATCCATAACATTCTCCGTGGTCCTCTGCGATCTCTGCGGTCCAAAAACACTTTTTTACGGCACCATTACATCTGGGATCCCACCATGACGGCAAGGTCCACCATGCGGCTTGAGTAGCCCACTTCGTTGTCGTACCAGGAAAGCACCTTCACCATGTTGTCGATGACGTAGGTGGTGGGCGCGTCGACGATGGATGACAGCGGGCAACCGTTGAAATCGCTGGAAACCAGCGGCGCTTCACTGTAGCCGAGAATGCCGGCGAGAGCGCCTTCGGCGGCTTCTTTCAGAGCCGCGTTGACCTCGGAGACTTGAATGCCGGGCTTGTCCACGGTAACCACCAGGTCGACAATGGAGACATTGGGGGTGGGCACCCGGATGGCCAGGCCGTTGAGCTTGCCGGTGAGCTCGGGCAGCACCAGGGCTACGGCCTTGGCTGCACCGGTGGTGGTGGGGATCATGGACAGCGCGGCGGCCCGAGCCCGGCGCAGGTCCTTGTGCGGGAAATCCAGCAGGCGCTGGTCACCGGTGTAGGAATGCACGGTGGTCATGAGCCCGCATTTGATACCGAAATTTTCCAGGAGCACTTTGGCAACCGGTGCCAGACAGTTGGTGGTGCACGAGGCGTTGGAGATCACGTGGTGGTTCTTGGGATCGTAGTGGGTGTGATTGACACCCATGACGATGGTGGCGTCCGGGTCTTTGGCCGGGGCCGAAATGATCACCTTGCGCGCGCCGGCGGCCAGATGTTTGCCCGCGCTCTCGCGGTCCCGAAACAGTCCGGTGCACTCGGCCACGATGTCCACATCGTGCTCTTTCCAGGGCAGTGCGGCCGGGTCTTTTGCCGAGGAAATGGCCACCCGCTGATTGCCGACGCTCAGGGCGTCGGGCGTGGCCGTGATCACATCGGCCAACTGTCCGTGGACGGAGTCGTATTTGAGAAGATGTGCGATGGTGGCGGCATCGGTGAGGTCATTGATTGCCACCACGGTGATGTCGCTGCGTGCCATGGCCGCCCTGAACACCATGCGGCCGATTCTGCCAAACCCGTTGATACCCAAACGAATGCTCATAATGCCTCCTTCGTGCGGTATGCATTGAAATAGCAATCATGACGCCGACAACCGCTGCGTCGACGGTCATTGCGTTTTCTCGGCGATGGGGCGCGTACAGGCCTCCTGTCAGGGAAGGACCGCGCGGGGGGTCAAGCCGATCCCCGTTTGTTGCCTTTCAGTATCCCGCTGGCCAGGGAAATGCTCTTTTTTCCGTATTGTTCCAGTGTCGCGGCCAGTTTCTCGAGGGGTTCCTTTTCGCGGGTGTTGATGGCCTTGATGAGGATGGGCAGGTTGACACCGGAGATGACTTCGACGCGACCTTCTTCGAGGAAAGAGTAGCTCAAATTGGACGGTGAGCCGCCGAACATGTCCGTGAGGATCAGAACCCCGTCGGCAGTGCCTACCGCCGAGATGGCGGTCTCGATTTTTTTGCGCAGGACATCCGCGTTTTCAGTGAGGTCGATCGATACCGCAGAGATGCCTGCGGGGCTCTCGCCCAATACGAACTGGGCGGCGTCGACGAGGGCGTCTCCGAGCTTTCGGTGTGTGACGATGATAATGCCGATCATGAGAGTCCTTAGTAGTCAGAAACACCACCGGGCCTGGCTACTGGCCGATATCGCGGTGAGTGATGTCCACTGATTTTCCGGGTTTCCGGATGTGGTGAAAAATCGCGCCGGCGATGGCCACCGACCGGTGGCGTCCACCGGTGCATCCGATCGCGATGGTCAGGTACGTTTTGCCTTCTTTTTCATATAACGGGATCAAATAGTCAAGCAGGTCGGTGTACCTGCGTATAAACTCCCGCGTTTCCGCGTGGTCTAAAATAAACGCGGCGACGGCTTCGTCAAGTCCGGTGAGCGGCCTCAGTTCGGGATCGAAATGCGGATTGGGTAAAAAACGCACGTCCACGATGAGGTCGGCGTCCTTTGGAATGCCGTACTTGAAACCGAAAGAGCGCACATGAATGCGCAGGGGCATGGGCTCCGGCGCGTCTCTGATAATGTCACGGATGATGGCCTTGAGCCGATGCACGTTACAGTTGGTGGTATCGACGGTCTCGTTGGCGGCGGCTCTCAGATCGGAGAGCTGCAGTTTTTCCTCCCGGATCGCGGCCTCCAGCGTGGCGGCCGGCACGCCTTCGCTCAGGGGGTGGTGGCGCCGGGTTTCGCTGAAGCGCTGAATCAGGATTTCTTCGCCGGCCTCCAGAAACAGGATGCTGAACTGATAGCCCTTGGCGCGCAGCGCGTTGAACACCCGCTTGTAGCTGGTGAGAAACTGTTTTTCCCGGATATCCATCACGAATGCCAGTCCGGGCATCTCGGGGGCATCGGCCATGGGAAGCTGGAGAAATTTGGGCAGCAGGGCCACGGGCATATTGTCCACGCAGTAGTATCCGCAGTCTTCGAAGGCACGCATGGCGGTGCTCTTTCCAGATCCGGACTGGCCGGTGATGATGAAAATCTTTTTGTCTTTCACGGTCGGTTGCCTGCCCTTGCCGGCGTCCCTCGCCGGAGACAGGTCACTGTGTCCGGTGGTGCGGAGAGAAGGGCGTATCGGGGTTGATGGACCGGCATGCAAGGCCTTCTGGCCGCTGCCGGGATCTATCAAGCTGTTGAAAAACGACGCCTAACGCACTGATCCGTCCCGCCATGGCGGGACTCTGGCCAATCCGCGACGCAGCGCCGCTACGCCTGCGGTTGTCCAGTTGGCCGCGTCCATGGCTGAGGGCATGATGCTTGTTTTTCAAGAGCCGGTTAGAACTCTTCATCTTCTTCGGTGATGATGGCATAAATCTCATTCACGTTTTCGGCGGCCATCAGTTTAGCTTTGAAGGGCTCGTTTTTGAGCACCCGCGAGATGCGCGCCAGCAGCTTGAGGTGCAGCCCGGTGGAGCTCTCCGGAGTGATGAGCAGAAAAAAGATGTGAGTCGGTTTGCCGTCGATGGAATCGAAAGACACGCCCCGCCGGCTGAGGCCGAAGCCGAGCACCAGTTTGTCGATGCTCTTGAGCTTGCCGTGGGGGATGCCGATGCCGCCGCCGATGCCGGTACTGCCCAGCCGCTCGCGCTCCAGCAGGATGCGTACCAACTCATCGGGCGGGATTCCGGCAAGACGGGCCACCGGTGCGCTCAATTCTTCGAGAACGCCCTTTTTGTCCGCTGCAGCGATGCTGGAAAGGATGCTGTCTTTATGTAATACGTCACTAATTTTCATGACATCCAATTTACGGCGGAAACACTGCCGGGGTCAACCCCTCGGCTGAATGAGCCCATAGTCGCCGTCCGAGCGGCGATAAAGCACATTGACAAGACCGGTGCGGGCGTTGGTGAAGACCAGAAAGGGCTTGTCGATGAGATCCATCTGGAGGACGGCTTCCTCATCGTCCATGGGCTTGTATTCGATATGCTCCAGGTGCACCTGGGGCAGGGCATCGGGTGCAGCGGCGCCGTGCGTTCCGGTGACGGCGGTGTTGCTGCGTACGGCGGCGCCGCGCCTTTCCCGTTGTTTGGCCTTGCCCTTTTTGATCTGTTTTTCCAGCTTATCCAGGACCATGTCGATAGCCGCGTACATGTCGTCGGTTTCTTCGGCCCCCTTGAGGGCCATCCGGTCGCCCACGATGGTGATCTCGGCAAGATGGCGGTGTTTTTCCACCGACAGCACCACGTTGGCATCCGCCGGGTTGTGCAGGTACCGGTCGAATTTTGTGAGTTTTTCCGACACATAGGTTTTCAGGGGATCGGAAGCCTCGATGTTTTTAAATGTCACCGATATCTGCATGGCGGCCACCTCAGATTTCCTTGCGCTTGTTGGAGGGCAGGATTCTCATGATTTCACGGTATTTTGCCACCGTGCGACGGGCGATGTCGACATTGTCGTTTTTGAGCAGTTGTGCGATTTTTTCATCACTGTACGGCTTGAGGGCGGTTTCGCTGGCGATCAGCTTCTTGATCTTGTTCATGACGCTTGCCGAGGCGATCGCCTCCCCGTGAACCCGCTGGATGGAGCTGTTGAAAAAGTATTTCAGCTCGAAGATGCCTTGGGGGGTGTGCACATATTTGTTGGTGGTGACGCGGCTGATAGTCGACTCGTGCATACCGATGTCTTCGGCCACGTCCCTGAGCACCATCGGTTTCAGGTGGGCGATGCCATCTTCGAAGAAGTCGCGCTGATATTTGAGGATGCTCTCCATAACCCGGTATATGGTCTTCTGGCGCTGGTGGATGCTTCGTATGAGCCAGGCGGCGGAGCGCATTTTCTCCTGGACATAGTCCCGTGCCTCGCCGTCGATGGTCTCTCCCCGGCGGATGGCGTTTCGATAGTAGGAGTTGACCCGCAGTTTGGGCATGCCATCGTCATTGATCACGATGATGAACTCGTCGCCGAGTTTGTAGACATAGATGTCTGGGGTGATGTACTGCGGCTCTTCGGTGTTGAACTCCCGCCCCGGGCGCGGCTCCAACGCCTGGATGATCCGAACGGCGGCGCGCACGTCGTCGAGGGTGATCTTCAGGGCGCGGCAGATGGCCTTGTAGTTCCTGTTTTCCAGGTTGCCCAGATGCTCGTCGATGATCTGTGTGACGATGGAATTGTCCAGATGGAGATGGTGGGCCTGGATCTGGAGACATTCCTTCAGATCGCGGGCGCACACGCCGACAGGGTCAAAGCTCTGCATCAGAAAGAGGATGTCTTCCACGTCATCGATGGTGGCCTCCCCCATCCGGGCGATGTCCGCCACGTCGGTCACCAGGTACCCGTCCCGGTTGAGGTTGCCGGCGATGAGGCTGCCGAGCCGTTCTTCCTCGGCGGACGGGCGGCTCATGAGCAGCTGCCACAGGAGATGATCCTGGAGGTTGTCCTTATGGGCCAGAAAGGGCTCGAACCCCGGGGTTTCGCGCCGTTCCGTCTCGTAAGTGACGCGCCCCGGAGAGCTGTACTCATCGAGATAGTTGCTCCAGTCGACCTCGCTGGGGATCTTCTCCTCGATGGTTATTTCGCTCATCCGGTCGACTTCGACATTGACGGGCTCAGCCATTTCAGCCGAGCCGTCGTCGCTGGTGCTGTCGAGTCCTTCTTCAAGGGCCGGGTTTTCCTGGAGTTCCTGGGTGATGGTGTCCATGAGCTCAAGGCGTGACAACTGGAGCAGCTTGATCGCCATCTGCAACTGCGGCGTCATGATGAGCTGCTGGGTCAGTTTCAGTTGTTGTCTTAACTCGAGTGCCATGTCAGAGCCTGAACTCCTCTCCCAGATAAAACTCCCGCGCTACCTTGCTGCCTGCGATCACTTCGGCCGAGCCCGATTCGATGATGACGCCGTCGTTAAGGATATAAGCCTTATCGCAGGCGCCCAGCGTTTCACGGACGTTGTGATCGGATATCAGAATGCCGATGCCCCGTTCCTTAAGGTGTCCGATGATCTTCTTTATATCAATCACGGCCAGAGGATCAACACCCGCGAAGGGCTCGTCCAGAAGAATGAAGGCCGGCGTTGTTGCCAGTGCCCGGCTGATCTCCAGCCGCCGTTTCTCCCCGCCGGAAAGCACGGCCGCCCGGCTCTCTGCCAGGTGCCGGATACCCAGTTCATCGAGCAACGCATCGGCCTTGGCGCTCAGATCGCCGCTACGATCCGGCAGGGACTCCAGGATGGCCAAAACGTTCTGGCGCACCGTCAGTTTCCTGAAAATGGACGTCTCCTGGGGCAGATAACCGATGCCGCGCCGCGCCCTGAGGTACATGGGGTCGCCGCTGACATCGACACCGTTTAGAAGCACCCGGCCGCCATCGGGCCGGATCATGCCCACGATCATGTAAAAGGTCGTGGTCTTGCCAGCACCGTTGGGCCCCAGGAGCCCCACCACATCACCACCGCTGAGGGTCAGGCTCACCGACTGGACCACCGGCCGCCCACCGTAGACCTTCACCAGATTTTCAAGGGCGAGAGAGGTCATGGCGCAGGCTGCCCTGCAGTGCCGGCAGGCGGGGCCGGGGGCAGCAGTCCGCCGCCGTCTGCCTGGGCCGGGAAGATAACGGCCTCAACACGTTTGCTGCCGTCGCCTTCCACGGTGATGTTGTCCCGCGCCCGGTCAACGGTGATTCGTTTGCCGGTGATAGTGTTCTGGCCGCTGGTGACGCGGGTGCCTTCCCCGATGAGTTCCAAAATACCAGTGCTCTTATTGTAAATCGCCTTCTGGGTCACCGCAACCTTGTCGTCGAAGTGGATGATGACGTTGCCTTCGCTCACGATGCGGCGAATGGCGCCTGTTTGACCGGGCTTTTCGAAGGTGTCGGTATCCGTTGCCTCGTAGAAAACCGTCAGCCGGTCGGCGCTGATGCGGGTGGCGCCCTGCACGGCGGTAACGTTGCCGCTGAACGCAGCGCTCTGGTCGGTGTTGTTGACCTCCAGGTGGTCGGCGCTGATCTGAATCTGCTCGCTGGCGGCAGGGGCGCCGGTTTCTGGCGCGGCCCGGACCTTGAGGGCGGACAACACCAGCAAGAGCACAACACCCCAGAGGGTGCAGTGCCGAAGCAGGGTGCGGGGCTCTCGCTTAGGAAATGTCACGCGCCAACCATCCTTTCACGGTTCCTTCAAAAACGGCGGTGCTGGCGTTCAGGTCCACGCGCATGGACTGCGCTGTCAACGATACCCACCGGCCTTCGATGGACACCGGGAGATCGCTCGTCAGCACCCGGTCGCCGTGGCTGTAACGCAGGGCCTCGGTGACCAGCCGATAGTCCCGGTTGCTTACCACAACGTGGCCTTCCACTGCAATGTCGTTGCTTTGCGTCACCAGAGTGCCCCGCTCCCCGGTCATCGTGATTTCGCGGCCGTCTTCCGTGAAAAATACCACTGATGGACGGGTCAGCAGCAACTGTTGTTTGCCATCGGTCAGAAGCGCTTTTTCCGCAGTGAGACGCCACTGGGTTCTGCCGTCGCTGGTGGCCGTATGCTCGATGTTGGTCAGGGTGACCTCAGTATTTTCAGGGATCGCCGAGAGCAGTTGAGCGGGCATATCGGTTGCGTTACGCACCCGGTAAAATATGCTGCCCACACCCAGCACGGTGAGGACGACGACGGCCGCCAGCACCCCCTTGATGATGCCTGTGCGTCTACCGGACACCATGGCTCACTCCATCAGAGAAGATAGGAGGGCGTCCCATTTGCCCTGGGCCTTGAGCAGCGCTTCGGCCAGTTCCCTCACGGCCCCCCGCCCTCCTGGTGCGGCGGTGACCATATCGGCCCGGCCCCTGAGTTCTTCATGGGCGTCGGCAACGGCCACGGCGCAGCCCACCCGGGTCATGATGGGCAGATCCGGCAGGTCGTCTCCCACAAATGCAATGGCTGTGGCCGCCTGGCCGGTGTCCGCCATGATGGTCGCCAGCAGGGGCGCCTTTTGGCGGGCGCCTTCGTGAACCATCTCGATGCCCAGATCACGGCAGCGATGCCGGAGGGCCGCCGACCGGCGACCAGTGATGATACCCACCTGAATGCCGGCGTTCAGCATCAGCCGGATGCCGTAACCGTCTCGCACGCTGAAGCTCTTGATCTCCTCGCCGCTGTCCGAATAGACGATGCGCCCTTCGGTGAGCACCCCGTCCACGTCCAGCAGCACCAGTCGGACAGCGGCCAGCTTGTCCGTGAGCGTGCTCATGAGGTCACCGGTGCTTGCGCCGGCGGATCGACGGCCTGCCTCACACGCAGCAGGGTGGTCAGAAGGTCTTCGAGCCATTCAAGGGGCAAGGAATTGGGACCGTCGCACAGGGCATTGTCCGGATCCGGGTGGACTTCCATGAAGACGCCGTCCACGCCCGCGGCCACGGCGGCCTTAGCCAGCAGCGGGGCGTATGCCCGGTCACCGCCGGAGCGGTCGCCGCCGCCACCGGGCAGCTGCACGCTGTGGGTGGCGTCGAAGATGACTGGATGCCCGGTGGCCTGCATGGCGGGAATCCCCCGGAAATCCACCACCAGGTTATTGTAGCCGAAAGAGGCCCCCCGTTCGGTAATCCAGATGCTGCGACAGCCGGCATTGGTCAGTTTGTCGACCACGTTTTTCATGTCCCAAGGGGCCAAAAACTGCCCTTTTTTAACGTTGACCGTCTTTCCGGTATGGGCTGCCGCCACCAGAAGGTCCGTCTGGCGGCAGAGAAAAGCCGGGATCTGGATGACGTCGAGCACCGCTGCGGCCTGCGCCACGTCGGCCACCGAGTGGACGTCGGAGAGAATGGGGATCCCGTAAGTGTCTCGTATGGATGCGAGGATGCGCAGGCCGTCGGTGATCCCCGGTCCCCTGAAAGAGGTGATGGCGGTGCGATTGGCCTTGTCATAGGAGGCCTTGAACACCAGCGTGAATCCAAGGGTGTCGGAAAGCGCCTTGAGAGCTGCGGCCACCTGGTGCGGGATGTCTTCGTTTTCGATCACACACGGACCGGCGATGACCAGCAGCGGAGCGCCGGGGCCGGTTGGAATCTGGGTCGCGTTGACAGGGCGTGTCATGTCGGGATCCTTCTGTGGACGGACACTTTAAAAATTGCGACGGCCGGTTGTCAGGATACACCGGCCGCACGGTTCGTCGCAAATTATTCGGTGAAGTCTGAGCGGTGCTTGGCAATCACGGCGCCGGCCGGTGGTATTGTCTGCCCCGGCGTACCTCTCCTCGGGCTGTCAGCCCTTCTACTTCGGGGGGGCATGGGGCCGCGGGCAACGGTGGTGTATCCCGGGGTCGGGTAAAAGTCAAGGTGACAAAAACACGCTTGATAAGCCGGGGGCATGCTGGTATGGTCACCGTTTAATACTGAATTTTCAAGGGGTTTAGAGCAAATGGGGAATCAAAACGGCACTCCGCGAAAGCCCATTCGCGCGCGGGTGCTGATCATCGTTCTGGCAGTGGCGCTGGCGCCGCTGCTTATTGTGGCGGCCAAACGTCTGGAGGGAGGGAAACCCGAACTGCGGCTGGATGCCTTTTCTACGGCCATCGGCGCCGAGCGCGCCATCAGCGGCGTTGCCGTCGATTCTATCAGCGGCATTCGACGCATCTGGGTCGGCCTGGTCAAGGACGGCAGGGAAAAACTGGTCTTTGAGCGCGACTTTCCCGGCAGCGTTTTCTGGCGTGCCGGTGACGTGCGACAGCTGCCCTTTGAAGTGACGATCCGGCCAGGCGATCTGGGCTTTGGCGACGGCGAGGCCCTGCTGCGGGTGGCCGTCTGGGATTACTCCTGGCGCAACTGGGGCAAGGGCAACCACACCTATCTGGAAAAAACGGTGCTCATCGACACCCGGCCTCCGGAAATCACGGTGCTCAGCCGCGTTCACAACGTGGCTCAGGGGGGCAGCGGCGTAGTGCGCTACCGTCTGTCCGAAAACTGCCCGGTCAGCGGGGTCAGCGTGGCCGATCGGTTTTACCCCGGGAAAGCGGCCCCCAACGGCGACCACCTGGCGTATTTCGCCGTCGGCCATGATCAGCCCACATCGGTAGTCCTGGCCGTGGAGGCCACCGACGCCGCGGGTAATGCCGCGCGCGCCGGGTTTCCGAACCACATCCGCCGGACCCGTTTCAAAAATGACACCATCAACCTGTCCAAGCGGTTTCTCAGCTGGAAGATGCCCGATTTCTATTCGCGGCAAGCTATTGATGGCGGGTCGGATCTGCTGGCGCAGTTTTTGGAAGTCAACCGCGATCTGCGCAAGGAAAACTATGCGCAGATCGTTGCCACCACCGTCAACAGCCTGGCCGACAAACGATGGCAGGGCGCTTTTCTGAGGATGCCCGCCGCCGCTACACAGGCCACCTTCGGAGACCGGCGCACCTACCGCTACGATGGGCGGGAAGTGGACCAGCAGACCCACCTGGGCATCGATCTGGCATCCCTGGCGCATTCCCCGGTTCCGGCGGCCAATGCCGGGCGCATCATTTTCACCGACAGCATTGGAATTTATGGTAAGACGGTCATCGTCGATCACGGCTACGGCCTGTTCAGTCTTTACAGCCATATGAGCGAGATCAGCGTTGAGAAGGGGCAGGATGTGGAAAAGGGCACCGTGCTCGGGCGCACCGGGACCACGGGGCTTGCCGGTGGCGACCACCTGCATTTCAGCATGCTGGTTCACCAGACTTTCGTCAATCCGCTGGAGTGGTGGGACGAAAACTGGATCGCCAGCAACATCGCCGACAAGTTGGCGCCGGCAGCAAACTAGAAGTTATCTCAAAATTTTAAAATGACTTCAGTAATGATTACGGCCGGCGATTGACGGCCGGTAGATGGCTCACAGGATGACGCTCATGGGAAAAAAGCATAAAGTTGTCAAGACCTACCAGGAAATCAACGACAAGATCAAATCCGGTGACGTGGTAGTGGTCACCGCCGAGGAGATGATCGATATCGTCGCGGCCGACGGGCCTGTTGAAGCTGCCCGCCGAGTGGACGTGGTCACCACCGGGACCTTCGCCCCCATGTGTTCTTCCGGGGCCTTCATCAATTTCGGGCACACCCAGCCGGCAATCAAGGCTTCCAAGGTATGGCTCAACGATGTGCCCGCCTACGGCGGGGTCGCTGCGGTGGACTGTTACGTGGGCGCCACTGAACCCCGCAGCGACGATCCCTTGAACAAGGTCCATCCCGGAGAATTCCGGTATGGCGGCGGTCACGTGATCCAGGACCTGGTCGCCGGCCAGAAAGTCCATCTCAAGGCCGAGGCCTACGGTACCGACTGCTATCCGAGCACGTACGCGGAAAAGACTTTTACTCTCAAGGACATCCCCAACGCCGTACTCTGCAACCCCCGCAACGGTTATCAGAACTACAACTGCGCGGTGAATCTGTCCGATCGAACGGTCTACACATACATGGGCGCGCTCAAGCCCAAGGCGGGCAACGCCAATTACTGCTGCGCCGGCCAGTTGAGTCCGCTGATGAATGATCCCTTCTACCGGACTATCGGCTTGGGCACCCGGGTGTTTCTGGGCGGCGGCACCGGGTACGTGACCTGGTCGGGGACCCAGCACAAACCTGCTGTGGCGCGCACCCCAAAGGGGGTGCCCCTGACGCCCGCCGGCACCCTGTGGGTGATGGGGGATTTAAAGACCATGAACTCCAAGTGGCTGGTGGGGGCGAGCCTTCAGGGCTATGGCTGCTCTCTCATTGTCGGCCTGGGCGTGCCCATCCCCATTCTGGACGAAGAGATGGCGGCCTATACGGGCGTTTCCGATGAGGACATTTTCACCCAGGTCATCGATTACGGCAAGGACTACCCCAGCGGCAATGCCAAGAGCCTCGCTCAGGTGAGCTACGCCGAGTTGAAAAGCGGCGCCATCTCTTTCCGGGGGGAGAAGGTGCCCACGGTGCCTTTGTCCAGTATCGTCAGGGCCCGGGAGATCGCCGACATTCTCAAAAAACAGATCAGCACCGGAAAATTCCTGCTGGGAGAACCCCAGTTCACCCTGCCGTCGCGGTAGCTGGCGGCCGGCGCGTGAAAAGCGGTTTTGGGGTGGCGATGATTCGTGCCTTTATTGCGGTGCCGATGCCTCCCGAAGTGGTTCGGGCGGCCACCGACATGCGGACACGGTGCTCCAAGATCAGGGGGGCGGTTCGCTGGGTGGCACCGGAGAAGATTCACCTCACCCTCAAGTTTTTGGGGGACATGGACGCCGACCGGGTGGCGCCCGTGGGCAAGGCGTTGGCCGGTGTTGCGGCTGCCGCAGGAGCGTTCCGGCTGGCCGCCGGCGGTCTGGGGGTATTTCCCTCGGTCAAACGGCCCCGGGTGTTATGGATGGGGATCCGCGGCGAGACGGCCCCGCTCATCGTTTTCGCCCGGCAACTGGACGACGCACTGACGGGGCTCGGGTTTGCCGCTGAGCGTCGCCCTTTCAAGGCGCACCTGACCCTGGGGCGGTTCACGGCAAAATGCGACCCACGGCAGCTTGCCGACACGCTGCTGTCGGCGGCTGACGCCGATGCGGTCCCGTTCAGCGCCGGCAGGGTGATCCTGTTTCAAAGTGAATTAAAGCCTTCCGGAGCGGTCTATACCCCTCTGGCGGCAGTTCCCTTGACGGGGGGCGACGAGTGGGGATCCCGCGCGCCCGGCTGTCATTCTTGAGTGCGGCCGACGCGGCCGCGGACCGATTGCGGCGGGCGGCGCTGCCTGCCTAAGGAAGGCAAAAAATAACGCATGACGGCAAAATGCCGATGGCGGCCGCCATCGGCGGACGCCAGTGGAGGAAAAGGCAGATGGTCAATGTTACAGATAAGCAAAAGGCGGTAGATTCGGCGATTACCCAGATCGAGCGCCAGTTCGGCAAGGGCGCTATCATGAAGCTTGGCAGCCGCAAGGCCATCATGGACGTTCCGGTCATTCCCACCGGTTCTTTGGCGCTGGATCAGGCCCTGGGGGTGGGCGGACTTCCCCGGGGGCGCGTCGTCGAAATTTTCGGCCCGGAATCCTCCGGTAAGACGACCCTGGCGCTGCATGCGGTGGCCAACGTCCAAAAGCAGGGTGGTATCGCCGCGTTTATCGACGCCGAGCACGCCCTGGATACGACCTATGCCAGAAAGCTGGGTGTCGACTGCGACGAGCTTTTGGTCTCCCAGCCCGACACCGGTGAGCAGGCCCTGGAGATCGCCGACATGCTGGTCAGAAGCGGGGCTGTCGACGTTATTGTCATCGACTCGGTGGCGGCCCTGGTCCCCCGGGCGGAGATCGAAGGAGAAATGGGCGACTCCCACATGGGCCTGCAGGCGCGGCTCATGAGCCAGGCCCTGAGAAAGCTCACGGGCACCATCAGCAAGACCATGACCACGGTGATTTTCATCAACCAGATCCGCATGAAGATCGGCGTGGTCTTCGGCAACCCGGAGACCACCACCGGCGGCAACGCGCTCAAGTTTTACGCCTCGGTGCGGCTGGACATCCGGCGCATCGGCGCCATCAAGGAGGGCCAGGATACCATCGGCAACCGTACCCGGGTGCGGGTTGTGAAAAACAAGATGGCCCCGCCGTTTCATGACGCCGAATTCGATATTCTTTACGGAGAGGGGATCTCTCTCATGGGCGATGTCATCGACATGGGCGTGGAGCAGGGGGTTATCGAAAAAAGTGGTTCCTGGTACTCCTTCGAGGGTGAGCGCATCGGCCAGGGCAAGAGCAACGCCAAACAGTTTCTCACTGAAAATCCGGATCTATTTAACGATGCCCTGAAAAAACTACGCGTCAAGCTGGGGATCGACAAGGTGCCGGAAGTGGTGGAAGCAAAGAAGAAAGACTAACCAGTGTCCGTCCATAATCGGTTAATCTGGAGGCCATCATGACCGGTAACGATGTCAGGAAAACCTTTCTGGACTATTTTGAAAAACACCACCATCAGGTTGTGCGCAGCTCCTCGCTCGTGCCGGCCGATGATCCCACTCTGCTGTTCACCAATGCGGGCATGGTGCAGTTCAAGCGTCTGTTTCTGGGCGAAGAAAAACGCGGCTACTCCATGGCCGCTACCTCCCAGAAGTGCGTGCGCGCCGGTGGAAAGCACAACGATCTGGAAAACGTGGGTTACACCGCGCGCCATCATACGTTTTTCGAGATGCTCGGCAATTTCAGCTTCGGCGAGTATTTCAAGGAAAAGGCCATCGATTTTGGCTGGGATCTGCTCGTCAACGGCTACGGCCGGCCGGCCGACAAGCTGAGGGTGTCCATCTTTCTGGACGACGACGAGGCCTTCGAGATCTGGAACAAGCAGATCGGCGTGCCCGAGTCGCGTATCGTGCGTCTGGGGGAAAAGGACAACTTCTGGGCCATGGGGGACACGGGCCCCTGCGGTCCCTGCAGCGAGATCCACATCGACCGGGGCGGCGCCTGCGAATTTGGCGATCCCAACTGCGGGGTCGCCTGCGACTGCGACCGGTTCCTGGAAATCTGGAACCTGGTCTTCATGCAGTTCAACCGCGACGAGACCGGAAAGATGACCCCGCTGCCAAAACCCAGTATCGACACCGGTATGGGGCTGGAGCGGATGGCCTCGGTCGTTCAAAACGCACCCAGCAACTACGACACCGATCTGTTGATGCCCATCATGCAGCGCACCGAGGCGCTCAGCGGCCGGGCCATGGGCGAGTCCCGTGAGGTGGCGGTGGCCATGAAGGTCATCGCCGACCACAGCCGCGCGGCGGCATTTCTCATCGGCGACGGCGTGCTGCCCTCCAACGAGGGCCGGGGCTACGTGCTGCGGCGCATCATGCGCCGGGCCATCCGCTACGGACGCAACATCGGTCTGATGAAGCCGTTTTTGCACCAGACCGCCAGCGTCGTTTTCGACATCATGAAGCCGGCCTACCCGGATCTCACCGACAACGCGGCCTTCATCACCAATGTCATCGAAAACGAGGAACTGCGCTTTTCAGAAACCCTGGACCACGGGCTCAAGGTGCTGAGCGAGAACCTGGCCGAAATCCGGGCCAAGGGCGATAAGGTCCCCGGCGAGCTCATCTTCAAGCTTTACGACACCTTCGGATTTCCCGTGGACATCGTCCGGGACGTGGTGCGCGATGAAGGGCTCGAGCTCGACATGGAGGGCTTTACCGCGCGCATGGACCGGCAGCGGGAGCGATCCCGATCCAAAACCACTTACGCCGGTGTGGGTGAGGCCCTGAAGACGCTCACCAGCGCTGGGACCACCACGGCCTTTACCGGCTACACGCAGCTTGGCGACGAGGCCACCGTGGTGCTCATCATAAAAGACGCCGAGGCCGTGGATGCGGCCGGGACCGGCAGCGCGGTTGAGATCGTCACCGACCGGACCCCCTTTTACGGCGAATCCGGCGGCCAGGTGGGCGACCGCGGCACGATCACGACCGACGGCGCGGAAATCGAAGTTCTGGACACCGCCAAGGATCCCACCGGGCTGATCATCCACAAGGGCCGGGTGACCTCGGGCCTGATCAAGAAGGGCGATGCCGTCACGCTTCAGGTGGACATGGCGGCCCGCAGCGCCACGGCCCTCAACCACACGGCCACCCACATCCTGCAGGCCGCCCTGCGGAAGGTGCTCGGCGACCACGTCAAGCAGGCCGGCTCCCTGGTATCGCCGGATCGGCTGCGATTTGATTTTTCGCATTTTTCCCAAGTCACGGCCGAAGAGATCGCCGCCATCGAGGTATACGTCAACGACCACATCCGCAAAAACGTGGACACCCACACCGAGGAGATGGACGCCGACACCGCCTTTAAATCCGGTGCCACGGCGCTGTTCGAGGAAAAATACGGCGATCGGGTCCGGGTGGTGAGTCTGTCCGATTTCAGCAAGGAGCTGTGCGGCGGCACCCATACGGGGCGCACCGGAGACATCGGCCTTTTCAAGATCGTCAGCGAGGCCAGCGTGGCCGCCGGGGTGCGGCGCATCGAAGCGGTCACCGGCGCGGCGGCCGTGGCCGCGGTGCAGGCGCAGGCGGCCACCCTCCAGCAGGGAGCGCGGCTTTTGAAGGACAAACCCGAAGCGTTGGTTCAGCGGATCGAGAAACTCCTGGCGGACGTCAAGGCCGGGGAGAAGCAGATCGCACAGCTCAAGGCCCAGCTGACCACCCGCAGTGCCGAGGGCGCCGCCGCCGAGATCACCACCGTGGGCGATGTCAAGGTGATGGTACAGCGTATCGACGTGGACAGCCCCGCCGCGCTGCGTGATGCCGCCGACCGGTTCAAGGACAAGCTCGGCAGCGGCATCGTCGTTCTGGGGGCGGCCGCCGCAGGCAAGGCGCTGATCATCGTGGGCGTCACCAAGGACCTTACCGGCCGCTACAAGGCCGGCGCCATCATCAAGCCCATCGCCGAGATGGTCGGAGGCTCGGGTGGCGGCCGGCCCGATCTGGCCCAGGCCGGCGGCACCCGGCCCGAAGATCTGGACGCCGCGCTGGCCACCGCGGCAGCGGTGATCGGGGCCATGTAGGCAGCGGGCAGAGGGCAGAAAAAGCAACTGCAACAGCGAATTAACCGCAGATTACGCGGATAACGCGGATATACGGCCTTCCGTCTTCGCTCTGCGAGCTACGCCGGACAGGCGGACGCGGACAGGCGCAGACAGAGTTAACGGCCTTCGGCCGAAAGCCGAACTCAGAGGAAGATACGCTGACCTGGAAGGGTCTTACCGTGCACCGTGTACCGTGTACCGTGCACCCGCCCGAAGGGTAAATTAGACAGGATTAACAGGATATACAGGGTAGTACCGCCTACGGCCGATCAGTCCGCTCCAAACGCTCCAAACGCTCCAAACGATCCAAACGATCCAAACGATTCACCCCTTAAAAGATTTGTCCAGCTTCCGGTGGGTGAACCGGCGGGCGCCCTCACCGGCGTAGTCGGCCACCACGTGCCCCTCTCCGATCATGCGCCACTGGTAGATGACGAGCCCCTCCATCCCGACGGGACCCCGGGCGTGGATCTTGTTGGTGCTGATCCCCACCTCGGCCCCCAGACCGAAGCGGAATCCGTCGGCAAACCGGCTGCTGCAGTTGAGAAACGCGTTGGCGGTGTCCACGGTCTCCATGAACCGGATCCCCCGAGTACGGTCTTTCGTGACAATGACGTCTGTGTGACCCGAACCGTAGCGGTTGATGTGGTCCACGGCTTCGGCCATACTGTCCACCACCCGGATGGAGAGGATGAGATCGAGGTATTCGGTCTGCCAGTCCGTTTCATCGGCAGGGGCCGCATCGATGATGTCGCGTGTGGCAGTGCACCCCCGCAGTTCAACCCCCTTTGTCTTTAACGCATGGGCTACGGCCGGTAGAAATTCGGCGGCGACGGCCCGGTGCACCAACAGCGTTTCGGCAGCATTGCAGACCGCCACGTACTGGCACTTGCTGTCCACCACGACCCTGACGGCCATGTCCAGATCGGCTGCGCGATCCACATAGACGTGGCAGATGCCGTCGGCGTGGCCCAGCACCGGGATGGTGGTGTTGTCCATGATGTGCTTGACGAATTCGTTGCTGCCCCGGGGAATGATGAGATCGATGTGCTGATCGAGCCGTAGCATGTCGGCCACGTCGTCACGGGTTTCCATCAGGGCCAGCCATCCGGACGGCAGACCGGACGCCAGGCTGGCCTCGGTGATGACTTCGGCCAGCACCCGATTGGTTTCAGCCGCCTCGCTGCCGCCCTTGAGCATGACCGCGTTGCCGCTTTTCAGACACAGCGCCGAGATCTGCACCAAGGCGTCGGGGCGGGACTCGAAGATGACGCCGATGACGCCGATGGGGCAGGTGACCTTGTAGAGTTCCAGCCCCTTATCTATCTCCGTGGCGCTCAGGGTGGCGCCGATGGGATCGGGCAGGGCGATGAGGGCCCGGATGCCATCGATGGCTTCGGTGATTTTTGCTTCATCGAATTTGAGCCGTTTGAGCAGCGGGGGTGCCAGACGCGCCTTTGCAGCCCGTTCAAGGTCGGACCGGTTGGCTTCAAGGATACGCGCCCGGTTGCCTTCCAGCGCTTTGGCGATCTTCTCCAGCGCGCGGTTTTTCTCTGCGGTCTTCACGGCGGCCAGTTGAATGGCGGCTGCGCCGGCGGCGGCGGCTGACGCGTGCATGTCCATGGCATCACTCCAGACAGGCCCGATGAGCGGACCGGTGTTCGTTGGTGGATATCCTTAGCGCCTTACGCGCGAAATTATTTTATATACACTGCAGGGTGGGTTTTGACAAATGGTTGGAAGTGAAAAGTAAACAGTGAAAAGTGAACGGGACCAGTGACGGCGTTTTTGATTAAGACTGAAGGCGCGCTGGTGGATCTGGCCCCGGGGCATGTAGTGACGGTCCATCTCTACTGGCACTGCGGGAACCTGTCGTCGCCGCTGCTCACAGCCCTTTCCCGGTGTCTCGTCAAAGGCGCCGGCGCTGTTTTGAATAGTCCAGCGACGCGCTGAGATAAACGCACAACAGGTTGGCGCCGGAGGCGCGTCGCGATCGGTTTCGGTCGCGACGCGGCCTCCGTTGCCAAATTTATACACGGCGACAAAATAAATTGCGCAAACAACTGGGATGTGATAAGTTTAGCCCATGAAAAAAAACACACAACTGATGCCGCGGCTGTCGTTCATATCTTGCAAGATGAAATTCGAAGATCCTACGAAGCGCGCTATGATCACCGACTACACGCCGTACTCATGGTGGCTCAAGGCATGAGTTGCCGGACTGTTGCGGGATTTCTCGGCGACTCACCGCGCACCGTCGCCTACTGGGCCAACCGTTTCGAAGCCGAAGGGCTATCAGGCCTCGCGGATGCGGATCGACCTGGAAGGCCCTGCAGGCTCGATGAACAACAATTGCTACAAATTCAGGAAGACCTTCGCAAAAGCCCCTCACAGTTTGGTTTCACCGCCAACCTTTGGGATGGCAAGCTCCTTTCACATCACATTCGTCAGCGTTTCGGTGTCGATCTGGGCACTCGCCAGTGCCAGCGATTGTTCCGCCAGTTCGGGTTTCGCTTGAGAAAGCCAAGACCGTTGATTGCCAAGGCGGATCCTGAGATGCAGGCTGACTTTAAAAAAAAATGCTGAGTTGATGAACTCAGACACTTTGGATCTTTGGTCTTTAGACGAAGTGCACTTTCAACAGCATGGTTCAAGGTGTCGCATGTGGGTGCCGCCCGAGTGTAGGCAGCCGGTGGTATTGCAACATCCAACAAGAAAGAGCGTTGGCTATTTTGGTACGATGCGTCTAAGGGACGGGAAAATTTCATATCGCCGTGAAGACAAGGTCTTTAACGCCGAGACTTTCTGGGAATTTTTGAAAAAGCTGCGTCAAATCAGTTCTCATAGTGGCCGGCAGGTAGTGATTTTGACCGACAATGCCCGCTACCACCACGCCCTGCTTCACAAGAACTGGCGTGAGCAGTGTGCCAGTCGGTTTTGCTTGCTGTTTCTGCCGCCATACAGCCCGGAGCTAAACCCGATCGAGCGTGCCTGGAAGCTGACACGGCGCCTGGCCATCCACAACCAGTACTTTGAACGGATCGAACATGTCGCCGAAGCCGTAGAGCATGTCTTTTCCGCATGGCGAGAACCGAATGCAACCTTAAAAAAATTATGCGCAATTATTTAAGACGCTGTGTATGTGCCACATCTTGACGATGAATGCGGTGATCCGGGGGACGCTGGTTTTCGTCTTGAAAAAGAGAAACCCGCTTTCCTCCTCCTGCTCCTGCACCATGGAGGATGAATAGGGCGTGATCTTGAGTATGGCGCCGTCAGTGAACGTCAGTTGGGCGGTTCCGTCCTCGGTCTGCACATTGTCCCCGCTGTTCACCAACTGCCCCGGTGCTTTAACCTGAATAATGTCCGCCCCGCTGAGCAGTACCACATTTCCGGTGACGGCGGTGATCTTGGCAACCGGTTCGGCCCAGGCCGAAGCGCTGAACACCAAAGCCCCCGCCTAAAGGACCAACAACATGGATACCGCTTTGCCCGAAAACTTCATATAGCGCCTCCTTTTCATGATAGCGTCACAAAAATGTTAATGAAAACGAATTGTTATACAGTGATAGTCATTTATTTTGCATCTCCTGCGAATCGCACGTGGATCTTGCAGTTGCCGCAAGGCGTGGCCGCCGCTGTAAAGGCTTTCAGCATCCATGATTCTAAGCGCTCTGTAAATATGAGAAAACACCTCCCACTGCCAATTTAGAAACAACCCCTATAATCTAGGCCGAGTCGAGAATCCGTTTGAGAAGGTTCAACAATCGTGCCCGATCAATGGGTTTGGACACGTAATCGTCCATGCCGGCGGCCAGGCATTTTTCCATGGCCTCTTTGGCGGCATGCGCGGTCATGGCAATAACAGGCAACGTTTTCAGTCCCAGTTGAGCGCGAATCCGCCGGGTCGCTTCATAACCATCCATCCGCGGCATCTGGACATCCATCAGGACCGCATTGAAGGTTTCCGTTTCCAGCACGGCCAGCGCCGCGATACCATCATCGGCGGTGATCACCTCGAAGTTGGCGGATTGCAGCAATGCCTGAGCCACCCGCTGGTTAATGGGATTGTCTTCCACCAGAAGCACGCGTTTGCCTGAAAAATCAGGTTCGGCGCCACTGGCATTGATTTCTTCAGCTAACCGCGGCAAATCATCTTCAACAAACAACTCCAGCAATTCATCCAAAAGCTGAGAGCGTTTAATCGGCTTGCTGAGGATTTTGCGAATCCCCGCCTTGCGGGCTTCCGCCTGGTCTATGGAGGCCGTGTAGCCGGAGATCATCACCATCACCGGCCGATCGGCAGGTCCGTACCGGCGGCTGATCTGGGCGGCGAGCGCGACACCGTTCATTTCATCCATTTTCTGGTCCAGCAGGACCAGGTTAAACATGTCCTTTTCGTTCATTGCGGCCATGCAGAAACCAACCGCCTCATGGGCAGATGCCGCCAGCGTCACCCGGCAGCCAAAAGAGGCCACCAGCATCCCGAGGCCCTCGCGGGAAACCGGATGATCGTCAACCACCAGCGTTTTGATTCCCATCAGGTCGGTACGCTGTCCCCCAATGCCGTTTCGCTTTTCCGCCGCAATCCGGGCAATGTCGAAGCGCGCGGTAAATGAAAAAGAGCTGCCCGTTCCCGGGATGGACTCTGCCCAGATATCACCCCCCATGAGAACCGCGAGTTTTTTGCTGATGGCGAGCCCCAAACCGGTGCCGCTGTGTGCTCTGGTGGTGGAACTGTCCACCTGTACAAACGCTTCGAAAAGGGTGGGGATCTTATCCTTCTCAATACCGATGCCGGTGTCTGTGACTGAAAACAACAGAAGAAGACTACGGTCATCGTGGTGCTCAATGCGAACGCGAAGGATAATTTCTCCGCGATCGGTGAATTTGAAAGCATTGCCGAGCAGGTTGATGATGATCTGCCGCAATCTGAGCGGGTCACCGAGGAGCTGGTCGGGGATGTCCCCGGGGATATCCACAGCGAATTCCAGGTCCTTTTCCTGGACCCGGTCGTGGAACACGTCATAGATCTGTTCCATTGTCTCGCGCAGCGAAAACTGATTTATTTCGAATTTAATGTGACCCGATTCGATCGAAGAAAAATCGAGGATGTCGTTGACGAGAACCATCAGGGTGATTGCCGAGCTGTGTATCATTTCAAGATATTCGCGGGTTTTTCTTTCAGGGCCCTCCCGCAGGGCAAGCTCGCAGGCGCCGATCACACCGTTCATGGGGGTCCGAATCTCGTGGCTCATATTGGCCACAAACTCGCTTTTGAATCGATTGGCGGCTTCGAGTTCCGCCGTCCGCTCACGGACCCGGTTTTCGAGCGCGGTGTTAAACATTTTCAGTGTATTTTCAGCCTGTTTGCTGCTGGTGACGTCCCGCAGAATGATCAACGATTTAAGTCCATCTTCACTCAAAGACACAACGTCCATAGAGATATGATACTGATTCAATACCGAGGGGTAATCTTTTATGATGCCATTGGCTTTTTCGCCCTTTGTGTTAAGGATATCAACCATCTGAACGCGTTCATCACCCGAGAATAAATCAACAAACCGGGAGCCCAACAACGTTTCTTCCGGAATACCGGCCATTTCCCGGATGGCTGAATTGGCAAAAACGATGCGCCCATCCGAATTGATTTCGACAATTCCTTCGGACATCCGATCTATGATTGCCTCAAAATGCCGTTTTACAGAAAGCAACTCCTGAGTGATACCGCGCGGATAGATTTCTTTGACGCCGATAACCTCGCCTGGCTTGCAGCGCCGGGAGGCGAGCGCCGGTTGGTTGAGAACCGCAAGGACATGTTGAGCAGTTTCATCAAAGGCCTGCTTGGCAATACAGGCATTCACATCCAGGTGGAACAATTCGGTCAATTCCTCTGCAAACGTGGCCGAAATTATGATGATGGGGATATGCTTCGATTGCGCCCTGCCCCTTATGATCCGGCAAAGCGCTCGGCCGTCGATGTTGGGCATCACAAGATCAGAAAACAGGACATCCGGTGTGAAGGTTTTTAAAATATCGAGGGCAATAAGACCATCGCCAGCGATTTCAACCTGATGGCCGGCCTTTTCAAGCAACCTTTTCATTCGCATTACAAAAATTCTGTCATTGTCGACCACCAGTATTTTCTTCATATGCCTATGCCTCTACTTCAAACCGCTTGACAGGTTGCCTGTCTATGATGCTCTGGGAAATGGGCACTGCTGGAATGCGTCAGTCATTCCGCGATGCAAGCGCGTCGACCGGCACAAACCAATGATAAGCAGTGACCGCTGGTCATGCCACCCTATTGGAAAGGATCATATCCGAGAGATGACAGCCGAAAATGGCGGCATTGAACAGTCAATTCACAGCGTTTCCCGCAGCGTTTCCAGCAGACGGTCCACATCGGCTTCACTGGTGTACACATGCGGCGCGATGCGAATGGCCTTGCCGCGGATGCTGACAAAGACTTTTTTTTCGGCAAGGCGCCGGGCCACCTCTCCGGGGATGCCGTCAGGGTGGGCGATGCCCAGCATGTGGGGCGCCCGAACCGCGGCCTCAGGGACCGTAAACCCCATGGCCATGGCGGCATCGGCGATGCGTGCGGTGATGGCGCCCAGGGTTACGGCGATGTTCTCAACGCCCCAGTCGAGAATTTGTTTCAGGGCGACATCGGCAACCGGCGAGAGTATGAAATTACTGCCCTGGCCCACATCGAAACGCTGAGCCCCGGGCTGATAGCCGTCCTGGTAGTGGAGCAGGCGGGAAAAGTCTTCGGACCCCTCGCGGTTGAGCCAGTTTTCCTCCAGCGGCTCACCAGCGAGATATTTTTCGGACACGTAGCACCAGCCGAAACTGTAGGGACCCAGCAGCCACTTGTGAGCGGCGGTGACGAGAAAGTCGGGCTGGACCGCCGCCACGGAAAAGGGCATGACTCCCAGGGACTGAATGGCATCCACCACCAGGGCGGCCCCCACCGCGCGGCATTTTTCGCCCACCCGAACCAGATCAACGAGGGTACCGTCGGTCCAGTGGCAGTTGGGAAGCGCTGCCACGGCGGTACGTGCATCGATGGCTCCCAGCACCGCCGGTGTCCAGTCGCTGTTTTCGGGGCGCGCTACTGTGACGATCTCCGCGCCGGTCCGCCGGGCGCGGTTTCGCCAGGCATAGACGTTGGAGGGAAACTGGCCTTCCAGGACTACGATCGTTTGTCCGGCGCTCATGGGGATGTTTCGGGCCGCCAGGGCGATGCCGTAAGAGACCGCCGGGATGCGGGCCACCTGCTCGGCAGGGCAATCCACCAATTGGCCGAAAAGCGCACGGCTGTTATTCAGGGCCTCGAAAAAATGTGTGGGGCTGATCTGCCAGGGATGGCTTTTCTGGCTGAGCGCTGATGTTCCGGCAGCCACGGCGCTGTGCATGAGGGGCGAAGTGTAGGCGCAGTTCAACCAGGCCACGTCATCGGGCAGGTCAAACAGGTGTCGCTGGCAGGCAATCATCAAAACCTCCTGGTGGCGAATTAGTTGTTGTCATGGCGCGAGCGCTTGCAGTATTTCATATCATCATACCAACGAGGAAAGAGACCATGAAAAAAATATTCATTGGGTTGGCGGTGCTGGTGGTACTGGCCGTCGGCGCCAGCCTGAATTACCACCTCGTCATCCTCGACGACGACATCAAAGTGCTCAGAAAAGCGTCGCTCACCTTTTCAGACACCGTTGTGGACGCCAGGGGCTTCAACCGCGTGAAGCTCTACACCCACCCGGCGCTGGTGAAGGCAGGGATTCTGGACATCATCAATTAAAGTCTACCTCATGACCGGAGTGAGCAGGGCGCGCAGGATCCGCTCGCAGGCGTCCAAAATGGTGTCGTTGTCCAGCACGGGGTTGGCGATCCGGTCCCAGTCCAGCGGGTTCACACCTTTGGGACAACGCATGCCGGTGCGGGCACGGTCGGCCGCACCGCCGTAGGCCCCAACGGCCACCACGGCCGCGCCTTGGCTGGCGGCGATGCGGATTTCGTGAGCGGTGCCGGAGCCGCCTTCCACCGCCAGGTACACCGCGGCCAGCCGGCCCAGAACCTCCCGGCGCGCCTTCATGGAGGTGCCGGCATTCAGCGTGATCCCGCGGCTCAAGCTTTTGACCCCCTCGGGCAGAATGTGGCAGAGCGACGGCTTTTTATCCGCAGCGGTGCACCCTTCAAAAAAACCGGCACTCACGGATTCTCCCACCCCGGAGACCCCGCCGGTCAACACCACCAATCCCTCGAAGACCGCCAGTCGCCTGCCGATCGCCTCGCAGAACGCCGGGCTGCGGGAGTCGACAAACGCACTGCCGCCGATGACGCCCAGGCGGGGCCCCCGGGGCAGCAGCGGCAGGATGCCGGCGACGAGTCCGTTGTAATACAGCAGGGAGTTCATGTTTCAGGTCACCGCGTGACGGGGGGCGGGCCCCGCGCCTATCAAATGATCTCGGCGATCGGTCAGAACGCTTCGGACATCGCCGCCGTACAGGCGGCCATGTCCGCATCCGTGCCGATGGTGATCCGCACGAAATCGGAAATGCCCGGTGTCTCAAAGTGTCTGACCAGTATGCCGTTTTCCTTCAATCGCTGGTAAACCGTCTTTCCGCTGACGCCTGGGCGCCTGGCAAACACGAAATTGGCCGCGCTTGGGAGCACATCCCATCCGAGGGCGGTCACATCGGCACTGAATCGCTCCCGGGTGTCCATAACGGCCCGGGTGATGCGATCGTAGTAATCGGTGTCATCCATGGCCAGTGACCCCACCTGCTGGGACAGGGTTCCCAGCGGATAGGAGTTGAATGCGTCCTTGGTGGTGTAAAGGGCGTCGATCAAACGCTGATTACCCATGGCGAAACCCAACCGCAGGCCTGCCAGAGACATGCTCTTGGACAGTGTGCGGACCACCAGCAGGTTGGGGTGGGCATCGATGAGCGACACCGCGCTTTCGGCGCCAAAATCAACATAGGCCTCATCAACCACCACCACCCGGTCAGCCGGATAGCGCCGCAGGAACGCCGCGATGTCGGCCAGCGGCAGCGCGATGCCGGTGGGCGCATTGGGATTGGGAAAGATCACCCCGCACGACGGCCCCAGCGGATAGGGCGCCAGGTCAATGCGGTAGTCGGCAGTCAGGGGAATGCGCTTGGCGGCGATGCCGTAATAATTGCAATATACCGGGTAAAAACTGTAGGAGTGCTCGGGAAACCGAAGGGGCCCATTCTCGGTGCTGTCGAAAAAGGCGAAAAAGACAAAGCTCAGCACTTCGTCGGAGCCGTTGCCGGCAAATACCTGCCCGGGTGTTACGCCGTAGCGCGCGGCGATGCGCGCTCTTAAGACCGTGAACTTGGGATCGGGATAGCGCCGCAGCACCCCGCTGTCGAGGGACTTGAGGTAATGCGCTATCCGCGGTGACGGGGGGTAGGGGTTCTCGTTGGTGTTGAGCTTGATATAGCTCCTGTCCTGGGGCTGCTCGCCCGGGACGTAGGGCGTCAAGGTCGTGAGGCGCTGGGAAAACATCGTTGCTCCTTCAATGGGATGTTCCAAGATCAGCCGATGTCATAAACCATCGAGAATGTGAACGCAATATCCGCCGCCCCTTGACCTGGCAATAGCGCGTCATACTCTTTCAGAATACAAGCGCCGATGGCGGGGTCGAAAAGGAGAAAGCCTGCGACACCGGCGCCTGCTGGAAACATTAGTGATCACAATGTCATCGGAGACACCGCCCTTTGACGCTAAACTGGCGCTTCGTAGAGAAGCGCAATCCCGTTATGAAAGGATGGCCGTATGCCTTCATCAAATACTCCCTGGTTTCTCGGTATACTGCTGGCGGTCTGGATCGCGCTGGCGGTGGCGGCATTGGGCCGGCCGTCGGCAGCGCCGGATTATCGGTTCGTTCAAACCGAGGACGGCGCAATCGCCGATGCAACGACCGGTCTGGTGTGGCGGCAGGGGCCCGACCGGGCAACGTCCTGGGATGGCGCCCGTCAATGGGTTGCCGCGCTGGCCAGCGCCGACGGCCGCTGGCGAATGCCGACTGCTGCTGAAATGAGCTCCTTGCACCACTTCGGCGACGGCATGACACACCTTGCCGATGTCTTCCGAAATGCGGGCTACTGGGCCTGGGCGACCCGTGATGACGGCGCACCCGCGCGCTGGGTGTACAGTTTCAGCTACGGCGGGGAAGGGTGGAACGGGCAGTCTCCGCCCGATGGCGGCCGGGTGTTTGCGGTGCGCTCGCCCGCCCGCTGATGCAGCGGCGTTCATCAGCGTCATCACAGCGACTTCAGGCTGTCGCGCATCGCCCTTGGTATCCCGGGAGGCTTCCTGTATAGAAAGGCCCTCATCCATCGTTACCTGAAGCTCTGGGACTGGCCCGGGCGCTCTCAGACGCCGGCTGTCCCTACATCCTCGGGTTTGTCATCCGCCCAAGGCCCTCGACAATCTGGATCACCTGGCCTGCGACGCGCCCGAAGTCCTGGCCGCCGGGGTCAACCGTCTTTACCGGGAGCACGGTTTTACCATCCTGGGCGGTTGCTGCGGAACCGATGAGCGGCACATCGAGGCCATCGGGCGCCTGGCCCTCGCATAGCGGGCTGTCTTGAAAATTGATGAACCTGTAAAAAGTCGGTATCTCTCGCAAAGCCGCAAAGATCGCAAAGTTAACGCATTGATATTAAATAATTTTTTCTTGGCGCGCTTGGCGTCTTTGCGAGAAAATTGCTTTTTTACGAGTTTGTCAAAATTGAGTGTTGAGTATTGAACCTTGAGCTTGATGCATGGGTTCCTTTGTCGACCAATTGTTTACTGGAGCATCGTGTATAATCGAGAAAAACTTTTTGCAGCACG
Organism: Pseudomonadota bacterium; assembly: GCA_043825735.1. Classification (GTDB taxonomy): domain Bacteria; phylum Desulfobacterota; class Desulfobacteria; order Desulfobacterales; family JBDRRP01; genus JBDRRP01. Next base: position 70,200 of record JBDRRP010000004.1, on the reverse strand, counting down.
TTGTGCGGGTTTCTCTGCGCCCCTGCGCCTCTGCACGCGCAACAGGTTTCGCTGTTATCCCCTGAAGAACTGGACCATGAGGAGCACGGCCAGCACGGTCAGCAGGCGCCGCAGCCACTGGCGGTAGGTCTCGGTGGGGATCTTGTCGCGGATGCGCATTCCGGCCAGCATCGCCAACAGCCCCAACGCGGCCAGGGGCGCAGAAGCCGAGAGCACCTCGGCCGTCATGAGTCCGGCTCCGGCGAAGACCGCCCCTTGCGTCAGTTTGCCGAAGAGAAAACAAAAATTGAACACCTGGATCATGACTGTTTTCGCCATCCGGACTTCCAGGGCGAAGATGATCAGTGCCGGCAGCATGACGTTCACTGTCCCGCCCAATACGCCCGCGGCCAGTCCGAAAACGGCAACCGCGATCCGTGGGTGACGGTGTACCCACGAAAAACCGACGCCCAGGCGCTCGGCGTTGAGGTAAAGCACCAGCATGGCGGCCAGCAGTGGGCGGAAAACCTCCGGGGAGACGACCACCAGGAGACGGGTGCCGATAGCGCTGCCGATCATGCCATAGACGGCCAGGGGCCAGTAGACGGCGATACTGCGAGCCCACCGGCCGCCTTTGAGAATATTGGCCACATTGATCACCATCGTTGGCAGAACCAGCATCAGGATGGCGGTGCGCACATCCGTGACCAGGGCCAGCAGCGGTGTGGCGATGAGGGGAAAACCGATGCCGATGGTCCCGTGGACACCGGCGGCAAAACTGATGATGCCGGCGTAGGCGAGCGCGGTGAACAGGGTAGTGGCCTCCGATGAAATCATGGGCGATGGCATCGGGGCGCGCAGCGAGGCGGCGGTCCTGGCAATGAATAAGCGGGAAAAGTTAAGAATAGAAGAAGTATTCTGTTCTGTAGCTTTTCGTGCATCGTCATGCCTGAGCCTCAACCAGTTGGGGTAGTGTTGTCAGCGATGTCAGTTCCGCCACATCAGATGCCGCTGGGGTCCGGGGCTGCCCTGAGCGGTTGAGCCACACGGCCCGAAAGCCGGCACTCCGGGCACCGGTGACATCGATGTCCCACCGATCGCCCACGTGGAGGCAGCGTGCCGGCGTCGTACCCAGCTGCCGGGCGGCATGCCTGAAAATGTCGGGGGCCGGCTTGGCGCTCCCGGCGGTTTCTGAGACGATGACGGCCTCAAACACCGAGCGGATGCCCAGTTGGAGCAGTTTTTGGCTCTGCTGGTCGGCGCTGCCGTTGGTGATGACGGCCAGCGGGAAGCGGCCTTGCAATGCTTCAAGGCAGGGGCGTACGTCATCAAACAACCGCCAGTGATCTCTGTACGCGGCGATGGCCTGCGCCACGGCAGTGTCTGCCGCGGCATCACTCAGGGCTGCGCCGGCCTCTGCAAACAGGCTTTGCACGCGCCAGCGCCGGGCGTCTTCCAGGGACAGGCCCTCGTGAAGATATCGCTGATAGGCTGCCTCGATACGCTGGACCCAGCGTGCCACAAAGTCCGATTCAGGCAAATCGAAGACATGGCGATGATCGGCGTAAAACTGCCGGGCGCCGCCAATAATGGCGCTTGCGTGGTCCATGAGGGTGTCGTCCAGGTCGAAGCACACGACCAGGGTGTGGTCTTTTTCCAAGAACATCGATGCGCTCCTCGGCAGGTGCGTTATCTGCTGATCCTCTGTCGACGGACAATATCCGGTCCGAGCGATATAAAGTAGCACACAATAACGATTTGCGCTTATGCAGAAAGCGCCGGTTTTCAAGATGGTGGTCACACCGACTCTCTGGTATGAGAATCGGCACAGCGCCCTCATGGCGCGGAGACGTCCCTTGCCGGCAGACCGTCGCCGAGGGCGGAACATGATTTATTCGAGGAGGATGTGATGGGTGACGAACCGGCATGGATTGCGCAGGCTGCCTACGGCGGAGAGGGTTGGCAGCCACGGGGCCAAGCGCTTAGAGATGAGCTTGGTACGCTCTGGAACGCCTGCGGTGTGGCAACCGAGTGGGAGCCCCTGAAGGCCGTGCTCCTTCATGAACCCGGGCAGGAACTGGCCGCGGCGGCTGCCGCTCCCAATGCCGCCCAGATGCTGGCCCCTCTGGATCTGCACAGGGCCGCCACGCAGCACCGGGCGATGGCGGATGCTTATCGCGCGGCGGGGGTGACCGTGTCTCATCTGCACCCCGATTCGCCGGCGCGTCCCAACCAGATGTTCATGGCCGATCTATTTTTCATGACACCCGAAGGCGCCATTCTGGCCAGGCCGGCATCGACCGTGCGGGCCGGAGAGGAGCGGGTTACCGCAGCCTGGCTGGCCGGGGCCGGGATCCCCATTTTACGGACCATTTCCGGCGACGGTGTTTTCGAAGGGGCGGACGCCATGTGGGTCGATGCCGAGACGGTGCTGGTGGGAAAGGGACTGCGCACAAACGATGCCGCCGTGCGTCAACTCGTTGATGTGCTCGCGCCCATGGGCGTCAGTGTCCATGCCGTGGATCTGCCGCGCGGTGCCATGCACCTGATGGGGATGCTGCGCATCATGGACCGCGATCTGGCCGTGGCATGGCCCGGGCGACTTTCGCCAGCGGCGGTGGCCCTGTTGCGCGAAAAAGGGTTTCAGATGGCGTTCATTCCCAGTGAGGTAGAAGCACAGCAGGGATTTGCGCTCAATGGGGTGACCCTGGGACCCCGGCGTTTTCTCATGCCGGGGGGAAACCCGCAAACGCAGGCCTTTTATGAAAACCTGGGCATCGATTGCACCTGCGTTGCGGTGGACGAACTCATCAAGGCCGCCGGCGCAGTGGGATGCCTCACCGGTGTGGTGCAGCGGGGGGGGGATTGTTGATTGTTGATTGTCGATGGTGACAGCGGGTGACGGGGGCGGTGCTTTGGGGAACCGTCTACCGGGTCTGCCTTATTCGCTGGTGTGTGTCGGTGCGTTGAAACTGCGCCGGAGGCGTTCTGCAGATCGTTTGACCGTTGCCAACTGGGTGTGAAGCCGGGTGGTGGCAACGGAAAGCGCGCTTGCGTCCGCAGCGTCCAGCGCATCGATAACGGCGGCGGCCGCGGCCAGCAGCTCCGGGGCGGCGATGCGGATAGCGGCTTCTTTTAGGGTGCCGGCATTGGCGGCCAGGGTTTCTACCGATTCATGCGTGATGGGATCCGCAGTTTCTTCAAACTGGAAGGCGACGCTGCGACAGGTCGTATCAAGCACATCTGTATAAAGCCACCAGTTACCCTGAAATCTTTTCATGGCGTCGACCACGTCCAGACCTTCCAAAGATTCCGGCGCTACCGGTAAAATCTGTTCCGGCAGTGGGATCTGACGCTCGCTGTAAATCGGTTCCGTGGCCACCGACTGGATGTATTTGCGCAATGTGGCAAATACCTGCCGTCGCTCCAAAGGCTTGGGGATGTAATCGCTCAGGCCGGCAGCGATGAACTTTTCCCTGTCGCCGGCCATCGTATAGGCCGTCATGGCAATGATGGGCGGCGCGTCTTCGCCCAGTTTCCGGCGGATGCGCTCGGTGGTCTCGATGCCGTCCATGCCGGGCATCTGGATATCCATCAAAATGGCGTCATAACGTTGTTGTGCCGCCGCGGCAACGGCATCTTTTCCGCAGTCCACAAGATCGACGCGGATGTCTGCCGTCTTGAGCACCTCACGGGCCACCCGGCGATTGATGGGGTTGTCCTCCACCACAAGGATGCGCAGCCCTGAAAACTGGGCAGCCAGGTCCTTATCGTCACCATCGGCCATGACCCTTCTGCCCAGCCGAATGCCAAAAATTTCCTTGAGTGTGTTGAGCAGTACCGATTTTTTGACTGGCTTCACCAGGTAGCTGTCCACACCGGCGGCTTCTGCGCGTTGGATCTCGTCGTCACGGCCGGAGGCGCTGATGACGATGATGGGTGGGGCCGGGAGGCGGTGGACCCGCTTGATGGCCTCGGCGGCCGTGATGCCGTCCATGCCGGGCAGGGCAATGTCCATCAGGATGACGTCGAAGGGGGTTTCCGGGGGCTGGGATTCATAGGCGGCCAGTGCTTCTTCCGCCGAAAAGGCGGTCACCACGCGGCATCCGAAGGATTCCATGGTGCGCCGGAGGATAAACTGGGTGGAGCGGTTGTCTTCGACAATCAGGGCCTTTAGCCCCTGAATCCGTTCGGGCACGTCATATTCCGCCTCACCGTTGTCGGTGTAATGGCGAAACCGGGCCGTGAAGTAAAACGCGCTGCCTTCGCCGGGCGTACTTTCCACCCAGATGCTGCCGTCCATGAGCTCGGTGATGCGCTTGCAGATAGCCAGCCCGAGACCGGTGCCCCCGTATTTTCGGCTGGCAGAACCATCGGCCTGTCTAAAGGCGTCGAAAAGAAATTCCTGGATGTCGGGGGCGATGCCGATGCCCGTATCCCGGACGCAGAAGATCAGCTCTTCCCTGCCGTCCACGATGCCGTTGGTGCCCACGCTGATGCGGATAGATCCCTGCTTGGTGAATTTCAGCGCGTTGTCGATAAGGTTGAGCAGCACCTGCCTTAATCGGAGCGGATCACCGATCAGTTGCTCGGGGACGTCCGGTGACAGATCGATCCGCATCTCGATGTCTTTTTCGGCGATGCGTTCAAGGAAAATATCGCGGATGTCCTCCATGATGTTTCGACTGATGAAGGGGAGCCGTTCCAGGCGAAGCGCGCCCGATTCGGTCTTGGAAAAATCGAGGATATCGTTGATGAGCAGGAGCAGGGAGCGCGCAGCGGTCCTAAGGATGTGTACATATTCTCGCTGGCGGCGGTCGAGTTCGGTGCGCTCGATCAACTCGCACATGCCCATGATGCCATTGAGCGGTGTGCGCACTTCATGACTGATGTTGGCCAGAAATTCGCTTTTGACCCGGTTGGCCGTTTCGGCTTCGTCCTTGGCGGCCTTCAGGGCCAACTGCGTCATCTTGAGCTGTTCTTCGGCTTCCATTTCCTTGGTGACGTCCACCAGATTTCCAACGGACAGGCAAACCCCGTCGTTTTCAAAAAGCACCACGTTGGCCCTGTCCTTGAGCCAGCGGGGGTGCCCTTCGGGCGTGGCGATCTTGTAGATGGCTTCCACCATGCCCGAGGCGGTGCCTTTTTCTCTGAGGGCCTTGCGAATCCGTTTTAGTTCGTCCCGACTGTAGATCTCTTTGATGATGCGGTTGCCGGACTCCGCATAGTGATACACTCGTCGTTCGAGGATGCTGTCGCGAAAAATTGCGGGCAGGCTTTTGCCATCGCAGCCGAAGAGCTCGAGAAATCCGCTGCTGACATATTCGTACCAGATGGTTTCCTGTGCGTTTTCCCAGGCGGAAATATAGAAAATGGCAGGGCTGCCGGTATCGTCGAATCCCAGGCACTGGCTGATGCGACCGCGCAGGTACTCTTTGAGCGCATCTGAGTGGGGGCCGTTCAGGATGCGTCCGATATAAACCGGGTCTTCGGAGATGCGTCCGGTCGTCGTCGTGGTCATGCCACTGTCCCGTCCGTGAAGTGTCCGTTGCCGATATCAGTTGCGGTGCTTGTGGAGGGCATTTCCATACCACAGGAGGGATGAAAATGCCCAGTGGTTTTTGCGATACCAACCGACCATAAGATCATTTTTCCCAGGCAAGGTGTTTTCTCGCCTGAGGGGTGAGCCCATTTTCTGCGGTGACGAGACCGGCAGCGCCATCGTCCTGATGACGGGGGACCATATTGCCCCGTGACCGTCTCCGCCCCCTGTGATAAAGCGTGGATGTCCACCCACAACATGTGATGTATCATGCTCCAGCGTATCCTTTATCGTTGCCCCCGCTGCGGGGCATTTGACTGGCTGAATCGGAACCGGTGTCGCCATTGCACTGCCATGGTGGCGATTCAGGGGCGGACGGCGTTGAGTCTCAACGGCACCACCGACGCCATCGGTGCCTGGTATGATCAGGTGCGAGCGTTTCCCCTGGACGCCGATGCCGGGGGGGTGCTGATGCGGGCGTCTGGGGTGAGGCTTTACCGGGAACGCTACCGCTGCTGGCGACGCCTGGCCGGCAGCCTTGCTGCAGGTCATTATGACCGGCGGCTGGCCGGCACCGTGCGTCTGACTCTCAGAGACGATGCGCTCGTTTTCACCGGCCCTCGGGGAGCGAAAACCATTTCCTTTCACCGTCTGACGGGTGTCACGATCGAGAGCAATACCGTGATCGTCGGCGTGGCCCGTCGCCCTGCATATTTTTTCCGGTTTGCCGGCGGCGTCGGCAAATGCTGGGAAGACGCGTTGCGAAGTGCACTGGACGCCTACCACGCACCGGCGCGCATTAAGGCCTACTACCCCCGGCTGCTCTTTGCCGAAGACAATGCCCGGCAAAACCGATGCGCCCGCGTGCGCCCGGTCGCTGATTTTCCAGCAACAGAGCGCGACGGCAGCGCCCGCCCGCTGTTGTTCACCCTGCTGGGCCCGGTCGTGCGGGGGCTGATCTATCCCCGGCTACCGGTGACGGTTCATGGCCGCCACCATGTGCCTGCCACGGGGCCGGCAGTCATTTTGCCCAATCACGGGTCGTTTTTAGACGCCATTTTACTGGGGGCCGCGCTGGACCGCCCCATCGGTTTCATGACCAAAAACAGCGAATTTCGCGACCCGGCCATGGCGTTTCTGCTGCGCCGGCTTTATGCATTTCCGGTGCGCCGCTACGCTGTGGACGCTCAGGCCGTGAGAAATGCCCGGCGCATCGTCGCCGGCGGCCGCCTGCTGGGGCTCTTTCCCGAGGGCGAGCGCTCCTGGGACGGCAGGATGCTGCCGCTGCGCCGGGGCGCGCTGCGCCTTCTGCTGACTTTTGGCGTACCCATTGTTCCGGTGGGCATTGCCGGCGCCTACCCGGTGATGCCCCGTTGGACCCATCGACCCCGTCCGCATCCCGTAACCATCCGTTTTGGCGTGCCCATTCACCTCCCACCGCTGGCGCCCGGGCGCCACACCCCGGTCGTGATCGCAGCGCTGGATCACCTGCTGCGGCGACGGATCGCAGATTTGCTGTAAAACCGGAAAGAGTGATGTTGAACCACAGAGACCGCAGAGGAAAACAGAGAAAAAAGCTACTACGCTTATGCATAATGCTCCAGTAGGTCTCTTCCCACAGTGATGTTGAATCACGGAGTCATGGAGGGCGCGAAGCTTTTATAATTCATATCTCGCGCAGAGGCGCAGAGACGCAGGGAAAAACACTCGCGCAATTCCATTTTCCGCAGTTCTCTGCGTCTCCGCGCCTCTGCGCGAGAAATATTCTTTTTGGGTTAAAAAAACCCGTGTGTTCCTTGAACTTCGCAGTGATATGATTTTTTCCGATTGCAATGGCATCCGGTTGTGGCTTGAGCTTCCTGGATAAGCGAAAAAGATAGTCAGTGCCCATCCATAAATACCCCCCTTGGTGGGGAGAGGGAGCAAGAGGCTGCCCATGGATGGACGCTAACTAATAAGCTATCTCTGCGTTCTCTGTGGTGATTTCAGACTTTTTACAGGGCCATCAAAGTTGACGGCCCCGTAAAAAGTCCGAATCACTCGCAAAGCTAAGGGATTGATATTAAAAATGTTTTTTTGGCGCACTTGGCGTCTTTGCGAGAAAAATGCATTTTTACGAGTTTGTCAAAATTGCTCTTCAGCGCCCCCGCAGCACATCGATCATCGAATAGACCCGGCCGGCGGCGCCTTCGGCCACCCGGGCGGCCAGAAAGGCGGCGGCATCCAGGGTGCCGTGGGCGTAGACTTCCCGGCCGTTGATGTTGTGGGTGAAGGCCAGGGTAACGGTGTCGTCGGCCGAGGTGAGGCTGTAGGTGTGCCATCCGTGTCCGCCAAGGTAAGCCTCTGGAATGCCCCAGTCGCGTCGCTGGATCTGCGGGTCGCGTTCCTTGTGGATGGCATCGAGGGGGAAATCCACCCCCAGGCGGTTAAAGCTGTGCACCACGGCTTTGGCCGTACCGCTGGTGTCGGCCTTGCCCTGTTGGTGACTCTCTATTACCGTCATCCGGTAGCCGGAAAACAGCCCAGGAAATTGCTCGGCGGCGTATTCGAACATGGCTTGTAGTCCAACGATGGGTTTGGCCATGTTGGGAGCGATGACCGCGGCGACAGGCGATGCGGTGACGGTTTTGACCAACGCTTGCCGGTCGCCGCCGGTGGTGCCCATCACAAAGGACAGGCCGTTGCGGCAGTAAAAGGCCGCATTGTCGTTGACCGCCGACGGGTGGGTGAAATCGACGACGATGAGCGATTGGCCGGCCGCGGCCGCGATCTCCGGCAGACGCGCGTCGCGCTCCGACGGCCGGATGAGCGAAACCTTCCGGCCGGCGACTTCGGTATGCGCTGCGGTGATCTCCGGGCCGGTGAGGGAATAGGGCATGAGGTGGAACCGGTCGCTGCCGGCGAAGTGGCGCGCGATAATGGTGGCCACGTTGCCGGGTAGACCGTTGAGCATGATGGGGATTTGGTTCATGGCGTCCTCCGTGTTTCAGGGCCGCGGTCGTCCGGTGCGTGCCGAGGGGACGACAACGTTTCGACCAGGGCCGTCAGCTGGGGTAGTTCCGGCCTGTCCAGGTGCGCCAGCAGGTTGCGCAGCCGATCCAGGGCCACCGGAATATATTGCCGGAAATCGGACTTGCCCTTGGCGCGCCAGAGAAACCCGTAAGCGCCCAGAGCCTGCATCATCCGGCAGATGGACAGCAGGTGAAAGCCGCTCCGGAATGACGCCGGATCGACAGGCACAGCGGCCGCCGTCCGGTCCAAGGCATAGTCCAGAAGCGTTGCCGCAAGGGACGGCGGCAGGGTGATGTAGGGGTCGCACAGAAGGGAGGCCAGATCATATTGCAGCGGTCCGATGCGCCCTCCCTGAAAATCGATGATGCGGATGTCCGGGCCGCAGACCATGATGTTTCGGGACTGAAAATCGCGGTGTAAAAAGCCCATCACTGCGTTTTCAAGGGCCGCGTCGGCCAGAGCGGAAAACTCCGGCAGCAGGTCGCTGTAGCATGTCGTCAGTCCGGCGACGCCATTGACGTAGGCTTCCATAAAATACCGGCACTCCTTTTCGAGAATGAGAGCCCGGTCGTAGTGGGGGCTTTGCCATGTCCAGTGGGTATCAAAGCCGTTGATGCCGGCGGTGGCCATGTGAACCAGGGCATCGATGACCTTCCGGTAGCGGCGCTCGAGCGCCGCCGGCGGCCGGTTGGTGACCGATTCCTCCTGCAGGTGGACGTCTCCAGCGTCCTCCACGACCACGATGCCGGAAAAGGCGCAGGCCGCATGGATGCGCGGTACCGGCACACCGCAGCGGAAAAGGTGACGCGCGATGTGGATGAACGCATCGGCTTCAGTGGTTTCGGACTCCCGTTCCCGGATGCCGTGGTCCACCATCACCAGGGTGCCGGCCTTATGGCTGAGCCGGTACCAGCGCCGGTCCGATCCGTCGCCGGCCAAAGGCTGGCAGTGAATGTCTGTGGCAGCAGGACGGATTCCAAAGGCATTTTCAAAGGCCTCAGGAAGAAGCGATGCCATCACGGCCATTTGGTAGCGCACGGGGGTGCCAGTATCGATCCACAGGGCATCGCCGGCGTCCCAGGCCATGACGGGCAGCCCGGCCCGGATCATCTCCCGGTAGACGTCTATGCTGGAGGCGTACCCGGTGGCCGGCACAAAATCCCGGAACACCGGGGAAACGATCTGAATGCCGGTGAAGGTGCGCCGTCTCGGTGTGCCGCTCCAGCCCCGCTCCGGGGTGCCGAAACCAAGAATGGCGTCATCACTGTCTACGGACACGGTGTTGATCTCCGGGTGGTCGATACACACCAGGGTGGCCGCTGCCCGGCTGCGCTCATGGCTGGCTGCCGCCGCCTTCAGATTGATATCGGTTACCACATCGCCGTTGATCACCAGCAGCGGTGCATTTCCCCAGAATGCCGCGATGTTTCTCAAGGCACCGCCGGTTCCCAGGATCTCCGGTTCATGGATCAGGTGTACCGGAACCGGATGGCGGCGGCCGTTGATGTGATCCGCCATTTTCCGATGAAGGTGGTGGGTGTTGATCATGATCTCGCCGACACCGGCGGCGGCGAGCATGTTGATGGTGCAATCGATGAGCGGCGTTCCCCCGATGGGAAACAGCGGCTTGGGGGTGTGGGTGGTCGCCGGACGCAACCTTGTGCCGAGACCGGCCGCCAGGATCATGGCTTTCATCATGTCATCGCCGCTGTTTGCAGGCCAATCCTTGACAAACTCGCAAAAAAGCAATTTTCTCGCAAAGGCGCCAAGCACGCCAAGGAAAATTTATTTAATATCAATGTGTTAACTTTGCGATCTTCGCGGCTTTGCGAGAGATTCCGCCTTTTTACCGGTTCATCAATTCTTCATGTCAGCAGAACCTGAAGCGCCCGCTGAATGCGTTCGTCAAAGGTGTCGATCAGGGCGATGTCTTCGCTGCCGGCAACGCCGCGACTGATGAAGAAATCGGAGGCATTCTTGTAGTAGACTTTTGACAACGCTTCTTTTTTCTCGATTTCTTCATTCTTGTACATGCGATTGCCGATGGTTTCAATTTTTTTCAACCGGTCCTTCGGGGCCACATTTTTGCGTGGCGTCTCCTTGAAAAAGGACAGGGTGATCCGATAGGACTCGAAGTAGGTGGTCAGAAAACCGGCCACGAGCCTGAGTTTTCGAAATCCCTGGGAGGTCATATTATAGGTGTCGGGCATGCTGGGGTGCGGCATGAGCACGGCGTCGTCAACGAACATGGCAATGGCCTGGCGGACGAAGTGCTCTGGCGGATGATCCGTATCATAGGCGAACTCGTTTTTGAAAAGATCCTGGAAAAACAGGTAGTCTTCGACCAGGTCGGTGGCGTCGAACTGGAAGGCGTCTCGAAGCAGGATGGCCAGCGCGGTGAATGCCGGCGTAACGAAAAAGGCGATGCAGTTGTTTTTATAATACTCCAGGTTCGGCCGTTTGTTTTCGACGACCGCGTAGACCCGGTTTTCTTCTTCATCGTCCTTGCCCAGTTCGAATCGCTCGATGAATTTTCGTTGCACATAGGTGTCGAGCACCTGCTGAATCGCGCCGTCGGCGTCGATGACCAATGTGTCGGCGAGCGTTGCGCCCATGCGGTCCAGATACTTTAAATAGGTCTCGATGTGGAAGAGGAGGTGCTCGTGAGAGATGCGTTTTTTGTGAGTGTTGAGCAGCGCCCCGGCCACCACGGCATGGGGGGTGACCACCGACACCCAGTTGATGGCACTGATGATCCGATGCCCGAGATTGCGGATGAGGGCCGCCTCGGCCGTCGGGGGAATGGCGTCCAGCGGGGAGTCCATACGGTTTAGGAAATCCCGGAAACTGATGGGCTCGTTAAACTTGATGTACACCCGGCCGTAGCGTTTTTTGAGAAACCGTCTGGCTTTGATCACCTGCTTGAGGTTTTCCGACTCTTTTTTTCCGCCTTCCAACTCATGCAGGTAGGCGCTCTCCTCCAGCACGCGGTCGTAGCCGATGTAGACCGGCGTAAGGATGAGGTCGTCGCAGGCGCCGTTTTTGAACGCATCGATGATGATCGACAGCAGACCCAGTTTCGGGAGGATCATCTTGCCGGTGCGGCTTCGGCCGCCTTCGATGAAGAACTCCAGGTTATTGCCGTCCTGGAGCACTCGATAGATATACTCGGCGAACACCTTGGAGTAGAGCTGCTGTCCCTTGAAGGTCCGGCGGATAAAAAATGCGCCGCCGCTTCTGAAGAGCGGACCCAGCGGCCAGAAGCTCAGGTTCTTTCCGGCGGCGATCAACGGACAGTGCATGTTGTTATTGAAAAGTACATAAGAGAGGATCAGATAATCGATGTGGCTCTTGTGGCAGGGGACCAGAATGAGGGGTGCTTTCTGGGACAGGTGCTTGGCCCGGTCCAGCCCCTCCTGATCCAGCGTCAGCCCATCGAACATGGTGTTGAGAAGCCACCGAACCCCGACGTCGAAGATTCGGATCATGGCCAGGTGCTGGTTGGCTGAAATCTCGTCCAGGTATCCGGCGGCGTCTTTGCGGACCTCATAAATGGGGGTGTTTTCCGTCTCGGCGTATTCTTTCATAAACTGGCGCAGCCGCCCGGAGGTGAGGATGCTTTCCTTGAGCTCTTCCCTTGATTTGACCACCGGACCGACGATGCTGGTCAGGTGTCGGTTGAACTGCGCCAGCAGACGCCGTCTGACCTCGATGGCCACCTGCTCTTCAGTGTGTTCTGAACCACTCAGGTCCGCCAGCTGGCTCTGGAGGTTGAATGGCGCGGAAACTTCGACGAGAATTTTTTCGGGCCGCCGCAACAGGGTGGCCCATCGGCGGATTAACCCCGGTTCCAACTCGGTGCCAAAGAGGATATCGACCAGAGATGGTGCGGTTCGGGCCGGGTTTTTGCCGAAGAGCATCAATAGCGGCACGATGTAAACGGGGCGGTCCAGTTGTCGCTGGAGCGTAACCAGGTACCGGATGGGATCGGGCTTGGATTTGACAAAACGACGGTAAAATCCTTCTTTCTCCACCAGAAAAAAAACTCCGGCGGTGCCGTCAGTCAGGCGCGCGTTGAAATAACCATTGGCGTAGGGGTCGGGCAGGCGGCGGTGGCGCAGAAAGTAGTCGGTCTTGGCCAGTGCGATTTGCAGCAACCGCACAAATGGTTGGTAGCTGAAGATTCGGTACTCGAAAGCGATTTCGGGAACCGGCGCCTGGAACTCGCGAAGTCTCGTGTGGTAAAACAGGTACTCGAAGCGGCTCTTGTTTTTGACGGCATACACAACGACGGCTTCCTTGGGAATGGCCGTGAGAACGGCGGCCTGGGATGCGGGAATACGGATGCCCTTGTAGACCGTTTTGAGAAGAATGCCCGCAATTTTCCCGGGTGGGCTGGGAAGGATGCAGGCATAGTGATCGTGGGTTTCTCCCAGTGCCCTGTCGACCAAGCGGCGCCAGAGGTCGCTGCTGCGAGATGCGAGGGTAGCGGTTGTCGGTGGTTCAGGCGCTTCCGGTGCGTTCATGGTCAGATTGTTCCCGTCTCGTAAGATGAGCGTATCCCCGAATGGGGACGCTGGCATGGTTGGCATTCGCTGTGGCCGGTAATCAAATTATCAGATCTCAGATACTGAATCAACGGCGATCCCGGGCTCCTAAAAATTGCCTTGTCTTAACAAAACTGCTATGGTACTTTCTCACTTTAATTGCCAACGGGAAAATGGGAACCGGATCGAATGCTTCCGGAGCCGGGAGCATTGCACCCCCCTCGCAGCAGCAGCCGTTACGGTTCGGATCAGTTAAGCAAAAAGCAACCAAGCCACTTATTATTCAAGCGATTAAAGGAGGTTATTGTTTATGAAAACGTTAATTGGTGGTGCTGTCGCAGCTGTCTTGGGTCTCATTGGGCTGTCTGTTTGGTTCGGCCCGTTTCTCCAGCTCCTGGCCGGAGCCGTACCGATCATGCTGCTGCTCGGTGGTGGACTGGCGCTCTATCTGGGTTTTGATGAGCTCAAGGACACGTGGAAGAAGGACGATGGGATTGAATCTGTTGACGTCGCCGGCAGTGATGCCGATAAGTACAAAGATGAAATTGCGGACCTGAAAAAGCAGATCGACGCGCTCAAGGGAGAAAAAGCCTAATCAGCGATTCTTTCTAATAGCCGAATGAGTTGATTATAAACGCCTCGTGGCAATGCCGCGGGGCGTTTTTTTTAGTATACGGTTATGCGGAATGCGCCGAAAGGTCTCTTCACACAGAGATATTGAACCACGGAGTCACGGAGGACACGGAGATTTTATATTTAAAATCAACTGCTTTTGAGTTTCTCCGTGCCCTCTGTGACTCCGTGGTGATCATAAATTCATCCCCTTGACGCCATCCGGTCCGGGAATGGATATAGCGCTACGGCGCGGTGTTGCTCGCCGTAGGCGTTAAGATCGTGCTGCCAGTCGGCCACGAGGGCGCTGACCGGGGTGCCGCCTTCGATCGCGCCGCGTACGGCCGGATCGCCGAGGATCAAATCGATGGGCATCCGATCAAATTCGTACTCGTAGGGCGGCGGCTGCCACCTAAAGTCGTCTCGGTGGCATTTGAAGATTGCCCGGAGCAGTTCCAGTGACAGCGGGTAGGACCTGAACAGGGACGGATCCGTCACATGGATGTGAAATCCGTGGCAGGGCGTATCGCGCCATTTATTGGCGGTGGGCTGAAATGTCACCGGCCTCAGGATGACCCCGGCGGTGAACTGGGGGTCCAATGACGCCAGCAGGGACGGGGTGTCCACAAAGGGGGCACCGAACTGTTCAAAGGGCAGGGTGGTGCCGCGGCCTTCGGAGACGTTGGTCCCTTCCCAGATGACCTGCCCGGGATAGACCAGGGCAGCGGCCGGCGTCGGCAGGTTGGGCGACGGCGGCACCCACGGCAGCCCGGTTTCTTCAAACCGCATGGTGCGCCGCCAGCCCCGCATGGGGACCACATCCAACTCGGCGCCGATGCCGAAGGTCGTGTTGAACAGGACCGCCGCTTCCGCGATGGTAAGGCCGTGGCGCATAGGGATGGGAAACCGACCTACGAAACTGGCGCACTCGGGCTGGAGCAGATTGCCTTCCAGCGTCACCCCGTCCACCGGATTGGGGCGGTCGAGCACCACCACCTGTTTGTCCAGTGATGCCGCGGCTTCCATGCAGTAGGACAGCGTGGTGAGAAAAGTGTATACCCGCGTGCCCACGTCTTGAAGGTCCACCAACAGGATATCGATGGGCGCCAGCATGTCGGCCGTGGGGCGCCGGGTCTCGCCATAGAGGCTGAACACCGGGAGCCCCGAGAGTGGATCCGTCATGTGTCCCGATTCCACCATATTGTCTTGTTTTTCCGCGAAAAAGCCGTGTTGCGGGGCGTACAGCGCCGCCAGTTGCCCGGGAAACCGGCGGGCGATGACTTCACGGGCGTGCCGGTAGCGGTGATCAATGGCCGCGGGATTGCAGAGCAGCCCCAGGCGGGCCTTGCGGATCCAGCGGGGCGGGTCGTCGAGCAGATGCATCAGGCCTGTCTGAACCGGTGTCATCGTGTCAATTCCGGGAGCGCATTTTTTGAGCTTTAGTTGTTATCGGAATTCAAAATCGCTATCGCTATCGCTATCGGTATCGAAATCGATTTGTTGCGCGCGCGTTCATTTCCGTATTCAGGCACCGCGTCATTACGATTTCGATCCCGATCCCGATCCCGATTTCGATTCGGATGATTTGTCCCATAAAAGCAGTTCACTGTAAAACATCCCGGATGCTATCTATCACAACCGCAGACAATGAAAAAGACCGGTGGCGCTCGGTGAGAATCGCCGTCGAGGCGCGTGGTACGCCTTGACAAACATGGCGCTTCAACTTAAAAAAACTTTTTGCCTTGAGACACACCACGGGGGGGATCGGTGGGGGGAGCCATAGACGTATCAGGTATTAACGTCATCGTCGGCACTTACGGCAGTGGCAAGACCGAAGTGACCATCAATCTGGCCCTCCATGCAAAGGCCTCCGGCAAGGACGTCGCCGTGGCGGATCTGGATCTGGTGAACCCTTATTTCAGAACCCGCGAGGTGCGCCTGCTGCTGGCGCAAAAGGGCATCGACCTCGTTTTGCCGCCGCCGATGTATCTGAACGCTGATCTGCCCATCCTGACGCCGGCGGTCAGTGGACTGATCCGTGCCCCCCGGGAGCTGACGATCCTGGACCTTGGGGGCGAAGGTGTCGGCGTCACGGTTCTGGCGGCTCTGGCCGACAGCCTTGCCGGGCGGCAGTTGCAGGTGTGGCAGGTGATCAACCCGAACCGGCCTGGGGCGACTACCGCTGATGGCTGCCGTGAGATGCAGGCGAAGATAGAGCGGAGCGCACGACTGTCGGTTACGGGCTACATCGGCAATGCCCACATGATGGCAGACACTACGGTGGCCGATATCATGGCCGGGTATCGATTTTGCCGGGATCTGGCCGATGCCGCCGGAAAACCGCTGGCATTCGTAACAGCGCCGGCGCATTTGTTGCCGGCGCTCGATACCGATTCGTTGAGCTGCCCGGTGCTTGCCATCTATCGGCAATTGGTTCCGCCTTGGCTGGCCGCGGTTCCCATGGGTGAACCCCATTCCGGCTGATGCCATGCCGGAAAGACGGCCTGCACGGCACCGCGGGGGGCTTTGATAATTTGTCCGACCAGAAATGGGCACAATGAAGGAGACAGCGTATGACTTACCAACATATCATCGACAAGGAGCGCTGCAAGGGCTGCGGCCTGTGCGTGACCGTGTGCCCCAAAAACGTATTGGAGATATCTAAAGAGGGCAACACAAAGGGGTATTTCCCTGCGTTCCAGGCCCGTCCCGAAGACTGCATCCATTGCACCGCATGCTGCATCATGTGTCCGGATGTGGCGATTACTATTACTGAAACGGCCGAAGAGACGGCATCCCGGTAGGGCGTGGAGGAGATCATGGCCAAAGTACTGATGAAGGGAAATGAAGCGATCGGCGAAGCCGCCATCCGGGCAGGGTGTCTGAATTACTTCGCCTACCCCATCACCCCCCAGTCCGAGGTGGCCGAATATCTGGCTCGCAGGATGCCCGAGGTGGGCGGGGTTTTTCTCCAGGGAGAGAGCGAGGTGGCTGTGGGGTACATGATTTTCGGCGCCGCCGGCGCCGGGGCCCGGGTGATGACCACCTCCTCCAGTCCGGGCGTCAGCCTTATGAGCGAGGCGATCAGTTATATCAGCTGTGCGGAGTGTCCGGCGGTGTTTGTCAACATCATGCGCGGGGGGCCCGGGTTGGGGGGCATTCTGCCGTCCCAGGGAGATTATTTCCAGGCCACCAAGGGGGGCGGGCACGGCGACTACCGGCTTCTCGTCCTGGCGCCGGCCAGTGTTCAGGAAGCCGTCGAAATGGTCATGGCGGCCTTTCCCCTTTCTGAAAAATACCGGAACCCGGTGATGATCCTGGGTGACGGTCTCATCGGCCAGATGATGGAGCCGGTGGAATTTAAAGACGATCTGGCAGTGGCACAAATCAACACTGACGCCTGGGCCACCAGCGGTATGGACACCCGCAAGAGCGCCACCCGCAATCTGGTAAAATCCTTGTACCTAGTCCCCGACCAGCTCAACGCCCAGAACTTGAAACTCAAGGCAAAATACGACCGGATGCGCCGCGAGGAGATTCGATTCGAGCCCTATAACATGGACGGCGACTACGAAGCGTTCATCGTCAGCTACGGCACGATGAGCCGGGTGTGCCGCACCGCCATTGATAACCTGAAGGCGCAAGGGGTGGAGATCGGCATGATCAGGCCACAGACGCTGTTTCCTTTCCCTGAGCAGGCCATTTACGACGCCGCGGCCAAAAAAAGCTGCCGGGTGGCGTTCAGTATCGAAATGAGCATGGGGCAGATGGTGGAGGACGTGCAGCGAAGTATTTTGGGCAAGTGTCCCGTGCAGTGGTACGGCAAATGCGGCGGAGAAGTCCCCTCCCCGGAAGAAGTCATGGAAGAGGTCATGCGGCACATCCGCTGAACCGATATGGGCTCGGCGGCCGTCAAGACGCCTTTTAGAGCGTTACTGACAGATGCCGTCGACGACAAGGAGAAACAAGATGGGGAAAACATTTCACAAACCCGAAGCCCTCTCCGACCAGCATACCCATTACTGCCCTGGATGTACCCACGGTGTGATTCACCGGCTCGTCGGCGAAGTCATCGACGAGTTGGGTATCCGCGGGCGGACGGTGGGCATTGCACCGGTGGGGTGCGCCGTGTTGGCCTATAACTATTTCACCTTTGATTTCCAGGAGGCCGCTCATGGCCGTGCGCCGGCCATGGCCACCGGCATCAAGCGGGTCCGTCCGGATCTCATGGTCTTCACCTATCAGGGTGACGGCGATTTGGCCAGCATCGGTATGGGGGAGATCATCCATGCCGCCAACCGCGGTGAGAAATTTACCACCATCTTTGTGAATAATGCCATATACGGCATGACCGGGGGCCAGATGGCGCCGACCACCATGCCTAACCAGAGGACCAGCACTTCTCCTTTTGGGCGGAACGTGGAAGATGTCGGCATGCCCATCCAGATGTCCGAATTGCTGGCAGTTTTGAAGACGCCAGGGTATATCACCCGCCAGACCGTTCTGCGGCCGAAGTATATTACGAAGGCGAAGAAAGCCTTGAAAAAGGCGTTCACCTATCAGGTGGAAGGCCGCTGTTTCAGTTTTGTCGAGTTTGTCAGCACCTGCCCCACCAACTGGGGGATGACGCCCATGCAGTCCATCGAATGGGCGGAAGGAACGCTGCTCGACTATTATCGGCTGGGTGACAAAAAAACGCCGGATGAGGTCTAAAACGCATCCGATCTGGCCGCTTGGGGACGCAATTACGGGAGGGCTGTCATGCAGAGTGAAGTGATGTTTGCCGGATTCGGCGGGCAGGGGATCCTGCTCAGCGCAAAAATACTGGCCCATGCCGCCATGGACCAGGGTTATGAAGTGGTTTGGATCCCATCTTACGGGCCCGAGATGCGCGGGGGAACCGCCTACTGCATGGTTGTCATCAGCGACCGTCCCATCGGCTCGCCCATCATCAAGAACCCGTGCCATCTGGTGGCCATGAACCGGCCCTCTTATGAAAAATTCGCGCCCGAGGTCAAGGCCGGCGGGGTGATTTTATCAAACAGCAACCTCGTGCCGGTCTCCATCGCGCGTGACGATGTGGACGAAATCCGGGTGCCTGTCGCAGATGTCGCGCAGCGGGCCGGCAATATCCGCGCTGCCAATATCGTCGCACTGGCCGCTTTCGTGGCCCGCAGCCGGATGGTGGACCTCGAGATCCTGCGCGCCTGCGTGAAATCCGAGTTTTCCAAGAAACCCAAACTCATTGATATCAACATGGCTGCCATCGACGCGGGTATCGCCGAAGCTGCGGCCGCGTGAAGACGGAGCTCATGAAGCCCCTGGTCATTACTGTTGACGGCCCCGCCGGCGCCGGCAAGACCACCATCAGCCGTGCACTGGCCGACCGACTGAATTACCGCTATGTGGACACCGGTGCCTTGTACCGCGGCGTGGCCGTGGCCCTCAGGAGCCGGGGTCTCGATGCCGGTGATGCGAGCGCGCTGGCGAGGCTGTGCCGCGATCTTGAACTGGACCTCGTGAAACGCGGCGACGGACTTCACATCCTGGTCGACGGCCGGGATATCACGGACCAGATCCGCTCTCCGGAAATTGCCATGCTCGCCTCGGCCGTATCGGCGCAACCGGTGGTGAGAAATTACCTGCTGACCCTCCAGCGCTCACTGGGCAAGGCGCGCGCCGTCGTCTTCGAAGGCCGAGACATGGGAACGGTGGTGTTTCCCTCGGCGGATGTGAAATTCTTTCTGACCGCTGACCTGAGCACACGGGCCCGGCGGCGTTTCGCCGAACAGGGCGCCGCTGATGGTCAGTCCCTTCAGCAGGTGATGGCCGACATGGACTGCCGGGACCGCAATGACAGCTGCCGCGACGTGGCTCCGCTCAAGCCGGCCGAAGATGCCATCCCCATCGATTCGACCCATTTGGACATTGACGCCGTGATCGACATCATGCTCGGTCATGTCCGTCGGAAAACCGCAGACGGGAAGTAAGCCCCCCAATAAACCGGAAGTTTGTCGTTGTTTTTTAGCTATGAGTCTGGTAGACAGAGCGGTTATGCCGGATCAAGACATTGATCGGCAAATACAATAGGTGAAGGGAGTCAACACTCAATGGAAGAACTGGAAAAAGAAGTCATCGTTAACCCGGAAATCCCGATTGCAGAGGCCGAAGAGACAATGGAAGGTCTCGAAGAGGGCGAAGAGAGCATGGAAAGCCTCATGGAGCTTTATGAAGAAAGCTTCAAGCGCTTTGCCGAGGGGGAAGTCGTCAGCGGAAGGATCATATCCGTCGATAGAGATCACGTGCTCGTGGATATCGGATACAAATCGGAAGGCCAGATCCGACTTTCCGAATTCATCGATGAAGATGGCACGGTCAGCGCCGAGCCCGGCGATTCGGTCGAAGTCATGGTGGAGTGGTGGGACGATGAGAACGAAGTCGTCGTGCTCTCCAAAGAAAAAGCCGAGAAGGTCAAGGTCTGGGAAGAAATCAAGGTCGCTTATGACGAGGATGATACCGTTAACGGCGTTATCACCGCACGGGTCAAGGGCGGCTTTTCCGTCGATATCGGCGTCCAGGCGTTTTTGCCGGGCTCGCAGGCGGATTTGCGTCCCATCCGGAATCTCGACGATATGGTCGGCAAGACCTTCGACTTCAAGATATTGAAATATAACCGGAAACGAAGCAACATCGTTCTTTCCCGCCGGATTCTCCTGGAAGCTGAGCGGGAAGCCAAACGCTCGGCGACACTGACCAGCATCCACGAAGGAAAGGTGGTCGACGGCGTAGTGAAGAACATCACCGAATACGGTATTTTTGTGGATCTCGGCGGTGTCGACGGCCTGCTTCACATTACCGATATTTCCTGGGGGCGGGTCAAGCACCCCTCGGAGCTGTTCCGAATCGGCGACGAAATCAACGTGAAGATTCTGAATCTGGATTTGGAAAAAGAGCGTGTTTCGTTGGGAATGAAACAGCTCACGCCCGATCCGTGGACCACTGCCGCCGGCCACTACCCTGTCGGCGCCCGTGTTACCGGCCGTGTGGTGAGCCTCACCGACTACGGCGCATTCGTGGAATTGGAAGAAGGCATCGAAGGCCTGATCCATGTCTCCGAAATGTCCTGGACCCGCAAAATCCGCCATCCCTCCAAAGTGGTATCGGTGGGTGACGAGGTCGAGGCCGTGGTGCTGGACATCAAGCCGGACAACCGTCGGATTTCCCTTGGCATGAAGCAGGTCGAGCCGAATCCCTGGGATGTGATCAGCGAAAAGTACCCGGTTGGCACCACTATCGAGGGCAAAATCAAGAACATCACCGATTTTGGCATCTTCATCGGTATCGACGAAGGAATCGACGGTCTGGTGCACATTTCCGATATCTCTTGGACCAAGCGCATCAAACACCCCTCGGAGATTTACAAGAAGGGCGATTTGGTGCAGGCCATCGTTTTGGACATCGAAAAGGGTCAGGAGCGTTTTTCCCTCGGTATCAAGCAACTCCAGGCCGATCCGTGGTCAACCGTTTCCGATCGCTACGATGTGGGCAAGGAGATCACCGGCACTGTGACCAACGTGACCGACTTCGGTATCTTTGTCGAGTTGGAAGAGGGGATCGAAGGACTGGTTCACGTATCTGAAATCAGCAAGGAAAAGATCAAAACCCCTGTCGGCGCCTATAACGTGGGCGATATGATTACGGCACGGGTGATGAACATCAACAGTGATGAGCGACGGATCGGGCTGTCCATCAAACGTCTGGATATGGAAGACGATCAGTCCATTCTGAGCGATTATGTCACCAATATGAAGCCGGCCACGTCCAGCTTCGGTGAACTTCTCCGGGAGAATCTCCAGGAGAAGCTGAGCGTGGCCAAGAAAAGCGATGCCACCGAAGCGCCGTCAGAAGACGACGCCGATGCCGACGCCGTCGACGCGATGTCAAAGGAGGCCGTAGAGGCCGCCGATGATGATACCGCTGAAACCCCGGAGAAGGACGCATAACCGGTCCTGTCTGAAGAACCTGTGGGGCGGAGCGCTCAGTCGCTTCGCCCCATTTTTTTTGTGCGCCAATTCAAAGCCACCGGCGTTGCCGGTAAGAAGGGAGGCCGCATGTTTTCCCGCCGACATCCATTCCTGTTTTTTTCCCTCATCATGAGCGCCATTACCGGCACCGTGATCGTGGTATTGGTGGTCGCACTGGTTCTGGGCAGCAGCAGCGGCACGTTTGACTACGGCGAGAAGGTGGGCGTCGTCGAGGTCAACGGCGTCATTGTCGACGCCCGAAGTATTCTCGAACAACTCGAGCAGCTCAGAAAGGATGAGCGGGTCAAATCGCTGGTCGTGCGCATCGACTCCCCCGGGGGGGCAGTGGGGCCGGCACAGGAAATCTACCGTGAGATTCAAAAGACCCGCCTCGAGAAGAAAGTCATCGCCTCCCTGGGAACGGTGGCTGCATCCGGCGGCTACTATATCGCCGCCGCCGCCGACGGTATCATCGCCAGTCCCGGCACCGTTACGGGCAGTATCGGCGTGTTGATGGCATTTACCGATTACCGGGATCTGCTCAGCAAGATCGGATTGCAGCCGGTGGTGATCAAGAGCGGCGCATATAAGGATATGGGCTCCGGCACCCGGGAAATGACCGAGGCCGAACGCGATGTGCTGACCGGTCTGACCCATCAAATCCATGAACAGTTTGTCCGCGATGTGGCCGCTGGTCGCAAGATGGATCCGGAGACGGTACGGGGGGTGGCCGATGGCCGCATCTTTACCGGTGAAACCTTTCAACAGATGGGTTTCATCGACCGTTCCGGCAACTATGCCGATGCCGTAGCCTGGGCCGCCGAGTTGGGGGGTATCACGGGAGCGGTATCGACCCTGTCTTTGGAGAAAAAGCCGTATTCCTTCCTTGACTACATCGCCGGTACGGTCCTGAAGCAGACCCTGCAGCGATGGCTCACCCCGAGCCTTTTCCCGGGATATCTTTACCGCCCGGGAGGCGGATTCGCCCCGGTCGGCTGATGTCGATGCGGCAGAGAGAAATCCAACGCCGGGTAAACATCGAAATCGCTATCGCTATCGGTATCGACCTCGGAACGCATCGATTTCGATCCCGATTAAAATCCCGACCCTGAAACGTAAAGACTTTTTATGAGTCAGCGCTATTTAAAACTTTCCACATCGCCGATCCCCTCGCGAAGTACTTCCGGAACATCGTCGATGAGTGAGATGATGCTGGAGGGGCGTCCCGGGACCGGGCCGCCGTCGATGATGGCGTCGAGTTGGTTGCCGTAATAGTCGTCCATGAGCGATGGATCGTGAAAAAGGCTGCCGTTCGGTGTCTTGGCACTGGCCGAGAGGATGGGGTTGCCGAGATCGGTGACCAGTTGAAGGCAGATGGCGTTGTCGGGCACACGGATGCCGGCGGTTTTTCGTTTGGTGAGCATGATCTTGGGCACCAGCTTGGAGCCTTCCAGAATGAAGGTGTATGGCCCGGGGAGCAGGCGGCGCATGGTCTTGTAGGCGTAGTTGGAAACTTTGGCGTAATCGCTGAGGTTTTTAAGATCAGCACAAATGAAGCTGAACGGTTTGTTTTTGTCTCTCTGGCGTAATTGGTAGATCCGCTCGATGGCGCGTTTGTTCATGATGTCGCAGCCGATGCCGTAGTAGGTGTCGGTCGGGTAGGCGATGATCCCGCCCGAACGCAGGATGTCCACCACCCGGTCGATCAGGCGTTGCTGCGGGTTGATAGGGTTTATTTTCAACAACATGATGGCTGCTCCAGTCGGGTGCGGTCCGGCCTTTTTCGCCGATTGCGGACGGCAGTAACCATTACGGTAAAAGTGTCCGGAATGCAACCGGTCACTCGTGCGGTTGTCAGTGCCGGTTTTTGTCGTCCCCAGGCCTTGAGCGCTTTCCCTGGCAAATCATTGTTTTGGGTTCCGCAGACCGGTGGCAGCGCGGCTGGCCGACCGGCAAAAGGCATTGCTAAAGCGCCGGCCCCATGGTATCCGAACAGGTTAACAGTGTCCACAACCGACCGGAGGTACCATGAACAAAATCCCCCCCGAGGAATCCTATTCCTTCGACGACGTACTGCTCGTTCCGGGATATTCCGATGTTCTTCCCAAGGATTGCGATACCAGCACGCCGCTGACGCGAAACATCCATCTCAACATCCCGCTGATCAGCGCGGCAATGGATACGGTTACTGAAGCCCTGACGGCCATTACCATGGCCCGGGAAGGCGGCATCGGTTTCATTCACCGCAACATGAGTATCGAAAGCCAGGAGATGGCCGTCGGCAAGGTGAAGAAATCAGAAAGCGGCATGATCATCGATCCGGTCACCATCGATCCGGATCAGAAGATAGAAGAAGTGCTCAAGCTCATGGAACACTACCGGATTTCCGGTGTGCCGGTCATCCGCGGCGAGCAGCTGGTGGGGATTGTCACCAACCGGGATCTGCGATTCGAAACCGATCTGGGCAAACCGGTCTCCGCGGTGATGACCCACAAGAACCTGGTCACAGTTTCGGAAGGCATCACGCTCGAAGAGTCCAAAAAGCTGTTGCACCAGCACCGGATCGAAAAGCTCCTGGTGGTCGATAAGGACGGACGGCTCACCGGCATGATCACCATCAAGGACATCGAAAAGATCAAGAAATTCCCCAACGCCTGCAAGGACAGCCTCGGACGGCTGCGCGTCGGTGCCGCCATCGGCGTCGGCCCCGATTACATGGAGCGCGCCGAGCGGCTTTTGAAATTCGGGGCGGACGTGTTGCTCATCGACACCTCCCACGGTCACTCCAAGAATGTCATCGACGCCGTGAAAGCGCTCAAGGCGGCGTTTCCCAGGATGGAGCTCATCGCCGGTAACGTGGCCACCGCCAAGGCGACCCAGGACCTCGTCGATGCGGGCGTGGACGCCGTCAAGGTGGGCATCGGCCCCGGGTCCATCTGTACGACCCGCATCGTGGCCGGCATCGGCATCCCTCAGATCACCGCCATTCTGGCCTGCCGGTCGGTCTCCAGCAAAACCGGCGTGCCCATCATTGCCGACGGCGGGGTCAAGTACTCCGGCGATATCACCAAGGCCATCGGTGCCGGTGCCCATTCCATCATGATCGGGGGACTGTTTGCCGGAACCCAGGAAAGCCCCGGAGAGTTGATTCTTTTCCAGGGCCGCAGCTACAAGGTTTACCGCGGGATGGGATCGATCGAGGCCATGAAGAAGGGCAGCAAGGACCGCTACTACCAGTCGGAGCAGGAACAAGACGACAAGCTGGTGCCCGAGGGCATCGTCGGGCGCGTTCCCTACCGGGGGCTGCTTTCCGAAAATATCCACCAGCTCATCGGTGGACTCAAAGCCGGCATGGGCTATGTTGGCTGCCGCACCCTCGACGAGCTCAGGGAAAAAGCCCGATTCGTTAAAATATCGGCTGCCGGTCTGCGGGAAAGCCATGTGCACGACGTCATCATCACCAAGGAAGCTCCCAACTACCGCATCGAGTGACGGGCCGCGGCGGATATCGGGCCCGCCGGTGTCTTTGCCGGCCCTTTTCAAGGGGCCGGCTGGGGCGTCGGTGATTTGACCGGACGGCGCCTGTGAGCGCGTTCTCCGGGCGCCACTTCTCCTGAGATTTTCGGATCGACGCCATGAATCAGCCAGCTCCCAGTTTTGTGCACCTGCACGTGCATTCCCAGTACAGCCTGCTGGACGGCGCCATACGACTTCCCAACCTCATTGCACGGGCCAAGGAGTACGGCATGCCGGCCGTGGCGGTCACCGACCACGGGACCATGTTCGGCGCGCTTGAATTTTTCGAACTGGCTGTAAAGGCGGGCATCAAGCCCATCATCGGCTGCGAGTGCTACATCGCCCCAAGGCGCCTGACTGACAAAACCAGCCTGGACAGCAAGGAGACGAGCCACCTGCTGCTGCTGGCCGAAACCCAGGAGGGGTATCGTAACCTGTGCCGCATGGCATCCATCGCCCAGCTCGAAGGATTTTACTACAAACCCCGGATCGACATGGCGCTTCTTGAGGCCCACAGCACCGGCCTCATCGCGCTCAGCGCCTGCCTTCACGGAAAAATTCCGCGTCTCATCCTCAGCGGGGCGCAGCCCAAGGCCGATGCCGCCGCGCTGGAATACCAGCGCATCTTCGGAGAAGGCAACTTTTTTCTTGAGGTGCAAAACAACGGAATATCCGAGCAGGCGCTTGTCAACGAGACCCTGCGGGATATGAGCCAGCGCCTGTCCATTCCCCTGGTGGCCAGCAACGACTGCCACTATCTTGACCACGGCGATGTGCGGGCCCATGAGGTGCTGCTGTGCATCCAGACCGGTAAGACCGTCAATGATCCCACCCGGTTCAAGTTCGGCACGACAGAGCTCTATTTCAAGTCTCCGACCGAGATGCACGCGGCATTCGGCGATTACCAGGGCGCCATCGCCAACACCGTGTCCATCGCTGAGCGCTGCCATATCGAATTCGATTTCGACACCTACCACTTTCCAAAATTTGAAAGTGAAAACGGCCTGGGGACAGACGACCTGTTCGATCGCACTGCCCGCGAGGGCTTCGATCGCATTCTGACCCGGGCCCGGGAGCGCAATCCGGATCTTGAAGAGAATGTTTACCGGGAACGGCTTGATTATGAGATCAAGACCATTATCGACATGGGTTTTCCCGGCTATTTTCTCATCGTTGCCGACTTCATCCGCTACGCGAAGGAAAACGGCGTGCCGGTGGGACCGGGGCGCGGATCTGCCGCTGGCAGCATCGTGGCCTACGCCATGGGCATCACCGACCTGGATCCCATCGCCCATGGTCTGATCTTCGAGCGCTTTCTCAACCCGGCCCGCATCAGCATGCCTGATATCGATGTCGATTTTTGCATCAACGGCCGGGAGAAGGTCTTCAAATACGTGGTGGACAAGTATGGCGGCGGCGAGTACGTGGCCCAGATCATCACGTTCGGAAAACTCAAAACGCGGGCCGTGCTCCGCGATGTGGGACGCGCACTGGACATCCCCCTGGCCGAGGTGGACATCATCGCCAAACTGGTCCCGGACGTTTTGAACATCAGCCTCGATGATGCATTGCTCCAGGAGCCCAAGCTGGCGCAGATGGTCGAGACCCAATCCCATGTCCGCGAGCTCGTGGATATCGCCCGGATCCTCGAAGGACTTCCCCGCCACGCGTCCACTCACGCGGCCGGCGTCGTCATCGGAGACCGGCCGCTGGTGAACTATCTGCCCCTGTACCGCGGTAAAAAGGGGGAAGTGGTCACTCAGTTCGACATGAAGCGGGTGGAAAAAATCGGTCTGGTGAAGTTCGATTTCCTCGGGCTGCGCAACCTGACCGTCATTGACTATGCACTCAAACTCATCGCCGACCTGGCCCTGCCGGTGCCGGACATGCAAAATCTCGATGTCGAGGATCCGAAGACCTACACCCTGCTGTGCAACGGCGATACCACCGGTGTCTTTCAATTGGAAAGCTCCGGCATGAAAGACCTGCTGGTGCGGCTGAAACCGGCCTGTTTTGCCGATGTCACGGCGCTGGTGGCCCTCTACCGCCCTGGCCCCATGGGCAGCGGCATGGTGGACGACTTTGTCGAGCGCAAGCACGGCCGCAAACCGGTCGTCTACCTGCTGCCGGAGTTGGAGCCGATCCTGAAGGAGACCTATGGGGTTATTCTCTATCAGGAACAGGTCATGAAGATTGCCGCCGTGCTGGCCAACTACTCCATGTCCGAAGCCGACGGGCTGCGGAAAGCCATGGGAAAGAAAATCGCCGAGGTCATGGCTCAGCAGCGGGAGCGGTTTGTCACCGGCGCCAGGGAGAGCGGGTTTCCCGGCGACAAAGCCGAAACCATTTTCAATCTCATGGAAAAATTCGGCGGTTACGGGTTCAACAAATCCCACAGCGCGGCCTATGCGCTCATTGCCTTCCAGACGGCCTACCTGAAGGCGCATTTTCCCGTGGAGTTCATGGCGGCGCTGCTCACCAGTGAAATGACCTCCATCGACGGCGTGGTAAAATTCATCGCCGAGTGCCGCAGCCATCACATTGCGGTGCTGCCGCCCGACATCAACAGCAGCCATACGGTGTTTACCGTGGACAACGGCAAAATCCGTTTCGGCATGGTGGCGGTCAAAAACGTGGGGGAGGGGGCCATCGAATCCATCGTCGAGGCACGAAACAGCGGTGGGCCATTCGGGTCGCTGTTCGATTTTTGCGCCCGGGTCGATCTGCGCAAAGTGAACAAGCGTGTCATCGAAAGCCTGATCAAGTGCGGCGCCTTTGACACCACCGGCGCGACCCGCGCCGCCATGCTGGCGGTTCTCGAAGAAGCTCTGGAATACGGGCAGCATCTGCAAAAACAGCAGAACGACCCTCAGATGGGCCTTTTCGACACCGGTGATGCACCGTTGGAAATCAACGTGCCCGTCATGCCCCCGCTGACCGAATGGGATGATAAGCAGCTGCTGATCTTTGAAAAGGAAGCGCTCGGTTTTTACATCACCGGCCATCCCCTGTCCCGTCACGAGGCGCTGCTGGAAAAATACACCACCACCAATGCCATCGGGCTCAAGGAAGTGGCGGACAAACAGACGGTTCGCATCGGCGGGCTGATCGCCGGCATTCGTCTGCTCAGAACCCGAAAGGGTGATCAGATGGCGTTTCTGGCCATCGAAGACATGCACGGAAAAGTCGAAATCATCGCCTTTCCGGAAGTGTTTGCCGCGTCCCAGAATCTCCTTGTCCCCGACGCGCCGGTGTTGATCCGCGGACAGGCGCAGAAAGAGGAAAATGCGGTAAAAATCATCGCCGAAGAGATCATCCCTATCAGCCGGGTCGAGGAGCTGTGGACCACCAGTGTTCACCTGACCATCGATCTCGATCGCGTGCAGGCGGCCCAGCTTCATGATTTAAAGCATGTGTTCAAGATGCACCCCGGCAGCAGCAAAGGCTATCTCCATCTTCGACAAGTGCGTCGCGTGGAGGCTGTCATCGAACTGCCTGAGAGTATGCGTCTCAAAGCCGGCGGTGCGTTGGTGCGGGCCGTTGAGTCGGTGCTGGGCTACAAGGCCGTGGAGACCGCCTGCAGCGCCCGGACGGACGCTGCGGCGTAAAATTGATCCTTCGTTCGTCATGCCGATCCCGGATCGCGTCCGGGATGACGGATCAGGCATCCGGGGCCGTGTGAAGTTCCATAAGATAACAGATGGCAGAAAAGGCAAATATCAATTGACTCGCGCCAAGACGCAAAGAACGCCAAGAAAAACCAAAGCGATTTCTCGCGCAGAGACGCAGAGACGCAGAGAAAAGCGGGTTGAGGGTTAAAAGCGGATCAATGTTCGCAGTTCTCAGCGTTCAACGTTCGATGTAGGAAGTTCATTTTTATAGCCAAGGCGCCTTTACACACATATAAGGACGAACCAATGAATGTACCCCTGCTTGACCTGAAACCCCAATACCAGGCGCTTAAAGACGAGATTTTGCCGGCCATCGCCGCTCTTTGCGACAGCCAGCACTTCATTCTGGGACCCAGCGTCGAAACGCTGGAGCGCGAAGTGGCCGCCTACAGTGGCGCCCCTCATGCTGTCGGCGTGTCCTCCGGCTCAGATGCCCTCATTATCGCCCTCATGGCAGAGGGCATCGGTCCGGGCGATGTGGTCATCACCTCGCCGTACACGTTTTTTGCCACGGCCGGTGCCGTGAGCCGCCTGGGTGCGATACCGCGTTTTGTCGACATCGACCCGGGCACCTTTAACATCAGTACCGCGGGTGTCGCCGAGTTGCTGGAGCCATTGAGCCCGGCCGAGCGCACTGCCGTAAAGGCGATCATTCCGGTGCATCTTTACGGACAATGTGCCGATATGGATCCTCTCCTGAGCCTGGCCGACACCCACGGACTCTGCGTCATCGAGGATGCCGCCCAGGCCATTGGCGCCGAATATCGGGGTCGGCGCGCCGGCAGTATGGGTGATTACGGGTGTTTTTCCTTCTTTCCGTCAAAAAACCTGGGCGCGTTCGGGGACGGCGGGATGGTCACCACCCGCCATGAAGACGCCGCAGAGCGCCTGGTCGATCTCAGAAACCACGGGGCCCGCCCCAAGTACTACCACCGGATGATCGGAGGCAATTTCCGACTGGATGCGATCCAGGCGGTCGTGCTCTCCATCAAGCTCAAGCATCTGGACGCATGGACGGCGGGCAGGCAGAAGAATGCGGCTCGCTATCGGCGCCTGTTTGCCGATATGGACCTGCTGGAGCATGTGGCCCTGCCGGCGGCGGGAGAGGACCGTCATATCTACAATCAATTTGTCATTCGGGTGGGGGGGCACCGGGACGCTTTGCGGGCGCATTTGACCGATGCCGGTGTCGGTACGGAAATTTACTATCCGGTGCCGCTTCACCTGCAGGCGTGCTTTGCCTATCTGGGATACCAGCCCGGAGATTTCCCGGAAGCCGAGGCCGCGGCCGCTGAAACCATTGCACTGCCCATCTATCCTGAGCTGTCTGAGGCGCAGTTGACCTATGTTGTTGAGCAGATCAAAGCATTTTACAGTGGTCTGTAGGCCGCAGGCGCTTGCATAAGGCTCAATACTGATGGCTTCATAAAAACTGCCCAAAGTCCGTCACCCCGGCGACCTGTCCGCCATAGCGCAGCGACGGCGGAAGGCCGGGGTCCAGAAGTGCTTAAAATCACTGGATCCCGGATCTCGTTTCACTCGTCCGGGATGACGAAAAAAGAAAAATACCGACGATTCTAATCCTTGCGGAGGCGATTAGAGCTATTGACATAAATACGTTCCGTTTCCACAACAACGCCGTGTGAGCATCGAAATCGCTATCGGTATCGCTATTCGCTATCGGCATTGGAACACTTCGATTTCGATCCCGATATCGATCCCGACCTCGATCCCGACCTCGAGAGGATCTCAGGGATGAAACGGAACATTATTCTGGCAATTACTCTAGAACAGAACCTCGTACTTTTCGATATAGCCAATGGGGTTGTAGGACAACTTGGCTTTTCTCAGGCCTTCGTCGTCCAGATCCTGCTCACGGTTCACAACGCGAAAGGCATCCTGGATCGTTTCCAGGTACATCTGATTGATGGCTTGGTAGGCCCCCTTGAAATCAGCGTTGGCCTTTTCAAAGTGGATCACCACCATCTCTTTCGTAAGGGATTCGGAGATGGTGTAGGCCACCAGTGCATCTCCCACCATGATGGCACCACCGCTCAGACCGCCGAGCCTGTCCCAGTGCGTCAGCGTTTTTTCGATGGCACGGTTTTCAGCCGACAAGGTTTCAGAAGACTCGCAGTCCCGCCACAGGCACCAGTCCGATTGCAGGTCGCGCGCCATCTCGATCATTTCTCCCCCGAAGGGCAGGTAGGTGAAGGTATTGTTTCGGATAAACTGGTTGACGAGGTTTTTCTTTTTATGAAACTGGTTTCCCCGTAAGCTTGCCAGGGATTCGGTGTCGTAGAGATAGTCCCAGTGACCGCGCCGGGGGATGACGGCCTGCGGTGGCGACGCCATCGCCTCCCACAGCAGGGCCAGTTGTTGGGGTATCCGGTCGAAACGGAACCCTGTGCCTAGCAGATCGCGTTTTGCCTGCCAGTCAATGGCGGTCCAGTCGCCGATGGGCGCCCAGTGAGTGGTTTGCGCAGCAGTGCGCTGGCGGATCCACACGAGATCGGGTTCCCACGCCCATTCAAGGCCGTGGATATCCGCCCAACTCCACAAGTTGACGAAACTATAATCGGAAGATACCTGCGGGCATGCGGCCAGCCGCTGGTGGTAATCGCTTTCCTGGTCGATCAGAATGGGGCCGTATGAGAGTGTCATGTTTGCGTGTCATCCCTTCTAAAAGTTAAAAACGCTCAACCGGATTATCTGCGAAGTCGTTGTGCCGCAGTGAACTTTGATGTCCGATGTTCAAGGAACCGATCCACCCTCTTGCCGTGGGATGAATTGGCTTTTCGGGGCCAACCATCCAAATCGAAATCGGGATCGCTATCGAAATCGAAACGCCATTGAGCGGAAAAATGCCGACTGCGTCTCAACGGATGCCCTATAATTGCGTCACGAAACGGTCTGAAAAAACGATTTCGATACCGATACCGATACCGATACCGATTCCGAAAAAATCAATCGCCACGCCATGCGCCAGCGCTTTCCGGAGTGTCAATATAGGGCACGCCAAGGGCGCATGTCAAAAGCGTGAACACGGCTGGGCCGGCGACAGTGTTGACAAACCTTCTCTCCTGGCGGTAATTTTACCATCATTGCAACTCAGCGAGGTGGATATGCCATCGGTTCTACCCAGCGGTTTTCTCAGGGGGCAATTCGTTATCGCCATGCCCGCTCTGGCGGATCCGAATTTTTTCCAGACGGTCACCTGTATATCGGAGCACAGCGACCAGGGCGCTTTAGGCATCGTCATCAACCGGGTGCATGCCCTGCTTTCGGCTAAAGACATTTTCTCAGAGTTGGATCTCGAAATGCGCATAGACGCCTCGAAGATACCGGTTCATATCGGCGGGCCGGTGCATGGCGATGAGATTTTCGTGCTCCACGGCCCCCCCATGGGCTTCGATGGCTGCCTGCCTGTGTCAGATCATCTCGCATTGAGCAACAGCCTGGATATTCTGGAGGCGCTGGCCAAAGGGCAGGGGCCTGAAATGGCGCTGATCGCGCTCGGCTGTGCCGGTTGGGCTCCGGGGCAATTGGATGCCGAAATGCGTCAAAATGCATGGCTGAACGGGCCGGCCACTAACGACATCATCTTCCGGGTTCCCATTCATGAGCGATGGGAGTGTGCCATCCGGAGCATTGGCATCGATCCGGCGCTGCTCACAGACATTGCCGGGCATGCCTGAAACCACCTGATCGATTGCGTGATTCGGAAGCCCGTTTTTGATACGGTATCTACTCCGTCTTTTTAATGCTGACTTTTTTCTTTTTTAGGCAGTTTTTGTCTTTTCGGATGAAAGCGCACAGTTTCGGATTGAAATATTCTTTGCAGTTCATAGGGTTGTACAGCGGGCACTCTGGATTTTTCTCTGACATGGATTGGCATTCCCCTGCATCGGCCGATAACAGGTGTGAAGCGATTCCGGGGCCGGTTACGGCATGTCGTTAGCTTTTCTTCTCAGCAGGAAAATAGCATAAACCATATGATATTACAATGACTTCGGCATTTCTGCCTCCCTGACCGGCCTAAGGCCGTCACCCCGCCGCCGGCGGGTTTACTTTTGACAATATCAGGCTCGCAGTGTATGAGGAGCGATCTCAAATCGGGTGAATCATGGACAGTTTCCAATCCCCTAAATCAACGCTGACGGCAGCGGCAGGCCGATTTTCGGCATTGCTTGAAAACGCCGCGGGGGCGGGTATCCCGGCTGACCGGCGGTGTGAGGCTTGGCGCACGTACTGCGACGAACTCCCGCGGTTGTTGGACGAAGACATTGTCCGGGTTGCGGTGGTGGGCTCGATCAAATCGGGAAAGAGCACCTTTGCCAACTCACTGTTCAGGGCCGACCACCTGAAAAGAGGGGCCGGGGTGGTGACATCCATCGTCACCCGCGTGCGCGGCGACAAAAAACTCAAGGCGGTTCTGTATTTCAAGACATGGGAAGAGATCAATGCCGAGATCGCCCAGGCCATGGTGCTTTTGCCGACGCTGGAGCGATCATCGGAAGAGGCGCCGTTCGATATCCGAAATGACCGTGACCGTAAAGCCCTGGCACATGCTATCGCTGCCCTTGATGCCGACCTGCTCATGCGTGAGGGGGAGCGCAACCTGCACACGGTATTGATTTCGCTTTACCTTCAAGGCTACGAGCGCGTCACGGCATTCATGCCGGCCTCGGAAAAGATCCTCATCTTCAATGCCAAGCGATTCTCGGAGCACCGACAGTTTGTCGCCGATGATACCCTTGCCGTCTATTTGCGGGATCTTGAAATCCGGCTCGACGCCGATGGCCTTGACCCATCCATTGAAATCGCCGATTGCCAGGGCAGTGATTCACCCAATCCACTTCACCTGTCGATGATCCAGGACTACCTCGACCTGGCGCACCTTTTAGTCTATGTCATCAGCAGCCGGACCGGCCTCCGGCGAGCGGACCTCCGGTTTCTCACCATGATCCAGAAAATGGGAATCATGGAAAACGTACTGTTCGTGCTCAACTGCGACTTCAGTGAACACGACAGCCTCGACGGGCTGACGGCGGTGCGTGCCAAGGTCCTGCAGGAGCTGAGCCTGATGGTGCCTGCGCCCGAAGTTTACACTTTCTCCAGCCTGTACACGCTGTACCGGTCTATCCGCGACGATCTTTCCGAAAAGGAGGCCCGGCGCCTTGCCCACTGGGAGGCGGAATCCGAGCTCATCGATTTTTCCAATGATCAGCGCAGTCAGTTCATGAGTCGATTTACGGCGGCGCTCGAAATAGAACGTTACAGTCTCCTGATGAAAAATCCCGTCGAACGGATGACCGTCATGAGCGCCGCTGCGCTCAACTGGTCTGAGACGCAGGAAGAATTGCTCACCAACGACGCGTCTTCCACCGGTGGGCTGCTGCAGCGTTTAAGGGATCAGCAGCAGCGCATCGGTCAGATCCATTCTCTCGTGAAAAGCACTTTCAACGGGGCGGTGACCAAACTGAAAGGGGATCAAAAAACGGCCATCGACCGCTTTTTTTACTCCGGCGACCACGACCTGATCAGCCGGGTGGTCGGATTTATTGATGGCTATTCCGTGGGATTCCATAACTATGAGGATAAACTGGCGGCGTCCGGATTTGCCAGCGCGCTGTATCTCGTATTCCAGGATTTTCGCCAGGCGCTGGATCTTTATATTACCGAGACCATCCATCCGGAGGTGGTCCGTTTTACCAGGTCGTTGGAGAAAGGGATCATCGACCACCTGATGAGCGTGGCCGAGCCCTTCCAGGCAATGGTTATGGGCATGGTGGAAGAATCCAGCAAAAGTATTTCCAGCGCATCCAACGCGACGGCGCCTCTGGGCGATCATCCCCTGGAAAGACCGGACATCCAGGCTATCAAGCGGGTCTCCGGGTTGTCGCTGCCGCCGGCCGGCACGACGCTGCGCTATTCGGCAATCATCAAGACCGAGGCGATCGCCCGGCTGGGGTTCTACCGAGTGGTTAAATGGTTTAAGACGGTCCTCAAAAAGCCGCTTCGAAACGCCCGGGAAGATGAGATGGCCGCCCTGCAGGACGGCGTGCGGCGCATCAAACGGGAGACGGAAAAATCCATCCGCTTTCACTTTAAAAGCTACCGGGAGAACATTAAGTTTCAGTATATCTCCAAATTGATTGACGCCGTCGCCGCCCACATGAACCTGATGCTCAATGAGCGTTTCGACGCTTTCGGCACCGACCTGGTTGCCATTGAAACGCTCGTCACCAGGACCGGCGTCGATAGAGATGCCGTATTGACGACGCTCAAGGAAATCTCGGCAGGTATGGAGGAGATTCAGTCGACACTGAAGGGCTTGAGAAATGGCATCACATCGGAGGAAGGACCATGACGTCTAATTCTTGCAGGATCATCGCCGTCGCCAACGAGAAAGGTGGCGTCGGCAAAACGGTCACCGTCATCAATCTTTCAGCGGCGCTGCAGATGAAGGGGCATTCCGTTCTGGTCGTGGATATGGACCCCCAGGCCAACACCACCGCCGGGATGGGCGTGTCGGCGGCCGAAGGCGCACCGAGCACTTACGACCTGATCCGGGATCCGAAAGCATTTCCCGCGACGGCGGCCGTGGTGGCCACGCGCTGGGATGGGCTTGACGTGTTGCCGGCCCATACCGATCTTGCCGGAGCCGACATTGAACTGGTCAACGAATACGGTCGTGAAAATCGACTCAAGCGCGCCCTGCAATCGGTTGTCGGCCGCTACGACTTCATCATACTCGACACGCCGCCGAGCCTGTCGCTGCTCACGGTGAACGTGTTTGCCGCCGCCCGGGAAGTGCTGGTGCCCTGCCAGACGCACCCTTATGCCTATGCGGCCCTGACCGAACTCTTTGACACCATTGATACCATCAAGGAAGCGATCAACCCCGATTTGGCGGTCTCCGGCATCCTGGCCACCCTGTTCGATCGCCGGACGCGGGTGAGCCACGACGTTCTGGCCAAGCTTCGCGGCGATGAGCGTTACCGCAAATACCTCTTCGAGACGGTCATCCGCAACAACACCACCATCGCCGAGAGCGCCGATGCCGGCACGCCGGTGGTGTACTACCGCTCGACCAGTTTCGGTGCCGACGACTACCGGCAACTGGCCACCGAAGTGCTCGCGCGCAAGGCAAAGTGATACTCTGTATGCTTGGGATTTGCCGAATCCTGGGAAAAACCGGTTTCACCGCAGAGGCGCAGAGAAAAGGTAAAAACACTGCCCTTAATCACCACGGAGTACACGGAGGGCACGGAGAAAAAAATAATTGATTTTGAAGTTTGCTGACCATGTAAAAACGCTTATTTTCCCTTTTTCTGTCATCCCGGACGAGTGAAACGAGATCCGGGATCCAGTGATTTAAAGAAGTTCTGGGCCCCGGCCTTCCGTCGTTGCTGCGCTATGGCGGACAGGTCGCCGGGGTGACGGGCTTTGGGATTTTTACCGGATCATCAAGTTTGATGCATTTGTAAAAAGTCGAAATCTCTCGCAAAGCCGCAAAGATCGCAAAGTCAGCACATTGATATTAAATAATTTTTTCTTGGCGTGCTTGGCGTCTTTGCGAGAGAATTGCTTTGTTACGACTTTGCCAAGTTTAGACCTCCGTGTCCTCCGTGAACTCCGTGGTTAAACAGCAGTTCTCTTATAGCTTCTTCGTGTCCTTCGTGGTTTCCTTTACCCTTCCGCATTTACGCGTTTTTTTTTCGCAGGGCCATCAGGTTGGTGAGGGCGAAGCCGATGCCGGGATCCAGGGCAAGAGCCGTTTCGTAGAATTGAATGGCCTTTTCCCGGTCTCCCAGGTCGCGGTAATTGGAGGCGATGTTGGCGTAATCGATGGCAGAAGAGGGGTCGAGGGCAATGACTTTTTTAAAGCTCTCGATGGCCTTCTCATGCGCTTTGAGCTTGAAGTAGCAAAACCCTTTCAGGTTGTGGACATCGGTGCGTTCCGCATCCAGGCGCTCGGCCCTGGAGAGGGCTTCAAGGGCCGCTTCATATCTTTCAAGCGCCTTCAGCGCCACTCCCGTATAGGCATAAATACTGGCCGCTTCCTGGTCCGGCGGATCCAGGCGCGCGGCCTCTGTCAGCAGCGTCAGGGCTTTGTCCGGGGCGCCGGCCGCGATCAGGCTCTGGCCCATATAGAATTTGACGTAATACTTGCCCGGCAGTTCAGCATCAACGGCGGTAAGGCGCGCCAGTGCCTGCCGTGGGGCCAGTGACTCGGTGATGTGCTTGGCGGCGAACATCCCCACGCTGGTGCCAGCGGCCCGTTCCCTGAAGTGGGCGCCCGGAACGATGGTGTAAAACGCCGGGACATCCAGCCGGGGGTGCCGGGTGTCGATGAGCAGCACGTCCATACCGCGGTCAGCCAAGGCGGCGACGGCGCGCTCGATTTCCACCCGGATGTTGTCATCGGAAATATCGGGCAGATCCTTGATGCCGACAACCCTGGAGGGGTTCGTGATATAGGCCGCTTCCTCGAGGCTGCCAAATTTGGGCAGCCCGCTGGCGACAAAATTTGATCCGGTATTGAAGTCCCCGGCCAACTGGGCGACTTCGGTGAGGGTGCGACTGAGTGCTTTCTCCGGGTCCGGCGTGGTGCCGGCAGTCCAGATGATTTCGCTTTTTCCGGGAAACGTCGATGGATCGTAGGCCATGACCCCGACCGTGGGAATGCCGGTGCCCAAGGAAAAATCGGAAATGAACAGGCGGATGCCATTGGCGCTGTATTTGCCGAGCATTTCCTTTACGGCCGGGTCAGACACCCCGGCCGGATCGATGGCCGGCACATCGAGGCGGCCGCGGCTCACCAGGGCGCTCACGTGGCGTTCGACAATCTCGCAGATCCCCTGGCTGATCGCTTCTTCCTGGCAGTTGCCGGCCGAGGGGCCGTTGAACTGGTTGATGGCAAAAAACCAGTCGAAGGGGACCAGGGTGGCGTGACCCCGGGTCAGGTTGAAGGCCTGGGTCCATTTCATGGGAAGCGCTTCGTAGATCCGCTGCGCCGCCGCCAGGTCCGCTGTGGTGTCGTGCACCGACTGTGCGATAAAATGAAACGGCAGCGCGGTTTCGCCCAATGAGGCCGCGGTGGCGGTGATGAACCGGGCCGGATCCTTGGTGAATGCAAAAAAACTGAACCGCTCGGCAAGTTCCATGACGGCGCTGGCTTCGGCCTGCTGCGGGGTGGCCCCTTTTCCCATCTGCTTGCGGGTACCGATAATCCGGCGGGCGTCCTTGCCGCAGCGGCTGAAATACACGGGGATTCCCAGACGCCCGGAGTCGATGCGCTGGGTGGCTTCAAGAATGTCCAGATCAAGCTCGGCCAGTTTGTTTTTGAACCGGCGCACCGTCTCTTCGGGTCGGATGATTTTGTCCTGATCGTCGGTAAATGTCTTGATGGCATCGTGAAGGGTAATGGTCATGCTCATGCGCACCTCTATTCGGGTATCGGGACGATGGGCCGCGGATCACGGCGCGCGCCCCCGGTCGGTATTGACGAAATGTGATATCCGATCGGTCTCATATGAAAAAACAAGTCACTTATCCACGATCCAGGGGGAATGACAAGCGCTTTTTTCCGGCATGGCCGGTGCGCGTCGCCGCGGGAGGGGGTAAACCCCTCGCCCTACATTTCATGGCCGCCACGGCAGCGGTTTTCGTAGGGTGCGGGGTTTATCCCCGCCCGTGATCAGCTAACACGAACGATTGGGATAGCCTCTGCGGATGCATAGTTTTAATTGACGGCCCCCCGCCACATCTGGTAAATGGCGAGTGCACTGTGGTGATGTAGCTCAGCTGGGAGTGCGCATCGTTCGCAACGCTGAGGTCAGGGTTTCGCTCCCCCTCATCTCCACCACCTTAAAAAAATGCCCCTGATTTTTCAGGGGCTTTTTTATTGCCTGCCGCTACGTATGACTGAAGCCGCTGGTCTCAGCGTCCAAAGGATTGGCCACCGGGTTTTTTTCGAAATACGTCAGGCAGTGCTTCAGGTCGTTCAGCAATAAATCACCCAGATCGCGGCTGAAACCGTGGCGGATCAGGGCGCGCATGACCACCAGGTCCGCGCGCTCCGGCGGCATGGCGTAGGCCGGCCAGCAAACTGACGATCACGGCCTGGATAATCAAGATGCCGAGCTGGAGCCGCCTTGAGAATCATCACCGTGGCTGCGTACTGACCGGTGGCGGTCAATGTTTGCGGCGCCTTTAAAATCAACCCTTGGTGGTCACTAATTGGAGAGCTCGAAGGGCTCGCGTCCGGGGGCGGAAATGCCGCGGCGCTCGAGCAGTGATCCGTCCTGCCGGTAAAAATCGATCAGCGCCTTGAGATAGTTGGCCAGGGCCCGCACCTCGGCGATGCGACTGCCCAGCAGGTCACGCTGTGCCTGCGCCACCAGAAAACTGGTTGATTTTCCCACCTGCAGTTTTTCGGTTTCAGTTCTTGATTTTTCTTCATCGAACTTGCGCGTAACCGCGGAGGCGGCAATCTGCTGCTTGGTGCGGTTGACTTCAATAAAAGCGGTGCGCAGATCGACTTCCACGAGTTGAGTGAGGTTCTCCAGGGCTTTTTGCGCCTGTTCCCGCGTCAGTTGCGCGCGCCGGTGAAGGGCGTTGGCATCCCTGTTTGATACGGGATAATTAAATCGGATCCCCGCCAGGGCGTCGTAATTGTCGTCGGTGATGCTGCTGAAGGATTGGCCAAAGGAATTGGCATACCCGCTTTTGCCGAGCGTGATGAACAGATCCATCACGGGCAGCAATCCGTTCCGGGTCTTGACGATCTCCAGATCACCGCTCGCGATGTTCAATCGGGCCTGGTTCAAAATGGGACGCATGCGCATGGCTACGGCCACATGCACTTCGATGTCGTCCAGCGTGATGTCGGGCAGGGTCGGCTGATGGATGAGATCGATTTCCCGCTGCCAGAGTCCGGGGCCCGCCGGATTGAGCAGGCGAAGCAGTTGCAGGCGGCGGCTCTCCTTGTTGGCCTGAGCTTCGATGAGTGCCTGATTCTGTGCCGCCACCTCGGCCTGGACGGCGGCCAATTCCGATTTGGCCAATCTGCCGACGGCGATCAACGCCTTGGTTTCGTCGCGCTGCTGCCGAGCGACTTTCAGTGACTCTTCGACAATTTCGATCTGGCGCCGGGCCAGCGCAGTGTCCCAGTAAGCGCGTTCCACTTCAGCCACCAGAAACGCGGTAAAACCCCGCAGTTCATATTCCGACCACCGCGTATCGAGGCGCGCCTGCTGCAGTCTGGCCAGATTCACGTCCGAGCCGTACCCTTGCAGCAGCGCCTGTGATACCGTCATGCCCAGGCGGGTCGAATACAGGGCCTCATCGTAAAGGGAGACTTCCTCCATTTGCGTGCCGGCTTCCAGTGACACCGTCGTGCCGGTCGGAAAGTATTTCGACAGGGAAATTATGCCGCCGGCCGCCGTGGTGCTGACATCCTCGGTATCCGGCCCGGTTCTTGAAAGGCGCTCTTCCTTTACCCGGCCGGCGGAGAGACCTGCAGTGATTGCTGGATCAAAAACAGCTTTTTCCTGATCTTCGAAGGTCTGTTGGATTGAGGGGGTCAGTCGCTGGACCACCAGTGAACGGTTGTTTTCCAGGCACAGTAAAATGGCTTCGGTGATGGTGATTTTCAACGGTCCCGGCGGCACGGGGCGTGCGGCCATCTCTTCGGTCCCTCCGGCAGCGGTCGTGCGCATGCGCACCGCCGTGTCGGCCGGCATATCCGGTGCTCCCGTGATGCGGGTGATCCGCTTTTCAACCGGTGAGCCGGCGGCCGGCATCAGCAACCACCCGAACGCGACAAGGCACGCAAACAGGCGTCGCGTAGACTTTCCAGGTATCATGTCAACTCCTCAACGAGTGTCTATCCACAGATGGCCATCAACTTGCAATATCGGCCGTAAAAATGCAATGTCTCCTATGTCAAAACAGGCGGCATAACGCTATGATGTGAGTCCACTTCAATGCCAGCGGAAAGGGCACTTTTACCTTGAAATCGGGTGGTTCCAAAATTTTTATTGCTGTGGTTTTTCTGATCGGTGCGGCGGCCGCTCTGGTCTGGGTCGTTTCCAGCCGGTTCCTGGATCCGTCCGGTGCGCGCCAGGGCGCCAAAGCGATGCGCCCGGTGCCGGTGGCGGTGGCGCAGATCCAGCGCGGGCCGATCGCGCGGCAGCGGACGTTCAGCGGCGAATTGGAATCTTTGGCGGAGTTTGTCGTTTCGCCGAAAATCAGCGGCCGCGTGGAGCGCGTTCTGGTTAACATCGCCGATCGCGTGGCGCGTGGTCAGGTTGTGGCCGAACTGGACAATGATGAATATTTACAGGCGGTCGCCCAGGCCAGAGCCGATCTGGAAGTGGCCAAGGCCAATCTGTCCGAGGCCGAGAGCGCCCTGGAAATTGCCGACCGCGAGTATAAACGCACCGCGTCACTGCTGAAGCGCGGGATCGCTTCCGATTCCCAGTACGATGCCGTGCGGCAGGAAAAACTGGCCCGGCAGGCGAAGCGCACTGTCGCCGCCGCCCAGGTCACAAAGGCCGGATCATCGCTGGAAACGGCCAATACCCGGCTCAGTTATACCCAGGTAACGGCGGGCTGGAGCGGCGGTGAAGCCGATCGCGTCGTCGCCGAGCGCTATGTGGACGAAGGGCAGACCGTTGCCGCCAATGCGCCGCTGCTGCTGATCGTTCAACTGCACCCCATCGGCGGGGTGGTTTTCGTCACCGAGAGCGACTACGCGCAACTGCAGCCCGGACAATCCGTTTCGTTGATAACGGACGCCTATCCGGACGAGCGGTATACAGGCCGCATCGATCGCATCGCCCCGGTCTTTCGAACGTCCACCCGGCAGGCGCGGATCGAAATAGCCATCGACAACCCGCAGCATCGGCTCAAACCCGGCATGTTCATCAGGGCCGCCGTCGTACTCGATCAGGTGACGGAGGCCACCATCGTACCGGAGCAAGCCTTGACCGTCCGCAATGGCAAGAGCGGTGTTTTCATCGTCAGCGAAGACGGGCGATCGGTCGCCTGGCGTGAAGTCACGGTGGGGCTGCGTGACGGGTCCAGGGTGCAGGTTGACGGCGAGGGGCTTTTCGGGAGAGTCGTTACCCTGGGCCAGCAGCTGGTGCACGACGGCTCCGCCATTTCGATTCCGGCCGAAGAGAACCCGACGGCTGCCGCCCGCCAAAAGGGTGACGCCTCATGAATCTGCCGCGTTTCAGCGTCAATCGCCCGATTTTCACGACGATGGTGACTCTGATTCTGGTCCTCCTCGGAGCGGTCTCGCTGAGCCGGCTGCAGATCGACATGCTGCCCAACATCGAACTGCCGACATTGAGCATCCGAACCGATTACGAGGGTGCCAGCCCGGAGGTGATGGAGCGGCTGGTCACCCAGATTATCGAAGAGATCGTTGCCACGGTGCCTGGGGTCGAGGAAATCACATCAGCATCCTCGGAGGGCCGCAGCACGGTGAATGTCAGTTTCGTGTGGGGGACGCAAATCGACACGGCGGCCATTGATGTTCAGGGCAAACTCGAAGACGAGATCAACGAGTTGCCCGAGGATATCGTCAGGCCCCGCATCCGCAAATTCGACATCGCCAGTTTTCCGGTCGTGCTGCTCGGGATTTCCAGCGATCTGGATCCCGTGGAACTGACCGAGCTGATTGAAGTGCAGATCCGTTACCGATTCGCCCGCATACCCGGAGTCGCTCAGGTAGACGTGTTCGGCGGCTTCAACCGCGAGGTCCGCATCGAACTGGATCCTGCCCGGGTCAAGGGCGTCGGCCTGCCGATGGATCAGGTGATCGAGGCCGTTGTCGATGCCAACCTCGATCTTCCGGCGGGAAAGATCGAGCAGGGGCGCTACGAAGTCACGTTGCGCGCTCCGGCCGAGTTCTTCAACCTCGATCAGATCCGGGACACGGTCATCGCCCGGCGCGATGGCGCCGTCATCACGCTGGGGCAGATCGCCGAGGTCAAGGATACGTATGAAAAGCTGACGCGCATCGTCCGTGTGAACGGCGGCCGCGGACTTCGTGTGGCGATCCGCAAGCAGGCCAGTGCCAATACGGTCGAGGTGTCCAAAGGCGTTTTGGCTGAAATCGAGGCGGCCAACCAGGCCTTTCCTCAGATCAAGATCGTCCCAGTGATCAACCAGGGAAATTTCATCGAGCGCTCGATCGCCAACGTTGCCCGCTCGGTACTTTACGGCGGCGGACTGGCCATCGTGGTGCTGCTGTTTTTTCTGCGCAACATCCGAAGTACGCTGGTCATTGCCCTGTCGATCCCGATCTCCATCGTGGCCACTTTCGCACTGGTTTATTTCGGCGGATTCACGCTCAACCTGATGACCTTGGGCGGTCTGGCCCTGGGGGTGGGGATGATGGTCGACAGTTCCATCGTCGTGCTTGAAAACATTTTTCGCCGCCGCAGTGAGAACGGAGAAGCGCCGGAGGCTGCCTCGGTGGAAGGTGCCCGGGAGGTCGCACCGGCAATCATTGCCAGCACCATCACCACGCTGGTGATTTTCCTGCCACTCATTTTCGTCCGGGGCGTTTCGGGCATCCTCTTCAAGGAACTGGCGTACGTGATCATCTTTTCG
Source organism: Pseudomonadota bacterium (assembly GCA_043825735.1). GTDB lineage: Bacteria > Desulfobacterota > Desulfobacteria > Desulfobacterales > JBDRRP01 > JBDRRP01. The sequence goes on along the minus strand of JBDRRP010000004.1, from coordinate 26,660 downwards.
CTGATCTGTTCGCTGCTCGTGGCGCTGACGCTGGTGCCCATGCTGACCTCGCGGCTGCTGACCTCGCGGCAACAACGGTTCACGGCGCCGGGGGCGCCAGCGAACCGGTGGGCCGCCGGCGCAGAGTCAATTTTCGCGGGGATCGAAAATGCTTATCTGGCCGTACTGCGCTGGGCGCTGGCCCATCGGTTCACCACCATTTCCGTGACGGCTGCCGTGTTGGGCGCAAGTCTGCTGCTGCTGCCCCTGATCGGCAGTGAATTTTTGCCGCCCAGTGATGAGGGCGAGGTTCGTGTCACCGGAAAGATGGAAATCGGCACGCGTCTCGATCTGGTCGATCAGCAGACGCGCATCATGGAGGAAATCATTCGACCGGCCGTTCCCGAGACCGTCGCCTCGGTGGTCAGCGTCGGCGCCTCCGGCTGGCGTGCCGACGCGGGCGCGGAAGGTGAAATCCGCATTTCGCTGCTGCCGGCCGACCAGCGCAAACGTTCCAATGTGGCCGTCGCCCATGACCTGCGGCGCCGCCTGGAAGGCCGTGTCCCCGGGATGGAGATCCGTGTGCGGGCGCCCCAGGGCCAGTTTATTCTGGAAAGGATCCTGGACAGCGAGGAGGGGGTGATCGTCGAGATTCGCGGCTATGACCTGACGACACTCGACGCGCTTGCCCGGAACGTCGCGGCCGCAATTGTTGATGTGCCCGGCATCACGGATGTCGATAGCAGTCTCGAAGCCGGCGTGCCTCAGCAGGAAATTCGAATCGATCGGGACAAAGTCGCGGATCTTGGCCTGAGCGTGCGCGACGTCACCCAGCTTTTGCAAACAGCGGTGGCCGGCTCCAAAGCCGGCGAATACCGCACCGGGGGCAATTCCTATCGCATCCTGGTGCAGCTCAAGGATGCCGAGAGGCGGTCCCTGGATGAAATTCTCGATTTGACGCTGACAACCGCAAGCGGTGAAAAGGTGGCGCTGCGCAATATCGTCAGGGCCGAACAGAGTCGCGGTCCGGTGCTGATCGACCGCAAAGGCCAGCAGCGCATGGTGACGGTTCTGGCCAATGTCGCAGGGCGCGATCTGGGCTCCGTGGCCCGGGATGTGCAGGCGCTGCTGGATCAAATTCCACGCCCGGTCAGCTATGATCTGACGGTCGCCGGCAGTTTTGAAGAACAGCAAAAGGCATCCAGGGAACTGCTCATCTCGCTCGTGCTGGCGCTGGTGCTCGTGTACATGGTGCTGGCGTGCCAGTATGAATCGCTGCGCGATCCGCTGATCGTCATGTTTTCCGTTCCCGTGGCGGCGGTGGGCGTGCTGCTGACACTGTTTATCACATCAACGACACTGAATGTGCAGTCCTACATCGGGTGCATCATGCTGGGGGGCATCGTTGTCAACAACGCGATTTTACTGGTGGACCAGGCCGGCCGACTGGCTGACGAAGGGATGCGGAGCCATGACGCGCTGACCGAGGCCGGCCGCCGCCGGTTGCGGCCGATTCTGATGACGACGCTGACCACCATTCTCGGTCTGCTGCCGCTGGCACTCGGCATCGGAGAAGGCGCCGATGTCCAGGCGCCGCTGGCCCGGGCGGTTGTCGGGGGCCTCATCGGATCGACGCTGATCACGTTGGTGCTCATTCCGACGGTCTATTCATTGTTCCATCCTGATCCAAAACCCGTCGCAGTGCGCCGCACACTCTGAAATGCCCTGAAAATCGAGCAAGGTAAAGAACTTGCCATTTCCAACCCCGGGTGTCTTGTGGTAAAAAAGGTAATTCGGTTCATCGAACCGAAACGCTCGTTTTCGGCGTAATCTTTTTGGCCGCTGTTGCCACCCACAACCTGCCTTGCAGGCAGTCAATTTTTGATCGATTGTCGCTCATCAAAAAATCCAACCCAACGCCGGTCGATTTTTAAAACGTCGGTGATTATATTGAGGCGCTCACGCGATGGCGAACCGGGGCGCGGACGACAATTACCACTGAGCAGGAGTGCCATTTATGCAGCGGACATCAACGCGAGAACGCTTAACAAAGGAAACCCGCATCACGGCCACCATCAACCTGGACGGCAGCGGAAAGGCAGACATCCGGACAGGCATCGGGTTTCTTGACCACATGCTCACGCTCTTTGCCGTTCACGGATTTTTTGATCTGTCTCTTGACGCCGTTGGCGATCTCGACGTCGACGCCCACCACACAGTTGAAGATGTCGCTCTGGTGCTGGGGGAAGCCATCGACACCGCACTTGGCGACAGGGCGGGTATCTGCCGTTATGGTCATGCCGTGATACCCATGGACGACGCCCTCGCCGAAGTCACCATCGATTTGTCGCGGCGCCCGTTTCTGGCCTACCAGTTGCCGACGGTGCCCGCTAGCGGGAGCGTGTTCGACGCCGGTCTGGCGAAGGAGTTTTTCCGTGCGCTGGCATTCAAGGGCGGGATGAATCTGCATATCCGGGTGCCTTATGGTGAAAACGAGCATCACGTGATCGAGGCGGTGTTCAAGGCGTTGGCCCGGGCACTGGACCGGGCGGTGGCGATGGATCCCCGCATTCGGGGAATACATTCATCCAAGGGGGCACTGTGACGCCGCGGTCAGGTGCCATAGCAGCAGCGACCGCGCTGCGCTGCCTTGCGGCCATTTGCATTGCTGCGGTGTTTACCGGCTGCGCCGGCACACCGGTTGTCGGAAACACCGCCGATTTGTCGCAGATCAAAAAAATAGTCATGATGCCGGTTCAGAACATGGCCGCCATCTATGGGCCTTCCCGGAATGTACGCAATCCGCTGAGCGGCAGTGTGTTCATCACCGGCGATGTCAGCCCGGAAGCTGCGCAATTGTTCGAATCGGCCGTCTATGCCCGGATCACCGCGCTGGAGCGGTTCGAAGTGCTGCCTCCGGAGAGCGCGCTGGGCATTATGTCGTCTCTGACCTCCCGGGACGCGGCGCCCATCATCGATCGCTCCCTGTGGATTGAAAGCGGGCGTGCCCTCAACGCGGACGGTGTCCTGGTGTGTTTCATTTACCGATACCGCGAGCGGGTCGGCAGCCGTTATGCCTCCGAAGAACCCGCTTCGGTGGCCTTCGATCTCACCTTGCTGCGCACGGTTGACGGCCGGATCATGTGGACCGGTCGTTTCGATGAGACCCAGCGCGCCCTCAGTGAGAATCTGCTGGAGATCAATAAATTCATGAAGCGCAAAGGGTGGATATCGGCGGCGGATCTGGCTGCCGCCGGTCTGGACGATCTATTTTCCGCCATGAGCGCTCCCCGTCCGGCAACTGGCGCCGCTGAAAACGATCCTTGACAAAAACATATATAATCGGTAATTTACACAGTTCTCTGCCGCAGTTGAGATCTTTTTTGTCACGGCGGCGGCGAACGCGCCGATAAAGGGTTCCAGAAGGCGCTGAGAAACATCGGCCATGCGGGGTACAGCCCTTCTCATCCATCTGAGGTCGCCATCCGGCAGGCGCTCTCCGGGGGAACGGGAAGCCGTGCACCATCAACCTTCCAGCCGTGCCGACCCTGGCGGCATGGACACCATGGAGGGCACCTTTTTGGGGCTTCTAATCCCTGAAGAGAAAATTACTGAAGTCAAAAATGCCGCCGATATTGTTGACATTATCGCAGATGCGGTCGTGCTCAAGAAGGCGGGGAAAAACTATCTCGGCTTGTGTCCTTTTCATTCGGAAAAAACCCCTTCGTTTTCAGTGAGTCCCGACAGACAGATTTTTCACTGTTTTGGGTGCGGTACGGGCGGCAACGTGTTCACTTTCATCATGAAACACCAGGGGCTCGCGTTCCCCGATGCCGTCAAATCGCTCGCCAACCGGTTTGGGATCGAATTGCCGAGCGAGCGTATGTCGCCCGGACAGCGGCAGGAAATGAGCCAACGGGAGATGCTCTACAAGCTCAACCGTATGGCCATGGGGTTTTACAGCGATTGTCTCAAGGATTCCCGGATGGGGCGTCAGGCCACCGCCTATCTGCAAGGTCGCGGGTTTGACACTGAGGCCATGGCGCATTTCGGTCTCGGATATGCGCCTGCCTCGTGGGATCAGTTGGTGCGGTTTTTAAAGGGCCGGAAAGTCCCGTCGCGCATCGTTGAGCAGTCGGGGCTCGTGGTACCGCGAAACCAGGGGGGAGGACACTATGACCGGTTTCGGGATCGGGTAATGTTTCCCATTTTCGACGGTGCCGAAAGGGTGATCGGTTTCGGCGGCCGGGTCATCGGCGACGGGCAGCCCAAGTACATGAATTCGCCGGAGACGCCGGTCTACAGCAAGGGAAGTTCCCTTTACGGGATCAATTGGGCGCGCCAGAGCTGCCGCCAGCTGCGCCAGGTCTTCATCGTGGAGGGGTACCTGGATCTGTTGAGTCTGCACCTTGGCGGTGTCCAAAATGTCGTGGCCACGCTGGGAACCGCCCTCACCGCGCAGCAGATCCGCGCCCTGAAAGGCATTGTCGGCAGCGGTACGATCACTTTGGTATTTGATTCTGATGACGCCGGTATGAAAGCCGCGCATCGGAGCCTGGAGCTGTTTTGGCAGGAGCATACCAATTTTGGCAAAGGCGACGTGTTTTCGGAAAATGATGCCGACACCCGGATTCTGGTTCTTCCGGCCGGGCACGACCCTGATTCCTACATCCGGCAGTTCGGCGCCGACGCTTTTTGGGCAGAAGCGGAAAAAGCCCCGGGGATTATCCCGTTTCTGTGCGAGTCCGCCATCGCCCGATTCGGACTGTCCGTGGAAGGAAAAATCCGGGTGGTCACGGAGCTTTCCGCGGCGCTGGCCGGTATCGGAGATCCGGTGGCCCGCTCGGTGTACATCCGGATGATCGCTGAACGGCTTGGTATCGATGAGAGCGCCATCATCAGCAGGCTTCGGCAGGTGAGCGCCCATCGAGGTCGTGACGGGCGGGCAAAACCAGGGAATGCCGCCGCCTTGCAAGCGCTGAAGCCGCCAGTCCCGGCGCCCGGAACCGCCCGGGGCGGCAATCCCCTGGAACGAATGTTGGTCACGATGATGATCCAGTTTCCCGAAATACTTCCCGAAGTGCGCAAACGGCGCATTGTCGACGCCCTGGACGATCCGACGCTGAAGGCCGCCGGGAGCGCCATCCTGGCCCACGGGCGTGCCGATGGGATAGATGTGGCCGCAATGATCAACCGGCATGCCGGAGAAAGTGTCGCCTCGGTGCTTAGCGAGCTGGCCATGGCCGATGAAAAGTGGGATATGGACGGGTGCTTGCGTCTGATCCAGCAGTTTGAAATGAACCGGAATCGCTCGGACGACGCTTTGGTCAAACGGATCCGAAAGGCCGAAGCCGACAACGATCACAGCACGTTATTGCAGCTCTTGAAAGAAAAACAGCAGTCGGCGCGCGATGCCCAGACCGGAAACCGGTACGGAAAACCCAAAGCCTGATGCCGGAACAGGTTTGCGGCAATGACGCGTCTCAATTTGATAAATGCTTTTAAAACCTCTGCGCTTCGCGTGGGGTCGACATGTGAACGTACGTTGCTGGCGCAACGTTTTTGGCCGCAGCCGACCGGCTGCCACCCAAAACCGCCAGCCTTTCAGGCGGTCGTTTAATCAGGAGGTCTAATCGATGGTAAGTAAAAAGGCGAAGGATGCGGCAGTAAAAAACAAGCGGGTCACTGCCTCTGCGAAGAAAGCGCCGGCGGCCAAAAAGAAGTCCGCCGGTTCGAAGAAGGCGCCTGTGAAGATGCCCAAGGACTCAGAGGCAGAAAAGAAGGCGCCGACCGAGCGTGCCGCTGCAGGAAAACCCGCACCCCCCAAAAAGCCCTCAAAGAAGGCCGCTCCCAAAAAGGCTGCAGCCGCCAAGACCGAAACCCGCCCGGCGCCCCGGAAAAAAACGGTTCCAAAGAAATCGGCGCCCAAGAAAAAGTCCGTCTCTGTGGATGAGAACGCTTCGGAGGAGGGCGTTGCCGATACCAAGGTGATCACTGAAGCGGCGATCCGCTCCCTGCTCTCAAAAGGGCGTTCCCAGGGATTTCTCACCTATGAAGAGATTAACGATGCCCTGCCGGAGAATTTACTCTCCGCCGATCAGATGGATGAGACGTTGATGCTGTTCGAAGACAACGGTATCGATATCGTCGACGATCAGAAGAAGAAAGTGGTGGCTAAGGCCGCGGGGAAAAAGAGTGCCGGTGCGGCAGCCGGCGGTGGGGCCGATTTCGGCAGTGTCACCGATCCGGTGAAGATGTACTTGCGCGAGATGGGGATGGTGACCCTGCTCAGCAGGGAAGGCGAAGTGGAAATCGCCAAGAAGATTGAAGCCGGAGAACTGGAAGTGCTGCGGGCGCTGCTGGATACCACCAGCGGCGTCAATTGCATTCTTGAGCTGGGCAGCCACATTGAAAAAGGGGAACTGCGACCCAAGTATGTGCTTCGCGATATCGATGAAGGCGAGCCCTATGCCGACGAAGTGCTTCAGGCCGACCGATTCATCGAGACCATTAACGCCATCCGGGAGGTCGATTCCGAAAACGCGACGTTCCGGGAAAAATTGTTTAACGAAACGCTGGAACCGGACGAACAGCGCCGTTTGCGCCGGGCGATCATCCGGCGAACCAACAAGATTTTCGATCTGCTCAGGGAGTGGCGTCTTGAGGGTGGCATCATCGACAAGGTGGAAAACATCGTCCGCGGGCAGATCGATTGGTTTGACGCCATGAACCAGATGGTCTCCATGTGTGCCGACGCTTTGGGGGTGCCACTGACTGAGCTGAGGTCGTCTTTGAAAACAAAAACGGCCTTTCTAAAATGGCTCCAGGGAAAATCCGCCCTGACCAAGGCCGAAATCGGCACCCTGTATGTCGAGTTGAAACAGATCAGCGAAGACATCGATATCAAGGAAAACGAGATCAAGGCAAGAAGCCGAGCGCTCAAACGCATCATGGGCGGTGTCGAGGACGGCCGTCTGCGTGCTAAATTGGCCAAATCGGAATTGACCAAGGCCAATCTCCGACTCGTGGTGAGTATCGCCAAGAAATACACCAACCGGGGTCTTCAGTTTCTCGACTTGATCCAGGAAGGCAACATCGGCTTGATGAAGGCGGTGGATAAGTTTGAATACCGGCGCGGTTACAAGTTTTCCACTTATGCCACCTGGTGGATCCGGCAGGCCATTACCCGTGCCATTGCCGACCAGGCACGAACCATCCGGATTCCGGTGCACATGATCGAGACCATCAACAAGTTGATCCGCACTTCGCGTTACCTGGTTCAGGAACTCGGTCGCGAGCCCAGCCCCGAAGAGATTGCCGACAAGATGGAAATCCCACTCGACAAGGTGCGTAAAGTTCTCAAGATCGCACGAGAACCCATATCTCTGGAAACACCCATCGGGGAAGAAGAAGACAGCCACCTGGGAGATTTCATCGAAGATAAGAAATTCATGCTTCCCTCGGATGCTGCCGTAAATCTGAACCTGGCAGAGCAGACGAGAAAAGTGCTGGCGACCCTGACCCCGCGCGAGGAAAAAGTGCTGCGTATGCGCTTCGGTATCGGGGAAAAGGCCGATCATACCCTTGAAGAAGTCGGACAGGATTTTGCCGTAACGCGCGAGCGTATTCGGCAGATCGAGGCAAAGGCCTTGCGAAAGCTCAGGCATCCCACGCGGAGCCGTAAACTGAAGAGCTTTATCGACAGCTAGCAGGCTTGACAAAAAACGCGGTGGACTATAGAAAACCTCACGCATTTAGGTCCGCGGGCCCATAGCTCAGCTGGAAGAGCCACCGGCTCATAACCGGTCGGTCCCTGGTTCGAACCCAGGTGGGCCCACTCCCCAACCGCCTTTTTTCATTAAACGGCCTGCAACTCGCCCGGAAGGAATCGGCAGACGGTGATATGACGCCCACTGTTAAAGACATGGTTGAGCTGCTGACCACCTTCGCACCCGGCGGTCTAGCCGAAACCTGGGATAACGTGGGGCTGCAGATCGGCGATCCGGGCTGGCCGGTTGAAACGGCGTGGGTTGCACTCGATCCGTTGCCGGATGTCATCGATGCCGCCTGCCAGGCGGGAGTCCATCTTCTCATCACCCACCATCCATTGATTTTCAAACCCCTGTCGAGCATCGATTTCAGTGAAGAGACCGGTCGCATCATTTCCCTGTCAGTCAAGCACCGGTTGGCAGTGCTGTCTGCCCACACAAACCTTGACAGCACTGTGGGCGGTCTAAACGACATCGCTGCCGATCTTTGCGGGATGGTTGATCTGCGTCCCCTGGTGCCGGCTGCCGGAGAAGACATCGTGAAGCTGGTGGTCACGGTGCCCGACGGGTATGACAGCGCGATCGTTACGGCCATCGCCGGTACGCCTGCCGGCCGTATCGGGCCCTATACCGGATGTACGTTCCGTTCGCCGGGGATCGGTACGTTCACCCCGGATGCCGACGCCCGGCCTTTTTCAGGGAAACCGGGCGAAGCTTCCCAGGCGGCTGAATACCGCCTGGAGATGGTGAGCCCACGGCGCCATGTTGAGGACGTGGTGAGGCGCATCCAAAAGGTGCATCCCTATGAGACCATGGCCTACGACGTGTACCCGCTGGAATCGCCGCCAACCGCCGCGGGTCTTGGGCGGGTAGGGCGGCTTGACACGCCGCAGCGCCTGGACGACTATGCCGCGGCACTTGCGCGCAGATTCGATACTGACGGGGCCCGGATCGTGGGCGAGCCCGGAATGATGGTGAAGACCGCCGCGGTGTGCACCGGCAGCGGCGGAAGCCTCATGGAAGATTTCTTGCGCTCCGGCGCCGATGTGTTCATCAGCGGGGACGTCCGTTACCACGATGCCCGCCGTATTGAGATGGCCGGTAAGGCGCTCATCGATCTGGGGCATTTTGCATCGGAGATCATTTTTGCCCGGCCCCTTGCCGAACACATGACGGCGGCCGCCATGCAGTTGGGATTTCATGTTACCATAACGCCCTGCCAGATCGAGACGGATCCCTTTCGACCGCTCGCTGGGAGGCAAGACGGATAGGCGCCGGCGCCTTAAGGGGTTAAGCGGGTATGGCTACGTTTTCCGAACAACTTGATCTGCTTTCCAAGGTCCAAAAACGCGATACTCAGATACGGGATCTGCAGGCCGCCCTTGCCGCCGTACCCGGTCGCTGCGCGCTTTTGTCTCAACGTCTGGAAACGCAAACTGCAGATCTGGCGCTGCGCCGGAGCCAACGGGATGCTCTCAAGAAAATCTACCGGGAGCGCGAGAACCAGGTGAAGGAGCTGGCGGTGCTGGTCAAGCGCAGCAATGCCCGTCTTCATGAAGTCAAGACGAACAAGGAATACGAATCGGTATTGAAGGAAATTGACGACGTCAAAGGGCACATGTCGCAAATCGAGGATATCATGATCGCCGATCTCGATGCCATGGATCTTGCCGATGAATCGGTTGCTGCGGCAGAAACCGCTTTGACAGAGGCTAAAGCGGAAATCGAGGCTGAGATCAGCACCGTTACCGCCCGAGCCGAAAACGACCGCCGCCTTCTGGCTGATCTGGAGAAGGAGGTCGCGGCGCTCAGTGCTGACATCGCCAATGATCTTAAGGCCAAGTACCGCCTCGTACGGCAGCAAAAACCCGACGGGGTGGCGGTTTGTGAGGTCATCGATGCGATTTGCCAGGGGTGCAAGTTGAGTATTCCGCAACAGCTCTACAACGATCTGCAGCGCAGAAACGAACTGAAGCTGTGTCCCAAGTGTGCGCGCATCATTTTTTGGCATAAGCGTATCCAGTAACGGAGAAACGCCGCATGGGCACCGGGGGTTACCAAATCGTGTAGGGTGCGGGGTTTTCTTGTCCGCCGTCTTGTCCGCCATAGCGCAGCGACGGTGGAAGCCTTGGCGAAGGAGGACCCTCGCCCGTGATCGGTGAACACAAACGATTGGGGTCATCTTCGCCGATTGCGGGAGGGCTGTGAACCCTTCCCCGACGAAACAGCCAAGCCCCCAGCTGGAGAATAGTGCATAACCAGGGAAAAAAAATGCGGTCGAAGTTGATCAGGTGATCGCTGTATCCCGCAGGGGATATGGAGGAAAGTCCGAACACCACAGGGCAGGGTGCTCCATAACGTGGAGTCGTGGCAACACGAAGGAAAGTGCAACAGAGAGCAGACCGCCGATGGGTCACGGTCCGCTTTGCGGGCACGGGCCACAGGTAAGGGTGAAACGGTGCGGTAAGAGCGCACCAGTTTCCCGGGCGACCGGGAAAGCTCGGTAAACCCCACCCGGTGAAAGACCAAATAGAGGAGCGCTTGAGGGCGGCCCGTCCAAGCTCCCGGGTAGGTCGCTAGAGGCGCCGGGCAACCGGCAGCCCCAGATGAATGATCACTGCCCGGTCCGGGGGCAACCCCGGCAGGGAACAGAATTCGGCTTACGATCAACTTCGGCCGCATCTTTTTTGGTCAAACGGTTTCAGGTTATGTGCACGCCAGGTTGTCATTGGCAGGAGCGAACCGATGGAACCACGAAGAACACGAAGTGCACGAAGAACGAAGAGAAAGATCAAATTATTTTTATCACGCAGAGACGCCGCGACGCAGGGAAAAACACCAAAACAAACCACTTGTTTATGATGTACTGCCGTTTTCTGCCGTATTATTTATAGGCAAGCATTAATGTGGTTATGTTTAAAAACTTCGTGTTCTTCGTGAACTTCGTGGTGATAACCTCTGCCGGGATAAATAGGCCTTTACGGTCAAACCTGAACTGTGTGCAATCATCGTCTGCGGTTTATAAAGAGAGAGAGAGAGACCAGGATGCTCGTTATTGAAGAACTTGCCGTTGAAGTCGGTGGTAAACCGATTTTGCAAAACGTCAACATGGAGATCCCAAAGGGGGAGACGCATATCCTTTTTGGCCCCAACGGCCACGGCAAAACCAGCCTGATGATGACCATTATGGGGTTTTCCGGCTACCGCGTGACCCACGGTAAGATCACCTTTAAAGGCCAAGACATCACGCACCTTCCGATTTATGAACGTGCACGGTTGGGGATAGGCGTCTCCTTTCAACGGCCCCCTACCATTAACGGGCTGAAGACAAGAAATATGGTCAGCATCTGCGCCCAGGGCCGTCCGGTTGATATCGACACCCTGGCCGAGCGGCTCAATTTTACCGATTTTCTCGATAGGGACGTCAATCATAGCTTTTCCGGGGGTGAAATCAAACGCTCGGAAATGCTTCAGCTGATGGCGCAGCAGCCGGATCTCGTGCTTCTTGATGAACCGGAGTCGGGCGTGGACTTGGAGAATATCGTCCTGCTGGGGGAGACGATCAACGCCCTGCTCGGTCGCGGTATCAATCTCCCCACCGAGCATCCCCACAAGGTCGTGATGGCCGGACAGGCCAAGTCCGCCCTGGTCATCACCCACACCGGTCATATTTTGGACTATATCACCGCGGACAAGGGGCAGGTACTCTACAACGGTATGTTGTGCTGCTCGCGAAACGCGAGAGAAATCCTGAAGTGGATCAGGGAATACGGATACCAGGAGTGTGTGCGATGCGCGATGTGAACGGACTGCCTCAAGTCGATCTGAAAAGCTACGATATGGACGCCGAAGACCACGCTTACCTCTCGCGGCTCGAGAATCTTCAAGCCGATGATGCCGGCAAACTGCTGGACGTGGGCATCGATCTCGCTGAAAACGGTCGCATGGGGTCTTTCATTCAGAAGGACCGCTCGGTAGTCCACTGTTCCAGTCGTCAAAAAGGCATCGAAATGATGGGCATCTCCGAGGCCATCGCGCGCTATGACGGCCTGGGCGACTACATGTGGCGAAACATACGCGCTGACACGGACACTTTCACTGACCAGGCACGGCAGTATCCCCATGAAGGCTACTTCATCCGTTCGTTGCCCGGCGTCAAAGCCGAGGCGCCGGTCCAGGCATGTCTTTACATCGCCAAGAACGGATTCGCCCAGAATGTGCACAACGTCGTGGTGGCCGAAGAAGATTCGGAGCTGCATATTATCACCGGGTGCGCAACGGCCCCGCATCTGGTCTCGGGCCTTCATGTGGGGGTATCCGAGTTCTACGTGAAAAAGAACGCAAAGCTCACCTTCACCATGATCCACGACTGGGGGGCGCAAGTGAACGTCAGGCCCCGCACTGTTACGACAGTGGAAGAAGGCGGGGTGCTCATCAGCAATTACATTTCCCTTCGGCCGGTAGGCTCGCTGCAGATGTTTCCGACGACCTACCTCAACGGTTGCGGGGCGGTGGCCCGTTTTAACAGCATCCTTGTGGCTGCCGAAGGCAGCCATCTGGACGTGGGATCACGGGTGGTGCTCAACGCCCCGCAGACGCGGGCGGAGATCATCTCCCGCGGCATCGCCGCCGGAGGGACCATCATTGCCAGAGGCGACCTGGTGGGCAACTGCGCCGGCGTTAAAGCCCATCTGGAGTGCAAGGGGCTGATCCTCAACAACGGGCTGATGCAGGCCGTCCCAGAGCTGTCGGGAACTGTGCCGGGCGTGGAAATGTCCCATGAAGCGGCTGTCGGAAAGATCGACCAGCGGGAGATCGAATATCTGATGGCCCGCGGGCTTGACGAGGACGCCGCCATATCGACGATTGTCCGGGGTTTTCTTAATGTGGACATCGAGGGGCTGCCTGCCGGTCTTCAACGTCGGCTGGACCAGACCGTAGAAGAAACCCAGAAGGATATGATGTAGCCATGGAGTACCAATACGACAGCTGCGATATCTCTTTTGAAGCCAAAGTGCGTGTTTTCTGCCACGATTATCTCAAGTGCTGCAAGTATATCGCCGGATTTAACAGCTCACGCTATCTTTTCACTAAGAAGCTCTTCTCCACCTTGATTGGCAACTCACAGGTATTGGAGGATTTCCTCGATTTTCACGGCGCCAAGAACAACACTGATTGGTACTTCTTCAGGGAGTTGACGGCCGCCGTGAGACATCTGAGCCTCGGGGGCTATTCCCAGACCCATATCTCCAACCGGCTCGTATTCTACGACCTCGGAGATCTGCGGGAATTCGAGGCGCAAGGCACCAGGACCCTCTATTTTCTGCGAACATCACTGATGAAACTGGCCCCCGTGATCCTTTCCGAAGCCCAGCGCCTTTCCATCCCCATCACCGAGGAAAGCTTCAGTCAGGAGGATTTTCCTGGGGTGACCACCAGCAAGATGCTCGACTACGACATTGACGATCTGGACAAGGATGTACAAAAGAAAAACATCGTTAAGATCGCCAGCGATTTTCTGAGTGTCTACGCCGAGTTCGACGAGCTCGGGTTTTATGAGCCTTATGATGTGGAGGCCATTCGAAAAATTGTTCCCGAGCAGGTGAGCGAAGTTTCCATCCGGCAGTTCGAGATGGTGGTCCACAATCTGCAGTCCTCATTTGACACTTACGTGATTCACGGCGGCTACCGCTTTGGAAACCGAAAGCTCAAGCAACTACGGGGCCATTTCTCCGTGGTTTTTCATCTGCTGCAGCTCATCGGCCGATTGCTTCATTTTTACGAGCGCCATCTGCATCAGACCAGCTACAAGAGTATTTACCGGCAGGTGCAGGACCGCATGGTGGAGTTGGTAGACCCGGATATGCTTCTGGACCGGGCCATCAATTACGGCCTCTACCACGTCTGCCACTATCTGAGTACCGGCAGAGACCTGGCTCAGGAGATTCTCAACGAAAACATCGAGAGGACCCGGATCAGCGTGAGCATACCCGTCAAGCTCGGTTTCCATTCCCGGCCGAGCCTGCTGGTGGCGAAAATTGTCCAGCATTACGGGGGCTCAGTGGAGATGCTTGCCGGAGAAGACCGGTTTGATGCCAGCAGCGTACTCGACATCCAGTGGGCCGGCGGAAAAATCCACAAGGAGAACATCACCCACGTGACCTTCGAGGGGGACAGCCGTGCCCTTCGAGACATTGAAATTCTGGCCGGCGTCAACTACGGCGAGGACACCATGGGCAAGGGGATTCCGCTGCCGAGGGAGCTGCAGTACCTCCGGTAGTGTGTCCGCCCACAGATGGCATCTTTTGGCCCCCGGCGGCGTTCTCGCATCTTTTGCCATCCTCGACGTAGCTCCGCTACGCCTGCGGTGACAAAAGTGCTCGGGCCTTGCCGGGAACCAAAATCTACCACCTGTGGACGGACACTGGTGTCCATCCAGAAAGGGCATCTTTGCCTTAGAAACCCTGCGCTTTGCTTAAAAAAGCAATCATCTCGCAGAGACGCCAAGCACGCCAAGAAAAAATAACGCTTTATTCGTGTGGTCCGTGTATTCCGTGGTTGATCATTGGGCAAAGAACTTGCTTTAATTGGAGAAAATGGGTCAAGGGTTCGAGGGGGCAAGGGTTGCGCCGATACGGCTTAACAGCGTTGCTTTTCACTCGACCCCTCGACCCCTTGGATCCTCGGACCCTATTCATCTGAGGGCTTGCCCATGGTAGGCGCCGTGATTGTTGCCGCTGGAAAAGGCCTTCGCATGCAGGCCGCTACGCCCAAGCAGTATCTGGCGCTGGCCGGGCTGCCCATCCTGTGCCATACCCTTCGGCGGTTTTCAGCCTGTGCGACCGTGGACGCCATCGCCCTGGTCGTCCCGGAAAGCGACCACGATTACTGCCGCCGGCACATTCTTTCAGCCGCCGGCATCGATACGCCGATCCAGTTGGTGAGCGGCGGCGCGCGGCGGCAGGATTCCGTTGGAAACGGCCTGGCCGCCATCGGCGACGGCCATGACGACGATTTGGTGGTGATCCACGACGGGGTTCGCCCCCTGGTGCTGCCCGCCGATATTGACGCCTGCGTGCGGATGGCGGCTGTTACTGGGGCGTGCATCATTGGGCAGCCGGTTGCCGATACGCTCAAACACGTGGCACTTGACTTTCGCATCGTATCAACCATTGACCGCCGAACAGTGTGGCAGGCCCAGACGCCCCAGGTTTTCAAACGGGGTATCATCGCCGCCGCCCACCGGGCGGCTCGGGAGCAGGGGCTGCCGGTCACAGACGACAGCACGATGGTTGAATCAATCGGTATTCCCGTAACCATTATGGCCGCGGGCAATGCGAATATCAAAATCACAACACCCCAAGATCTTGAACTGGCTTCGGCACTGCTGGCTGCGGCCCCCGCCGGATGATCTGCCTGCCATCTGTGGATACCCTCTATTTTACTGATTAAACACGGAAACTCTGCCGACGTATTGACAATGGCCAGCGGATTGGGTACATGATACCCACTGATAGGGGGCGATACCAACTGCCAGGTGCCGTTTTTGCTGAAAATGGTATTCTCACTGGCCAGGGGTGTTCTACAGTTTTTCATTTCCTTTAAGCACCACCGATGACCACTAGTTTCGGAGCATGCCATGCCAAATGCATTGAGAATGGCGTTGTGTTCGGTGCTGCTCACCTTCGTTTTTGCCTTTCATGCCCTGGCCCAGCAGGCAGAGGTGTTCAATCCCCCGCTGACCGGTAAAATCACCACGCGCGGGGTCAACCTCAGAACCGGCCCTGCCACCGAATACCCCGCCATCGGGCAAAGTCACGCCATCGACATCGCGGTCGAGGTTCTGGAGAAAGACGAAAGATGGTACCGCATTCGGGTGGATGGGCGTGAGGGCTGGATATCTGAAGCCTTCATCCAGGTCGATGCGCCGCCCGTCGCCGAAGCGGTCCCGGCCGTAGTCTCACCGCCGGTACCCGGCGCTGCCGGTGCTTTCAGCGAAAAGGTCGCAGAGAGCGCGGCACCCTCTGCGCTGCCGGAATCTTCCGCCACCCCGGCCGAGCGCCTCTCTGCGCCACCCACCGAGGTGCCCGCGGAAAGCGCGCCATCGCTCGATCAGGGGACTGGTCAACAGGGGGTTTTCATCCGCCGGATCGACTTCAAGGACAACACGGTGATCTCTTCTGAAAAGCTCGCCGAGGCGGTGAAGGAATTCACCGACCGCGAACTTGCTCTTGAAGACATGAGCGCCCTTACGGATAGGGTCACCCTGTTGTATCAGGAAAAGGGCTTTATCCTTGCCAGAGCCTATCTCCCGGAACAGGAAATCAAGGACGGGGTGCTGACCATTGCCGTTGCCGAAGGCCGCGTCGGCAAGCTCAAGACAACCGGCCGCTCGCCCTACAGCGACACGGTGATCAAACGCTATTTCGAGCCCCAGCAAAAACAGGGGGTGGTGAAGGAATCCAGCCTTGAGCGCGCCCTGGTGATGTCCAACGAAGTGCCCAATCTTAAAACGGACCTCGTGCTCAAGAAGGGCGATGAAGCTGGCAGCGTCGACGTCGTCATCAATGCGCGCGACACTAGCCGGATGACACTGGATGCCCAGGTTAAGGTGGATTACAACAACTTCGGCTCCCCATTGGTGGGACCTGACCGATACGGCGTCGAAGGTCTGTTTACAGACCATCGTTGGGGCAGTCAGCTAAAATTGCGTACGGTGACCGGTAACACGCCTGAAAATTCTACGCTGGTTCACGGCGAGTACAGCCTGCCGGTAAATGTCTACGGCACCAAAATCGGCGGCAACATGCTCTGGAGCAACTACATCATCGGCCAGGAGTTGAGCCAACTCGGTCTTGGCGGCACCACCCGGATATACGGTGGGTGGGCCTCTCATCCGGTGATCAAGAAGAAAAGCATGGCCCTGGAAGTCTCCGGCGGACTGGAGTACCGGGAAACGCTGGGCGAGGTGCTCAATCAGACCACCAATGTCGATAACTACAACGTCTGGTGGGCGTCCATGGCCTTCGACAACCTGGACCGGTTTTTGGGTAAGAACATTGTTTCCGTGACAGGACGCTCCGGGCACATCTCACCCGATGCCCAGTATCCCAATACCCGGCAGGAAGTCCCGCTATCCTTCTGGCGAGCCAACGCCAACGTGGCCCGTGTTCAAAAACTTTTCGGATTCACAAGCCTGCTGGTGCGGGCTGCCGGGCAGATCACCGAAGATCGCCTGCTGCCCAGCGAAGAGTTTTCCCTGGGCGGTTACGGGTCGGTGCGGGGCTGGGAGCCCACCAGCTTTCTGGGCGACTACGGGTACAGTTTCTCCGGGGAGCTGCTTTTTGCCCCGCCCGGGCTGGCAGAAAAACAGGTATTTGGTCAGCGCCTGGCCCAGTTGGTGCAATTGGCTCTTTTCTATGACACCGGCCGGGTATGGATCAACGAACCCACGCCAGACGAGTACCGCACCGAGTTTGCCTCGGGCTATGGCTGGGGGCTGCGATTGTTTTACAAAGACCTCTTCACATTCAAATACGACCTGGGGATACCCACCACTCCGGCGAACGGCAAACCCAAGCAAATTCATTACTTCTTAGGAACCTTCAAGTTCTTTTAACCCGAGACCGGGAGAAAGCGTGTGATGGCATCGCCAGACAGCGTTCGCATACTGGCCCTCGATGACGAGGATTTGATCCTTCGACTCTATGACCACGCCCTGTGCGGGGAGGAAGCCATCAAGGCCGCGGGATTCCCTCTGACGGTGGCGCTCACCTGCTGTCGCAGCGGAAAAGAGGCCTTTACAGCACTTGAGCGTTCCCGGCAATTGGATACACCATTTGCCGTGGTGTTTCTCGATCTGGGCCTCGGCCGGGCGGAAAGCGGCATCGACGTGGGGGCCCGCATCCGGGAGATGGATCCCCTGGTAAATATCGTGGTGGTGACCGGTATGACGGAAACCGCCCCGGAAACCATTGCCCGGCGTATCGCCCCGGCGGACAAATTGCTTTATCTGCAAAAACCCTTTCACGCCTTTGAAATACAGCAGTTCGCCTCGGCCCTCAGCGCCAAGTGGCATTCAGAGCGCATGCTTCAACGCAGCAATGCGGCCCTGGCTGAAAAGAACCTGGCCCTGGAAGAAAGCCGCGAGACGCTGCTCAATCAGCAGCGACAACTGGAACGGATGAACAACCAGCTATTGGAGACCAACGACGCCCTTTCCGTGCTGGCCCGTAACCTTGAGCGTGCCCGCAAGGAGTCGGAAAAGCAGATTCTTCACCGCACCCGCACCTTGATTCTTCCCATTGTGGAGCGGATACTTGCTGGCAGCGGCATGGAAAAACACCATTCCGACCTGGAGCTTCTGAAAAGTTATGTGATGAACCTATTCCCCGGGCACACCGAGGATCTCAAAATGGCCGCGCGGCTGTCCGCTACGGAATCGCGCATCGCCGCCATGATCCGAAACGGGATGTCAACCGAGGACATCGCTAAAAACCTATACATTTCAACAAATACCGTGAAAACCCACCGAAAGAACATCCGACGCAAACTCGACCTCCAGAATTCAGGCTTCAATCTGCGGGCATGGCTCGGGCGTAAGGCCTGATTTTCCCCGGTTGTGGGTATGCCGATTACCCATTGTCTACTCACAAAAATCCTCCTTGAGTTGTGACGATAACACTGAAATAAAGGATACGGGTTACCAGACACTCCTAATTATATAGCTGGATCCGGTTTTCCGGATGATACCAGCGCATTTTTGCGGGAGGCACTATGTCCGAGAAAGATCAGCGGCAGCATCCCCGACGCACTCCGGCAAGCCTTACCTTCGTTGCCATCCGGCCGGATTTCAGTCATTTCGGCAAAGTCATCGACATCAGCGGCGGCGGCCTGCGGTTTCAGTTCATGGGCATGCCCAGCTCGCTGGACGATCGGCGAAGTATGGCCTTGGATCTGTTTGTCCACGGCAACGGGTACTATCTTTCTGAGGTTCCCTGTGAGCTCGTGCACGAAACCGAAGTGGGCTTCGTTTCGCCGAGCGCCATCGCCACCCGTCATTTCGGGCTCCGGTTCAAGGACCTGACACGCAGTCAGGCAGAGCGGGTGGAATACTTTATCCAGCACTACACCGCAGAATAGGCTCACCTGCGTGGCGGAACGGGCGATCCGTCACAATACTTTGGGCCCTTCGTGGAGGACATAAATGCGACGCCGGCGATTGAAATCCAGATTTGGATCATTCGTGATTGCTCTGATGGCTTACACGCTCATATTCCCGGTGCATCTGTTCGCACTGCCCCAGGGCGAGCAGGTGGTGGCCGGCCAGGTGGGAGTGGTGCGCCCTGACGCCGTGAACATGCAGATCCACCAGGCTACCGACAAGGCCATCATCAACTGGCAGCAGTTTTCCATCGCCCAGCCCGAACACGTGCAGTTCATCCAGCCCGGGGCCAATGCCATCTCCCTCAACCGCGTGGTGGGGGGCGATCCCTCGCTCATCTACGGCCAGCTTTCGGCCAACGGCGGCGTGTGGGTCATCAACCCCAACGGCGTGCTGGTGGGTGCCACCGGCACCGTCAACGTTTTTAACTTCTTAGCTTCTACGCTGGATATCGCCAACGATGACTTTCTCTCCGGCAACTACCAGTTCACCCAGAGCCTCAACGAAACGCTTTCTGCCATCGTCAACCAGGGCACCATCACCGCCGCCGCGGGCGGCAGCGTTTCTCTTCTCGCTCCGGGAATCGAGAATACCGGCACCATCACCGCCACCCTGGGCTCGGTGAACCTTGGCGCCGGCGAGCAGATGACCTTGAGCTTTGCCGGCAGCGACGGCATCAGCTTTGCCGTTGACAAGGAAGTAATGGGCCAGGTGATCGGCCCCGACGGCCAGCCGCTTGAAAACAGCATCCTGAACACCGGCACCATCAGCGCCGACGGCGGCCAGGTCGTGCTGAGCGGTCGCACCGCCTTCGATGCGGTAAAATCCGTGGTAAACAACCAGGGCGTCATCGAAGCAAAAACCATCGAGGACAAGAACGGCGTCATCCGCCTGCAGGGTAATGATCAAGGCATCGTCTACAACTCGGGCACGCTCGATGTCTCGGGCGATGATGCCGGCGAGACCGGCGGCACCGTGGAAGTCACCGGCGAGAAGGTGGGCCTGGTCCACTATTCCCAGATCAAGGCATCGGGCAGCAGCGGCGGCGGGAAGGTGTTCATCGGCGGCGGCTTTCAGGGAAAGAACCCGGCCATCAAGAACGGCAAGATTACCTACGTGGGAAAAGATGCCACCATCGAAGCCGATGCTGTCGATGAAGGTGATGGTGGTGAGGTTATCGTCTGGGCAGATGAGGTGACCCAATACAATGGTGACATCAGTGCACGGGGCGGATCAGTCGATGGTGATGGTGGTTTTGTCGAAGTCTCTGGAAAAGAAAACCTGGCGTTCCGGGGTACCGTCGATACAACGGCTGCAGCCGGACAGACCGGTACGCTTTTGCTGGATCCTGCAGTATTAACCATTCAGGGTGGCGTTACAAATACGGGCGGTGGGGTAGGAACTGATGATGATCTTGGGGGAACTCCGAATATCGGATTCGATGAAAACCCTGACCTGACGACTACGATCACCGAACAGGGACTTGAGGATCTGGCCACCAATATCGAACTGGAGGCCTCCACGCAAATAAACACAACCGGAACTTTCGATTATGGCCCCGATCCGGTTGGCACACTCACCATCGCCAGTGGGAATAATCTTGTTTTCCGCACACGCAACCGAACGGCCAATGGTGACAACACGGACCCGGGTTCCGCGGGTATCGATCTGAGCGCCATAAATATCGTTCTTCAGGGCTCGGGCGCGATGGGAATTTCTAGCGGGTATGGAGACAGCTCGCTAAATGGGGATATCACTGCGCCAATCACCCTTGGGGGGTTGACCACGGCTGGCGGCGGTATCGGTATCAATTCCAACAGCACCGTGACGCTGTCTGGCAACGTGACCACCAACGGCGGCGGCCTCACCATTACCGCCAGCGGCGATATCTCCCAGGGGGGTAACGTCAACACGGGCGTCGGCACGGTTTCCCTCAATGCGGGGGCGAACCAGATCCTGCTGCATACCGGCGCCAACAACGTTATGGGGGACATCACCATCACCGGTTCCCCCACCGCCGTCCAGATCAACGAAGTGGGCGACATTACCCAGGGGGCCGCCTGGAATCTGGGCACTGCGCCTCTGACGGTCGGTGCCTCTGGGGGCGCGGTCGTATTGAATACCTCCGGCAACGTGTTCGGGGATGTGATCGTTACCCAGTCCACAGGCATCCAACTGACCGAAAACGACAGCGTCAACGGCATTACCGACGGGGCGTCCGGCTGGAGCGCTACCGGGACCATCACCCTGATCGACGAGTCCGCCAGCGGCGGCATTACCGTGGATGGCGGCCTGTCCGCCGGTGTTACCGGCCTTTCGATTACCACCAATGGGTCGTTCGCAATTGACGCGGTCAATTCGCCCACCCTGGCTTCACTCTCCATCGCGGTAGATCCGAGTACGACCGGGACCCAAACCTACGCGCTGTCCAATTTCGGGGGTAGCCTCTCGCTGGACCTAACCGATTCAAGCGATGCCATGGTTCTTGGAAGCATCACCGTGCCCGGAGACTTGTCCATTGAGACGCAGTCCGGTGGTATCACCATCGCCCCCAGTTCAGCGATCACCTGGGGTGCCTCATCTACCGCCACCCTCACGGCCGCCGCAGACATCAGTCTCACTAACGGGACTTTCACCGCGGCATCCGGCACCCTCGATCTGGTGATCGGGCAATCTTCCGGCGGCACCTTGGGTACCACCGGCGGCGTGGTCACCGGTGTGGGAACGGTGAATGCCTCCGGCGGCTCCAGTGCGGACATCTTCAACATCGCCATCTCCGGATTCGACAGCCTCACCGGCGGTGGCGGGGGCGACAACTTCAATCTTGCCGGTGTCAGTCTCGCCGGCGGCATCACCGGCGGCGGCGCCGACACCATTTCCCTGACCACGGGGACCGGCACTGTCTCCGGGGCCGTCACTCTCGGCGGCAACACCACCATCAGTGTGGACGGCACACAGTTGACGTTGAGCGGTGTGATCAGCGAGAGCGGCGGCAACTACGGCATCACCAAGAACGGGGCTGGGACTCTGGGATTGACCAACACGGCCAATACGTTCAGCGGGGCAGTGGCTATCGATGCGGGCAAGCTGAGCGTGGCAGCGCTGGCAAATATAGGCGCCCAAAGTTCATTGGGCACGGGCGCCACGACCCCCGGGATCACCATTGGCGGCACGGGCGCCGGCACGCTGTCGTATACGGGCAATACTGCGTCGACGAACCGCGCGATCACGCTGGGCAACGATGGCACGATTTTAGTGACGACCTCGGGGCAGACGTTGACACTGACAGGCGGTGCCGACAATGCCGGCAATCTGCTGACGGTGGGTGGCG
The DNA here is from genome assembly GCA_043825735.1 of Pseudomonadota bacterium. GTDB lineage: Bacteria > Desulfobacterota > Desulfobacteria > Desulfobacterales > JBDRRP01 > JBDRRP01. The sequence continues at coordinate 4,417 of JBDRRP010000004.1, read as the reverse complement.
CCGGCAATACTTCCTTTACGACGGCCAAGATCACCGGCGCCGGTGGCTTGACCAAGTCCGATGCGGGGACGTTGACGCTGGGGTTTGCCAACGACTACACCGGTGCGACGAGCATCAGTGGCGGCGTGGTGAAAGTGCAAAACGCCACCTCGCTGGGTACCACGGGCACAGGCACGACGCTGACGGCCGGCGCAATCGCCATCGACGGCAGCAACCTTAGCATCGCTGAGGCGCTGAGCCTTCAAGGCGACGGGATCAGCAGTGGCGGAGCGCTTGTGAACCTTGCCAACGTCAACACCCTGAGCGGTGGGATAACGTTGACCGGCGCTACACAAATCAACTCCAACGCGGGCCAATTACGGCTATCAGAGATCACCGGCACAGGAAACCAACTGACGGTGTCCGGGAGCGGCATAACACAGGTATTGGCCGGCCTAAACACGGGTGCCGGCGGATCGCTCGTAAAAAGCGGGACCGGAGAGTTATGGATGCAGTCGGCGAGCGACTACGAAGGGGTAACGAATGTCAACAGCGGTAGTTTGTATCTGACGAACAATGCATCGCTTGGAACCACCGCCGGAAACACAGTTGTGTCTTCGGGCGCAACGGTGGCGATTTCAGCCTCCGGTTTAACGGTAGCTGAACCGATTACGATCGAGGGATCTGGCGTATTCAGCGCGGGAGCCCTTCGCAATATCTCCGGCAATAACGCATTGACCGGCGGCATCACGTTGACGGGTGCAACCAAGATCGACTCGAATGGGGGTACGCTGACGATATCCACGGGCAACATCACCGGCGCGGGACAGGCGTTGACGGTGATCGGTGCGGGTAACACGACGATCAGTTCGGTGCTGGGTACCACTTCCGGTACATTGACAAAGCAGGGTACGGGCACACTGACACTGAGCGGCACAAACACCTATACGGGACTGACGACGGTTAGTGCGGGTACTCTGGCGGTTGCAGACAACGCCGGCCTGGGCGGCACCGGCGCCGGCACCACGGTGGCCAGCGGTGCGACGCTGGCTATTGACGGCAGCGGTCTTTCCATCGCTGAAGATTTTGGCGTGCAGGGCACGGGCGTCAGCAGCGGCGGCGCCATCCGCAACCTGGGCAACAACAACAGCATCACCGGCGACATCGTTCTCGAGGGTTCCAGCAAAATCGGCGTCGACGGCGGCACGCTGACGCTGGGAACCATCGACGGCGGCTATTCGCTGAACATCGCCACGAACGCCGGCGGCATCGTTCTCGGCGCGGTGGGCGGCACCCCGCTGACCGACCTGACCATCACCGGCGCCACGGCAGCGCTGTCTTCGGTGACGACATCCGGGGCCCAGGATTACACGGGCGTCACCACCACCACCCTCACCGGCACGCTGACGGTGAACACCGCCGGCGCCGGGGTGAGCGCCGGAGCTACGGAACTGGCCGCCGGCGGCGGGACCATCACCCTGACGGGCACCAACGCGCTCAACGATGTGACACTGGGCACGGTGAACGGCGCCCAGGCGCTGAACATCACGGCCGGCGGCGGCGACGTCAGCCTGGGCATCATCGGCGGGTCCACGGCGGTTACGACTCTCACGGTCGCTTCCAACACGGCGGCGCTGATGGCTACGAAGACGACCGGCGCGGTCGATGTTACGGCCGGCACCACCGGGAACACCATCGACATCGACGGACTCGTGCAAACCACCGGCGCAGGCGGTACGGTGGACCTGAGCGGCAACACCACCCTCAGCGCCGGGATCACCACCAACAATGAAAACATCACCCTCACCGGAAATGTCATCGTCGACAACACGGCTGCGCTGAATACCAATACCGGCGTCGGAAACATTCTCATTACCGGCACGGTGGACGGCTCCGCGGCAACAACCAGCGATGACCTCACCTTGTCTGCCGGCTCCGGCAACGTCACCATCAACGGCGATGTGGGCGGCACCACGCCGCTGAATTCGCTCATTATCAGTTCGGCCGCGGTGGCATCGCTGCAGGATGTGAGCGCCGCTAATTTCACCGTGACGGCCGGCAGCTTTACCACAACCGGCACGCTCACCGGGACCGACATCGTTTTCACCAATCCGGGAAGCCTTGGCACTTCGGTTAGCCCCATATCGATTGCGGCCACCACCCTGTCCATTTCGGGCGGCACCGGCAGTGCCTATTTCACCACCACAGGCAGTCTCGATCTGTTGGGAATCAACGTTGGCGGCAACACCCTGAGCCTGATTTCAGGAGGGGCCTTCACCAATGCCACCGATCAGACAGTCACGGCCGGTACCCTCACCCTGAGCGCTGCCAGCGGTATCGGTTCCGCTGCCAATCCGTTGCTCACCGCAGTGAGCACCCTTAATCTTACCAATACGACCGGCGATATCAACATCACCAATACCGGCGGACTCACCCTCGCTGGGTTTTCCAACGGCGGGTCCGGATCGACCACCATTCGGACCAACAGCCCACTGACCATCGCCGTGGACATGATCCAGGCCGGGACCATCGATCTGACGGCCGCGGAATCCGCCGCATTCGATGACAACCTCACGGTCAACGCCGGCATCGAGGTGCGTTCAACGGGCGGGAACGTGCTCCTTAAAGCCGGAGACAACCTTTACCTCACCACCGGCACCGGCGCCGACAACACGAAGGTTGACACCACCGGCGGGACCGGGACGCTCCTGCTGTCGGCAGGATTCGGCGATACCGACGGCCTTGGCACCCTGCTCATCGGCGACTACGCGCCCATCACCTCATCGAACACCACAAGCGCCGCCATCACGCTGCAAGGCATTGACCTCAACATCAATACCACCGGAAACACGTCCATCACGGCCACCGGGTCCGGCGGCGGCATCCTCCTGTATACCGCCCAAGGTACCCAGACCATGGCCATCGGGGGCACCGGGGCCCAGTACAGCGTGTCGGACAGCGAACTGGTCCGGTTGACCAACTACGACGTTCTCACCATCGGGCAAAGCAGCACCCAGAGCGGCAATATTACCATCGAAACCGTGTCCGCCCCGGTGACCGACGGCAACATCATCGTCAACGCCGACAACGGCAGCGGCGGCATTATCCTGAACGACGGCGGCAGCGCTACGGCGCTCGCCACCGGCGGCGCCGGCACCATCACCCTGGCGGCCGGTACCGGCGGCATCGGCGCCGCGAGTGCGACCAACAGCAATGCCGAGCTCTCCAGCGCCGGTACCATTTCCATGACATCGGCTGGCGACATCGGATCGTCGACCCACCGGATCCAGTTTGTCGATGGCCAGACCGGAGTCAGCGCCACCGCGTCTACCGCCGGCAACGACATCTATGTCAACGGGCTGGGCGCCCTGACACTCGGCGCCGTCAGCACCAACGGCGGAACGCTGGACATCAGCGGTGCCGGTGCCATCGGCCAGAGCGGCGTTTTTTCAGGCACCGGCAGCAACCTCACCATGAACGGCAGCGGCAACCTCACGCTGTCCCAGGCCAATACGTTTACCGGCACCACCACTATCTCCGCGGGAACGGTTACCCTCGGCGCCGCCGATACCCTGGCGGCGACTTCCTCTGTTGCCGTTAATGGCGGGAGCCTGGCCATCGGCGGAAACAGTGAGTCTGTCGCGGCGGTGTCGCTCACCGGCGGAAGCATCACCGGCAGCGGCGGTACGCTGACCAGTGCGTCGGCGTTCGATGTCCAGGCCGGCAGCGTATCGGCCATATTGGCCGGAGGCGTTGCGCTGAACAAAACGACGACAGGGGCGGCAACCCTTTCGGGAGCGAACACGTATACGGGTTTGACGACGGTGAGCGCGGGTACGCTGACGGTGTCCAATGCAGCCGGTCTCGGTACGACGGCGGCGGGCACGAGCGTGTCCTCTGGGGCGACGCTGGATATTAACGGTGTGACGGTGGGTGCCGAGGCGCTGACACTGAATGGCACACTGACGGGTACGGGAACGGCGGCATACGGCGGCGTGGTGACGCTGGCCTCGACCAACAGTATTGGCGGCGCAGGCACGCTGACCTTGAGCGGTCAGGTAACGGGCACGGGCCCGCTGACCAAGGTGGATGCGGGAACCCTGGTGCTTTCTGGGGCGGGCAACAACTGGAGCGGAGCGACGGCGGTTAATGCGGGGACCCTGCAGCTTGGAGCCGCTGACGTGATCACCAATGGCAGCGCGGTAACGGTTGCCGGCGGCGCGACGTTTGATCTCAATGACAATAGCGAGACGGTGGGCTCGATCGCCGGTGCCGGGGCCATTACGTTTGGTGCGGTTGGCGGAACGCTGACGGCAGGCGGCGACAATACGAGCACGACGTTCAGCGGTGTGATCAGCGAGGCGGGCGGGCTGACCAAGGCGGGCAGCGGGACGCTGACGCTGTCGGGGGCCAACAGTTACGCGGGCGCAACGGCGGT
>JBDRRP010000003.1:0-13588 GCA_043825735.1 Pseudomonadota bacterium | reverse complement strand
CCGTGTGTTCGGTTCCCTCGGAGCAGCCATCGCGCAGGCAGCAAGGGGACTGGCTCGGCTGAAGCGCAATCCGAGTTTCCTGCAGTCACTGACCGGCTGGGATTGGATATTAGAGTCATCTTGAATGCAATTTGGAATAAGTTGACCGTGCCGTAAAAAGTCCGAATCTCTTGCGAAGCTGCCGTTCGACAGGTTCACGGCACTGAGTGAAGTCGAAGGACAGCGATCTCAAAGCGATGGACACTACAGCAGCGGCGAAAACATTTTGCCAAATGCCGGTGTTGAGGGTAAAAGAGAATAACGATCTAACAGCGGTGGTTGGATTTATACCTTGTTTCAACACGGAGGACACTGTGACACGACCTCGCATAAAAATGGCAATGGCAGTGTGGGTGGTATTGGTAATGACCGCAGCAGCAGCCGTTGCTGATCCCGGGGTTACCGGCACGGAGATACTTATCGGGTCATCGCTGGCGCTTGAAGGGCACGCGCAGTATCTCGGCACCCAGACGCTCCACGGGGCGATGGCCTATATCCAGAATGTGAATGAGCAGGGTGGCATTCATGGCCGGAAAATCAAGCTCATTGCCTACAATGATGGTTACGACCCGCCGTCTTGCATAAAAAATACTGAGAAACTGATCAATGAAGACAAGGTGTTCGCCTTGACCTGTTACGTGGGAACGCCGACCAGTGTCAAAATCATCCCCATTGTAGAAATGGAAAAAATCCCGCTGGTGGGACTGTTCACCGGTGCGGAAGCACTTCGGGAACCAGTGCAGCGCTATATTTTCAACATCAGGGCGTCTTACTATGAGGAGACGGCAGGCATTGTCGACCACTTCTGGAATGATCTCGGCGCTCGGAAAATCGCGGTATTCTATCAGAACGATGCTTATGGGAAGGCCGGTTTAAAAGGGGTCGAGCTGGCATTGGCAAAATACAATACCCTGCCGGTCGCCACAGGAACCTATGAAAGAGGCAATCCCGGCATTTCGGAGGGACTTAAACCGATTGTGGCCTCCCAGGCGGAAGCGGTGGTGATGGTGGGCGTCTATGAACCCTGCGCCAATTTCATTCGATCCGCCAAATGGAGCGGATACAACCCGTATTTTCATAACGTCAGCTTTGTCGGCGCCAAGGAGCTTGCACGGCAATTGGGGGTCGGCCGCGACAGTGACGGCGTCGTCGTGACCCAGGTGGTGCCGCCCCCCGAGTCGGCCTATCCCGGTGTTGTCGAGTACCGGGAAATTCTGAAGAAATATTATCCCCGGGATGAGCCGAATTTCGTCAGCCTCGAGGGATTCATGAACGCTAAAACGCTGGTAGCGGTTTTACAATCAGCGGGCGCAAATCTTACCCGGGAAGGGTTCATCAAGGCTGCAGAATCTCTGACGAATCTGGATGTCGGGCTTCCTGAGAAAATTTCCTACACCCCCGAAGATCACCGAGGGTTTTCAGATATCTTCTATACGGTCATCAAACAGGGCAAATACCACCTGGTCGAGAACTGGAACGAAATCAAACATTGACGGCTTTGCAAACAAAACCGCGATCACCACGGAGAACACGGAGCGCACAGAGGGTTTAACACCAAGATCAAACGCTGTTGTTTTTCTCAGTGCCCTCTGCGATCTCTGTGGTGCTTGGCATTTTTTCTTCTCATTCAGTCATCCCATCTTCTTTTCTCAGTCAAGCACGCTATCCTTCTATGCCTGACTGCTCGCGCACACTGCGGGCGATGGCGGAGATGTCTTCGTCGCCGAAACCACGGGCCACCAGCCCGGTCTCCACCTGATCGACAAAAGCGGCGACGGGCAGAGTCACCCCCAGTTCCCGGGCCACTTCCAGGGCGATTTTCAAATCCTTGTGGTGGAGGCGCACGCGGAACCCGAGGGGGTAGTGGTTGGCGATCATATTTGCCGAGCGGTTGTTCATGGCCCAGGAACCCGCCGCCCCGCTGCCCACCGCGGTCACGACTTTTTCCATGTCAAGACCCGCTTTCAGACCCAGTGCGACGCCTTCGGCCACACTCCAGTAGGTCCCGGCCACCACGATCTGGTTGATGGCCTTGGTCACCTGTCCTGAGCCGATGGGGCCGACGTGGGAGATGGTTTTACCCATGGCCGCCAGCACCGGCATCGCAGCCGACACGTCCTCGGCGTCACCCCCGATCATGATGGACAAGGTGCCCTTCTGTGCGCCTTCAGATCCGCCGGATACCGGGGCATCGATCATGCGTACGCCGTTTTCCGCCAGGGATGCCGCCATCCGCCGGGTGGCCGAGGGACTGATGGTGGACATGTCCACGACGATGGCCCCGCTGGCAGCGCCGTCGATGACGCCGTTTTCCCCCAGGAGAATGGTTTCCACATCCGGCGTGTCGCTGACACAGGTGATGATGACCTGAGCGCCTTTAGCGGCCGCCCGGGGCGTGGCCGCCCGCGCCGCTCCGGCCGCTGCCACCGGAATCTCACGCTCCCGGGTCCGATTGTGCACGGTGACAAAAAACCCGGCCTTGAGCAGGTTCATGGCCATCGGCGCCCCCATGGTCCCCATGCCGATAAATGCGACCTTCATGACTTTTCTCCTTTGGTCAGTATGCTCACGGTGTTTGCGTCAGTTGCTCGCTGCGCTCGCGTCATATATTCGCTGCGCTCATGTCAATTGCGCCTGCGGCGCGTCAATCGGCTGCGCCGTCAAATGCTCGCTGCGCTCGCGTCAGTTGCTTCGCCTCAATTCATACCGATAATACCGCGCAGAAACAAGCCCACACCGAGGGAGACAATGCCGACGGACGGGCCTATGACGCTCCGAAGGAGCATATGACGCGCCTTCAGGCGCCATTGACGGGCCGATAGGCCCACTTGACGTGCCGCAGGCACTATTGACGCGAGCGCAGCGAGCAATTGACGCGCCGCCAGGCGCAAGCGCAGCGCAATCATCTTTGAAGCATGCGAAAGGTTTCTTCGTAGATAATGCTTCGCGGGCCTATGGCGACGATTTCGATGTGCTGTCTTTCAACGTCAATGCAATAGATGATCCGATACCGTTTCACGCGGTGGCTTCGAAGGCCGCTAAGCGCCTCCTTGAGCGCTTTGCCGATATGCGGATTATCCAGGATGGACTGCAAGCCGGATCGGAACTGCGATTTGATCCTCGGATGACACTTTCTTAGAAAAGCAGCGACATCGTCCGGAACCCTCAAGATGAATTGACTCTTGGCTGTCATGGCTCGGGCAGCAACTCTTCCAGAGAGTAAAGCGATGCGTTGCCCTTTTTCAGGGAATCCTGACCCTTTAGGATTTCTGCCATTAAACCGGCGTCGAATCGGACCGTCAGGGTCTCCCGCCAACTTTCAAATTCATCCGGGCTCACCAGCACCGCAACCGGTCGCCCGTTTCGGGTGATGACGACCTCTTCGTCGGTCTCCTGGACGGCAGTCACCAGAGCGCTCAATTTCATCTTGGCTTCGGATACGGATATGGTATTCATGGGATGCACCTTATTTAGGTTGACCAGAATTCAGGTCAGTTTTTACAGCCCTCTTGGTTGATTGTCAAGCAGGCAGTCAATGGGGTTGATCGATGGGTTTCCCTCCGCCAACGGATATTTAACCACGGAGTCACTGAGAACACGGAGATTTCATATTTAAAATCAACATCTTTTGAGTTTCTCCGTGCCCTCCGTGACCCCGTGGTGATCACATTGTTATCAGAGGCACCGGTCTATGACGCTAAACTGGAGCTTCATAGAGAATCGGGTTGAAAAAAATGGACGCGCATGCTTGATGAAGCTGTTAAAAGCCTCTCGCATGTCATGCCGGACGCAATCGGGCGGTTTTCGTCTGGAACCCTGTCGTGTTTTTTAGTTCCCAAGACAATCCAGCGCCGCCTCCGTCTGAAGCCGGTTTTAACAAAAGGAAACGATAGTGTGAGCAAAGAACGAATCGATCAGATCAGACAGCGGGTGCAAAACCCTGCCTTTATTTCCGGGATCCACAATTACTGCGACCGCTGGTGCCAACGGTGTCCATTGACTGCGCGCTGCACGGTATTTGCCATGGAACTGGCGGAAGCCGGAGCGAAAGACGACGGCACCGCTGAAGATTTCTGGGGACATCTGACAGACATTCTGGCATCGGCGGCGGAGATGCTGCACGAATGGGCTGAAACGGCCGGTATCGATCTCACCGATGTCGGCATCGACGATGTTGACCGCCGCTCCGGAGACGACCACATCCTGGTGATCTCCGCCAGAAAATACTCGGATCAGGTCGGCGGCTGGTTTGACGCACACTCGCAGCTTCTGGCCGGCCTTCAGGACGGTCATGGCGCCGGCAGCGCCAGTTACCTGCAGCCGGTAAGCAATGCCCCGGCTGCCGCTTCGGCGGCCGATTTCATCGACATCATCTTGTGGTACCATACCCTCATCGTTGCCAAGCTGCACCGTGCCGTACTGCCCGACCCCCTGGAATCGATCGAGGACATGGAAGACCTCCCCAGAGACGCCGACGGCTCGGCCAAAGTGGCGCTGATCGCCATCGATCGCTCGCTCGCGGCCTGGATCGGATTGAACGCGCTATTTCCGCAGGTGAAACCGGAAATTGAAGGGTTTGTTGCGCATCTCGGGAAATTGCGCCGGTCCGTCCAGTGGGCGTTTCCAAATGCCCGCACCTTCGTACGGCCGGGATTTGACGATGAGACGGTGGTCAGCGCCCCGGGTGGTGTGACCAGTCAAATCACATAAAGATCCCAACACATTTTCCAGGAAAAACTGTACCACAACTGTTGACGCTGTAACAGCTTGTGCACCATTGCGAGAACATGGGAGAGTATTTTGTTAAGCGTCAAGCATCATTGAACGTCTCCTTCCACCAAGCCGGAACTACAATCGGGCCGGGGTACCTTTTGAGCAGGAGGAAACGATGGCTGTTGGTTGGTCCCGTGACGGGGCTGTGCAAGATCAGATATCGGCCAGTGTCGACGATGCGGTGAAGCTGGCCCGAAGCCGGCTGCCGGAAGGTGCGGGGCTCTCGTATTGCCAGCAGTGCGATGCACTGATCCCCGAGGCCCGCCGCAAAGCCATTCCCGGCGTTAGGTTGTGTGTCGACTGCCAGTCGGAAGCTGAAAAACAGCAGACGTTTTCCACCGGCATCAATCGACGCGGCAGCAAAGACAGTCAATTGAAGTGACGGATGCTCGCGTTGCTCGCGTCAATTATTCGCTGCGCTCATGTCACATGCGCCTTCGGCGCGTCATTTCGCTTCGCTGTAGTTTTTTACGCTCCGCAGGAGCCTATGACGTGCCGCAGGCGCACCTGACGCCCCGAAGGCGCATGTGACATGAGCGCAGCGAGCAATTGACGGGCCGCCAGGCCCATTTGACGCTCCGAAGGAGCAAATGACGCGCCGTCAGGCGCTATTCCCTTTCCGGCAGCCGGATGACCATCACCGGCCTTTTGCAGCGCCGGAGCACCCGCCGGGCGGTGCTGCCCAACATGACATCGGCCAGAATCCCCTGGCCGTGAGTACCCATAATCACGATATCGGCGTGGATTTTTTCGGCCTGTTGCAAAATCTTCTCCACAGGCTCACCGTTTTCCACAACGATGCTGTCCACTATGAACGGGCACTGGGTCATTTCTGCGGACATCTCTATACAGAACTGCTCAAGACGCCCGCTGATGGCGGTCCGCGCCTCGTTTTCATTACGCTCCTGGAGTTCCTTCCAGCGCTCGGGCCCCATCATGGAGGCAAGCTGCGCATTGGCGCTTGCCGAGATCGGCTCCAGAACGTGCAAAATGGTGATCTTGGCATCGTAGCGGTTGGCCATGCTCGCTGCATAGCCAAAAGCGTGTACTGCATACTTTGACAAATCGGTAGTGTAGAGAATTTTCTTGATATCCGGAATCATGAACGTCTCTCCTTTTCGTCGATGGCGTTTTAACCGTCTCTCAACTGCCGGCGGATGATCTTTCCGGTGGCCGTCAGCGGCAGGGCGTCCACAAAATCAACCTGCCGGGGATATTCGTGGGCGGCCAGCCTTTGGCGCACATGCGCCTGGATTTGCGCTTTAAGTGCTTCGGATGCCTGATGGCCGGCGTGAAGCACGATAAACGCTTTCACCGCCTGGGTCCGGATGGGATCGGGCACCCCCACTACGGCAGCCATCGCCACTGCGGGATGGGTAATCAGGCAGTCTTCGATCTCTCCGGGGCCGATGCGACAGACGACATCGAAGTCAATCGCTAGCGTGATCATGGCGACCTCTTCAGAGTACATTCATCAACTGCACTTATCTCTCGCAGAGACGCGGAGACGCAGAGAAAATCAAAAAATGCAATTATTTTTCGGAATTATCTATGAAAACAATGTTCCATGGTCTGTCGGCACCGCAGCCAGCCTCTTTATCCAAACATTTAAATCATGGCCAGTTCCGCGACATTTTGATGCTTTACTGGTGTTCTCTGCGTCTCCGCGTCTCTGCGCGAGGACCGGTTTTCTGTTGGTTCGGGGTCTCTGCAGTTTCAAACCGGTGATTCACACGATACCGCGCCGCGGGCAATTTAAGCAAACGGATCAGCGGCTGCAGCGTTCGACCAGGTAAACGATGGATTTGTAGTACAACCCGCTGTGAAGGGAAAGACCAATCTCGCAGGTGCGGCTGTTGGAGTAGCCGCTGTGGCAATGAGGCTGGACCGAATCGCGCAAGTGCGTCAGGGCACTGGCGTTGAGCTCTGGATGGCTGAACCCGCGATCACCGGCAAATCCGCAACAGCCCACCCGCTCCGGGACCACCACCGTCTCGACACAGGCCTCGGCCACTTTCCGAAACTTCTCGCCGAGCCCCATCTTCTGGGCGCTGCAGGTCACATGGACCGCCACCGTCTCGGGCGTCTTCGAAAGGGTCAGCCGCTCCAGAAGGAAATCGTGGATGAATTCGACAGGTTCGTAGAGGGAAAGGCTCTTCGGGAAACACTCCCTCATCCGGTGCAGGCAGGGACTGGTATCGCAGACGATGGGCAGCCGCCCGCCACCGGAGGCCTCCATGAGCGCGTTTTCGAGTTCGGCGATCTTGGCATCGGCTTCCTTTTTGAATCCCTTGCTCTCGAAGGGCATGCCGCAGCACAGATCGGCCATGTTGTCAGGATAGCGAACGCGGTAACCGGCACGCTCGAGAAGCCGCACCATCACAGACGGCAAGGGTTCGCTGTCCGGATCATCGGCAGCGGGCCCCATGGTGCGCGTCACACAGGCCGGAAAATAGACCACCGGCTCACCGGTACGCCGGGCGACGGCGGCACCTGAGCGCGGAATGACCGGGGTCGGCATGAAGCGGTTCCACTGGGGAAGACGCTCACCGCTCAGCCGGCGAAGGGCCGTTGCCGTTTTCTCCATGGCCAGGGTTCCCATGGCCCGGTGGCATGCATGGGCAATACCAAGGTCTACACGCACACCGGTCAATACCGTCTTGAAATGACCGGCAACGAGACCGGAGACGGCCCGCAGCCAGGGCCTGCCGTCCATCTGCCGGCAGCGCAGGGCCTTGGTCAGATCGCCGGTGTTGATGTCCACCGGGCAACTGATGGCGCACAAACCGTCGGCGGCGCACGTCTGCTCCCCCGGGTAGGCATAGGCCGCGCGCAGGGCGTCACGCCGGACCAGGTCGCTGCCGTCGGCATCCAGGCGGGAGATTTCACGGCGCACCGCGATTCGCTGGCGCGGGCTCAGGGTCAGGTCCTTGGACGGGCAGGTGGCCTCACAGAAGCCGCACTCCACACACCGGTCCACCAGCGGATCGGTGGCCGGCATGGGTTTGATGTTCTCCAGGTGCACGTTGGGTCTGTCGTTTAGAATCACCCCGGGGTTGAGCAGCCCTGCTGGGTCCAGTATGGCCTTTATCTCCTTCATGAGGCCATAGGCGTCCGCCCCCCACTCCAGCGCTACGAAGGGCGCCATGTTGCGGCCGGTGCCGTGCTCCGCCTTAAGTGAACCGTCGAAGTCTTTGACCACCATATCGCAAACGGCGTCCATGAACCGCCCGTAGCCGTCGATCTCGCGGGCCGTGTGAAAATCCTGGGGGAAGACAAAGTGGAGATTCCCCTCCAAAGCGTGGCCGAAGATAATGCCGTCAGCATAGCCATGGGCGTTCATGAGCCGGCGCAGCGCCACAGTCGCCGGCGGCAGCCGGTCGATGGCAAAGGCCACGTCTTCGATGATCACAGTGGTTCCGGTGGGCCGCACGGCCCCCACTGCCGGAAAGAGCCCTTTTCGGATGTTCCACTGCTGAGTGTAGGTCTTCGCATCCGTAGTGAAGGCCACAGGGCGTTCGGTCCGATGGGCAGCCGTCACCGCGTCCGACACTTCGTGAATCTGAGTTGCCAGTTGATCGGGATCGGCAGCCCGGGTCTCCACCAGCAGTGCCGCCGCGCCTGCCGTCAACGTCTTGAGGTCCGACGGCATGCCCGGCCGGTTTTCCACGGACCGAAGGGCAACGCGGTCCATGAGCTCAACGGCCGCCACCGGGGTGCGCTTGAGGGTGGCGGCGGCCGCGCAGGCGATTTCGATATCCGGAAACACCATGAGGGCCGTGGCCTTGTGCGGGTGCTCCACCACGGTGTGGTACTCGATTTCGCTGATAAACCCCAGGGTCCCCTCGGAGCCAATCATGAGGTGAGCCAGAATGTCGAGCGGATCGTCGAAATCCACCAGGGCATTGAGGCTGTAGCCCGTGGTGTTCTTGATCTTGTATTTTTGCCGGATCCGGTCGGCCAGCGGCGCGTCGGCCATGACCCGGCGGCGCAGTCCAGAAAGGCGATCGAGCACGGCGGCATGCCCCTGCGCATAACGGCGGCGACTGTCGGCGCTGGTGGTATCGAGCACGCTGCCGTCGCTCAGAACCAGACGCACGCCGGCCAGGGTCTGATAGCTGTTTTCGGCGGTGCCGCAGCACATGCCGCTGGCGTTGTTGGCGGCGATACCACCGATCATGGCCGCATTTATGGACGCCGGGTCAGGGCCGATCTTCCGTCCGTAGGGCAGCAGCGCGCGATTGGCGTGGGCACCGATGACCCCCGGCTGCAGACGGATGCGCGCGCCGCCGTCGTGAATCTCGCAGTTGTCCCAGTCGCTGCCGGCGATGACCAGCACCGAATCGGTGACCGCCTGCCCCGACAGGCTGGTGCCGGCGGCCCGAAACGTCACGGGAACGGACCACCGATTGGCGGCTGACAGAATGCCCATGACCTCTTGCTCATCGGCCGCCTTGACGACGATCTTCGGGATGAGCCGATAAAAACTGGCATCCGTGCCGAAGGCCAGGGTGTTGAGGGGATCGACTAAAAGACGGTGCGCCGGGATGAAGCCAGCAATCTGGTCAATAAACATCTGGTAAGGCTGGGTCAACATCGACTCACCCCGCTTCGCACGGGCGGTAGGCAACCACCAAAATCGCATTTTCCAACGCGCTTATCCAGGAAACTCAAGCTACAGGCGGAAGCCGTTGCAATCGAAAAAGGATATTTCTCGCGCAGAGCCGCAGAGATCTACGGAAAATGGAATTGCGCGAGTGCTTTTCCCTGCGCCTCTGCGTCTCTGCGCGAGAACCGGTTTTCAGCAACACTTTCTATGAGATCGGTTCTAGTACGTGCCGACCATGCCGCCGTCAAAAAGCAGATCACCACCGACCAGGTACCGGGCGAACCGGGAAAATCCGAAGACAAAGAGATTGGCCACCTCCACGGGCGACATCATCTCCTTGATGCGCGATTTGCCCATCATGACATCCCTCACCACCGCCTCCTCGGAAATGCCGCGCTGCTTGGCCTGAAACGGAATCTGCCCCAGAGCCAGCGGCGTTTTCACAAAACCGGTGCTGACGGTAAAGGAACGCACGCGTCCATCGCCTTCAGCGGATATGGACTGGCTGAGCGCCTTCAGGCCGAACTTGGTGATGTTGTAGACGGGCTTGTTCATCGTGCAGATGTGGGCATGCACCGACGCCATATTGCCGATGGCACCGCACCCGTCCGCCGAGGCCTTCATGCGAGGGATCGTCAGCTTGGAAAGCAGAAACGGGGCGCGCAGCATAAGCCGCTGCATCAGATCGTACTTTTCCATGGGAAAATTCTCGACGGCATCGATGTGCTGGATGCCGGCAATGTTGGCCAGACACCGGATGTGGCCGAGCGTCGCCGCAGTGTCCACCGCCGCTGCCACCGCGGCGTCGTCAGTCAGATCGACCTTAAAAAAATGAACCTGCCCGCCGAGCGTTTCGGCCATCCGGCGGGTCTTTTCGCCTTCTTCCGCGTTGATGTCAAAAGCGGCCACGGTCAGTCCGTTGACTGCCGCCGCCACCGCGGTGGCCCGCCCGATGCCGGTGCCGGCACCAGTAACGATGCAGACATTTTCCGGTGAAAACGCCGTGTCGGACAGCACCAGAATGTCTTCTTTTCGGATCTCCGGTTCCCGGATGTCCATACTGTCTCCTTATCGTTTTGGAAAAAATGAAATTACTACGAAGGACACGAAGGTTTTCCCCCTTTAGGGCCCTGGTTTTCTTCGTGCACTTCGTGTTCTTCGTGGTTCAAATTCGGTGTTGCAAGAAAAGTCACCAGACTCGACGATTCATGGCTTCTTCAGCCGTTCATTGAGGACTTCGGCGATATGCGCCACACGCAGAGGCCCGCCGCGCCGGGCAACCCCGCCCCTGAGCTGCAGGATGCACCCCGGGCACTCGGTCACCAGAAGCGCGGCCCCGGTGGCTTCAAAGTCGTCGAGTTTCTTGTCCAGAATCTCAGCCGAAATGGCCGGAAATTTGCTGGAATAAGTGCCGCCGAAACCGCAGCAGGTCTCTTCTTCCAGGGCGGGATGAAAATCGAGCCCGGCCTTATTGATCAGCTCGTGGGGCGCCTGTTTCACACCCAGCCCCCGGCACAGGTGGCAGGGCGCGTGGTAGGTGGCGGCGACGGGGTCACCGGAAAATGCTTCGCCGGTGACACCCAGATCATCGTTTAGAAACACGGTAAACGGCACCACCTTTTCGGCAAGCGCCTGCGCTTTCTTCGAGAGCACCGGATCGCCCGCAAGAAGCCGCGGATAGGCGTGTTTCAGATGCGAGGCGCAGGAAGCACACAGGGTGACGATCCGGTCGACGCCCTCGGCTTTCATGGCCAAAACGTTCTGCATGGCCACCTGACGGGCCGCATCGGTCTCGCCCATCATCTCCACCGGAAGGCCGCAGCACGATTGCCCCATGGGAAAGGTGATCGCCACGTTTTGCGCCGCCAGGACGCGCACGGCGGCCGCGAGCTGCTCGGGGTAGACAAAATCCTGGACGCAGCCTGAAAACAGCGCCACCCGGCGAGCTGGGGATGCCACCGTTGGCGCGAGTTTCGGCCATTGGTCCCGAAAAGGGACTTCGGCAATGGCCGGCAGCTTTCGAAAATTGTGCTCCCCGGAAAGAATCATGGGCAGATGCCGCAGGTAGGGGGTGCCGCCGGTGACTGGTTTTTGGGCCTTTCGCGCCGCACGCAGCAGCCCGTGGAAAAGCTTTCTGTTCTTGAGCACATTGGCCAGCAACAGGCTGGGCAACGGGTGGCCTTCTTCGCCCTGGATCCGGGCGTGCACAGCCTTGATCAGCCGGGGCAGATCGATTCCGGCCGCGCAGATGTCCTTGCAGGCCCCGCAGTTGATGCAGTTCTGGACAAGGTTCCGCGCCTTTTCACGGCCGTGGAAGAAATAGGTCAGAATCAAACCGATGGCACCGATGTAGATGTGGCCGTACTGGTGTCCGCCCACCATGCGGTAGACCGGACATACATTGGCGCAGGCTCCGCAGCGCACGCACCGCAGCACCTGGGCGAAATCCGGATCTGCGGCCAGGGTGCGGCGCCCGTTATCGAGAAACACCACGTGCATGATCTTGCGCCCCTCCGGCGCACTCTCGCAGGCATTGGGACCGGTGATCCAGGTGACGTAAGAAGTAATCGCCTGCCCTGTGGCATTTCTTGGAAGCACCTTTAAAACCCGCAGAGCGTCGTTCAGCGTCGGCACGAGTTTTTCCAGGCCCACCAATGCCACATGAACCCGGGGCAGCGTGGTCACCAGGCGGGCATTGCCCTCGTTGGTGGTCAGGCCCAGGGTGGCCGAAGCGGCGATGGCGAAATTGGCGCCCGATATCCCCATGTCCGCTTCGACATACTTGCGGCGCAGCTCCCGACGTGCCACCTTGACCAGTCGCTCGATCTCGCTGTCCTGATGTTTGCCGGTGACATCGGTAAACAGGTCCGCCACCTGGAAGCGCGAGAGGTGGATGGCGGGCATCACCATGTGGGAGGGGCCTTCGTGGCGCAACTGGATGATCCACTCGCCCAGGTCCGTTTCTGTCACTTCCAGTCCGGTCGCTTCCAGATGGTGGTTGAGTAGGGTCTCCTCGGCCGTCATGGATTTGGATTTGACAACAGTGCGCACCCCGTTTTCAGCGGCGATGCGGGCGATGATCGCATTGGCCTCCTGACCGGTTCCGGCCAGATGGACATGAATACCCAGCGCCTCGGCGTTGCGCTTGAAGGTCTCGTAAAGCGCATCCATGCGCCCGATGGCCGCATCTTTGGCCGTGGCGACGTCATTCACCAAAGCGGCCACGTCCATTCCGGCAAAGGCATTGGCCCGGCCCGTGCGATAGGCCACGGCAAACTTGTTCATGGCCTCGCGCAGGAACTGGTTTTCAAGGGCGCCTTTGACCTCGCGCCGGTATCCTTTCAAATCCCTGGCTTCTTGCATCAGGCTTCCTCCAGGATCAGAATGTGCAATTCAAGCGGACCGTGGACTCCAAGCGCCAGAACCCGCTCGATGTCAGCGGTCCGGCTGGCGCCGGTGATAAAGGCGAGGTAATCGGGCGCCGCGGCCATGAACGCCTCAAGTTCCCTCTCGAGATCAACCGCCGTGGCGCGGATCTTTTCCCGCGGCAGCACCGCCACGTGGACTTCGCTGACCATCGTGGCCAGCCGTATCGCTTCACTGCTGGAATCGATCACCAGTGTTCCGGTTTCGGCAATGCCGAAATCCGCGATGGTGAATCCAATGTCGATGCCGGCAAGATGATTCCTGAGGCCTTCCTGAATCAGCAAGATACCCTTGTCCCGGCACTGCGCTGCCATGGCCTCGAAACGGTCGGCCGGCATGCCGGGGGCGGCCATCACTTTCTGCTGCTTGAGGTCGCACAGGTTCTCTGCCGGGGCCGACAGTGGGCTTTCGCACCCCGACACCAGCAGTTGGCAGGCCTCCTTGGCGTCGCACAGATTTACGGCATACGAAATGGCGTCCGCCATTGTCGCCACGGGGGCTACAATGGCGGAGACTTTCTCAGCGGCAGCGCGGAAGCTGTCGGTCAATGCCTGTAAAGTGTCCACAAATATCTTCCTCCGTTAAGATCCGAAAAAGACAGAGGGCAGCCAGGTAATGGTGGCCGGAAACATCGCCATGATGAGCAGCCCGATGAGCTGCAGGATCACAAAGGGGATGATCCCGCGATAGATGTGCATCATGGTAAACTCCGGCGGCGCCACCCCTTTGAAGTAAAACAGC
>JBDRRP010000002.1:0-2176 GCA_043825735.1 Pseudomonadota bacterium | reverse complement strand
GAGAGTAAAAAGACATACTCGTGCGATTTAGTGGGGCGATCCTTGCAACTTTCGGGCATGGGGTTGGGCTTGTGCCAGATGATGTCGCTGCGGAGCCACCAGCCGTCCGCCTGAAGCGCCAATGCCGCCCGCCAGGGTATGCCGCACAGGTCGTTGGGTTTGAGGCCGGTGTTTCTCTTGGTTCTTCCAATAGGCTCCCCGTGCAGCGAAGAGACATGCTTTCCCCCGGTTTTTCCACCCCATTTCGTGTCATTGGCATAACTATCCCCCAAATTCAGCCAGACCGTTCCGTCCTTTCTCAGCACCCTTTTGATCTCCCTGAAAATGTCCACCAGGTGCTTCAGATAAAGTTCCGGCGTGGGTTCGAGGCCTAACGATCCGAGCCAGGCGTGGCAGTGGATGCAGAATTGACTCGACCATTCTGGCCGCCGTTCTTTTCCAGGTGGTGCACCATCAAGGGTTGAACCATTTAATGCACCCGATTGTGATTTACCTTCAATTTCATCCCCCCACTCATGCCCTGGACAGCCGCCGCGATCGTCCCACACCTGGGGGGGAATTCCATAATCTCGAAGGCCCCAGTACGTTACGGAGGCGAGGTGACGCAGCAGTTCACACTCGCCTCTGGAAGCCTCCTTAATTCTTCCAAAACATGACCATGGTAAAGCGTTATGCCGGCATGGTCGTAGTAAGGTTCAGGCGGCATCATCAGGTTCCTCATATGGGTATTTAAGCGGCCAGTCATCGTGCGCATCCTCCAGTCCGTGGTTGTAAAAGTATCTAGCCACGCCCTCGTAATCCCGGATGCGTTTTTTGAGGTAGGCGCGGACCCGTCGCTTGCCTACCTCATAGCTGTAAGCCTGCCCCATAATTTCGGCACAGTCGTTTCCGACACCCTCGACCAAAGCCCGAAAAAGGGCCGTATGGGATTCTACCCTACCCGGGGTATGCATTTGTCACCTCGCGTCGAAAATTCGGCCTTCTGTTGCTCGCCAGAGGCCCCTTTTTGAGAAATAAACGGCCTACCAAAGGGAAGAACCTCTTGGCTTAATCTCCGGGCCGCTATCTCACAGTATTTTTCTTCAATCTCAATGCCGATTGCTCGCCGTCCGAGTAACTTCGCGGCCAATAAAACGGGGGCTACTCCCATAAAAGGATCAAGAATCAAATTAGATGAATGTGCTTTAATCAAGGGCAACATGGCTCCGACAGGTTTTTCGTTAGGGTGCAAAAGTTTTTCGGCCGGGATTTTTTTGCAGCGAATTATATCTGCCGGGCGTTTAATAAATTTATGTTCTGGACCGGGATAAAAAGCACAGCCCTCCCATTGCCTTCCAATTTCATGTTTAAGGTCGCCCATTGAATGGTTCATTTTATCCCACACAATAAAAGATTTAGGAAGCGGCACCAATGGCAAAACATCCCAACGTAGCCAAACAAAAAGAGCATTTCGGGGTTTCATTACATCAAATATCCAAAGTGGAAAATTTTTATCACCCTGAATCTTGTCTTTACGTTGCCAAGCAATCCGCCTGGCGGATTGGTAGTTAATCCCATAAGGCGGATCAGTCAGTATCAGGTCCACCGGGGGCAGGTCCGGCAGGATTTCGCGGCAGTCGCAGTTGTAGATGACAATTCCCTTTTGCTGGTAGTAGGGTGTTATGCCCATTTCTATCCCCGCGTTGATCCTGGGGCACGCTGGACCCCTACGTTTTGATTTTTCAGCACGGCCTCTGCCCGCATTTTGCATTTATCAAGCTGCTTCTGGTTGCATCGTTTGAAACAGGCGTCCAAAGGGATGAGCATTTCAGACGCCTTGGGGCAGCGAACGTAGACGTTCATTCGGGTTTCTCACTTGACATCGTATAGTCGTATCCCCCCCATGATCCTTCGTGCTTATACCCCGGCTCACACTCGTTAAAATATTCTCCACCACAGGTCATAAACTCATCTCCCAGCAAACAGCAACAGGTATCTATTTGAAACAACCCGTCATACCCGTTGTCCTTGAGATACTTTTCAACGATTTCTTGGACATTCATTTCATCACCTCCATCCTCGTGTCGTGGCCGCTCGTCTACGGCCTGATAACGCCTGTTCATTTCCTTAAATTTTTTCTGTTCATCTCTCCACCCTAATTCCCAAAAATGTCGGGAATCTCTGGCCCGCATTGGGT
>JBDRRP010000001.1:0-3807 GCA_043825735.1 Pseudomonadota bacterium | reverse complement strand
TCCAAACAACTCTTAAAACAACTCAGTATTGAATCGGAACATATTTATGAGAACTGCTATAAAAGGAGATCAAATGCTTTCCAAAAAAAGAGCGCAAAGCGAAGATTTTCGCTTTGCGCTCAGGACGGATGCCTTAGATCTCCCTTATACGCTTCAGGTCGTGTCCGGGTTGTAACAGTAAATGCAGCAGTTCAGGCAGCGGTTCGCTTCATAAGCGGCGTCTTCTTCAGTGATCACAAGGTCGGCTTCGATAAACGATTTGATCCGCTCATCCACGGGGAGTTCGGGCATCGGCGTCCGTTTCTTCTGGATGATTCCTGGAACCGATTTAACAATCGATTCCGGAATGTTCTTCTTAAACAGCGTATTGGCAGGCGGCGTGAGGTCCTCGCCGGCGATGTACATGTGAATCGAGCGGGCGGCTCGACGGCCGGCACCGATGGCATCAACCACCAGCGCAGCGCCGGTGGCGGAGTCGCCACCGGTAAAAATGTATGGTATGCTAGACTGCAGGGCCACCGGATCTTTGGCGTCGATGGTGTTCCAGCGGGTAATTTTCAGATCCTCATCGAGCATTTTGCTTTCTTCCTTGAAAAACACATCCGGGCCCTGGCCGATGGCGGTGATTAACATGTCGACGTCGATGACCGTTTCAGAGCCTTCAACCGGGACCGGCCGGCGCCGGCCGCTGGCATCCGGTTCACCAAGCTCCATCTTCAGGTATTCCAGGCCGACGACGTTGCCGTCTTCATTCCCGATGACCTTGGTGGGGGCTGCCAAAAAGACAAAATTGATACCTTCATGTTCGGCGGCGACGATTTCAACCGCGTTGGCCGGCATTTCTTTGCGGGTGCGGCGGTAGACAATCGAGACCTCATCGGCTCCCAGGCGAACCAGGGTGCGCACGCAGTCGATGGCCGTGTTTCCGCCGCCGATGACTACACACTTTTTGCCGACAAACGGTCTTGGATCCTTGGGTCTTTCCTGCTGCCACAGCGCAAAATTGGTTAAAAAACTGATGCCGGTGTAGCAGCCTTTCAAAGTCTCGCCTTCAACCCCCAGGTTGTAATCTTTCCAGGCGCCGATACCCAAAAAGATGGCATCATATCCAGCGGCGATCAGCGACCCGGTGTCAAAATCGCGGCCGAGCCTGACGTTGGGTTTGTGTTCGATTCCCAGATCCAGAATCCCCTGGACTTCCCAGGCCAGAACTTCCTTGGGGAGCCGGTATTCCGGTATTCCATAGCGAATCATGCCGCCCAATTTCGGCGTGGCGTCAAAGATGGTAACGCCGTGGCCGAGGCGGCGCAAGAAAAAGGCACAGCTCAATCCGGCCGGACCGCCGCCGATAACGGCCACTTTTTTGCCGGTGGAAGGGGCCACCGAGATTGGAAGGTGTTTGCCCGAATTCATTTCATAGTCGGCCACAAAGCGTTTCAACTGATTGATGGACACCGGTTGGTCTTCAATCCCCCGGCGGCATTTGGTTTCACACGGATGGGGACAGACCCGGCCGCAGGCCAAAAGCAGCGGATTGCGCTCGCGAATGGTATTGACCGCGCCTTCATAGTCTCCGTGTTTGATCTGCATGATGTACCTGGGGATGTCGATCTCAGCCGGGCAGGTCTGCTGGCAGGGGGCGATACGATTGTCGTCCTGATTGAGATGGAGCAGCCGTTGCGACATGGTCTTGATGGCCATAATGTCCTTGGGGCAGGTTTTTTCACAGGCGCCGCAGCCCACACATTTGTGCTCGTTTACAACCGGATATCCATGGGGCCCGATTTTAAGCGCGTCAAAGGCACAAGCCCGGACACAATCACCTAATCCGAGGCATCCGATGGGGCATTCCCGCTGGCCGCCGTAAAGAGTGGCCAGGGCCTGGCAGGTGCCGATGCCCATATAGTGGTATTTGGTTTCCGCGCGGTCGCCGCCGGAGCAGGTGTTGTAGGAAATCAAAGGTTCGGCCGTGCCCGGATCGACACCCATGACGGCGGCGATGTTGGCGGCGGACTCGGGGCCGGCGACAATACAGACGCTGGGCGGTGCTGCACCGGACACAACGGCAACCGCCGCGGCCGAGCAGCCGGTGTATCCGCAGCCGCCGCAGTTGGCGGCGGCCGTAAATCCCTCCACGATGGCAATGCGGGGGTCTTCATAGACATAAAACATTTTTGAGGCCACACTCAGCATGATACCGCAGACACCCCCTAAACCCAGCATAAATATAAGTGCTGTGAACACAATTACCTCCTTGGTTATTGCTGGAAACGGCGGTTAGACCATCCCTTTAAACGCAAAAAATGAAAGCGCAATAATTCCGGCCGTGATCAGGCCGATGGACGTATCCTGAAGCGGTTTCGGAACCCTGGCCAGCAGAATCCGTTCGCGCACACCGGCAAAAAGAACCAGGGCCAGGCCGAATCCGACAGCATAGGCAAACGACGCGACCAGGGACTGCATAAAGGTAAA
Source organism: Pseudomonadota bacterium (assembly GCA_043825735.1). Classification (GTDB taxonomy): domain Bacteria; phylum Desulfobacterota; class Desulfobacteria; order Desulfobacterales; family JBDRRP01; genus JBDRRP01. The sequence continues at coordinate 1,335 of JBDRRP010000001.1, read as the reverse complement.
TTCCTTGTCAATATTTAACACACAGACACCCAGGACCGCGCAATTGGTCGTAATCAGGGGCAGGAAGATACCCAGGCCGGCATACAGCGCCGGGATGCTCTTTTTCAAAAACATCTCGACGAACTGTACCAGCGCTGCAATCACCAGGATAAACGCGATCGTCCGCAGATACACCAGATTGAACGGCACCAGAACGGCCGCATAGATAATCCAGGTGATCACGCCGGCCAGCACCAAAACAAAGACGACCGCAAAGGACATGCCCATGGCGGTTTCCATCTTCTTGGACGTGCCTAAAAACGGGCAGTTGCCCAAGAACTGGGCCAGCAGAATGTTGTTAACGAAGATACAACTGATGACAAGTTCGATGTAGCCCATTTATTTTCTCCTATTTGCTTCCCAGAAGGTTCATGATGCAGAGCATCAGACCGAGACACACAAAGGCACCGGGGGCTGAAATCACGAAGGCAAACGGCTCAAAGGACGGACCGAACAGGGACGCTCCCATAAACGTGCCGGTTCCCAGGATTTCCCGCAGGGAGCCGACAGCACCAAGGGCGAGGGTGAAGCCGATGCCGATGCCCAGACCGTCGGCGATTGAAAGCAAAATGTTGTTTTTATAAGCAAAGGCCTCTGCGCGGCCCAGCACGATACAGTTGACGACGATCAGCGGAATAAATACGCCTAAGGTTAAAAACAACGGATAGGTGTAAGCCTGCATCAACAGTTCGACCACGATCACAAAGGTGGCGATGACGACGATGAAACAGGCAATGCGAACTTTGGGGGGGATAATACTCCGCAGGGCTGCAACCAGAATATTGGAGCAAACCAGCACAAAGGTCGTGGCCAGCCCCATCCCGATGCCGTTTTTCATGGTTGTGGTCACACCCAGCACGGGGCACAGACCCAGAACTAGCCGAAACGGCGGTATTTCTTTCCACAGCCCTTTGACAAATTCCTGAGTGAATGTTTTGGCCATCTTGATCTCCCTATTATTTGAATTCCTTCAATTTTTCAGCAAGCTGGGGTTTGAACTTCTGGTAGATTTGGCCGGCCTCGGTGGCGGCCGCACACACGGCCCGAGAGGTAATTGTGGCGCCGCTTAAGGCATTTACTTTGCCGCCGTCATTGGTGACCTTGATCGGTGCGGTCATGGATAAGCCTTTAAACTGCACGGTAAATTTGGGATCATCCTTTGCCCGGGAACCCAGGCCGGGGGTTTCGCTGTGAGTGGTTACCCCGATACCGATAATGGCGTCGTCTTCGATATTGACACCCATCATCAGGCCGATATCACCGCCAAAGCCTTTGCCGAAACTTTCAAACACAACC